>NZ_CP080544.1:1300000-1950000 GCF_019551435.1 Lysobacter soyae
CGCAGCTTTGTCCCTTCTTTGTTCAACTCGAAGGTGACAACACGCAGATCCGGATGGGTGCCGGCCAGACGCAACTGGCATGCGCGACACTGCCCGCAAGCAAACCCTGATTGCGGTTGATGGCAAAGAATGTAGGCAGCCAATGTGTCTGCAACAAGTCGTTTGCCGATTTGCGCAGGACCCGTCAGCAAGGTGGCGTGGCCCAATTGACCCCGCTCATGCGCATCGCGCAGGGCGGTGTAGGTTTCCGATTGCCAATCAGTTAAGGCGGCCATCACGCAATATCGCCCATGTAGGCCTGTAAGTGGGCCACCGCCGCGCCTGCAACCTCGACTGGCGAAAGCGTCGCATCCACCACGCGAAACCGCTGCGGCTCCGCATGCGCGCGCGCGACATACGCATCGCGCACCACTTGGAAAAAACCATCTTTCTCGCGCTCGATGCGGTCCGGCGTTCCGCGACCGCTTGCACGCGCGCGACCCACGTCGACGGGCACATCCAAAAGCAAGGTCAGTCCGGGTTGGACACCGACAAAACGTTTTTCAAGATGCGTAATGGTCGACACATCAATGCCGCGCGCCGCGCCTTGATACGCGTAGCTGGCATCGGTGAAGCGATCGCTCAGTACCCACGCACCCGAGGCCAAGGCGGGTGCGATGACACGCTGTACATGCTGCGCGCGCGAAGCGAACATCAGCAGCAGTTCGGCTTCGGCAGTAGGCGAGTCATCGGTTTGCGTCAACAACAGCTCACGGATGCGTTCGGCCAAGGGTGAGCCCCCGGGTTCGCGCGTGCAAACCACTTGTTCGCCGGTTTCCTGCAATGCGGCGGCGAGTGCATTCAAGACCGTCGACTTTCCCGCGCCCTCGCCCCCTTCAAGGCTAACGAATCGTGATGCCGACACGATGGTGTGCAAGCTCATTTCGCAGGTGTGCTCGCAGGCGCCGTGGCTGGCGTGGCAGCGGGTTGGGCGCCCGATTCCGGGGTGGTGGTGGCAGTGCCGGTCATCGGCCCTTTGGCATTGCCGGCGCGATAACGTGCCAAGTATTCCCGCACATTGGCTTGATGCTCGGCGTAGGTCGATGCAAAGAGACTCCGCCCAGTGCCGTCGCCGGCCGCGACGAAGAAAACAGACTCGCCGGCGGCAGGCCGGGTGACGGCTTTCAATGCATCCTTACCGGGCATCGCGATGGGCGTCGGCGGCAGACCGGTGCGCGTGTAGGTGTTGTACGGCGTGTCTTTCTGCAAATCCATTTTGCGGATGTTGCCCTTGTATTCACTGCCCATGCCGTAAATCACGGTGGGATCGGTTTCCAAGCGCATGCCTTTTTGCAAACGGCGGACAAAGACGCCAGCAATCATCGGGCGCTCAGAAGCCAATCCGGTTTCTTTTTCCACAATCGAGGCCAGTGTCAGCGCCTCGTCGCGATTCTGGAATGGCAGTCCTTGGATGCGGGTCTTCCACGCTTCGGTCAGTGCCGCATCCATGGCTTTATAGGCTTGCTTCAACACCGCCAAATCCGTGTCGCCTGTGTTGTAGCGATAGGTTTCCGGCAGGAACCGGCCTTCAGCAAATTGCCCCGCATGACCCAAGGCCTTCATCAAGGCCGCGTCATCCATGTCTTGAATGGTGGACACCAAGGGACGGGCCTTGGCCAAGGCCGCGCGCAAGTCGCGGATATTCCAACCCTCGATGATGGTGAAGCGATAGCTCACCACTTTGCCATCACGGATGTCGACCAACAATTGCGACGGTGACATGCCCGGCTTCAGGGCATATTCGCCGGCCTGCAATTTGCCCGCGGCCCCCACCTGACGTGCCAGCAGTTGCCATTCCACATCGAAACCGGAGGTGATACCGAGCGCGCGCAGGCTGCGCAGCAATTGCGGCATGCCGTTGCCACGTTCGACCACGACACGCTGCGCCGACGTCGGACTATTCATTGGTGTACGCGAGAACGACGCGTAGTGCTGCCAGACAAAGGCGAACGCGACAAGGGCCACGAGCAGCGTGACGAACAGGAGACCTTTGAAGCCCTTCGTGCGGGCGGCAGTTGCGTTTTTGACCATGCTTGAATCGTCCTCAGGATGGTTCAAGGATACCGTCAACCTTGGCCAAGTGCCTTCAACATGCCGCGGGCTTTGGCGCGGGTTTCGTCCAATTCCTTGTCCGCATCTGAATCCATCACAATTCCGGCCCCGGTGCGAAATCTGAGGCTGGATCGGCGGAGATCCAGTTCCGCACTTCGAATCAAGATATTCAGGTCGAGATCGCCGTCGCGATTGATCCAACCGATGCTGCCGGTATAGGCACCGCGCCCCTCCCCTTCGAGCTCGGCGATGATTTGCATGCAGCGAACTTTCGGACAACCGGTGATGGTGCCGCCGGGGAAAACCGCCCGGATCACATCCGCCGGCGATGTTTTCGGAATACGCGTTCCGCGGACATTGCTGACGATGTGGTGAACATGCGCGAACGACTCAACCGTCATCAGTTCGTTGACTTCGACGCTGCCGCCCGTGCTGACCCGTCCGATGTCGTTGCGAATCAAATCCACCAACATCACGTGCTCGGCGCGTTCCTTCGGGTGACCCACCAATTCGCGGACACGCGCGGCGTCGGGGTCGTCTTTCGTACGCGGTCGTGTCCCCGCAATCGGGCGCGCTTCAACGCGATCGCCGTGCACCGAAACCAATCGCTCCGGCGAAGCGCTGACGACCGCCCAGGAGTCGCGCGCAAAGATCGCTGAGAACGGCGCGGGATTGGCTTGGCGCAGAACGGCATGCAGTGCCGCCGGCGCCAATGGCTGGTCGAACACCGCATCCCATGCGCGTGACAAATTGACTTGGAAGACGTCGCCGGCGGCCAGATAGTCCAGCACACGGCGAACACCGGCCGTAAATGCCTCGGGTGGGGTTTCACTGACACTGCAGGCAGGCAGTTGCGCGACCGGCGAATCAGCGTTTTCCAACGCGTTCAAATCCGCCTGCATGAGGTCGAGCAATGGCTCGCCGCCCGCCTCGGCCACCAACCAGCTGACATCGCGTTCGTGGTCGTAAGCAATCGCTGCACGCGCACGCAGCGCCGTGGCCCGCACGCCCGCCGTCGGCGACGCCGGCATGTTGACGGCCGGCTCAATCTCTTGCGTCAATTCATAGCCGAGGAATACACACCAGCCACCCTTGAACGGCGGCCCATCTTCCGTGTCATCTACGCGGTCGACCTGACAGCTTTTGAACGCCGAATCAAATGCGTTCAAAAAACCGCCGGGCAATGGCCGGCCCGACAAATCACAAGTGCTGCCATCGTGCGAGGTTTCGATGCCCTCACCTTCGCATAGAAACAAAAAATCCCAACGCGCATTCGAGCGCGCCGAGACATCCAAGGCATCAGCAGACGACTCGAGCAACACCGGATAGCGTTGCGGCTGCATTGAATGCAGCCGCAACAGATCCATGCGTCCGGGCAACCGCCGTCTGAGCGGCACGACCGACATGCTTAGATGCGCTTCAATACCAAGGTGCCGTTGGTGCCACCAAAGCCGAACGAGTTCGACATGGCGATATCGACTTGCTTTTCGCGGGCACTGTGCGGCACGTAGTCGAGGTCACAACCTTCCGACGGGTTGTCGAGATTGATGGTCGGCGGAATCACGCCGGTATGCAGCGCCAAGGCCGAGTAGATGGCTTCGACACCCCCGGCCGCGCCCAACAAGTGACCGGTCATGGATTTGGTGGAAGACACCAACACCGACTTTGCCGAATCTCCCATGGCGGACTTGATCGCCAAGGTTTCGCCCAGATCACCCGCCGGCGTGGATGTGCCGTGTGCGTTGATATAGCCGATGTCCGAAGCGTTCACGCCCGCGTCCTTCATGGCCGCGAGCATGCAACGCGCCGGGCCATCACCGTTCTCACTGGGTGCGGTCATGTGATAGGCATCGCCACTCATGCCGAAACCGGTGATTTCGCAATAGATGCGTGCACCACGCGCCTTGGCGCGCTCGTATTCTTCGATGACCAACACACCGGCACCATCACCGATGACGAAGCCGTCGCGGCCCTCGTCCCACGGGCGCGACGCAGCGGTGGGATCATCGTTACGGGTCGACAGCGCTTTCATCGCACAAAAGCCTGCCACGGCGGTATTCGTGATGGCGTATTCCGCGCCACCGCAAATCATCGCGTCGGCATCGCCGTACTGAATCATGCGTGCGGCCAAACCGATGTTGTGGGTCGCCGTGGTGCAGGCCGTCACAGCCGCGATATTCGGTCCCTTGGCTCCGGTGAGGATCGACACCTGACCAGAGACCATGTTGATGATGGTGCTCGGAACGTAAAACGGCGACACTTTGCGCGGTCCGCCGGCAGCAAATTTCAGTGTGGTTTCTTCAATCCCGTGCAAACCACCGATGCCCGCGCCGACCGCGACGCCGATGCGTTCGGCGGCTTCGCCTTCGATCACGATGCCGGAGTCCTGAATCGCCATCAGCGAAGCGGCCACGCCGTAATGCACGAAGGGATCCATCTTTTTGACGTCTTTGGCCGGAATCCACAGCGAAGGATCAAAGCCTTTCACCTCACCGGCGATCCGGGTGGGAAACAGCGAGGCATCGAAATGCGTGATTTCTGCGATGCCCGATCGCCCATTGCTGATGGCATCCCAATTGGTCTTCAAATCAAGACCGACGGGCGAAAGAATTCCCATGCCAGTCACAACAACGCGGCGCTTTGCCATAAACCCTTCCTTCAATCAATCTTGTATTCGTTCACATGGACCAAAAAGGTCCAGATACGCGTGAGGCCGCACAAAGCGGCCCCAAGCGGTCAATCCATTACGACACTCAGGCCTTGACGTGGCCCTTGACGTAATCGACGGCTTGTTGAACCGTGGTGATCTTTTCAGCTTCTTCGTCCGGGATCTCGCATTCGAATTCTTCTTCGAGTGCCATCACGAGTTCGACCGTGTCCAACGAGTCAGCGCCCAAGTCGTCGACGAACGAGGAATTGGTGTTGACGTCTTCGGCCTTCACGCCAAGTTGTTCGACAACGATCTTCTTGACGCGCTCTTCAATGTTGCTCATGTGTTGCTACTCCGAGGAGAAATAAATGTGAGAAAGGGGAAGTGTAGTCCAAAACAACCACACCACGCGATTCGCAGGCGAATGGTAACGCGACTTCCGAGCGGCTCGTGCGCGCGGTCACGGCATGTACATGCCGCCATTCACATGTAGGGTTTCGCCGGTGATGTAGCTGGCATCCGGACCGGCCAAAAAGGCCACCGCGCGCGCGATATCAGCAGGTGCGCCCAATCGACCCAAAGCAATTTGTTCGGCCATGGCGGCTTTGGCCTCGTCCGGCAAATCCCGGGTCATATCGGTCTCGATGAAACCCGGGGCCACGACATTCACCGTGATCCCGCGCGAACCGATTTCCTTGGCCAACGATTTGCTGAACGCGATGATGCCGGCCTTGGCTGCGGCATAGTTGGCTTGGCCGGCATTGCCGGTCACACCGATGACCGACGCGATATTGATGATTCGGCCCTTGCGCGCCTTCATCATGCCGCGCATTACCGCCTTGCTGCTGCGATACACGGACGTCAGGTTGGTATCCAAAATGGCCTGCCAATCTTCGTCCTTCATTCGCATCAGCAGGTTGTCGCGGGTAATGCCGGCGTTGTTCACCAGAATGCTCAAACCGCCATGTTCGGCCTGCACGGCGTCAATGAGGGCTTCGATGGCGCCGGCTTCTGTGACGTTCAACACCCGCCCTGCACCGCCGGCGGCTTTCAGGCGCTCGCTGATCGCGGCCGCGCCCGACTCACTTGTGGCTGTACCAATGACCATCGCACCACGTGCGGCAAGCTCATCGGCAATCGCGGCACCAATGCCGCGGGTTGCACCGGTGACCAGTGCGACTTCACCTTCAAGGGGTTTCATGTTCATGCGTTCCATTCCTCGATGGCGGTTTGCAATTCGTCCGGGCTACCGATGGCGCGTGCATCGGCCTCTTTTTTGATGCGTTTGATGAGACCGGTCAACACCTTGCCCGGCCCACATTCGGCAAAGCGGGTGACGCCGAAGCCCGACAAGGCTTCCACGCAGCGTGTCCATTGCACCGGCAGGTAGAGTTGACGGACCAAGGCGTCCTGGATGGCAGCGACATTCGCGTCCACCGTGGCGTCGACGTTGCGCACCACCGGAATCGCCGGTGACTGCCAGGACAAACCGGCGAGCGTCTCGGCCAACTGATTGGCTGCTTCGCGCATCAGCGGTGTGTGTGAGGGCACGCTGACGGGTAGCTTGATGGTTTTCCGGACACCATTGGCATTGAGCCACGCAATGGCATTGTCGACCGCAGACGCGTCGCCGCCAATCACGATTTGACCGGGAGAATTGAAGTTTGCCGGCACCGCCACATGCGTGCCCGAAGCTTGCTTGCAGGCCTCTTCAACCACGCTGTCATCAGCGCCGAGCACCGCCGCCATGGCGCCCGTCCCTTCGGGTGCTGCTGCCTGCATCAATTGACCGCGAATGCGCACCAAGTGCGCACCGTCCTTGAGCGACAGCGCGCCCGCGGCCACCAGCGCGGAGTATTCCCCCAAGCTGTGTCCGGAGAGATAGGCGGGCGTTGCACCGCCTTGCGCTTGCCAAACACGCCAGACGGCAATACTCGCTGCGAGCAAAGCCGGTTGTGTGTATTCAGTGCGGTTGAGTTGTGTGTCGGGACCTTGTTGCGACAGCGCCCAAAGGTCCACACCTGCGCCGTCGGAAGCCTCCTCAAAGGTCTGCTTGACCGACGGGAAGGCATCGGACAAACCTGCCAACATGCCGACGGACTGCGAGCCCTGTCCGGGAAAGACCAATGCGATATCAGTCTGCGACATTCAAACCATCCAATATGCGAAACGCCCATGATAATGGGCGTTTGCAATCAGCGTCTGTACGAGTCGGTATGCGCGCCGACTGGGGAAATCAGTAGCGCAGAAGCACCGAGCCCCAGGTGAAACCGCCACCAAAGGCTTCGAGCAAGAGCAATTGGCCGCGTTGCACCTTGCCGGATTGGACAGCTTCGTCCAATGCCAAGGGCACAGAGCCCGAAGAGGTGTTGCCGTGCTTGTCGACGGTCACGATGACGCGATCCATCGGCATATCGAGACGCTTTGCAGTGGCTTCGATGATGCGCAGGTTTGCTTGATGCGGAATCAGCCAATCGATTTCGTGACGATCGAGACCATTGGCCTCGAGCGCCTCTTCAACCACCGAATCCAACGCCTTGACGGCATGTTTGAACACTTCGTTGCCCGTCATCAAGACGCGCACGCCGGCGTTCTCTTCTTCCGGTTTGAAGCCTTCGGACACACCGACAGGATTCCAGAGCAGTTCCTTCTTGCTGCCATCGGCATGCAAATGGGTGCTCAGGATGCCGGTCTCGTTATCGGCCTTCAGCACTACCGCGCCGGCACCGTCACCGAACAACACGCAAGTGCCGCGGTCGGTCCAATCAATCATGCGCGTCAATGTTTCAGCGCCGACAACGAGTGCCGTTTTCACCGAACCGCTGCGGATGAAATTGTCTGCCACGGTCATCGCGTAGATGAAGCCGGAGCATGCGGCGTTCACATCGAACGCGGGACAGCCGGCAATGCCTAGCTCCGCCTGCAGCAAGCAAGCGGAAGACGGAAAGATCAAATTCGGCGTGGTGGTGCCGAGAACGATCAAGTCGATGTCGTCGGGCGACACACCTGCCGCGCTCATCGCGCGCAGCGCAGCCTCTTTGGAGAGACTGACGGTGGTTTCACCCTCACCCGCCACATGACGCTGGCGGATGCCGGTGCGCGTTGCAATCCACTCATCGCTGGTATCGACCGTCTTCGACAATTCGTCATTCGTGACGACGCGCTTGGGAAGGCAGCTGCCGGTACCGGCGATGCGCGAATAGATGCGATCAGTTTTCACAGTCGGTGACGACGGAAACCGGATCAATCTTCGCTGACGATCTTGGATTTGACTTGGATGACCTTCTTGCCACGGTAGTAACCGTCTGCGGTCACGTGGTGACGCAGGTGGGTTTCACCACTGGTCGGGTCGGTGGAAAGTTGCTTCGCCGACAACGAATCGTGTGCGCGACGCATGCCACGCTTGGACGGGGAAACACGGGACTTTTGAACTGCCATGGGTACAACTCCTGGTTAATCGGAATGTCGATTCACGTCGACACCATTACTACTTGAATCAAGTCTCTTTCTTGAGTGCTTTCAAGGCGGCGAAAGGGTTCATGGCCTCGACCACTTCTTCTTCCGGCAACCAATCTGCGGACATTTCTTCCGTGCCGGGTTTCACCGGAACGGCAGGTACGGCCAGAATCAATTCGTCCTCGAGCAGGGCCAACGGATCCAATGCATCACGCTCCACCAGCTGGGCTTCATAGCCGGCGGGCAATGCATCTTCCTCCGCTTCATCGCGAATCAGCGCAATGCGCTGCTCCACGTGGACCGGCAAGAGAAAACGTTGCAAGGTGCGCTGGCATTCCAGCGGCAGCTCCGCAGTCATCGAAATGGCTGCATGCGGCACTCGCAACGAATCCGTGTCGAACGCCAACGTGTAACGAACCTCTCCTTCGGTGTCGGTCAATAGACTCGCCAAGCGGGTCATTTTCGACAACGGCACCACGCCCTCGAACGCCCGACGCTGGTTCACCATGCGCCACGGGTCCAACTGATCAGGTAAATTCGGGGACATAAGCCGCAAAATGGTAGGGGTTGAATGCGCTGCTGTCAAATCCAAACCCTTGCAATCTCAATGGATTGCAACTGCTCCGGCGAACGTTGACACTGCGTTTTGACGCTTGGGGATCGTGATGCAGAAAATAATCTGGCTGCTACTTGCAATTATGGCGCTTTTTGCCGGCTCAATGGCCTTGAGAAACCGCCGCAGCAACCACCGCCAGTCCACTCTACGAGCGACACTGGACGCCGCTGACGCGCTTGAATCAGAGATTCGGGCGGCGCGCACCGCCTTGCAATCGGCCGACTTCGGCACGACGGACGCGGAAGACGCGCTGGACACCGCGATGCGTGATTTGCTAAACAGGCGCCTTTGGCTTCAATCCCATGCTGCCACCGCCAGTACGGAAACCTTGGAAAGCCGATTGGCAGAGATGCAAGACGCCATCCTGCGAATGCGTCAATTCTCAGCGCGCTGAGCGACGGGTCAGCAAGGCATCCCGCATATCCGCAATCACCGTCGTCCAATCGCCGAGGCGCGGCTGGCGGAACAAACGGGTTTGCGGATACCAAGGGCTGGCGTCGCCCTCCAAGCCCCAGCGCCAATCCGGCACGTTCTTCAAGGCAACCCAGGTCGGGCGACCCATGGCGCCGGCCAAATGCGCGATGGCCGAATCCACGGTCACCACCAAGTCCAGACGTTGAATCAAAGCTGCCGTGTCCAGGAACGCATAGTCGGCATCACGGCTTTCGTCCGGCACAATCAGGCGCATATCGGCTTTGGCCGCGTCGATTTGCTCAACCCCGGCGCCCTGTTGCAACGACACCAACCGCACACCTGGGACTTCCGCCAAGGGCAACAAATCCGCGAGCTGCAGAAACCGCGATTGATCCATCCATCGCTTGGTACTTCCCTGCCAGAAAATGCCGACGTTGCGCGTACTGAGCGGCAGAATCCGTTGCCAGGTTTCCAAGCGGTCCTTTTCCGCGTGCAGGTACGGCACGCCGTCCGGAATGCTGCCCGCGTCTGTGCCAAGCGCCATCGGCAGCGTCCAAAGCTCCGCTCGATAGTCGAATTGCTTTCCTTCCGGGAATTGTTCCAAGTACCGGACGTTGTATTGGCTCGACTGCAGCAATCGGAAAATGCGCGGCGCGCCGAGAAAGAAAACATCGGCACCCATGGCAATCAAGGTCGGCACATAGCGCCAAAACTGGAATAGATCGCCGAATCCGTTTGGCTCGGAGAGCAAAATCGACTTGCCGAGCAACGATTGCCCTTCCCAACGCGGAATGGCGTGTTGCGCGCCCTCTTTGGGGCGATACATGTTCAAGCTGTTTTGGTAGTCGTGCCAACCTTGTTGGAAGTCGCCTTGCAAGAGCTTCAGATTCGCACGGCGTTTATAGGCTTCCGGGAAGCGTGGCGCGTGTTTGATCGCTTGATCAAATGCATTCTCGGCAAAATCAAACTTGCGCAGATTTTGCATTGCCAAACCGCGATTGCTATGCGCTTCCGCGTAATTCCATCGCAGTTCGATCGCGCGATCCAAACGCTCCACAGCGCGTTCGTAATGACCGCGATCAATCAACACACTACCGATGTTGTTCCAGAATTCAGGCACATCCGGTGCCGCCTGGATGGCAGCGCGTAGATCTTGCTGCGCTTCGACAAACCGCCCCAAGTCACCGTGGATGATCCCGCGGATGTTCAACGCCATGGCATTGCCGGGGTCCTTCTGCACGCCGACATCGGCGTCTTCCAGTGCCGCCGCATAGTTCGCCATGCTGCGCTTGGCCATCGCACGTCGCGACCAAGCGATAGCAAAGTCCGGCGAAAGCTCGATGGCTTTGCTGTGTTGCGCGATGGCGTCTTCCGGACGCCCCAAGGCCATAAAGGCCATACCGAGATTGTCGTACATCGGTGCGAAATCCGGCTTCAGCTCGATCGCGCGCTGATAGCTCTCGATGGCATCCTCGAAACGACCGAGCTGATACGCGATACTGCCGAGGCTTCCCCATGCCAGGGCATGTTTGGGGTTCTTCCCCAAGAGACTTTCGAGGGTGCGCACTGCCGCGTCGGCATCGCCTTTTTGCAATTGCACGGCACTGAGTCCGAGCATCGCGTCATGGAGTCCTTCATTCAACGAAAGCGCTGATTCGTAGTTCTTCTCGGCCCGGGCAAGATCTCCCAATGCCATGGTTGCGTCACCCATGCCCTGAAAGGCGACCGCAAACTTCGGCGACAGTTGAATCGCTTGCTCGTAACTCTTGAGCGCACGCACATGCCGCTGACAGGCCATCAACGCGTCACCGCGCTTGAGGAATGTGGCCGGATTCGTCGCATCGATGGCGACCGCACGGTTGAACGCCTCAACCGCTTGCTCGGGATGTCCTTGCGAAAGCAATGCCAAGCCATAGACATGCAAATTCATCGCAACATTCGGCTCTGCTTCGACCAACTGTCGCGCCATTTCTGCGGCGGCATCGTAGGCGCGCTGATTGATCAGCGCGATGACTTCATCGACATAACTCTCTAAACGCTTCATTCAACAGCCCGGCGGGAAACCATTCCATTGTAGTCAACTATCCAAGGCTTCCCAGCGCGCATAGGCGGCTTCTAGCTCGGCTTGTGCATTTGCGAGAGCCGTTTGGTCGGCTTGAATGTCTTGGCTGTCCCGCTGGAAATACGTGGGATCGTTCATGGCCTCGGACATGCGCGCGATCGATTCTTCCAGCGCTTCGATGCGCTTGGGCAATTCCTCGAGCTCGCGCGCCTCCTTGAAAGTGAGCTTGCGCTTCGTGGCGACCGGCGCCGCCGACACCGGAACCGCAGGCACTTCGGCGGCCTTGGTGTTTGCCGGGACCGGCTTGGCCGCAGTCAGGGAATCGCGGTGACGTTCCCAATCACTGTAGCCGCCGACGTATTCATTCACACGCCCCTCGCCTTCCATCACCACCGTGGAGGTCACCACGTTGTCCAGGAAGTCGCGGTCATGGCTGACCACGATCAGGGTGCCCGGATAGTCCATCAACAAGCTTTCGAGAAGCTCCAAGGTTTCGGCGTCGAGATCGTTGGTCGGTTCGTCCATAACCAACACGTTGGACGGTTGTGCAAAAAGTTTTGCCAGCAACAAACGGTTGCGTTCACCACCCGATAATTTTGAAATCGGCGCGCGCGCACGGTCGGGCGTAAAGAGAAAATCCTGCAGATAGCCGATAGCGTGTTTTTGCCGGCCGTTGATTTCGACGCTTTCTCTGCCTTCGGCGACGTTTTCCAATGCCGTCCAGTCTTCGCGCAAGGTCGCACGATGCTGGTCGAAGTAGGCCAATTGCAGTTGGGTGCCCGCCAAGACTTCACCGCGCGTCGGCTGCAACTCACCTAAAAGCAATTTGAGCATCGTCGATTTGCCGCTGCCGTTCGCACCGATCAAACCGATACGATCACCGCGCATGATGACGGTGGAGAAATTGTCGATCAGAACCCGGTCGCCATAGGCAAAATGCAGCGCTTTCGCCTCGATCACCTTCTTGCCGGACGCTTGCGCGTTGGATGTCTCGAGTTTGACGTTGCCTTGCACGTTCCGCCGTTGCGCACGCTCTTCGCGCAGGGCCTTCAGGCGTCGCACGCGGCCTTCATCACGCGTGCGACGTGCCTTGATACCTTGACGGATCCAGACTTCTTCTTGCGCAAGCAATTTGTCGAAGCGCGCATTCGCTTGCGCCTCAGCGTTGGCGCGCTCTTCACGACGTCGCACATAGTTGGCCCAATCGCCCGGCCAACTCGTGAGCTGACCACGATCAAGCTCAAGAATGCGCGTGGCAAGCGAGCGCAGAAAGCGACGATCGTGCGTGATGAACACCAATGCCCCCTGCCACGAGCGCAGGAAGCCTTCCAGCCAATCGATGGATTCGATATCCAGATGGTTGGTGGGCTCGTCGAGCAGCAATACATCGGGTTGCGAGACCAATGCTTGCGCCAGTAGTGCGCGTCGCTTCAAGCCACCCGACAAGGCATTGAACGGCACATCGCCGTCCAGCTCGAGTTTTTGCAGCACTTCGGTCACGCGTTGGTCGAGCGCCCAGCCGTTGGCATTTTCGATTTTCGCCTGCACTTCGGCAAAGGCGTCCATGTCGAACTCTTCCGCGTGGCTCAGATGGTGGAATTCAGCCAACCATTCGCCCAGTTGTCCCAAGCCTTGGGTGACGACTTCCCACACATCGCCATCGGTGCCATGTGGCACTTCCTGCCGCATGTGCGCCACACGCACGCCCTGCCCTTTGCGGATTTCGCCTTCGTCTGCACGTTGCTCCCCCGACAGGAGCTTCATCAATGTGGACTTGCCGGCGCCGTTGCGGCCGATCAACGCAATGCGCTCGCCCGATTGGATCTGGAAATTGATGTGGTCGAGGAGATGCAGATCGCCAATGCTGACGACCACATCCTGGACGGTTACGAGATCGGTGGCCATGCACTACACGCCTGAAAACAGACGTGCATTGTAGTGACCTGCTTACTTCAACGCGAATTCCAGCGCGGCGATGACGGCGGCGACTTGTGCGTCATTGCACTGCTCGGGCGTCGCGCGCGGGCTGTCCGGATAGACTTCCGTCGTGGTGGTGAGCCGTGCATCGGTCACACCCGCACACAGTCCGAGCGCTTTGAAGTCGTACAAGATCACGCCTTCTGCCACGACTTCCGAGCCGATGATGGTGCCGTCGGGATCCGCGGGCGCGATATGGGTGACCGGCCGCACGGCCTCAATCACCGCGGATTGAAATGCCAATTGCGGGTTCGGCGTATCGCCGACCACGTAAAAGCCATCCGGAATGGTGCCGGGTTCGAAGGGTTTGCCGTCGCGCGCAGCCAACGCGGGCCTGAACTCGGTTTCGTCCGTGTCGGTGGTTTCGTGAAGATCGATATGCACGGCGCATTCGCCTTCAAGACCCGCCACCAAGCGCATCAACGCGGCGGACTCCGGGGCTGGGCTGTTGTCGATGAAGTTCCGGTTGGGGTCCAACGCCAGTGCATTCCAACGCTGGATGCGCTCGTAGGCCCACGGACTGACGCAGGGGGCAATGACGAGATTCAAACGGCCGTCGAAATCCGAGGCGTGCCGTTGCGCAAACTGCAATGCACCCTCGACGCCACTGGTCTCATAGCCATGGACGCCGCCGGTCACCAGTGCGTACGGGAGCTCCTTGCGCCAGTCTTTCGACTTCAGCACATAGAGCGGAAACCGGCCGTCCCCACCGTAGTCAAGCATGCCGTATTGATCCACGACGAATTGTGCGCGCAACGCTTCAATTCGGGGCACAACCGCCTCGGCATAGCTGCGTTGCTGACGGCGCGATGCGCGCCATGCGCTTTTTTCAGCGTCGCCCCAAGGTTGCCCCGGCTGACCGATCATCGTGTCCACGTTATCCATCCGTTTGCTTGTCCTGTCAGTCTAGCGAACCGGCTGCGAACAGAGAACAATTCTGATTCTGGAACTACTGAAACGTGCCATTCTGGGAAACGGTTCTACCGAGACAGGGGGTCGCGATGAGTCGGGTTCGTGCGACGCATGCATGCCGCAAGCTCCAGTCATGTCTGTTGGTGCTGATGCTGCTGATGAGTGTCGGCGCCCTCGCCCAGACGCGAGTTGAAGTCCGGAACGACGATCGGGCATTCGACAGGCTCGGCCGATCCGTTCAATTTCTCCCCGAGTCGCGCGGCACGCCGCTAACGCTGGAAGAAGCGTCGCAGGCCTACGCAGCGGGCAAATTCAAACCGTCGACAGACGAAGTTCCCAACTTCGGTCATTTGGCGCCGCCGACTTGGATGCACATGCGCATTCAAAATGCCGGGCCGGCCGGTAACTACCGAATTTACTTGGCGCAAGGTTGGACCGGCCGTTTGGACGCGTGGTTGCGAAGCCCCGACGGGCGCATGCAGCAATGGGCCGGCGGATTGAGAGTTTCACCCGCCAAGGATTTGCGACCCGGACTTGGTTACGGATTTGACGCGACGCTACCAAACGGCACCAGCGAACTGTTCGTGCGCATCAAGAGCAACGCCTCGGCGGCGATGGAGATGCGCGTGGTTCCCATGCCGCTCACTGCAAAGCTGGAGTCACGCGCCGGCGGATGGAACGGCGTCATCCATGGTTTCTTGATGGCGCTCATTTTGACCTATGCCTTGCTCTGGTTTGCACTGAAAGATGCGGCGCAAGGGCGCTATGTGTTCTATGTCGCGACCTACCTGTTCATGCACATGGGATATTCGGGCGTCGGCTCCACCACCTTGTGGCCCGACACGCCACGTCTTGCGCGTTTCATGATCCTTTCGGGGATGGCTTTGTTTGCAAGTAGCGGTCTGTGGTTCGCACGCGAGTTCCTCTCCTCACGCGCTTGGGCACCAAGATTCGACACGTTTTTGAAGTGGGCCACACGCATCGTGCTCACCTTCATGGGCATTGTCATCGCGTTGGACTTTGATCGCGTCGCCCTGTTGTTGTCGTTGCCGTTCCTCTTGGTTTTCACCTTGCTCGAGGTCTCGCTTGGCGTCTTCGCGGTACGCAAATCACGCGATCTAGCTGGGACATTCCTCACCGCGTCGCTTGCCCGCCTGACCGGTCTTGCGATCACCAGCCAAGCCGTTGTCGGTCATCTTCCCTTCAATGCCTACACCTTTCACGCCGTGGAAATCGGTGTGCTCATCGAAGCGACAATCTGGGCAATGGCGTTGGGTTTGCGACTGCGGCGAGACCGCATCGATCATGTCTTGACTATGCGCTTGGCGCAAAGCGACCCGCTCACCGGTCTGTTCAATCGTCGCGGATTCTTGACCGTCGCGAAGCCGAAAATCGAGCACTGTCAAAAGCTCGGTTTGCCCGTTGCATTGATCATGGCGGATCTCGACCACTTCAAAGCGGTCAATGACATCCATGGTCATGAAGCGGGCGACGCCGTGTTGATTGAAGCGGCGCAACGATTCAAGCGCGCCGCTCGCAACGCGGATTTTGTTGGCCGCTGGGGCGGCGAGGAATTTCTCATTCTCATGTGCGGCATGAACAAGGAGAAAGCCGTGGAGTTCGCCGAGCGCATTCGCAATGTGCTCTCCGACACGCCGATCCTCCTGCCCGACAAACAAACGGCGCAATTGACCACGAGTGTGGGGGTCGTTGTGGACGAACAGGCTTCGCAATCCATTGAAACCTTGTTGCATCAGGTCGATGCGGCGCTCTATAGCGCCAAAGAATCGGGGCGCGACCGTGTGGTCGAGGTGTCCGAACTGATTCCCGTGACACCCGACACTTCGACTTCTGCGAGTTAAGCGTTATCGCGCAGGCGTCACACGCCACACTGTGTTCGACAAGTCATCCGCCACGATGAGGGCGCCCTTCGGATCCACGGTCACACCCACCGGGCGACCACGCGTCTTGCCGTCATCACCGCGAAAACCGGTCACAAAATCCACGGGCTCACCTGCCGGTTTGCCATTTGAGAACGGCACAAAGACGACCTTGTAACCCACCGGCGGATTCCGGTTCCAACTGCCGTGCTCGCCCACAAACGCACCCTCAGAAAACTTTGCGCCCATGGCGGCATTCGAGAACGCAACCCCCAGGGCCGCACGATGCGAACCCAAGCTGTAGTCGGGCGCAATTGCTGTCGCCACTTTGTCGGGATTGCGCGGCATGACACGCACGTCGACGTTCTTTCCCCAATAACTGTAGGGCCATCCGTAAAAAGCGCCGTCTTTCAAGGCGGTCAAGTAGTCCGGCACCAAGTTCGGCCCCAATTCGTCGCGTTCATTGACCACCGCCCACACCGTATCAGTTCCGGGCTGGATCGTGAGCGCCGTGGGGTTGCGAATTCCGGTCACATAGGGACGATGTGCGCCGGTTTGTGCATCGACCTCCCAAACCTCAGCGCGATCGACTTCAACATCCAGTCCGCGCTCACCCACATTGCTGTTCGAACCGATGCCGACGTACAAGAATCGACCGTCAGGACGGACCGTCAAAGATTTGGTCCAATGGTGATTGATTCGAGACGGCAGCACCGTCAACAAGCGCGGGGCGCCGGCAGCACGCGTTTGACCGTCGACATAGTCGAAGCTTCGCAGCGCGCCTTGCTCCGCCACGTAAATTTTTCCATTGGCAAAGGCGAGACCGTAAGGCGCATCCAATCCCTCAGCAAATACCGTGCGGAGCTCGTATTTGCCATCACCGTCCGCGTCGCGCAACAGCGTGAGCCGATTGCCGGATTTCTCAGAAGTCGTGCCCTTGGCCTTGATCTTTCCCGCGATAAGGTCTTTGGGTTTCAGAACGGGTGCGTGGCCACCTTTGCCTTCGGCCACCAAAATATCGCCGTTAGGCAAAATCAGAGTTTGGCGGGGAATGCCCAAGCCGGTCGCAATCGCAGAAATTTCGTAGCCTTGTGGCACCACCGGCTTCTTCCCGTCCCAACCGGCAGGTTGGGCGATTTCCATGCTCGGCAGCAGCCCGCGTTCGGTTTTCGGCAAGACCGGATTCGCGCCATATTGCGCCGCATCGGGTGCTTGCCCGCCGCAGGCGGAAATCGCGCTGACCGATGCAATCGACAAAACCAACTTCAGACGATTCATGCCGCACCCCCTGAACGATCGTTGCAATAAACGGACCACGTTGCGATGCAGGCCAGAACAGCGCACACCAGCGACAAGACCCATCCCGTCGGCATCATGGCCCACGCATCACGCGCGTGAACAAACGCATTGATGACGCCAAGAATCCAAACAACCAGCAGAACGATCAGCGATATCCAGCGACGACTGCCCGCAGCGCGAAGCTGACCACCGTCCGCGAGCGTCGCAATAATGGCCAACGTCGCAAACACCAACGCGCCGATAATCAGCCAAGACGAAAAATTCATCCATTGAATTTCGTAGGAAGATTTATACGCACAGTCGGACAAGGCCGCACCCAAGAACAGCGGCAGCGCCGCACTGGTAAAGAGCTGTTTCAACGCCGGTTGCGTTCGCATGGATTCACCCTCGCAGTTGCCGTCTCTGTGGCAGACGGCGTGATTTCCAATAAAATTCGTGCCGAAAGTGCAAAGATCGCCCAATTCACGTACTGACTCTGTGAAAATAGCGGGGTGAACTTGGCGCATGGAGTCCTACGTTGGACGTTCTCTTGCTTTCCCGGATCCAATTCGGATTCGTCATCAGTTTCCACATCTTGTTCCCCGCTTTCACCATCGGGCTCGCACATTGGCTGGCATTCGTCGAATGGCGATGGCTGAAAACCAAAGATTCCTTCTGGCGCGACATTTATTTCTTCTGGCTCAAGATTTTTGCCGTGTCGTTCGGCATGGGTGTGGTCACAGGTATTGTCATGAGCTTCCAGTTCGGCACGAACTGGGCAATCTTGTCCGACAAGGCCGGCAACGTCTTGGGCCCGTTACTCAACTATGAAGTGCTTTCCGCGTTCTTCCTGGAAGCTGGATTCCTCGGGGTCATGCTGTTCGGCTGGAAGCGCGTGTCGGACAACGTGCATTTCTTTGCGACCTGCATGGTGGCGCTCGGCACGCTGATCTCCACCTTCTGGATCACCTCCGCCAACAGTTGGATGCAAACACCCCAGGGTCATTTCATCAATGCGCAGGGCGTGTTTGAAGTAGCCAACTGGTGGCAGGTCATCTTCAATCCGTCGCTGCCGTATCGCCTCGCCCACATGATTTTGGCTGCCTTCATCACCACTTGCCTCGTGATCGGTGGGACCTCCGCTTGGTACTTGATGCGCGGCGTGCACCAGGAACCGGCGAAGAAAATGCTCAGACACGCCGTGGTATTTGCCGCCATTGCCGTGCCTTTGCAAATATTCGTGGGTGACCTGCACGGCTTGAATGTGCGCGAGCACCAGCCGGTCAAGCTGGCTGCGATCGAAGCGCATTGGCATGAAAGCCAGCCGGGCGAAGGGACGCCGTTGGTGTTGTTCGCCTTGCCGGATGAAAAAGCCGAGCGCAATCGTGCCGAGATCGCCGTACCGCGCCTCGGCGGATTGATTCTTGCGCACGACTGGAATGGCACCATTCAGCCCCTGACTGCGGTACCGCCGAGCGAACGGCCACCGGTGGCACCGGTCTTTTTTGCTTTCCGGGTGATGGTCGGTTTGGGCAGCTTGATGTTGCTGCTTGTCATTGCCTCGCTATGGGCATGGAAGCGCGGCACTTTGATGCAATCCAAATGGGTTCTTTCCGCGTGGCGTTGGATGAGCCCAACCGGCTTCATTGCGCTCTTGGCGGGTTGGTACGTCGTTGAAATCGGAAGACAGCCCTATGTCGTCTACGGACTGCTGCGCACCAGCGAAGCACTCAGCCCGCAAATCACGCGTGCCGCCGTCATGAGCTCACTCATTGTGTATGCGCTCGCGTACACCGTGGTTTTCGGTTCAGGCATGTGGTATTTGCGCAAATTGCTTTTGGTTGGCCCGGTGCCGCAACCCCCGAAACACACCGGGGATGGCGAAAAAACCCCGGCGCGCCCCATGTCATTGCCGGATGAAAAACTGGATGGCGCAGCAGGAGATCTGAAATGAGCGAGTGGCTGCCTGTCGCATGGTTCGGCGTCATTGCATTCGGCGTCATGATGTACGTGCTGCTGGACGGTTTTGTGTTGGGTCTCGGCATCTTGGCGGCGTTTGCGCGGGACGAAGCGCAACTCGACGACATGATGAACACGGCCGCACCCATCTGGGACGGCAACGAAACCTGGTTGGTTTTGGGCGGTGCGGGCTTGATGGCGGCGTTCCCGCGTGCCTACGCCATCATTCTGTCGAACCTGTACTTGCCTGTGCTGCTGATGTTAATTGCACTGGTGTTCCGCGGCGTGGCGTTTGAGTTTCGCTTCAAAGCGGTGCGCAGCAAACGCCATTGGGGATTTGCATTTGCGGCGGGCTCGATCTTGGCCGCGTTCGCCCAAGGCTTGATGCTGGGTGCCATCGTGCAGGGATTGCCGGCAGATCCGCAACAGGCGCGCACGACCTTTGCGTGGTTCAGTCCGTTTGCCATGACAACCGGCGTCGCCTTGGTGTTCGGCTACGCGTTGCTCGGCGCCTCGTGGTTGATCTTGAAAACCGAAGGCAATCTGCGCCGCCGTGCGCGCGAATGGATTCGACCGTTGATTGTCGCCATGTTGGCGTTCATTGGTTTGGTGAGCTCTTGGTTGCCCTTCTTGGACTCGCGCATCATGGCCCGTTGGTTCGAGGGCAACCGCTTCTTGTGGTTATCGCCGATGCCGATCGCCGTGTTGGTTTGTGCCGTCATGCTATGGCGGGCCGCTGCCATGCGCAGCCACGATGCCAGGCCGTTCTTACTGAGCTATGCCCTGTTTGCACTCGGCTTCATTGGGCTCCTCATCGGGCTGTGGCCGAACATCGTCCCGCCTTCCTTGAGTTTGTGGGAGGCTTCATCACCACCCTCGTCGCAAGGCTTCGTGTTCGTCGGGTTGGTGATTTTGCTACCCGTCATCCTGGGATACACGGCATGGTCCTACCGTGTGTTCCGCGGGAAGATTGAAGGGGGAAGCGGTTACCACTAAGGGCTTTCGGATCAGCCGCGCACGGCGGCCTCGATTGCCGCCACGTCGATTTTCTTCATCGGCATCATGGCTTCAAACGCACGTTTGGCAACGTCGCCACCTTGCATCATGGCTTCGGTCAGCGCGCGCGGGGTGATCTGCCAGCTGATGCCCCATTTATCGCGGCACCAGCCGCACTGACTTTCTTCGCCGCCATTGCCGACGATGGCGTTCCAATACAGATCCGTTTCGGCCTGATCTTCGGTTGAAATCTGGAACGAAAAGGCCTCGTTGTGTTTGAACACATCGCCGCCGTTCAAGCCGATGCACGGAATCCCAGCCACGGTGAAATCCACCGTCAGCGCAGCGCCCTGCTTGCCTCCCGGATAGTCGGAGGGCGCGTAATGGACCTTGCCCATGCTGCTGTCAGGGAAGAGACCGGTATAGAAACGCGCCGCTTCTTCCGCGTCGCTTACGTACCACAGGCAGACAGTGTTCTTGTTCATGGCATGACCTCCGCGTCACGCAAAGCGATGGTGTTCCGGCCGGATGTCTTGGCGCGATAGAGCACGCGGTCCACATCTTTGACGAACATTTCAGGCGACAGACGTTCGCAGGCGCGCGCCGTGCCCACACCGAAACTCGCCGTGACGAATTCACTCACATCGGAACCGCCGTGCAGAATTTCCAGCTTCGCGATTTGCGCAGCGCAACTTTGCGCGAGCGCGTACGCGGTTTCCTGGTTGGTGTCCGGCAACAGCACAATGAACTCTTCGCCACCGAAACGCGCGACCACATCACTTGAACGCCGTGCGACAGAAAGCAATGCACCGGCAACACGCTTCAAACAATCATCGCCCGCGATGTGCCCGTGAATATCATTGAAGTTCTTGAAATGATCGATGTCGAGAACGATCAATGACACCGGCAAACCGCTGGTACAGGCATGCGCCCATTCGGACTCAAGGCGCGTGTCGAACAATCGACGGTTTGAAATACCCGTCAGGCCGTCTGTGAAGGACAGATGCTCCAACTCCTGATTGAGTCGCTGCATCTCGTTTTCAATCGCCTTGCGTTCGCTGATATCAAACATGAAGCCGATGAGGCTCTCGACCTCACCCATCTCGTTGCGAACCACGTGGACCACATCCCGTATCCATACGTAGCTTCCGTCCGGTTTCAGCGCCCGGTAATCGGCCTCATGGTCGACGCCCGCCTTCGATTGCGACACGCAAAAGTTCACAACGTACTCGCGGTCTTCCACATGCATCCGGTTGACCCAATCATCCACGGTCTTCCACGAGTCAGGCGTCCAACCGAGCAAGGACTCGATCTGTGGACCGATGTAGGCAAACTCCATGGTTGCCCAATTGATTTTCCACGGAATGGCGTTGGTGGATTCAAGCAGTGTCTTGTACACGCCGGCGTTCTCAATGACATCCTGAACATGCGCGTCGGCAGGCGGTATATCACTGGTCAGCACTGCCGTCGTCGCCGACGTCGCTCTGTTCATTGGAACGCTCCGGAAAATTTTTTCCATCCTACACCCGTCGCATCACGGGCTCACGACGTCCCCACACCCGGACCTGCCACATCGCGAAGGCGCAAATGACCCTGCGCCTGCGCCTGATCCAGATCGATTTCCTCTTCAGTCTCCGCCAGCGCCCGTTCATCTATTAGTGAAACGCACACAGCGTGATTGCGCCCCCCGCCCTTGGCGCGATACAAGGCCAAATCGGCGATCTGCAAGGCAAATCGCCAAGCGCGGACGCCGGTCTCCGGGATGGTGGTGGCGCCGGCAGAGACCGTGACCGGAATGGATCCCGACTTGTAGCGCACCGGGGTTGAGCCGATCGCCGCCAAGACCTTCGAGACGACGGTGCAAGCACCATCCGCGCCGGTGCCGGGCAAGACCAAAACAAATTCCTCGCCACCCCAACGCACCACCGAATCTTCGGTACGGACCAAGTCGCGCATCCGGCGGGAGACCTCAATCAACACGGCATCCCCCGCGTCGTGACCAAAGGAGTCATTGATCTGTTTGAAATGATCGAGGTCGAGAACAACGAGGCTCAAAAACGGCTGAGGTGTTCTCAGCTCGTGCTTGGGCAGCCCTGCGGCCGCTTGCTGCAACAAATTCTGAAAGTGACGGCGATTGTAGGTGCCGGTCAGCGGATCACGCGCCGTCTGTTCTTCCAACACTTCGTTGGCGCGACTCAATCGGCGATTGGCCGATCGGACGCCACGCAATCGCCGCACCAAATAAAACGCGGCGATGGCCAAGGCAACGGCAACGACCAGCCACATCCAGCGTTGAGCATTTCTGGCTTCCGCCAACGCCTTTTGTTGCGCATTAATCGCAGACAAGCGATCAATCTCTTGTTGCTTTCGCTCAACCGCAAACTCTTCCTGCAGCGCCAGCACGTCGCGCTGGCGCTCCTGGGCGGTGAGCGTTTTTTCCATCTCCGCGACCCGGTGCAAGGCGTCGACCGCCTCTTTATAGCGACCACTCCGCTCGTAAATGCCGATCAACTCTTTCGTCATGCCAATGACGTGCTCGCTGTTCTGCATCTTCGTGGCAATGGCGATGGCCTGCTGCACGCGCTCAATGCCTTTGTCCAACTGACCCAAATGCGACAGCGCGATGCCTTCGTTGGTCAGTGCGATGGCCAGGCTGCGCTGTTCATCCAGCGAGCGCGCCAAAGTGCCGGCTTGAACGGCATAGTCCAAGGCCGTCTCGAACTCATTGCGTTGCAGGTGGTAGTCGGCAATGTTGGACAGCGCAATCATCCGCACCTCCGCCAAATCCGGCACGGCGGACGCGCGTTGTAGCGCGTTGGTCAATGCTTCGTATTGGCCTTCGCGGTTGTTGCGAAGCGCGTAGATATGGCCGAGATTGAGGTAGCCGTAGGCCAGCTGAAAACCAAATCCGATGCGCGTGGCCTGGCTGATGGCCTCCTTGATATAGGCGTCTGCCCGAGGGAAGTCGCCGAGGCTTGCATTATCCAACGCGAGAAGGATCGTCATCTCGACTTGTAGCGCGGCGTTCTTTTGCTGATCGGCGATCCGCAGGGCCTTCAGCGCATCTTGGATGGATTTGGCGTAGTGTCCGGCGAGTCTGTAGTTGCGGGCACGTGCGGCGTACAAATGCGCCCAAGCATCGGGTGGCGCGTCGCTGCCCATCGCCTGCTCTGCACGCGTCAATAAGGTCAAGGTCGTGGCGGCCCCTTTTCGGGTCAGGTCCCAGCTTGCACGTAGGACCATGGCCTGCGCTTTACACGGCTTGCAAGCTTGGGATTGGCCGGCTTGCTCGAGTCCATCAATCGCTTGCGTGAAAGCCGTGGCGTTGTCGGCGGCGGCAGCCAATTGTCCGAGGGCGACAAAATATTGGCGCTTTGCTTCCGCGGAGGCGTTTTCGCCCGGACGATCTTTGGCGGCCTCCAAAGCGGCAATCCGCGTCGATGGCGCGTCGTAGCCGTGCATACGCGTCTGCGCGATGATGTCCGCCACAGACTGTGCTTGCGCCGCAGCCATCGCCGGCAGGCAAAGTAAAAAAATCAGCACCGCTGTTCTTCTACACACCAGCATGAACGTCATCGCGCAAGAAAAGAGTGATTTGATCTTAGCCCTCCGAATCGGAAGTTGATTCGAACGTCTGGTGCCATTGTCACATTTGTGTGCCAGGTCTCGAAATGAGACGATTCCCGCATGAGAACTTTCGTCCTCCGCGCACGCGCGGCACCCACAGACAGCACACGCCTTTTGGCTTCCGTGGGTCAGGAGGCACATCCCGAGGTCCTCGCCCATACATTGATGAATGCCATCTTCGTCGCGCAATCCCATCGCCCCGATGTGGTGGTCTATCTGGTGCTTGAAAGCACCGCTGACTATTCACGCACGCTTCGCTTTGATGTCAATGAGATGCACGACATCGGCGGCTTCGACGAGCGCGCCCTGCTGGGCAAAATCGCCAAGGCGTTGGACGTTTCCCGCGGAATGGGCAAAGAAACCAGCCGACCGGTGGAGTCCGGGGTCGAAGTGCGAACTGTGAGTTTCGAGCGCCTGGTGCAGGAATTGTCCGCCGACCACCAGCTGTTCATGATGGATCCCAAAGGTGCACCCATCAGTGAGCAGACGCTTACGGACAACCCGTGCTTCTTGTTGACCGACCACATCCCGATGCCGAAAAAGGTCATACCCAGCTTGACCCGAATGGGTGCAAAGACCATTTCGCTCGGACCGAAGATGCTGTTTGCCTCCCAATGCGTCGTGCTGATCCATCACGCATTGGATGCATGCCAGCCGGTCCCGCGCAGGTAAGTGAAGCACTTTTCCGCACTAGGCAAATAGGCGCCCTGCGAAGGCGCCCACGCCAGTGTTTGAATGTGCAGATCATTTCGGCCGATACGCAGAACGTTGAAGGCATTCTGTTCACCGCGCTCGCGCGTCGATGTGGCCGTACCCGCCTGGACCACGATCGCCGCGAAGCCTTCGATGCGATAGCGCTGGGCCGTGGTGACAGTATTGCTGAGGTGGAGGTGGCCGGACAGGAACACATCGACTTCAGCGCGCGCGAATTCGGCCATCGCCATCGGCGCACGTCCGAGAACGTCTGATTCGTCGCCACCCGGCGGAACCTCGAACGGATGATGGGTCACGACGATGCGGGTCACCGCCTCAGGCAATCCTTCGAAGCGATCTGCAACCGCGCGCACCTGCGCCACATTGATGCGACCGCCTTTGAACGTCAGAGATCTCGCGGTATTGACACCGACGATGGCGATTTCGTCGTCAAAAAAAACGGGGAGCGCTTCGTTCGAAATGAACTTGCGAAACCTTGTCAACGGTGAAAAGAATCGCCGCACCAGATCATAGAGCGGAATGTCGTGATTTCCCGGCACCACGATTTGCGGCAGATCTAAGGTGGCCAGATACGCGCGCGCGGCTTCGAACTGTGACTTCCGTGCGCGCTGGGTGAGGTCGCCGGACACCACCAAAACATCCGGACGGATGCCCAAGATGGCTTCACGCAGTGGCGAAAGCAGTGTTGGATCCACCGCACCGAAATGTAGATCCGAGACATGCACGATCGTACGCATCAGTGACTCTCCGAGGTCAACGGCACGATCACAGTCAGTGACCGGGGACGGATCCGATACCGCAACGGAATGGTGAGTGTGTCGACCTCGCCGTCGCGCGCGACAAGCGCGGAAGGATGGCGTGATTCAACCGATAAAGACGTGGCAATAATTCGATCCAAGTCGCGACCGTGAACAATCTTGCCAAGCATCGCGCGGACGACGAGCAGCACCAAACCCCAAGGATCACGCTGGCGAACCACATAGATCGCCAGCACGCCTTCATCGAGCCGATTGCGCCCTCCGGATTGCAAGCCTTCAATTTGATAGTCATTGTTTCCGACAAAAACAAATGGCGTTCGCCGCTGGATGTTTTGACCATTGACGCAGAGCGTCAGATGAAAAGTTTGGGGATGGCGCAGCACGGACCAACCCGCGCGCATCATCGCAGTCCATTTGCCGAGCTTGCGGTGCTTTTGCAAAGTTTCCCGGCTCGCGACCATTTGCGGATACAGACCGATGCTCGAGTTGTTCAAGAACAGGTGTCCGTTGACTTCGGCCACGTCGATACGGCGTCTGTGATCAGCCGCGATGACCTCGATGGCTTGGTCGAGATCGGTCGGTACGCCGAGGTCGCGCGCAAAGTGGTTGAGTGTGCCAGTGGGGATGAGCGCCAATGCTGCGTCTTCCGTTTCGATCAGTGCCGTCGCTACCGCATTGACTGTGCCATCGCCACCGGCTGCGGCAAAACTGCGGATGCCGCTGTCCAATGCACTTTGCACGATGCCAGCAATTTCGGACCCCTCGACTCTGTGGACGCGCGCATCGCAACCACGCGAAACGAAAGCCCTGAGGACTTCATCGGAATCCAAATGCTGAGCGGTCAGAGCTTGCTTGTTGATCACGACCACAATGGGCCGGCTTTCAGAAATTTGTGCCATTGACCAAATGATCGCAAACGGCTGTCCCGCGCCGTTTCACACGACGCCACTGTCAAAATCCCCCGGTCGCATTCAGTTTGGCTGTCACGCAACGCCGCATAGAATCGAGCCTCCCCGCCGGAGAAAACCGCATGGCTTATATCGATGGATTCATTATCGCGGTGCCGACCGCCAACAAGGAAAAATTCATTGCCCATTGCGAGAAAGGCGATTCGATCTTCATCGAGTTCGGCGCGACACGGGTGGTGGAATGTTGGGGAGATGATGTCCAACGCGGCAAGGTCACGGACTTTTTCGGCGCCGTCAAAGCCACCGACGAAGAGTCCGTGGTGTTTTCATGGATTGAATGGCCTGACAAAGCGACACGTGATGCGGGCATGAAAAAGATGATGGACACGAAAGATCCGCGCATGGATCCGCAATCGAATCCCATGCCGTTTGACGGCATGCGTTTGATTTACGGTGGTTTTCAACCGGTGTACGAGCTCAAAGCGTGATTCCGACGATCACGGCATTCAAACAGTCGCCGGACCGCGGTCGCGGTCTGGCGAGGGATATGCGCGTTCGCTGGGCGCTTGAAGAAGTGAGTCAAGCGGTGAACGTGCGTTTGGTGAGCTTTCCGGAAATGAAAGCACCCGAGCACATGGCGCTACATCCCTTCGGCCAAATCCCGACCTATGAAGAAGGCGCGCTGACCTTGTTCGAGTCCGGCGGCATCATTCTGCGCATTGCGGAAACGCATGAAGGACTGCTGCCCGTCGATGCTGATGCGCGTTCGCGTGCGATCACCTGGATGTTTGCGGCACTGAACACGATGGAACCCCCGATTATCGAATTCGGCATGGCCAAATTGTTTGAACGCGATAAGCCGTGGTTCGAGTAACGCCAGCCCATGTTGGAAGAGCGGGTTCGAAATCGACTCTCACAACTGTCTTCAAGACTCGGCGAGGCGGAATGGTTGGATGGCGAGTTCTCTGCCGGCGACCTGTTGATGGTGACCGTGCTTCGACGACTGGATGGTCACGGTATAGTCGAAGCACACGCCAACTTGGCCGACTATGTGAAGCGTGGCGAGGCCAGGCCAGCGTATCAGCGCGCGTTTGCGGCGCAATTGGCGGTATTTGAAAACAATTCCTAGGACTCGAATCCGTGCAAAAAACGTTTGAACCCACGCGCTCCCCCTCCTCCCTTTCGCGCTCGGTCTCGAACACACTGAAAGGCTCCGCCGGCAATCTGGTGGAGTGGTACGACGTCTACGTGTATTCGGTCTTCGCCACCTACTTCGAATCGAAGTTTTTCCGGCCGGACGACAAAAACGCCACATTGTTCATCTGGGCGATCTTCGCCGTCACGTTTCTGATGCGGCCGATCGGCGCGTGGTATTTCGGTCGTTTTGCTGACCGCCATGGTCGCCGCCAAGCCTTGGCGGTGTCCATCACCCTGATGGCCGCCTGCTCTTTCGCTATCGCCGTGACACCGTCGGTAGACCGCATCGGTGCGGCAGCCGCAGTGATCTTGGTCGTGGCCCGTCTTGTGCAAGGTTTCGCCACAGGCGGCGAATATGGCACCAGTGCCACGTACATGTCCGAGTCGGCGATCCGCGGGCATCGCGGCTTCCTCTCCTCGTTTCATTACGTCACGCTGGTTGGCGGCCATGTCTTGGCGCAACTGCTCTTGCTCTTCATGCTGACATCGTTTGATGCCACGCAGATTTCAGATTGGGGCTGGCGCGTTGCTTTCGGTATAGGCGGCCTGGCGGCCATCGGTGTTTGGTGGCTGCGCAAGACGATGGATGAATCGCTATCAGCTGAAGCGATTGAAGACGCACGCAAAGGCGGCGCCAAAGCCTCCGGATCCCTGCATGAACTGTTTTTCCACCAGTGGCGCCCGCTACTTTTGTGCTTCCTGATCACCGCCGGCGGAACGGTCGCGTTTTACACCTATTCGATCAATGGCCCGAAGATCGTCCAAAGCATGTTTGTCAGTGACAATCCTTTGTACGCGACTTACATCAACCTGGCCGCACTCACGCTGCTAATGCTGCTTCAGCCACTCGGCGGCTGGATCTCAGACATCATCGGTCGCAAATCGTTGCTGGTGTTCTTCGGTGTGGGGGGCGTGTTGTACACGTGGGTTCTACTGCTCTGGTTGCCTCAGCAAACCGACCGTGCCGTTGCATTTGCGATCTTGGCGTTCGGGTTTGTCATCCTGACGGGCTACACCTCTATCAATGCCGTGGTGAAATCGGAGCTCTTTCCGACACACATTCGTGCACTGGGTGTCGGTCTGGGGTATGCCTTGGCCAATTCACTGTTCGGCGGCACTGCGCCCCTCCTGTACCAAGCAAGCTTGCGTCAGGGCCAGGTGGAAACTTTCACCGCGTATGTCACAGGAGTCATTGCGGTATCGCTGCTGGTGTATGTGTTTTTCCTGAAGAACAAGGGCGAGAACTGGTTGGATGATGAGGCGCGTCTTGAAGGTAGTAATTCGGGAGCAGCCATCAAATAGCTTCGAACGCGCGCTCTCAACTCACACTTCCGGAACCGATTTCAAGAATGCTTCCCGCGCGTTCCGGTCGGCCGCCGTTTCTGGTTTAGGTGCACTCTCTGACGGATTTGGAACGGACGAAGCAGGCGTGGTTTCCCAAGTCTGGTATTGAGGTGTCGCCGGAGGTCGCGCTTGCAACGGGGCAGGAGTTGGCGAGAAGTCACCATTCGATGACGACCGGGCGACTTTATTCTCGGCGTTGCGCTTTGCCCGCGCAGCACTTTCCTGTGCGCGTTCAATCGTTTGTTGACCCATGGCATTGAATGTATCTGTCAGCTTTCCAATGACCGATCGCATAACCAAGAGAAGAATCACAACGCCAGCCACCGCAATAAGCATTCGGACGCTCAAGGGAATCGGCTCTTCCCTACCCCCTGCTTGTTTGAACAAGGCGTCTGGCACCGAAATCGGTTGCGCGGCCGGAACAGGCGCCGCATCTGAAAATTCAACGAACGGCGCGATCATTTCCCGAAGCTTGATGCCATCAATCAATTCGACATGACCATGACGCTTGGCCGCCTCGATGGCGGCGTGTGTGAACTCCCCGCTTGTAATCAAGATTGCCCCGGTGGCTCCTTCGTTCCAGCGAAGGCCCATCAGCTGGTTCACATCGTTGTGCGGCACCTTGTACGCATTCCAATGCTTGACCTGCACAAGAATGTATTCGCCATCTTTTCTGAGCTTGAGGTCGATGCCGCCGTCAAAGCGGCCGCCGGATTTACCGGTGCCACTATGTTCCACTTTGAAACCATGCACGGCGTAGTAAACCGCGAGCAATGATTCCAGTCGATCCCAAGGTATTTGGGTCAGTAAATCTTGGTGCCTGTTTTTGACGCGTTTGAGTCCGTATTTCAACTTGATTCCCCCGGAAATCAGTCTTCACGTAGACCCATTATCGATCATCCGTTGAAAAGACGGGAATCCAACCGCAACGATTCATCCAGCATCGAATTGCTCCTGAAGGTTTGCTTCTAGCGCGTAGGGCGACGCAACACCAGCATTTCGCAAATCAAACTTAATGACATGTCGCCAATCGGCCAGAAGTGGTCGTTGCTACCTGCTTTCGCTCTATGCCTCCATTGGCTCAAGAGCTCATTTCTGGTCTTTGAAGACGCCCTCGTCGCGGCCGATTGCCTTTGAAGTAGCTCGCGCCGCGTTTGATATTCGCAACCTATCCTGCTCCGTCAAGCACTGCTTGCACCCGACCTTGCCCATCCGCCTCAGCCAGTACTCTCGCGTGCACGTACATGAACTGATGCGCGAAGCGAAGGGGCGGCTCGACTTCGCTCCCATGATGAAACTGAGATTCGTCCAACAGCGCCCCGTAGCGGGCCCGCAATAGCTGGGCAATCTCTTCGGGCGCGATAAAGCCAGCAATGTTGTTATATGCACGCCGGTCTAGGTCGGACCGATGAGGCATACCGGTGCCCAGATCCCACGCCTCGCCGACGAACGTGTCCAGAAAGGTGTCGACCTCTTCAGCGCCCGCCTCGAGACAGGCTTTCAAACGGCTAGCGAGCCCCGTCGCGTCGACCTCATGCCACCAGACATACATTGCGAGCGCATGGGAACCGAACTGTCGGTACAACGACTCGTCGGCATCCGAAGGCAGGATACGCTCCGTCACAAACTGCATTCGCAATTGGTCGAAGTTAGCCTGATCGAAAACCCACTCGTCGGGCACGCGGCGTGGACTTGGAAACATCCATCGCAGGCACTCACTCGCGAACGGCAATGGCATCGCCACACGCAGGACTTCCCGCGCCAGGTTCAATCGAGTCTCCCCGTCCACCACGCTTTTGATCAGGAAATACATCACGATCGCAGCCTGTGTAAAGGGCCCTCCGGTGGACAAGGCACCGCGCTCGTACGGAAACAACTCTCCATTGCGGGCCAGCAGCGGAGCTAGTGCTGTGGCGATCGGTAGCGTCAGATGCTCCTCGCGCTGGCGAAGGCGCTGGACGAGCGAGGCTACCACTTCCGGTGTGGCCAGCTCACGCAAGGCCGCATCTTGTTGGGGCGGACTTTGTGTCGGAAGCGCGTCCAGGAACTCTTGAAACCGGCGATCGGACAGCTGGTTGGCGGACACTCCATAGGCGAAAAATTTTTGGAAGTACGAACTCGAGCACACTCGCTGTTCACGCGCCCACTCTGACTCCCATTCCGTCCCGTAACCCATCTGACCCATCCGTGGGAACAAGGCACTAAGCAAGCCCGAGAACAGGCGCTCACGCCGTTCCGGGGTCAGCTCGCGCGTAGCATCTTCCATCAGACGCCTGATCTGCTGCTGGCGCTGCTCACGCTCGTTGTCGCGTGCGGTCAGCAGAAGTGAGGCGTTGTCGCGCAAGACTCGGTGCAGCTCTGGATGGAGCAACCTCAACCCTTCGATCAGCATGAACTCGGAAATGTTCACTTCACCTTTGACCAGCGGCAAGGCAAACAGCAGCGCGTTTGTATACAAATGTGCCTGGCGCGGTGTGGTCAGGCTCTCTTCCAAGTTCCCGAAATGCAGGACGAACGCGTCCACCTGACGTCGCGTCAATTCAATACCGGCTTGAGCTAGGGCCTGATTGACGCCCTCGAAGACAAGCTTGCGCAACGCAGTGGGCTCAGCTGGAGGCAAGTGCAGAGGCACCTGGATGATCTTTTCTAAGAAGGCGCGCCCGGCAGCATCGCCGCCGGCGCCGTAGCGCTCACCCAAGGCAGCGGCGACCACCGCGTCGTCGAAGGCAAGCAAGTACGTCGTGCGCGAAAACCCGGCCGACAGCTTGACCAACTTGAATATCAGGTGCGTTTCGCCCCGGTCTAGCCGATCGATGTCGTCGATCAATACCACAACCTGCAAATGTCCGTCAGCAAGAAAACCTTCGACCCGCGCCTTGAGCTCGTCCAGAGTCGTAGTGGACAAAGCTTCGCCCAAGCCGGTGGCCGCGTCCCCACCATTCACTACGGACAACAGGCTTCCGTATTTTTTCAACGCCTCGCCGATCTCCTCGCTCTTGGACGTCAGGCGCGCACCAATAGCCGACGCCAAGGTGCCGAAAAAACCGCGCAGCAGCTGGTCTTCTGACGTGAAATGCCACGGATTAAAGCGCGTGACGACGACGTCTGGGCGCCCTTTCAGATGCTCTTCGATCATATGGAGCAACGAGGTCTTGCCATCTCCCCAAGGGCCGTAGAGGCCTAGTACTAGCCCGGCCGTGTCCTTGCGGGAGGCGATGGTGTCGGCGATGCGGTGCGCGAATAGCGCCCGCGAAAACCGATCCTGAGCGCTGGATTGAATCGGCAAGTCAGTGGAGTAACTAACGACGGGTGCATCTGCCCAGTCGGGTGGCGTTTCCGAGGCTGGGACCGGCGCCGGTGCAGCTTCCATTGTTAGCTTGGTTTGCGCCGGGAAAGTCGGGTGGTTCCACCATGATTTCAGCTTTGCCAAAACGCCCATTGTCTCGCCCCTAGCCACGTTCACGATTCGAAATTGCGTTGGGAAATGTGTCAATCGTCAGCGCAGTCCGGATCCTCATTGCCGCAGAAGCCTGAGGTCACTACCGGTCGAACCCATTACCGCCGTCGCCATCCTTGCTGGCGCACTACGGTCGTCCGGGCGAAGAAGTGCATCCTCCCAGAGGTAATGATAGTGCCCGTCCCATCCCGGCGAGTAAATCCAATCCGCCACCTTAGACGCATGCCTCAAGATCACACCACAGTCGAATGGCGATAACTGCTATGAGTCGATAGCCGACTTTTCGGAGCTGAGTGCAATAACGCGCCGATTCAGTCAAACAATCGCCTATCCAACGGCAACGCTTCATCCAAGATCAACTTGATCTTCCCAATTTTTTCGTGCGCAGGGTTGATCAAAATGTTGGATTCATACTTCGCAATCGCACTTGGCACGCGCAATGCGAGGTCGTTGCCATCAGCAATAAACCGATCCCCCGCAGCTCTCACTGCATCCGCGTAAGGAAGCCGATCCCATCCTTTTGGCCAGTCCTTTTTGACCAACTCTTTCACAGAGTCAGGCGGCAATTCGAAGGTCAGCAATCGGAGTCCGTCCGGCACCACATCCCGGTTCATATGGACGAGCATTTCCAGCATCGCCAGTGAGACAGATGCCGCGGTGTACGCCATTCGGACGCCTGCAGAGTTCCACCTGCCGGGCACCATGGCGGCACCCTGCCCTTGCAAAGCCACCGGCACATAGATGGCCTTGCAAATACGGTAGACCCGCATCAGGCGAAGTCACCAAAATCGATTCGGACCAGTTCGTCTTCGACGGCGCGTGCACCGGCATCGGTACTCAGCAATTCCAATGGCGCGCGCCCGAGCAGGCTGTGCGGTGATGAAAGCCAGCGACGCGCCTTGTCCGGATCTTCGAAGACTTTTTCCGCACGTTCCGCGACGCGGGCGATGCGCAGCACACGGTCAGACTCGCTGGCACTCAGCGGCTTGTGATCGACTTTTCGCCGCTGGAACGTGCGTTCGGAAATATCCGAAACCTCCAAGATCACAAGATCGAGGACGTTCAAGCGCTCGGCCAAACGCCCGACCGCGCCGACGGAGATTTCCGGGGCGCGCAGCGGGACCACCTTCTTCGGCTTTTTGCCGGCAACGGAATGCCCTTCACCTACAACACGCAGATGGGCCCGTTTGGCGGTACGGGACTTAGGGGCTGACTTCTCACCGAGGTAAGCCAGCACCGTTTCAATCGCTTCGCTCATCACAAACCCTCGTTTGCCATATGGCGTACATTATACGCCATTTGGCAAACAATTTCCGAGCGTCAGTAAACGCCCATGAAATCCTTCTTGCCCACTTCAACCCCGTTGTGGCGCAACAAGTCGTAAGCGGTCGTGACATGGAAAAAGAACTGCGGTAGACCGTAGGCCAACAAGTAGGCTTGGCCACCAATGCGGCGTTCTTTCGGTGTACCTGGACGCAATACGATCTCGCGTTGATCGCTACCTTCAAATTGCGCTGCATCCAAACCACCAATGAAATTCAGTGTTGTGGCAATGCGCTGTTGAAGCTCGGCATATGACGATTCGCTGTCGTCGTAAGACGGTACGTCGGCGCCAGCCAATCTTGCCGACACGCTCTTCGCAAAATCACAAGCAATCTGCACTTGACGAACCAGTGGGAACATATCGGGGTACAGGCGTGCTTGCAGTAATGCAGCGTGGTCGATCCTACGTTCGTTGGCGTGCGCCTCAGCTTTGGTGAGGACGCCAGCCAGTGCATTCAGCATCTGCTGGAAGACTGGGACGGATGCAGTGTGCATGGAGAGCGACATGAGGCAGGTTCCAATTCATGGGAAAGAACCATGGTATCTGGCATTCGCCCCGTATAAAGAAATTGACCGAGAACCACAGCGGTTACGGGAGGAGCAGCCGTTGCCGCTCCTCCTTTGAAACCACTTCACCCGCTTCCGGGCGAACAAATCAATCAGGGCATCAACACCGAGTCGATAACGTGGATCACGCCGTTGCTTTGATAGACATTTGCAGTGGTGACATGGGCCATGCCACCTTTGCTGTCGACGAGCATGATGACGTCGCCCATCATGCTTGCTGTCAAGGTTTCGCCCTGCACGGTCTTGAGCATGGCCTTACCGCCACCCGCCTTGATCTTCGCGGCAATTGCCGCGCCGTCCATGCGGCCAGCGACAACGTGATAGGTCAACACCGAGGTCAGCATGCCTTTCATTTCCGGCTTCAGCAGCGAATCAACCGTGCCCGCGGGAAGCTTGTCGAAGGCCGCATTGGTCGGCGCGAACACAGTGAACGGGCCCGGGCCTTTCAGTGTGTCTACAAGACCTGCAGCCTTAACCGCAGCGACCAGGGTGGTGTGGTCCGCCGAATTCATCGCGTTTTCGATGATGTCGCGGCTTGGCAGCATGGCTGCACCACCGACCATGGGGTTGTCAGAAGCAGACATGGTGCCGGCGCTCATGTCGTCTTGGGTATTCATTGAATTCATCGAACAAGCAGACAAGCCGGTGACAGCGATGGTCAAGCTAAATGCAAGAAGTGCGGTTTTCATGTTGAATCTCCGTTGGCGTGCGTGTGTGCCCAGAAGTAGGCGATCAGCTCACTCTTTACGGAGGGCGAAAGACTTTGGATGCAGGTACGCCAGCGTATCCAAGCAGTCTTCAAATTAGGCGGCGGGAACGAAGGTCGCTACTACATATTCCTCCGGTACTCCCCACCCACGTCATACAAGGCGTGGCTGATCTGGCCAAGACTGTGGGTCTTGACGGCTTCGATCAGCGCTTCGAAGACGTTTTGGCGTTGCCTTGCGGTTTGTTGGAGGTGGAGCAAAGGCGCCTCACCCGCCCCGTTCGGGGCACCCTCTCCAAGGTGTGGAGAGGGGAGACGCACGGCGTTTCGGGCGGCTTGGAAATTGGCGACGTTGGTGATTTGCTGACCTTTCTCTTCCGGTGTCGAACGGATCAATTCGATCTCGGTCGCGACATCGGAGTGACCGTCTTTGCCCAAGAAGGTGTTGACGCCCACCAAGGGCAAACTGCCATCGTGCTTCTTGTGCTCGTAGTACAGACTTTCTTCCTGGATCTTGCCGCGTTGGTACATGGTGTCCATTGCACCCAAGACGCCGCCGCGCTCGCTGATCGCTTCGAACTCCTTGTACACCGCCTCTTCGACCATGTCGGTCAAGTAATCGACCACGAAACTGCCCTGCCAAGGGTTTTCACAGAAATTGAGGCCGAGCTCTTTGTTGATGATCATTTGAATCGCCACTGCACGGCGCACGCTCTCTTCGGTCGGCGTGGTGATCGCTTCGTCGTAGGCATTGGTGTGCAAGCTGTTGCAGTTGTCGAACAGGGCGTACAGCGCTTGCAGCGTCGTACGGATGTCGTTGAACTGGATTTCCTGCGCGTGCAAGGAACGGCCGCTGGTTTGGATGTGGTACTTCATCATCTGGCTGCGCGGCGATGCACCGTAGCGTTCACGCATCGCGCGCGCCCAAATGCGTCGTGCAACGCGGCCGATCACGGTGTATTCCGGATCCATGCCGTTGGAGAAGAAGAACGACAGGTTCGGTGCGAAGTCATCGATCTTCATTCCGCGTGCCAAGTAGTACTCGACGATGGTGAAACCGTTCGACAGGGTGAAGGCCAATTGCGAAATCGGATTCGCACCCGCTTCTGCGATGTGATAGCCCGAAATCGACACCGAATAGAAATTGCGCACGCCGTTGTCGACGAAGTACTGCTGGATGTCGCCCATCATGCGCAGCGCGAATTCCGTACTGAAAATACAGGTGTTCTGCGCCTGATCTTCCTTCAAGATATCGGCCTGCACGGTACCGCGCACGGTCTTCAGCGTCTCCGCCTTGATGCGCGCGTAGGTTTCCGCATCCACCACTTGGTCGCCGGTCACACCGAGCAAGCCAAGCCCCAAACCGTTATTGGTTTCAGGCAACTCGCCACTGTATTCGGGACGCTGACGTCCGTCGAACAATGCGTCGATGGTCTTCTGTGCTTCAGCCCAACGTGCGCTGTCTTCCTTCAAATACTTTTCGACTTGTTGGTCGATGGCGGTATTCATGAACATGGACAGGATGATCGGCGCCGGGCCGTTGATGGTCATTGAGACAGAGGTGGTCGGTGCACAGAGGTCGAAGCCGGAATACAGCTTCTTCATGTCGTCCAGCGTGGCGATGTTGACACCCGAATTGCCGATCTTGCCGTAGATGTCCGGACGCGGCGCCGGGTCTTCGCCATACAAGGTGACGCTGTCGAATGCGGTCGACAAACGCGCCGCCGGCTGCCCGACGCTCAGGTAATGGAAGCGACGGTTGGTGCGCTCCGGTGTGCCCTCGCCTGCGAACATGCGGATCGGGTCTTCGCCGGTGCGGCGATAGGGATAGACGCCCCCGGTATACGGATAGGCCCCGGGCAGATTTTCTTTTTGCAGGAAAGTCAGCAGCTCGCCCCAGCTCTTATAGGTGGGCGCAGCGATCTTCGGAACCTGTTGGTGCGACAACGATTCACGGTAGTTTTCCACGCGAATGGTTTTGTCGCGGACTTGGTATTCGTTGACTTCGTCGGTGATGGATTTGAGACGTTCGGGCCATTCGCGGAGGAGTTTGATGGCCTCGGAATCCAGGGATTGGACGGCGTCGTTGTAGCGTTGGCGTAGGGTTAGGAGGCTGCGGTCTAGGGGCGCCTCATCCGCCCGCGTTGCGGCCACCTTCTCCACGGAGTGGAGAAGGGAGTTTGTGCGGTAGAGGGTGAGTTGGGTGGGGAGATCGGGGTCGTCTAGTTCTTTTAGGGCTTGCCAGAGGCTTTGGGCGCGATCGGCGGTTTCTGCTTGCGTCTCGATGCGGCGGTTGATGGCGCGACCTTGCTCGGCGATTTCGGCGAGGTAACGGACGCGGGCACCGGGTATCAGGACCGTGGCGCGGGGTTCCTTCAATTCCGTGTTGATGTCCGGTGTCCATTGCGACTCAGGCAAGGACAGCTTCTCGCGAAGCAAACGCGTCAAATTGGCAAACATCCACGACACGCCGGGATCATTGAACTGCGACGCAATCGTCGGATACACCGGCACTTCTTCGTCTACCAGTTGGAATTGCACACGATTGCGCTTCCACTGCTTACGCACGTCACGCAGTGCGTCTTCCGCACCACGCTTGTCGAACTTGTTCAACACGATCAAATCGGCGAAATCGAGCATGTCGATTTTTTCCAGCTGCGATGCCGCGCCGTAGTCGCTGGTCATCACATACATAGAGAAATCGACGAGATCGACAATCTCGGAATCGCTCTGGCCGATGCCGGCCGTTTCCACGATCACCAGGTCGTAACCCAGCGACTTCAAGAACGAGATCGAGTCGTGAAGCACCACGTTGGTGGCCGCGTGTTGGCGGCGCGTCGCCATCGAGCGCATGAACACGCGCTTTGAACGCAAAGAGTTCATGCGGATGCGGTCGCCCAACAACGCGCCCCCGGTGCGGCGACGGGTCGGATCGACAGAAATCACGGCGATGCGCATTTGCGGGAAGCTCGCCAGGAAGCGATTCAACAATTCGTCGGTGACCGAAGATTTGCCGGCGCCGCCGGTACCGGTAATGCCGACGACGGGGGTCTTGCCGCCGGCCAATTGCCATTCCTTACGCAAACGGGTCAGGTCGCCTTCGCTCACCAAGCCGTCTTCAATCGCCGAAAGCATCCGGCCGATTTCGATTTCATTGTCGAATTCGACTTGGTGCGGCATGTCGACGGGCAAGCGTCCGCTCTCGGCACGCTTCACCACGTCTTCGATCATGGCGACGAGTCCCATGTGCATGCCATCGTTCGGGTGATAGATGCGCTCGACACCATAGACTTCGAGCTCGCGAATCTCTTCAGGCGTGATGGTGCCGCCACCGCCGCCGAACACGCGGATATGCGGTGCGCCGCGTTCGCGCAACATGTCGACCATGTATTTGAAGTATTCGACATGGCCGCCTTGATAGGACGACAAGGCGATGCCGTCGGCATCCTCCTGAAGGGCCGCGCGCACCACGTCTTCCACCGACCGGTTGTGGCCCAGATGCACCACTTCGGCGCCCTGCCCTTGAATCAGACGGCGCATGATGTTGATCGCCGCGTCGTGTCCGTCGAACAGGCTGGCGGCCGTCACAAAGCGAAGTGGCGACGATTCCGGATTGCCCGCGGAGAGCGTTTCGACCGATGCGTTCATCTCTAATCCCTTCAATTTCTCAACCTTCAATTGTAGCTCTGCCATCCCTGGCCACCGATGCGCCAGCGTATTCAGGTAGGCGGATTTCGAGAACTGGTTCCGGAAATGCCCCGATTTCCTATTTGGACTAAAATATCGCGGCTCGTTACCGGTCACTCACCGGCCGGGCGCACCCCTTAATCACCTACGCAAAGCGCCATCGGGCGGACCATCCGTCGGACAACGCGCTGGAGCATCCAAATGATTTTTGAAACCCTCGATACCACGGGCCACGAACAGGTCGTTTTCTGCCATAACAAGGACGCGGGCTTGAAAGCCATCATCGCCGTCCACAGCACGGTGCTTGGCCCGGCGTTGGGCGGTACGCGCATGTGGCCCTACCGTAGCGAGGACGAAGCCTTGAATGACGTGCTGCGCTTGTCGCGCGGCATGACCTACAAGAATGCGGTCGCCGGCTTGAACTTGGGTGGCGGCAAGGCTGTAATCATCGGCAACCCGGCCACTGACAAATCGGAAGCGCTGTTCCGCGCCTTCGGCCAGTGTGTCGAGTCGCTGGGCGGCCGTTACATCACCGCTGAAGACGTCGGCATCGACGTCAACGACATGGAATATGTCTATCGCGAAACCGAATACGTCACCGGCGTTCACCAAGTGCATGGCGGTTCGGGCGACCCCTCGCCGTTCACCGCCTACGGCGCGCTGCAAGGCCTGATGGCCACGCTGTCGAAGAAGTTCGGCGATGAAGAAGTCGGCAAGTACACTTATGCCGTGCAAGGCCTCGGCCACGTCGGCATGGAATACGTGAAGTTGTTGAACGAACGCGGCGCGAAAGTGTTCGTCACCGACATCAACAAGGAATTGGTCGACAAAGCCGTGAGCGAGTACGGTGCGGAAGCCGTCGGCCTTGACGAAATCTATGACGTCCCGGCAGATGTGTATTCGCCGTGCGCTTTGGGTGGCACCGTCAACGAAAACACCCTGCCGCGTTTGAAGGCCAAAGTGATTTGTGGCGCCGCCAACAACCAATTGGCCAACAACGCCATCGGTGACGAAGTGGCCAAGCGCGGCATCTTGTATGCGCCGGATTACGCGGTCAATGCCGGCGGCGTGATGAACGTCTCGCTGGAAATCGACGGTTACAACCGTGAGCGTGCGATGCGCATGATGCGCACCATCTATCACAACCTGTCGCGCATCTATGAAATCTCGGAACGCGACAACATCCCGACCTACCAAGCGGCCGACCGTTTGGCCGAAGAACGCATCGCCGCCATGGGCAAGCTCAAGCTCCCGATGGGACGTGGCGCCGCCCGCTTCAAGGGCCGCATTCGCGGTCATTGATCGGCACAGGCAGTAGAACAGACAAACCCTCTGCAAAGAGGGTTTGTCGTTTTCAAAGACAGTTTTGAACAAACAGCATTGTTTCAAGGAGTGAGTGATGCGAATTCCAAGTCTGGGTGAAGAGCTCGACGCGTTGCGCGACGCGGTCCGCCGCTTCGCCGAAAATGAAATTGCCCCGCGCGCCGCGGCCATTGACGAGGAAAATCTCTTTCCGCAAGACCTTTGGCCGAAGCTCGGCGAGATGGGCTTGCTGGGCATCACCATTCCGGCGGAATTCGGCGGAAGCGAAATGGGTTACCTCGCACACATGGTGGCGATGGAAGAGATCTCGCGTGCCTCTGGCTCGGTCGGCCTGTCTTACGGCGCCCACTCGAATCTGTGCGTCAACAATCTGTATGCGAACGGCAACCAAGCCCAACGCGAAAAGTATTTGCCGAAGTTGTGCAGCGGCGAATGGAAAGGCGCGTTGGCCATGAGTGAGCCGGGCGCAGGTTCCGACGTTGTCGGCTCTATGAGCTGTCGCGCCGAGTTGAAGGATGGCGTCTGGGTCGCGAACGGCAACAAGATGTGGATCACCAACGGCCCGGAAGCGGACGCGCTCGTGGTTTACATGCGCACGGCCGGCAAAGAAGCCGGCAGCCGCGGCATGACGGCATTCATTGTCGAGCGCGGCATGAAAGGTTTCAGCACGGCGCAGAAGCTCGACAAGTTCGGGATGCGCGGCTCCAACACCTGCGAACTGGTGTTTGAGAACTGCGAAATTCCGCAGGAAAACGTGCTCGGCGAGGTCAACCAAGGCGTCAAAGTCTTGATGAGCGGCTTGAACACCGAGCGCTTGGTGTTGACCGGGGGTCCGCTGGGTCTGATGCAAGCGGCGCTGGACATCACCCTGCCCTACGTTCGTGAGCGCAAGCAATTTGACCAAGCCATCGGCACGTTCCAGTTGATGCAAGGCAAAGTGGCCGACATGTACACCAAATTGCAGTCGAGCCGCGCATTCGCGTATCAAACCGCGCGTGACTACGACGCGGGCTTCAAGAGCCGCGTGGATGCCGCCGCGTGTTTGATGCACGCCTCCGAGGCGTCTGTCGAAGTGACCCTGGAAGCGATTCAAGCTTTGGGTGGCAACGGCTATATCAACGAATTCCCGACCGGACGATTCTTGCGTGACGCCAAGTTGTACGCCATCGGCGCGGGTACCAACGAGATTCGCCGGATGCTGATCGGTCGCGAATTGTTCGCAGGTAACAGCTGAACATCCACCTCACCCGCGCTCGCGCGGGTGAGGTGTCGCACGTCCAAAATCAGTACTGGTACTGATACTGCAGCATTGCTGTCTTGAATCTGCCCAAGCTGGTGTTGCGTTGACCGAGATCCAGTCGTAGCAGACTGTTATTTCCGAAACGCGTATTGAATCCCAAGCTGTAAAGCGCACCCTGCTTGGCAAATCCCAGGCCTTGCACCGGCATCCACGTGTTCAACGCAGTGAAACTGGCGTTCAAGTCATTGCGCGCCGACAACAGTCGTTGCCATTCGGCTTGCAAGGTCATGCCCATGGTCCAACCGTTGTCGAGCGTCCAATCACGCGCGGCGCGCAGCCCGGCGTAAGCCTGCCATCGGTCGGCATGCCAAGCCTGTCCACGCAGTGCGAATCCGGTCAAACCGCCCTCGTCGAAACCGCGGTTGTAGGCGCTGGCGTATTGCGTGCCGACATACGGCGTAAACGCCGTTCCCGCGAACCGGTACGTGTATCCGCCCTCCAAGCCGGCGAACGCATAGTCACCGCGTACGTTGCTCATGACCGATTCGCCCAAGCCGCCGAGTTGCAAATTCCGTTCGATTTGTCGATCGAAACGCCCGAGGCCTGCGCTGGCTTGCAGATAGGCATTGCGATCGAACCACGCCGCATAAATCTGCGCCTCGCCTTGACGACCCCGGCTGCGATCGCCGAGATCTGACAACCAACCTGAGGTTTCGGTGTTGCTATACGCCATGCCCACGACGGCGTTGCGACCCCATTTCATATCGAAGCCCGCCATTTGGCCGCCGACATTGAAACCCATGCCGCTGAATCCGGCGGTAACCAGACTGCCGTTACTTTGCAGGTCCTGTTGCCAGGCGTTGCCGCCACCTTTGCCTTGCATCACGTCGTCCAGCCGCGCAGACAAGGTACGGCGGCCGGCATCCAAAGATTCGAAGGTCATCGCGGCAGAGGCCGCATGGATTTCGCCCCCCAAACTTTGCAAGCTCCGTTCCGCTACGCCCATATCGCGTGAATTCTGCAATGCTGCGGCGCTGAGGACGAAATTGGTATTGCTCACGCCGCCCGAATCAATCGCGGACATCGCCGTTTCGACACGATCGGCGCTGTTCACTGCCGACGTCGTCATTTGATTGTTGACCGCCAACGACGTCACTTGCAGACGGGTGACATTCAAATACGCGTTGTTGGCGTCGTAGCTCATGGTCGCGTCGAGAAAAACGTTTGAAGACGTTTTCACCGAAGCGAAGGTCCCGCTCAATCCGCCCAGCGCATTGATCACGACCTCACGGCTCTTGGAGGTATAGCCCGACTTTTGACCGAGAATGCTGAGCTGCCCCGCAATGGCGGCGGAACCGGTCACGCTCAGGTTGTTGCCCACCCAGTAACCGAGATTGCCATTGGCGGTTTGCGTGTAATTGCCGGCAATGGTGACCACGTTGTTTTGATCGGCAAAAAACTTGCCTGCGTTGTCCACACCGCCATTGAAACGTCCGCTGGCGAATACTTGGCCGCCCGAAGCCACGGTCAATTTCGACGCGAGGCCGTTGCGCACGTCCAAGGCGCCTGCATTGACCGTGGTGCCACCGGTATAGGATTGCGCCTCCGTCAACGTCAGGGTGCCGGTGCCGTTCTTGATGAGACCGCCCGCGCCGCTGATGTTATTGCGCCAAACAGAATTGCTGCTGGGCGCCACCGTGACATTGCCCCAATTGAACTGTCCCGGACCTTTGATCGCCTTGCCGACGTCCAGCAAGCCATAACCGAATACCGGATCCACGCCGGGCGCGCCCAAGTCTTTCGCGGTGCCCAGCACCGTTTGACGGACGAGATCATTGTTGAAATACGGGAATGCCGACCACACCACCGCCAAGGCACCGGACACCAGCGGCGCGGCGTAGGACGTGCCACCTCCCCGTTCGTAATACTGTGCGGCGGCATCGATATAGGTGACCACGCCGGGTGCGGCCAAACAATAATTCATTGCGCGACCGCATTGCTGCGACCAAGAGGTCAGCGTGGTAGGCGCGGCCGGATCCAAGGCGGCGACGGTCAACCAACCTTTTTCGAGTTTTGCGGCATCTGCCGACATGCTCGGCAAAGAAGCCATATCCGACGGATTCGGTTTGACCGCCGGGAAGTCGCCGGAGTTGCCATTCGCGAACACCACGATGCCGCCGCGGTTTTGAATGAAATCGGCGAATCCGTTGACGATGCCTGGCGTGACATCCGGATTGGTCCAATACAAACCGCCCCAGGAGTTGTTGGAAATCTTCGCGCCTTGATCGGCAATCATCGTGTGAACTTCCTTGAGGAAGTTCCCCATCCCGACGCCGTCAGCGACCGTGATCTCGTTACCCTGCCCGGTGCCATCGTCGACCGGATCGGCGTCTTGAATCATCCGCACCGCCGCGATATTGGCCATGGGCGCGACGCCACCGCCGTAATTGCCGACTGTCGTACCCGCTGCGAGTTCCGCAACGATGGTGCCATGCGGTTTGACGTAATCGACATTGGCATTGTTGGTCGCAGGATCCAACGCAAACAGCGAATAGGTGACGCGTCCTTTCAAGGTCGGATGATTGCTGTTCACACCGGAATCGAGAATGCCGATGGTGACACCGGAACCTTTTAGTTCATTGGCGTAGCTTTGATCGGCATTGATGAGCTTCAGATGTTCGCTGTATGTCGGCAGCGTTGCGCTCGACGTCGTCAGTGCCACAACGGTCGGCGGCGTTGCGAGGGTTTTCAAACTCAGGTCTTGTTGCACGGTGCCGGCGGCCGGTGTTGTGCTGCCACCCCCGACCGGCGTCCCGCTTCCCCCACTCGACTTGGTACCGCCGCCCCCACCGCAAGCCGTCATGCCGAGGGCCAAAGATGACGCAACCGCTACTGCCAACACATTTCTAGAAAATCTAATCACCGCTCTCCCCGATAGATGAACTCAACCCAAAGTTGATCGTCTGCGAATTTTTCCGAAACTGCAACCGGATTCCCCTATTCAGCCCGGTGTGGTTGTCAAGGCATCGCATTGCAACATTCAAAGCTTCATAATCGGGGATTCCCTGTTTTTGGAAGTCCTTTAGTTATGGGTGATGTCGTCATTGTCGGTGCCAAGCGCACAGCCATCGGTTCAATGCTTGGTCAATTCACGGGGGTTCCGACGCCCCACCTCGGCGCAACCGCGATCACCGCGGCACTGGCGCACGCAGGCGTCCCGACGGATGCGGTTGACGAAGTCATCATGGGTTGCGTGTTGCCGGCCGGCCTCGGCCAAGCACCCGCCCGGCAGGCATCTCTCGGCGCCGGCATCCCGAACAAAGCCGGTTGCACCACGATCAATAAAGTGTGCGGTTCGGGCATGAAAGCCGTGATGTTTGCGCATGACCTGATCAAGGCCGGCAGCGCGAACATGGTGGTTGCGGGCGGCATGGAATCGATGACCAACGCACCGCATCTCTTGAACGGCTCGCGCACCGGCATTCGCTATGGCAGCGCTGAGTTCCTCGACCACATGGCCTGGGACGGTCTCACCAACCCGTATGACGGCAAGGCGATGGGCGTGTTCGGTGACGCCACCTGCCTCAAATACAACGTAGATCGCGAAGCCTTGGATGTTTTTTCCACCGAGAGCGTGAAGCGTGCGCAAGAAGCCATTGCGTCCGGTGCCTTCAAGGCGGAAATCGCCCCGGTCACCGTCACCACGCGCAAAGGCGAAGTGATTGTCGACACCGATGAAGAGCCGGGCAAGATCGACGTCAGCAAGATCCCGGGCCTGCGTGCCGCCTTCGGCAAGGACGGCATCCTGACCGCCGCCGCTTCGTCGAAAATCTCTGACGGTGCCGCTGCCTTGGTCGTCGCCTCGCGCGAAGCCGCTGAAAAAGTCGGTGCCCAGGTGCTGGCCACCGTGGTCGCGCATGCCACGAACTCGCTGGCACCCGACCAATTCACCGTCGCACCGGTTGGCGCGATTCAGCAGGTCTTGGAAAAGGCCGGCTGGAAGGCGGAAGACGTCGATTTGTTCGAAATCAACGAAGCCTTCTCGGTAGTGGCGATGCTTCCCATGCAGGAAATGAACATTCCGCGTGAGAAGATCAATGTGAACGGTGGCGCCGTCGCCTTGGGCCACCCGATCGGCTGCAGTGGTGCACGTCTTTTGGTGACCCTGATCCACGCCCTGCAGGCGCGCGGTTTGAAGCGTGGGGTCGCTTCGCTCTGTATCGGCGGGGGTGAAGCCACGGCCGTCGCCATTCAGATGGCGTGAAGACGGGGCTGAAGAGCGAATAACTCCGGACCAACGTAGTTTGCAAAAAATCCGGACAAGTCTATTGACACGGCTTAAAGATTGGTCATTTAATGTACGCAACGTGCAATAGCGCGTTGCAACCTTTTCAACCTTAAGGAAATGATCATGACCTTGAACAAAGCACTGTTGGCACTCGCCATGGGCCTCGCCCTGACCGCTTGCTCGAACGCCGACCAAGCCGCTGACTCGGCTGCTCAAGCCAACCAATCGGCTGCTGAAGCACAAGCTTCGACCGCTGAAGCCGCTGGCACCCCGGAACAAGCTGCTGCTGCTGCCGGCGCCGACGCCGCTGCTGCCAACGCTGAAGCTGCTAACAAGGAAGCCGCTGCTGCTGCCGCTGCTCCGACCGCTGCTGCTGCCGACGCACACGCTGACGCTGCTGAACAGCACGCTGAAGCCGCTGACGCTGCTGCCAAGTCGGCAGAAGACGCGAAAGACGCTGGCGAAGCCAAGAAGTAATCAATTGTCCGTCAAGGACGATTGAACTGATAAAGCGGTCACCGGGTTTCCGGTGGCCGTTTTCTGAATCCGGACTTGAATCCGGATCAAGACGATTACCCACTTACCTTTCTGGAGTTTTCTCATGAAGATCAAATTTGCTGCTCTGATCGCCGCTTCGGCCATCGCTCTCGCCGCTTGCAACAGCGCCACCACCGAACAAAAGGCTGACGAAGCCGCTGCTTCGGCCGACCAAGCTCAAGCCGCTGCTGGCGACGCCGCCGCTGCTGCTGGCGACGCTGCTCAAGCCGCTGGTGCCGCCGCTGGCGACGCTGCTGCTACCGCAACCAACGCTGCCGGCGACGCTGCCGCTGCTGCTGGTGACGCTGCTGCCGCTTCGGCTGCTGCTGCCGGTGCCGCTGCTACCGCCGCTGGCGCCCAAGCTGCTGACGCCACCAAGGCTGCTGCTGCGGACGCAACCGCTGCTGCTGCCGGCGCAACCGCCAAGGCTGCCGACGCAGTCAAGGACGCTGCTGCTGCTACCCAAGCAAACGCTGAAGCCGTCAAGGCTGACGCCAAGAAGTAATTTCGTTTCCCGCAAGGGATCGAACACTTCGGAAAGGCCCGCGCAAGCGGGCCTTTCTTTTTTGTCGCCGCGCAAGCTTGGTATCCTTGTGGATTGCGAAGACAAGTGAATGTTTCATGCCCGAATTGAAGTCACGGATAGACACCGGATCATCCGAGTTCAAGGCCAACGCCACCTACCATGAGGGTTTGCTCGCTGCGCTGAAAACGCGGCTCGCACGTGCGGCACTCGGCGGCGGCGAATCCGCTCGCGACAAACACGTCGGCCGCGGAAAACTGCTAGCGCGCGATCGTGTCACCGCCCTGCTCGATCCGGGTTCGCCGTTTCTTGAATTGAATGCTTTGGCTGCTGAAGGCATGTACGACGATGCGGCGCCCGCCGCGGGCATCGTCACCGGCATCGGTCGCGTCATGGGTCAGGAATGCGTCATCGTCGCCAACGATGCAACGGTCAAGGGCGGCACGTATTTCCCGATGACGGTGAAGAAGCACCTGCGCGCACAGGAAGTCGCACTCGAAAATCGCTTGCCGTGCATTTACTTGGTGGACTCGGGCGGCGCGTTCTTGCCGTTGCAGGACGAAGTCTTCCCGGACAAGGAACATTTCGGCCGCATTTTCTACAATCAAGCGCGCATGAGCGGCGAAGCGATTCCGCAAATCGCTGTCGTGATGGGCAGTTGCACAGCCGGTGGCGCATACGTGCCGGCCATGTGCGACGAAAGCATCATCGTGAAAAATCAAGGCACGATTTTTCTCGGCGGACCACCCTTGGTGAAAGCGGCAACGGGTGAAGTCGTGGATGCGGAAGAGCTCGGCGGTGCCGATGTGCATACGCGCATTTCAGGCGTCGCAGACCATCTTGCCGAAGACGATCATCACGCCCTGTCCATTGCGCGCGATATCGTCGGCACCTTCAATCGCCACAAACCCGACGTGGTTGAGTTGCGCGCGCCGGTTGAACCGAAATACCCGCCGCAAGAGTTGTACGGCATCGTCCCGCAAGAGTCGCGCATTCCCTTCGATATCCGCGAAGTGATTGCCCGCATTGTCGACGGCAGCGAGTTCCAGGAATTCAAAGCGCGTTATGGCGCGACCTTGGTCTGCGGCTTTGCGCATATTCACGGTTGCCCCGTGGGCATTGTCGCCAACAACGGCATCTTGTTCTCGGAGTCCGCGTTGAAAGGCGCGCACTTCATCGAACTTTGCAATCAGCGCAAGATCCCGTTGGTGTTCCTGCAAAACATCACCGGCTTCATGGTCGGCAAGAAATATGAAAACGCGGGCATTGCCCGTGACGGCGCCAAGATGGTGACAGCCGTCGCCTGTTCCAGTGTGCCGAAATTCACCGTGGTCATCGGTGGCAGTTTCGGCGCCGGCAACTATGCGATGTGCGGCCGGGCATACGGCGGACGTTTCCTCTGGATGTGGCCGAACGCACGCATCAGCGTGATGGGTGGCGAACAAGCGGCCAGTGTTTTGGCCACGGTCAAACGCGACAGCATCGAATCCCGCGGCGGCGAGTGGACGACGGACGAAGAGGAAGTCTTCAAGGAACCCATTCGCGTGCAATACGAAGATCAGGGCAATCCCTATCATTCCACGGCACGCCTGTGGGACGACGGCATCATCGATCCCGCCGATACGCGTCGTGTGCTCGGGCTTGCGCTTCATGCGTCCTTGAACGCGCCGATTGAACCGGCGAAGTTCGGCGTGTTCCGGATGTGATCCGCAGACGATGATTGTCGGGATAGATCTCGGTACGACGCATTCTCTGGTCGGACGATACGGCGCGCACGGGCCTGAGCTTTTTCCGAACGCGCTCGGCGCACTATTGACGCCCTCCGTCGTGTCGTTGGACGACGACGGCAACGTCCTGGTGGGCGCCGCTGCCCGCGATCGTCTCATCACCCATCCGCAATCCAGCATTGCCACGTTCAAACGTTGGATGGGCACGGCGCGCGAAACGCGCTTGGGCAAACATCAATTCCGCCCGGAAGACTTGTCGGCACTCATCTTGAAATCTCTGATTGCGGATGCGGAAGCCGCAACGGGTGAAAAAGTCACTGAGGCGGTGATTTCAGTGCCCGCCTATTTCGGCGACGCCCAGCGCAAAGCCACACGCATTGCCGGCGAATTGGCCGGGATCAAAGTCGAGCGTTTGATCAACGAGCCGACCGCCGCTGCCCTCGCCTACGGGCTTCAAGAGCGTGTCGACGGGGCCACCTTCATCGTGTTGGATCTAGGTGGCGGCACTTTCGACGTGTCCATCCTCGAGATTTTTGATGGCGTTATGCAGGTGCATGCCTCGGCGGGCGACAACCGCTTGGGTGGTGAAGATTTCCTCGAAGCTTTGGTGGGCTTGTTTGCCACCGAAATGAAACTCGATTTGCGCGCGATCAGCCGCCCTGAAATGGCGCGCTTGCACGCGAAGATCGATCAAGCGAAACGCGCCTTGAGCACTCAAGACCGTGTCGATGTCGAGGTGGCTTTGCAAGGTGAGACTTACCATTGGGAGATCACCGAGAACCGCTTCCAACTGGAATCGGAGCCGCTGCTTCAACGGATTCGCGCGCCGATCGAGCGCGCCATTCGCGACGCCAAGCTGACGCCGGCGGATTTGAGCGAAGTGGTCTTGGTCGGTGGCGCATCACGCATGCCGATTTTCACCCGCCTCATCGCGCGCATGTTGGGACGCTTGCCCTTGCGCCATGTGAATCCCGATGAAGCCATTGCGCTCGGGGCGTGCGTGGCCGCGGGCATGAAAGCGCGCAACCAAGCGCTTGAAGAAACGGTCATGACCGACGTTTGCCCGTACACCTTGGGCGTCGGCGTGTCGCGGGATCACGGCAATGGACGGCGCACGGAAGGCCACTTCTCGCCCATCCTCGAACGCAACAGCACCGTGCCGGTCAGCCGTTCTTCGACATTCAACGCCGTCGAAGACAACCAACGGGAAATCGTGCTGGAGGTCTATCAAGGAGAGAGTCCGCGTGTGGCCAACAACGTGTTGCTCGGGGCCTTGAGCGTCAAGTTGCCGCCGCGCACCAAGGTCGCGGATTCAGTGGTCGACGTTCGCTTCACCTATGACGTCAACGGCGTACTTCAGGTGGAGGCGAAGTTGCTTGCAACGGGCAAGGTCGAAGAGTTGATCCTCCAAAACAATCCCGGTGTGCTCGACGAACAGGAAGTCCGTGAGCGTTTGAAGGCGCTCGAGGGCATCAAAGTCCACCCGCGCGAGGTGCAAGCCAATAAGGCAACCATCGCAAAGCTCGAACGGGTGTACGAGGAGCGCTTGGATTTGCGCCCCATGCTCGATGAGTGGCTTTCGACCTTCATGGCACATCTGGAGACGCAGGATACGCAAGCCATCGAACGCATTCGCAGCGAACTGGACGGCGCGCTGGCCGAAATCGATTCATCCCCCTTCGCATGACGCCGCATCAGTTGCTCGGCATCAACGCCGACGCCAGCGTCATTGAAGTCAAACGCGCATATGCGAAGAAGCTGAAAACCACACGGCCTGATGACGACCCCGTCGCCTTCCAAACTTTGCAGGAAGCCTACGCGCACTGTCTGGAATGGGCACAGCATCGGAACGAGCAGGATGACGCGGCGCCGATGGACGATGTCGCGCCCCATCATGACGCTGACGACACGCGTGAAGCCGTGTTCGTTCCCAATGCAGACGAGTTGGACGGGTTCGACGACACCGAGCAAAACGACCAAGCGTTTCTCGAAGACTTCACCGATCGCTTCATTCACGATCAGCCAATGGCAATGTTGCAATGGCTCAACGCCCACCCGGCGATGGTCTCCATCACGCGCAAGGACGCGATGCGCTGGGACATCTTGGACGCGATTGAAGGCGTCTACCCGCCGGTCTCGGAAGAAATGTTGGATGTCGTCAAACAGTTCTTCGGGCTCGACCAATGGGATTTTCGTGCGCCTTGGTTGATTGAACGCTTGACCGCGATCGAAGGCGAGTTCGACAACGCGCGGGCCCTTCAGTCACTTAAGCAGCATTACAACGATCCGGGCACCAAATACTTTGATCGTTTGCTTTACCGAGAACTCTGCAGCCCCTTTCATCCGGGGCGAAGAGGCTTCTGCATGCTCACGTTCGGCATGCCGCAGCGTCTGTCGGAACTGTGCACACGCATTGAAAACATTGACCCCTCGGCGGCGCACAACCTGCTCAATGCCAAGTCCGTTGCCTTCTGGCGCGCCGCTAACGCGCACAGCCGCCTCGCGTGGCAGCGTCTCGTAGTCGTGGCCATGCGCATTGTGTTTTGGGTGCCCTTGGCCTCGTTTCCCGCGTTCAAAAACGCCAGCGTTTCCACACTGACGTCTGCAATGTTTTGGCGCGTGATCATCGGCAACATGCTCGTTTGGGCGGTGGTTTGGGCGATTTTTGCCGTCATTCGCCTGAGCACGATTCACTTCAAGCGTTTCCGCCTGAGCAACAACTGAGCGCACGATTACAAAATGCACGCTTCGCGTTTGCTGAATGGCGAGGCGATGAATTTTGCGTGCTACGGTATGGAACCCGCAGCAACGCTGCCTCCCCCAAGGGTTGAATCGCAATGGCAATTGGTTGGAAAGAAAAAGAAAAAGAGGTTGGCCGCGCGGATGTTGCCGCATTTCCCGACAATGCGGTCTCCGCACCGCCGGTCACGACACCGATCGCGTCAGCCCCCGCACCGGTTGCGCAAATCACGCCTTCAACACCGGCAATGAAAGAATCCATCATCTCGCCGGACCTCTCCATCGAAGGCAAAATCGAAGGTTCGGGCCATGTGCGGATTGCGGGCAAATTTAAGGGCGACGTCAACGTCAAAGGCAATTTGACCGTCGAAGAAGGCGCCAAATTGAATGGCAGCGTTCGGGCGGACAAGGTCAGCCTGGCCGGCGAACTCGATGGCAATATCGAATCGGCGCAGCATGTGGACTTGCTTAAGTCCTGCACGTTGAACGGCGACATCAAAGCCAATACGTTGACCATCGCCGCGGGTTCACGCGTCAAGGGTCACGTCGAATGCGGTTGGGGCGACAGCGCAGCTGCGGAAACCAAGCGCATCGGTAGCTCTGCCAACGACGGTTGATCATGCTCGGTCGCGCCCCTGCGGAGAAACCGATTGGCGCAACGCGCCAATGCCCGCATTGCAAGGCCATGATTTTGGAAAGTGCCACGACATGCCCCGCATGTCGTGGACACCTGCGTTTCGACCAGCCGCCTGATCGCCAGACGCTGGATCAGGCGCTCAAGATCGAAGGCAGCATCACCCACCCGGCCGATGCCGGCGCATGGGAATACTGCATGGTTGCCGTCATCAAGAACGAACGCGGCGAAGAAGTCGAACGCAAAGTGATCGGCGTCGGTGCGATGAAGGCCAACGAGACGCGTACTTTCAGCTTGAGCGTCGACGTCGTCGCCAGCACGCGGATGCGCGCAAAGAATCAGTGACAGCCGTCGTCATTGCTGCAGCCTGCGCAGGCATTGCCTGCACGGGCAGGTGGCGCTATGCGTCGGCCGACCGACTGCAACCACGTCGGATGTTGTTCTTTCGCTGCCCATAAGGCGATCGCACCCACGAGACGCCGCCAAACGCCGGGCAACTGCGAACGCACGACGAACAGCAGGCAACACAGTCCAATCAGCGCGAGCAGAATGTATTGGACGGTGAGCGACATGATTCAGCCCGCGCCCAAGAACGAGGCGATTTGGTAGGTCAACAGTGACGCACCGTAGGCCAACGCGAACAAATAAATCAACGCAATCGCGGTTTGCTTCCAGGATCGCGTTTCACGGCGGATGGTCGCCAACGTTGAAATGCATTGCGGCGCATAGATGAACCACACCAGCAAAGACAGGGCCGTGGCCAATGACCACTGGTTCGCCACAATCTGACTCAACGCCTGCGCGGTTGCATCGTCGTTGGCCGCTTGAACCGCGTAGACCGTACCCAACGACGCCACCACGACTTCACGCGCCGCCATGCCCGGAATCAAGGCAATACAAATCTGCCAGTTGAATCCCACCGGTGCGAACACGCCGGTCAGAAAATGACCGATGCGTCCGGCGTAACTGTAATCGATGGCGGGACCGGCAAAATCCGCCGGTGCCGCGGGGAAATTAAGCAAGAACCACAGCAACACTGTGAGCGCGAGAATGATCCCGCCAACCCGCTTCAAAAAAATCATCGCGCGCTCTTGCAGGCCGATCAGCACGTCGCGCAGCGTCGGCACGCGGTATGACGGCAGCTCCAGCATCAGCATGTGCTCACCTCTGTCTCGGCGCCACCGCTTCATCACCCAAGACACCAGAAGCGCGCTCAAAATGCCGGCGAAATACAAGCCGAACAAAACCAAGCCCTGCAAGTTCAAAACGCCCAGCACCTTTTGCTGCGGAATGAACGCGCCGATCAACAGTGCATAGACTGGCAGTCGCGCCGAGCAGGTCATCAACGGCGCCACCATGATCGTCGCCAAACGGTCACGCGGGTCTTGAATGGAACGCGTCGCCATAATGCCCGGCACCGCGCAAGCAAAGCTCGACAACAACGGGATGAAACTACGGCCGGAGAGGCCCGCTTTGAACATCAGGCGATCCATCAAGAAGGCTGCGCGCGGCAAATAGCCGCTTTCTTCCAATGCCAGGATGAACAAAAACAAGATCAAGATTTGTGGCAAGAACACGAGCACGCTGCCGGTGCCGGCGATGATGCCTTCCACGATCAAGCCACGGAGCGGACCGGCCGGCAACCAAGACGACACTTGGCCACCGATCCAACCCATGATCCATTCGATACCGTCCATCATCGGCGTCGCCCAGGCGTAAACCGCCTGGAACATAACGAACAAGATCGACGCAAGAATCAGCAATCCGAACACCGGATGCAGCAGCCAACGATCCAGCGCGTCGTCCACTTTGGTCGACTGCTGGGGCATCACCACGGCTTTGGCGAGCACCGCACGCGCTTCGCGATGCAAATCGATAGGTTCCAAAGAAGCAGGGACGTCGGGAATGTGCGACAGCTCAACGCGTTCGAGTGCTTTGGCCAAAGCAGCCGCGCCATTTGAACGCACCGCGACGGTCGGTACGACCGGTAATCCCAATGCGGATTGCAATGTGTCGATGTCGATTTTGATACCGGCTTTCTCTGCGGCATCCATTTGGTTCAACGCCACCACGATCGGGGTGCCGAGCTGCTTCAGCTCCAGTGCGAAGCGCAGATGCAACTGCAAATTGGTGGCATCGACCACGCAGACCAAGACATCGGGCTTGCCTTCGCCGGGATAGAAACCGCGGCACACATCGCGCGCGATCGCCTCGTCCAAACTCGTCGGATGCAAGCTGTACGCGCCAGGCAAATCCAAAACAGCGATGTCCTGTCCGTTGGGCAAACGCATCCGCCCTTCTTTACGTTCAACGGTCACGCCCGTGTAATTGGCGACTTTTTGCCGGCTACCGGTCAGAAGGTTGAAGAGTGCCGTTTTGCCTGAATTGGGGTTGCCGATCAGCGCAATACGCATCGATTCAGGGGTCACTGCCGACCACCTTCGGTGCGCACGCGGATTCGGTTCGCCTCGTCACGACGCAGGGCAAATCGGGCCGTCCCGATGCGCGCGACGATGGGATCCTTGGAGATCGGCGCCACGGCCACCACATCGATGGCTTCTCCGGGCACAAAACCCAGCTCTACCAGCCGGCGTGCGATCGGATCATTCGCTGAACGATGCTCGATGTCTTCGACGGTGGCGGGCGTGAATGGGCGCAGATCGGTGAGTGTCACGGCGATTTCCAAACAATAATCATTCTCATTCTAACAGCTTCCCCGCCCGCAACGACAAAGCCGAATGGGCGCAAACGCTATCATTCATGGGAATCTCGACTCAGGACCGGCATGCAAGCTCCATTGAATCTGAACCGTCAAGACGCTGTGGCGCGTGTCCGTATGCAGCGTGGCGACGTCCATAACGCGTTCGACGCCCGGCTGATCGCCGAGCTCACCGAGACTTTTGAGACCCTGAACGCGGATCCGACCCTACGGGTGGTGGTTTTGGAGGCGGAAGGTGCCTCGTTCAGCGCGGGCGCCGACCTCAATTGGATGCGCGGCATGGCAGCGATGTCGGAAGAGGAAAATCGCATCGATTCGTTGGCGCTGGCCCGGCTGATGCGCAGCTTGGACGAGCTTTCCAAACCCGTGGTCGCCCGCGTGCAAGGCTCGGCCTTTGGCGGCGGCGTCGGCTTGATTGCTTGTTGCGATATCGCTATCGGCAGTGCCGACGCGAATTTCGGATTGACGGAAAGCAAGCTTGGCTTGCTTCCGGCGGTGATTTCCCCTTACGTGGTGAATGCGATCGGTCCGCGCCAGGCGCGCCGCTACTTCGCCACAGGCGAAATTTTCAACGCCGCCGATGCGCAGCGTATCGGTCTGCTTCACGACGTCGTAGCACCCGATGCATTGGATGAGACGGTGGATCGCATCGTCCGCACATTATTGAAAGCCGCGCCAATCGCTGCGGGCCGCGCCAAGGCATTGGTGCGCGACGTCTTGGCAGACGAGAATGCACTGATGCAGGATGCGCGAAATGCTGCACTCATTGCAGCCCTGCGTGTCTCGCCCGAAGGCCAGGAAGGATTGGCCGCATTCTTGGAAAAACGCACACCGAATTGGATCAAAAACTGATGTTTGAAAAAATCCTGATTGCGAACCGCGGCGAAATTGCCTGCCGGGTCATCCGCACTTGCAAGAAGCTCGGCATCAAGACCGTCGCCGTGTATTCGGATGCGGACGCTCGCGCACAACACGTGCTGCAGGCGGATGAAGCCTTCCACATCGGTGGATCGCCCCCCCAAGAGAGCTATTTGCAGGCGGATGCCGTTCTTGAAGCTGCGCGTAAATCCGGCGCACAAGCGATTCACCCGGGCTATGGCTTCTTGAGCGAAAACGCCGATTTTGCCGATGCGGTGGAAGCCGCGGGATTGGTCTTCATCGGTCCGCGCGCGGCGTCGATGCGCAAGATGGGCAGCAAAGCGGGCGCAAAAGAATTGATGGATGCCGCAGGCGTACCGGTCGTCCCCGGCTACACCGGCGAAGATCAATCGGCGACCCTGCTGCAGCAGGAAGCGAATCGCATCGGCTATCCCTTGATGATCAAGGCTGCCCATGGCGGCGGTGGCAAGGGCATGCGCATCGTGCGCCACGCCGACGAATTTGCCGCGAATCTGGAAAGTTGCCAGCGCGAAGCAAAAAATGCCTTCGGTCGTGACCGTGTGCTGCTCGAACGCTATATCGAAACGCCCCGCCACATTGAAATACAAATCTTCGGTGACGCCACCGGCAAAGTCATCCATTTGAACGAGCGCGAATGTTCCGCACAGCGCCGCTATCAAAAGGTGCTTGAAGAGGCCCCTTCCACCTTCCTGACTGCCGAGATGCGCGAGGCGATGGGGCGTGCCGCGGTGTTGGCCGGTGAGGCGATTGATTACCAAAACGCGGGCACGGTGGAATTCATCGTGGCGCCTGACGGCGGTTTCTATTTCATGGAAATCAACACGCGTTTGCAGGTTGAACATCCCGTGACCGAACTCGTCACCGGCTACGACCTGGTGGAATGGCAATTGCGCGTGGCCGCCGGTGAAGCGCTGCCCGCCAGCCAAGAAGAGGTGCTGCAGTACGGCCATGCCATCGAAGTGCGCCTTTATGCGGAAGACCCTGACGCCGGTTTCTTGCCCGGTTCCGGCACGCTGAAGCATCTCCATCTGCCCGCAGCCTCACGCAACGTGCGGATCGATTCGGGTGTGGTGCAAGGCGATACCGTGACCATTTTTTACGATCCGATGATCGCAAAACTCATTGTTTGGGATGTCACGCGCGAGCGTGCGCTGAAGCGAATGGAAGAAGCCTTGGCCGATTGTCACGTCGAAGGACCGAAATCGAATATCGCCTTTCTGGAACGCTTGATCAGACATCCCGCCGTGCGCGAAGGTCGTATCGATACCGGCTATCTGGACGCACATCTTGATGAGTTCGTCGGCGCAAACGCGGAAACGGACGATGCACTACTGCAGGGCATTGCCGCTGCGCTTTTCACGCAAACGCCGGACACTGACCCATCCTCACCGTGGGCGCGAAACGATGCTTGGCGCATCGAAGGTCGTGCGTCGCAACCGGTACGCATGGCGCAGGGTGCGGAAGCGCGCATGTTGCAAGTGGTACGCGAAGGCGACGCAGTGACAGTCAGCAACGATGGCGCCCCGCTCTGCCGTTTCGATCACCTGAGCGCAGGCGACGGTGTCGTCTCCTTTTCACGCGATGGAAAAACGGAAAACCTGCGCTTTCAGCGGCGGGGCAAAGTAATGACTTTGTTTGCGGCAGGTCGTCGCCACGTGTTCGAGCAACACCCCTTGCACGAGGTCGCCGACGCATCGTCCGCCGCAAGCGGTAATGTCATTGTGGCGCCGATGCCGGGTCGGATCGTGGTCGTCAATGCGGCGGTCGGTGATGTGGTGAATGCAGGCGATGTCTTGATGGTGATGGAAGCCATGAAGATGGAGCTTTCGCTCAAAGCCGCGAAGGACGGCACGGTCGCCGAGGTCCGCGCGGAAGCCGGTGCCTTCGTCGAAGCCGATACTGTCCTCCTCAGTTTGAAGGATGCCGAATGAGCGCCGCCAAAGAACACGTTCGCATCGTCGAAGTCGGCGCGCGCGACGGTCTGCAAAACGAGAAAACGCTGGTGTCGACCACCGACAAAATCGCGTTGATCAATCGCTTGTCGGACTGCGGCTTGGGAAGTATCGAGGCCACGAGTTTCGTGAGCCCGAAATGGGTGCCGCAGTTGGCGGACGCCGCGGAGGTATTCGCCGGCATCACGCAGAAGCCCGGGGTCCACTATCCCGTGTTGGTACCCAATTTGCAGGGCTATGAACGCGCCATGGCGGTCGGCGTGAAAGAAATCGCGGTCTTCACGGCGGCGTCCGAAGCCTTCAACCTGAAAAACATCAACGCCGGCATCGACGAGTCACTTGCCCGCTTCGAGCCGGTCATGGCGCGCGCCCAATCTGACGGTGTCAAAGTGCGCGGCTACGTCTCCACCGTGCTTGGCTGTCCTTATCAAGGTGAAGTGCCGGTGTCGGCCGTGGTGCATGTGGCCGAGCGCCTGCACGCGCTCGGTTGCTACGAGATTTCTCTGGGCGACACCATCGGGGTCGGCACTCCGGCGAAGGCACGCGCCATGTTGAAAGCGGTCGCCGATGCGGTGCCAATGCCGCAATTGGCCGTCCATTTTCATGACACTTACGGTCAGGCCTTGGCCAATATCCTGTCCTGCCTCGAGGAAGGCGTGCGGGTGGTCGATAGCGCCGTGGGCGGCACCGGCGGCTGCCCGTATGCCAAAGGCGCGAGTGGCAATGTGTCCTCGGAAGACGTGGTCTACATGCTGCACGGCTTGGGCTTTGAAACCGGCGTCGACATCGCGGCCCTCAGTGACACCGGACGCTGGTTGTCCGCCCTGCTCGGCCGCGCCACGGCCAGCAAAGTCGGTCAGGCCCTCACGCCGGAGAGTTGACCCCTTTTATTTGCCCATGTACTTGACGTAATGTGACCGGACGCGGGGGGAAACGCGGGTCCAGCACAACCGGGGACGGGGCATGAGCGGGCATCAGAATGGCGGTGATGCGAAATCCGAGGACGGCCTTGCCGTCCTTTTGGCGTCACTTGCGCGCGCATCGGAAGACCCCAAACTCGACAACGGCTCGCGCTATTTGTTTGCCCGCGCACAGCACCAAATTCTGAAGGCGCACATGGCGAGCACGGTCGCGCAACGCGAGTACCGGATCCTGTTCGATGCCATTCCTGACCCGATCAGCCTAATCGCCTTCGACGGCACCGTGTTGGACTTCAATGCTTCCGGACAACGTTTGTACGGCCGCAGCTTGAAGGAAGTGGTCGGGAAGGACATCGCGATCTTGAATCCCGAAGTGCCACCGGACCATCTCAAGCCGGTGCTGGATGTAATCGATCGCGGCGAAACCTATGTCGTGCAAGTCACCAACCGAAAGGCGGATGGCACGCGCTTTCCGGTGGAAGTCCATTCTGCGCGCGTCGAATTGCAAGGTCGCACCTGCATTCTTGCCGTTGCGCGCGATCTCAGCGCACGCTTTGAAGCCGAACACCGCTATGACACCTTGGTCGAATCGGTGGATCAAGGCATTGTCGTCACCGACGCCGACGGGACCGTCATCAGCGTCAACGGCGCGGGCATGAACATCCTCGACTTGGAACCCGGCAACTCACCGGACGCCACGTTCTCTTCCGAGTATTGGATCATCGTGGATGAAAACGGCAACGTGCTGCCGCGCGATCGTCTACCCGCATCGATCGCCCTGCATACCGAGGAGCCGGTGCGCAGTCAGATCATGGGCTTGTACCGGCTGTCCGACAACCGTTTTCGATGGCTCCGTGTCACCGCCATCCCACACTTCACGACATTGGCGGATCGACCCAACCAAGTCATTTCCATTTTCTCCGACATCACCAATTTGAAGCGCGACAGCGCGATGTTCGATCGCGTCCAACAGCTGAGCAATGTCGGCAGTTGGGAGTGGAATCGTGCGACCGAACACTTGCATCTGAGCCGCGGTGCCATGCGCATCTTCGGCTTCCCCTCGCCCATCGATAACATCGCGAGCTTCTATGCACGCCTGCAGCCGGTTGATGCCACGCGATTGGCGATGGCGCTGAGCGCACCGCCGGTGGACGACATCACATTCACGCTGGAACTCCACGGCTGGCGCGTGGACGGCAGTGAAGTCTGGGTACGCATGCAAGGCGAAACCGATGCGCGCGAACCCTCTCCACATCGTCTCACCGGCACCTTCGAAGACATCACCGAGCACAAGAACATCGAGCAGTCCCTTCGTGCACAAGCACGCACGGACGCGCTGACCGGTCTACTCAATCGCGATGCGATTCACGATGAATTGAACGCCTATCTGTCCGGCAGCAACCCGGAACTGGCGGTGCTCTATATCGATCTGGACCGTTTCAAGGTCATCAACGATGCCTTGGGCCACGGCGTCGGCGACAAACTGCTTGTCCAGGTCGCGCACCGCCTGCAAAGCGTGGTCGCCGGCAACGGTGAGTGCGCGCGGTTGGGCGGCGACGAATTTTTGGTGATCTGCAAAACGCTTCAAGACCAGCATCTAGCATTGGCCGAGCGAATCCTGGTGGAACTGTCGAAGTCGTTTCAAATCGACGAAGAGGAGTTCTCGATCAGTGCGAGCATCGGCATCGCCGAATCGCCCAACGACAGCAGCGACGCCGTTGAACTCGTGCAACAAGCCGACGCGGCGATGTACGAAAGCAAGCGTCGCAATAACAACGGATGGCAACACTACAGCGAAGACTTGGCGCGCAGTCATCGAGAGAAATTGCAACTCGACCAATTGATGCGCGGTGCATTGACGAATCAGGAGCTGCATCTCGTCTACCAACCGCAACTCGACCTGCACACCGGTCGGGTGATCGGCGCCGAAGCCCTGATGCGTTGGAACAACCCGTTGCTGGGCGCGATGCGTCCGGATGTTTTCATCGGGCGCGCCGAAAGCACCGGGGAAATTGTCCGGCTGGGGGCATGGGCCCTCAACGAAACTTGCAGACAGGTGCGTGAATGGTTGGACGCCGGTCTTCCGCAAATTCGCGTAGCGGTGAATGTCTCTTACCGCCAGTTCATCGCCGACGATTTGGTCGGCACCGTGGTCAAGGCACTCGAGCACTACAAAATTCCGCCGCGTTGTCTGGAATTGGAATTCACGGAACGTGTGCTGATTGAAGATGAGCCGGAAACGACACGTATCTTTGCCGAACTCGACGAACTGGGCGTGTCACTCGCCATTGACGATTTCGGTGAAGGCTATAGCGGGCTGAATTATTTGCGCCGCTTGCCCATCCACGTCCTCAAGCTCTCGCAGTTGTTTATCAAAGGGGTTCCGGGGAATGCCTCCGATGTCGCGGTCTGCGAAGCCGTGGCCGGGATCGCGCGCGGCCTGCGCATGACGATGATCGCTGAAGGCGTCGAAACCGATATCCAACGCCGGTATCTGGTGAAACTGGGCGTGCCCGTCGGCCAAGGCTTCTTTTTCTCCCCCGCCCTCACGCCGAAGCGATTCGTGACCTATTTGCGCGCCCATCCGACCGTTCGCTGAGGCAGCCGGACGCCGGACTTGCACTAAAATGGTCGCATCCCCTTCTGCGGAATCGGCATGAAACTTGAATCAGCACGCGCCATCGTGACCGGCGGCGTCTCCGGCCTCGGCTTTGCCGTGGCCAAACATTTGGTCGCACAGGGCGGCAAAGTCGCGTTGTTTGACGTCAACGAAGAAAAAGGCCTTGCGGCGGTCGCAGAACTTGGCGACGCCAATGCCAAGTTCTTCAAGACCGATGTGAGTCATGAGGCGGAAGTCGTATCCAATGTCGCCGCTGCCAAGGATTTCCTCGGCGGCTTGAATGCCTGCGTGAACTGTGCCGGCATTTTGGGCGCCGGCCGCGTCTTGGGCAAAACCGGGCCGATGGCCCTGTCGCAATTCCAAACCACGGTGATGGTGAATTTGGTCGGCAGTTTCAATGTCGCCAAAGCCTGTGCCGACTTGATGCAACACAACACCGCCGGCGACGATAACGAGCGCGGTGTGATCATCAACACCGCGTCGGTGGCCGCCTATGAAGGTCAAATCGGCCAAGCGGCGTACTCCGCCTCCAAGGGCGGCGTGGTCGGCATGACCCTGCCGATGGCACGCGAATTGGCGCGCTTCGGCATTCGAGTGGTCACCATTGCACCGGGCGTGTTTTGGACCCCGATGGTGGACGGCATGCCGGAAGACGTGCAGAAATCTTTGGCCGCGACCATTCCTTATCCGTCGCGCCTCGGCCGACCGGAAGAATACGCGGATCTCGCCGCCTATATCCTGACCAACACCTACATCAACGGCGAAACCATTCGCCTCGACGGCGCCACGCGCCTGGCACCCAAGTGAGAAGCGCATGAAGGCTTACGACATCAAGAAAGGCAATGTGGTTGAACACAACGGCGCCGTTTACCAGATCCGCGACATCGAGCGCAGCTCACCGCAAGGTCGCGGCGGCAACGTCAAGTTCCGCTTCACCATGTATAGCGTTCCGGGCGGCAACAAGCTCGATCTCAGCGTCGGTGGTGATGACGAGTTGCGCGAGGTCGATCTCGCCCGCCGTCAGTCCACCTATTCGTACAAGGACGGAGAAGCCTTCGTGTTCTTGGACGACGAGGACTACACGCCCTACACACTCGATGCCGAAGTCGTCGGCGACGACGCGGGCTACATCACCGACGGCCTGACCGGCTGCTATGTGCAAGTCATTGACGAGATGCCGGTCGGTTTGCAATTGCCGACCTCGGTGGTGCTTGAAGTGGTGGAGACGCCGCCGGAGTTGAAAGGCGGTACCGCCACCAAACGCCCGAAGCCGGCGCGCTTGTCCACCGGTCTTGAAATCCAAGTTCCGGAATACATCGTCAACGGTGAAAAAGTTTGGGTGAACACCACCACCGGCGAATTTGGTGGCCGCGCCGAGTGAGCGCCATCCAACCCGTGGTACTCAGCGGCTGGGGCGTTTCGCTCCAGCCGCTTTCGCTTGCGCATGTGGACGGTCTTGTTGAAGCGACCGCAGACGGCGACATATGGCGATTGAATGTGACCAGTGCGCCCGCCCCGGGTGCGCCGTCAGTCACGGCTTACATTGAGCACGCCCTTCAAGGGCAAAGCCAAGGCACGATGCTGCCGTTTGTGGTCGTCACCGACGCGCAACGCATTGTCGGCACGACGCGTTTCTACGACATCGACACCGACGTACCCAATCTCGCGATCGGCTACACCTGGTACGCTGCCAGTGTGCAACGCACCCACGTCAATACCGCCTGCAAACGCCTACTGCTCGGTCATGCGTTCGATACCTTGAATTGTGCTGCAGTGTATTTCCATACCAGCCATTTGAATCTCGCATCGCGCGCGGCGATCGCCCGGCTCGGTGCAAAGATGGATGGCGTGATTCGTCACCACAAACGTCACAAGGACGGCTCGCTGCGCGATACCTGGTCCTATTCAATCGTGTCCGACGAATGGCCCGAAATCAAAGCCGACTTGGAAAAAAAACTGGCGCGCTGAGGCGGTTCAGAGTTTGCGCGTGAGCCAGCGTTGCGCCATGCGGCGCATGGAGGCATCCATGGTTTCATCTGCGGCCAATTCCGCGATGTTTCGCCAAGCCAACGCATTCGATTCATCACTGATGGCGAAGGCTTCATTGTCGGTGGCGGTGACCACAAAACGCGCATCATAGTGCCAATGCCCGGGAACACCTTTGTGCGCCGGAATGAAATGCAAATCGATATCGAAAATATCTGGCGAGACAACCAGGCCGGTCAAACCGGATTCTTCTTCGGCTTCTTTCAGCGCAACGGCCGCCAAATCCATGTCGCCATCGGCGTGACCGCCAAGCTGCAACCATCGATCCAATTTCTTGTGATGCGTTAACAAGACGCGTTCGCCGTCGGCGCTGACCAACCAGGACGAGCCGGTGAAGTGACCTTCCGTGCGCTCGCGTGTGTAGGCATGCGCGCCTTCTTCCGCCAGCGTGATGAATGCGGACTGCCACTCGCGCACCGTGGTGCTTTCCAAGAATGGGAACGCGTTGAGCAGCGCTTGTGTCGAGAGCTTCGTCATCCCTCAATGCTGCGCCGCGTCAATTCTTTTTGCAAGGCGGCGAACAGAAAACCCTTGTGTCGGCGGCAAATAAAAGGTTATGTTTCGGTGAATGTCCACCGTGTCTCTCTGGGGAACCGAATGTTGTTTCAACGAATCAAGCCGCTCGACAAAATCCTCGAAACGGCCGAGAAGAAGTCACTGAAGCGCCAGCTTGGCGCATTCCAGCTCACCATGCTCGGCATCGGCGCCATCATCGGCACCGGTATCTTCGTGTTGACCGCTGAAGCCGGTCAGAAGGCCGGTCCGGCCATGATGGTTGCGTTCGTGATTGCCGCCGTCGTTTGCGCGCTCGCTGCGTTGGCCTACTCCGAATTGGCATCCATGGTGCCGGTTGCAGGTTCCGCTTACACCTACACCTATGCCGTGATGGGCGAAATGCTCGCTTGGATCGTCGGCTGGGCGTTGGTACTTGAATACGCCGTGGCCGCGGGTGCCGTGGCCGTGGGTTGGTCGGGATACATGAACGGGCTGCTGACCAGTGCCGGCATGGAACTTCCGGCAGCGCTGAAGACCGGACCGATGGATGGCGGCGCGTTCAACATCCTCGCCTTCTTGATCGCCTTGGTTGTGACGTTCTTGTTGGTAATTGGCACATCGAAGTCGGCCAAGGTGAATGCCATTCTGGTGCTCATCAAAGTCATCGCCCTGACCGCCTTCATTTTTATCGCGGTACCGGCGGCAAAAGATGTGAACTTCCAACCATTCTTCCCGACTGGCTGGGGTAGCCCGATGGGCGGCGTCGGCGTGTTGGGCGCGGCGGCATCGATCTTCTTCGCCTACGTCGGCTTTGATGCCGTCTCGACGGCTGCAGAAGAAACCACCAATCCGAATCGTAATATCCCGATCGGTTTGATCGGCTCGCTGCTGGTCTGCACCATCTTCTACATGTTGGTCGGCTACGGTGCGGTCGGCGCCATCGGCGCACAACCGATGTTCGACGCGGCAGGTGTCGCCATTCATCCAGGCACGCCGGAAATGGCCGCGGCGTGTGCCGCTGGCGATCCGAACGCCTTGGTTTGTAGCAAAGAGCCTTTGGCCCACGTCATGAAAGTGATGGGCTTCGCCAAGATGGGCAACCTGATCGGTTTGGCTGCGGCGCTTGCCTTGCCTTCGGTCATTTTGATGATGATTTACGGTCAAACCCGTATTTTCTTCACCATGTCGCGCGACGGTTTGCTGCCGGAGTTCCTCTCGAAGGTGCATCCGAAGTTCCACACGCCGCACGTCGTGACCATCTTGACCGGCATTTTTGTCGCACTCTTCGCCGCGATGTTCCCGGTCGGCATCTTGGCCGACATTTCGAACTCCGGCACCTTGTTTGCGTTCATGGCCGTGGCCGTTGGCGTGCTGGTGCTGCGTAAGCGCGATCCGGGCCGTCGCCGTCCGTTCCGCACGCCGATGGCTTGGGTGGTTTGCCCGCTCGCGATCGCCGGTTGCTTGCTGCTGTTCGTCAATCTGTCGTTCTACACCATCGCCATGTTCGTCGGCTGGGCAGTGATCGGTTTGATCGTCTATGCCCTCTACGGATACCGCAATAGCGATATGGGACGCGGCAAGGCCGGCCCGGAAGGCGGCGCAAAGATTGATCCGGAACCGCCGTTCCATGAAGGCCCGCAAGCCTGATTGCGACAGCCATACCGTTTTGAAGAGAAGCCCGGGCAACCGGGCTTTTCTTTTGCCTGAAGCGGACGATGGCACTCTAACTGCAGTCACATGCGCATGTTTAAACTAGAGCGATGAACGACACCCTCCCTTATGACTCCCAACAGCTCCGCCACCTGGCCGGCGAGTTGATCACCAACATCCGCGAGCTCGGCCATGCCGGCTGGACGCCTGCCACCAGCAGCAATTTCTCCATGCGCTTGGACGACAAACACGCGGCCATCACCGTGTCCGGGCGAAACAAAACGAAGTTGACCGAAGCCGACATCATGGCGGTGGACTTCAATGGCGTGCCGGTCGGCAACGACTTGCGTCCGTCAGCGGAAACCCTGCTGCACACACAGTTGTACAAGCGCTTTCCGGAAATCGGTTGTGTGCTGCACACCCACTCCATCAATCAAACCGTGGCCTCACGACTGTTTGCTGCCGATGGCAAGGTGCGTTTCGAAGGTTACGAATTGCAAAAGGCGTTTCACGGCAACACGACGCACGACGACGTGATGGAAGTGCCGGTCTATCCGAATACGCAAGACATGACGGAACTGGCGGCACAAGTGGAATCCAGCTTGGACAAACAATCTTTGTGGGGCTATCTAATCGACGGACATGGTCTGTATGCATGGGGTCGAGACATGGCCGAAGCGCGTCGCCATTTGGAAGCCTTCGAATTCTTGCTGGCTTGCGAGTTGAAAATGCGGGAAGTGCGCCGATGAGCAGATTGCGAATCTATTCCGATGCAGATCCGGGCGTCGTGCTTTTTGAAAGTACTGACTCAGCGGAAATCGCCACCAAGCTCGCTGCTATCCAGGTCGACTTCGAGCAATGGTCGGCCAACAAACCGGTTGCCGCAGGCGATACCCCGGAGGCGGTGATGGACGCCTATCGCGCGGACATCGACCGTTTGGTCCAATCGCGCGGTTTCAAAAGCATTGATGTGGTCAGTATCGCCCCCGACCATCCCGATCGCGACGCCATGCGCGCCAAGTTTCTCGATGAGCATGCGCACAAAGAAGACGAAGTGCGCTTCTTCGTCGATGGTTCCGGGCAATTTGTTTTGCATGTTGACGACAAGGTGTATGAAGTCGTGTGCTGCAAGGGCGATTTAATTTCCGTGCCCGATGGCGTCACCCATTGGTTCGACATGGGGCCGGCACCGCGATTCGTTGCCATCCGCTTTTTTACCGCTCCTGACGGCTGGGTCGGCCACTTCACGGGGACGGATATCGCGCGCCGGTTCCCCCGTTACGATACCCCTTTGGAATTGTCATGAAACCGCTGGTACTCACCGATATCGAGGGCACCACCTCATCGATCTCATTCGTCAAGGACGTGCTCTTTCCGTATGCGCGCCAAGCGCTCCCGGACTTCATCGCGCGCAACGGCCATGACCCCCACGTGCGTCCCCTGCTCGATCAGGTAGCTGCCGAGTGTGGCGGCATTTGCCAAGACGCAATGATTGCGGAAACGCTGCAGGGCTGGATTGACGAAGATCGCAAGCACACGGCGCTGAAGGCACTCCAAGGCATGATCTGGGCCGCTGGCTACCGTGACGGCGACTTCAAGGCCGACATTTATCCGGATGTCGCGCCGGCGCTGCGCGAATGGCACGCCGCGGGCATTCCGTTGGCCGTGTATTCCTCGGGTTCGGTGCCGGCGCAAAAGCTGCTTTTCTCGCACACGCAGGTGGGTGACCTCACTCCCCTTTTCTGCCATTACTTCGATACCGAGGTCGGACACAAACGCGTCGGCGACAGCTACCGCTTGATCGCCGACAAGCTCGATCGGGCACCGGAAAGCGTCTACTTCCTCTCGGATGTGGTGGAGGAATTAGATGCCGCGCGCGAAGCCGGGATGCAAACGGTGTTGCTGGACCGATTGGAAGACTACCCGCAGCCGCGTAGCGCGGACGCCTGCCATGGGCATACGCGCGTGACTTCCTTTGCTGAAATCGCGCTCGGCTGATCAGGGCGCGGCTTCTTGCAAGATGTAGGTGCGCGTAGCGGTTTGCGCGTGACCGTTGCTATCGGTAAAGCGAACTGTCACAACATGTGCGCCTACGGTCAAATCGGTGGGCAAGGCACCGCGCCATAAATGCGTCACGTCTTGTGCTTCCGGCGAGCGGTCGTAGCCGCGTAGCGTTTGTGCCGCGTCATCGCGCATGTTTTCAGCCACCAGCGCCGGGTCCGGTCGCGTGACGCGTTGCATCGTTTTCCATGGCCCGTTGTCCACTTTGAATTCCAAGCGCGTATCGGCAGCGGCCATATACGCATTGGCATACAGACCCCATGCCGGATAGGCACCCTTGCGCAAAGTGGCCGGCCCACTCAAATGCATCGCCGGGTTGGAAGGGTCGCGCGCCACATGCCAGTTCAACGCATAGTGCCCTTGTGCATCCGTCTCGAGCGTGGCCCAGCCATTGGGTGTGCCGTCTGCCATTGTCGATACAGGAATGCCTTGGGCATCTTTCACACCTGACCAAAACGCACCGCACACCGCACCGACGTTGTATTCGTGCAAAGGCGATTGCCCGTGCCAACCGTCTTTGCTGTCGTGGAAGAAGTGCTGCTGCGTGTGATTGTGGGCACTCAGCACCAACACGTGCTTGAAGCGTTCCAATAGCGCAAAAAGTGCTGCTCGGTCTTCATCACGAAATGTGTCTTTGCCTTCCGGCTCGAACAACGGCACATGCAGACCCACAACCACCATGCGCTCTGCGGGCACGCTCGCTAGGTACTGGCGAAGGAAACTCAACTGGCCCGCGCGGAACCCTCCGATATAGCCGCCCGTAGTGGCGCCACGCCAAATCACATCGTCCAACCCGATAAAGGTGAAATCACGTTCGTTCCACGCAAATGTGTCGGGGCCGAAAGTATTTCGATACGTGTCCAGGGCGTGTTGATCGTCTTCGGCGTCCATATCGATATCGTGATTGCCCGGAATATGCAGCCACGGCACACCCAGGCCGGTAGTGACGCTATTCATCGCCGGGTACAAAGACAAATCATCGTTGACGATGTCGCCCAAGCTGGTGCCCAACGTGTAGTCGCCCGGGTGTTTGGCCAAGAAGCCTTGAACGTCTTTGACCACGTCATCGCGGTAGTAGCCCACGTCAGTGGTTTGCTTGGGTTGCGGGTCGGCGAAAATCAACAGGCGTGTGCCGGGAAGTTTTTGCGGGGTCTCTGTACGCAGCGGGAAATCGAAATCCGAAACGGAACCCGTCAGCAAGCCGCCATAGCGCAATACCGGGCCCGGCGTCGGCTGGTACGCGTGCCAGAACGCCGGCAAGCCGTCGCGCCGCGCAGGTACTGCGAAACCGGCGGGTTTGATCACGAAGACAATCTCTCCGGCTGCAACGTCCAGGCGATATGTGCCTCCCGCCGAGGTTGTGACTACAGTGCGGCCGTTCGAAACCGCCACATTCGCCATGCCGCGCTCGCCGGCATCTTGGACGCCGTTCTTGTTGAGATCGAGAAACACCGTTCCTTGAATTTGCACAGCAAGCGCATTCGCGCTGAGCAATGACAAGGCGAATAGCGCAGACTTCAAAATGCGGTTGGTCGTGAGCGTCATACCGCCATTATCACCTTGGCGCCGCGCACGTGTGTCAGTCAGTGACGCGCTTCCAAACACGCAAGCAGGTCTCTCAAACCCAGCCCCCGGGCACGCAGCAGAACCAGCAAGTGATAGCTCAGGTCTGCCGCTTCGCCAAGCAGCGCATCTTCGTCTTGAACCACCCCTGCCAGCGCGACTTCAACGCCCTCCTCTCCGACCTTTTGGGCAATGCGCCGAATGCCTGACTCGAACAATTTTTGGGTATAGCTTCCCGCCAACGGGGTGGTCGCGCGCGTCTCAATCAATTGAGCCAATTCCGCTAAAAAGTTGGCCGGTGCATCGGGAAAGCAACTGGCACGGTCAAGGTGGCAGGTGGGGCCGGCGGGCCGTGCCAGCAGGAGCAGCGTGTCGTTATCGCAATCGGCGGTGAGTGAGACGAGCTTCAAGACGTTGCCTGAAGTCGCGCCTTTGCGCCATAGCTGCGCGCGACTACGGCTGTAAAAAACGGCCTCGCCGCACTGCAGGGTTTGCGTCAATGATTCCTTTGACATGTAGCCGAGCATCAAGACCCGCAATGTGTCAGCGTCCTGCACCACCGCCGGAATCAATCCGTCTTGCTTTGTCCAATCCAAACTTTCGATATTGATCATGCGATTCTCACCGGGATACCGGCTGTGGCCAGCGCTTTTTTCAATTCCGGAATAGGAACACTGCCCGAATGGAAGACGCTCGCGGCCAGCGCACCGTCCACATCCGCGCTTGAAAAAACATCGACAAAGTCGTCAATACTGCCCGCTCCGCCGGAAGACACCAGCGGAACTTCGCACACGGTACGCGCAGCACGCAATTGCGCGATATCAAAACCGGTTTTCAAACCGTCACGCCCCATGCAATTCAGCACAATCTCGCCTGCACCCAATGCTTGGACCTCGGCAATCCAATCCAAGGTATCGCGGCCCGGTGCACGCATCGCATCTGCCGCGCCGGTGTGGCTGCGCACGCGCCACACACCATCGGCTTCCAAAGTGGAATCCACACCCACCACAACGCATTGCACACCGAAGGCATCGGCCAATTCACGGATGAGCGCCGGGCGCTCAAGCGCCGGAGTGTTGATCGAAATTTTGTCGGCGCCTGCGTGCAATACGGCACGGGCCGTTTCCACCGAACGGATGCCACCGGCTACGCAAAAGGGGATATCGATCTCCCGGCTCACCCGCTCCACCCAAGTGCGATCTACGGCGCGTGCATCGGGGCTCGCGGTGATGTCGTAGAACACCAGTTCGTCCGCCCCTTCATCACGATAGCGACGGGCAAGGTCGACGATATCGCCTACCACCACGTGGTCGCGAAACTGCACGCCTTTCACCACCTGACCGTCACGCACATCCAAGCACGGAATAACGCGACGACTCAGCATAGCAATGCCTCAGAGAGCCTCATGGACCCTTCCAGCAAGCTTTTTCCGATGACCACGCCGGCGCACCCGCTGGTTAGCACGCTGCGCACGTCCTCTGCATCGCGAATGCCGCCACTTGCTTGCACGGAAAGCGTCGGAAAGCGTTCGTGGAGTGCCGCATACAAAGCAATGGCCGGACCGGACAGTGTGCCGTCGCGGCTGATATCGGTGCACAGCAAGTGTTTGAGGCCGGCTTGGGCGTAGGCATGGGCCAGGGTGAAGAGCGATTCGGTCGAGTTCTTTGTCCAACCGTGAATCGGCAAACGCCAATCACCGCGTTCATCCCGGCGTGTGTCTAGCGCAATGGTAAGTGCGTCGGCACCGTAGTCGTGCAGCCACTCGATCACGCGCTCAGGCGATACCACAGCGAGTGATCCGATCACCACGCGCTTCGCACCTGCACCAAGCAGCCTCTCCACGTCGTTGGCCTCACGCACGCCACCGCCCACTTGCACTTTCAAGCCGGTTGCGTCCGAGATCGCGCGCACGTGCGAATGCAACGAAGTTGTGCCGGAGCGCGCGCCCTCCAAATCGACCAGATGCAGCCACTCCGCGCCTTGTGCGCGGTAGCCGCGCGCCAAATCTTCCGGCGTCATATCGTATTGCTTGGATTGCGCGTAATCACCTTGGTGTAGACGCACCACCGCGCCGTGGCGCAGATCAATGGCGGGATAGACGGTAAAAGTCATGGCGACCACTCCAGAAAGTTGATCAACAGTTGCCGGCCAACAGCAGACGAGCGCTCCGGATGGAATTGCATACCGGCGACGTGCCCATGTTGTACCAAGGCGGAGAACTTTGCGCCGTGTGTACTGGCAAGCACGGTGTTGTTCGGGTCGTCGACGGCGTAACCATGGACAAAATACGCTTGCGCGCCTTCATTCAGACCAGCAGTCAAAGCCGACCGCCGGACTTGCTTCAAAGTATTCCAACCCATGTGCGGCAGGCGAATGCCCTCGGCCTTGCGCATGGCTTCGACCTTTCCGGGTAGCAGCCCCAAGCAGGCCACGTCACCCTCGGCGGAACGGGTATAGAGCAATTGCATACCAAGGCAAATGCCAAGCAAAGGCGCCGGCGGGTTTTGCAGGCGCGTAGCAAACCCCCGTTGGTGCAACAAGTCCATCGCAGGCTTCGCCGCCCCGACACCGGGCAAAATGATGCGATCGGCACCTGTCAACTCATCCGCATCCCGCGCTACCCGAACCACTGCGCCCAAGCGCGCCAGCGCGCTTTGCACCGAGCCCAGATTCGAACCGCCTGCATCAATCAATGCCACCTTCATGCCGGGACGCTCACAACACACCCTTCGTGCTGGGCAAATCGCGCCCTTCGCGCCGCACCGCCGTGCCTAATGCACGCGCCACGCCTTTGAAGCAGGCCTCGACCTTGTGGTGGTCGTTGCGCCCCTCAATTTTCAAATTGAGTGTCATGCCCAGCCCGTCGCACAAGGAACGGAAGAAATGCGGCACCAATTCGGTCGGCAAATCCCCTACGACGGGGCGGTCAAATGCCCCGCTGAATTCAAAAACGGAGCGGCCGGACAAATCAATCGCCACTGTGGCCAAACTCTCATCCATCGGCAACAGAAAGCCATAACGGGTGATGCCACGCTTGTCGCCCAAGGCTTCCCGCAACGCAGCACCGATGGCCAATGCGCAATCTTCCACGGTGTGGTGTTCGTCTACATACAGGTCGCCCTCGCAATCGACCTGCAAGGCAAAACCACCGTGTGCGCCCAGTTGCTGCAACATGTGGTCGAAGAACCCCAAACCGGTTCGAATCACCGGCGGGGCGGCACGGTCAAGATCGACGTCCACGCGAATGCGTGTTTCGCGCGTTGTGCGCTCAAGCGTGGCCGTGCGCGGCGCATCCACCAAAGCGTGTGCCACCGCTTCCCACGTGATACCGCCGCCGAAGGCCGGGCTCGCCAGTTTGAAGCCGCGAATGCCCAAGTTTTCGGCAAATGCCATGTCGGTGTCTCGGTCGCCCACCATCGCGCTGCGTGCCCAATCAATGTTTCGGTCTTTCAGGTAGTGCGACACCATGCCGATACCGGGCTTGCGCGTGGGCAGCGGCGCGGAGGCAAAACTTCTGTCGACCAAGATGTCGCGGAAGCGGATGCCTTGGCTCTCGAACAGGGCCAACATGAAATTTTGCGCCCGCTCGAAGTCTGCTTCGGGAAACACATCGGTGCCCAGCCCGTCTTGGTTGGTCACCATGACAAAGGCGTAGCCTGCATCGCGCAAGCGCAGTAGCGCCGGAATCACGCCATCCACCAATCGCACTTTTTCAATTGAATCGACTTGGAAATCGTCGGGCTCGGCAATCAAGGTGCCATCGCGATCGAGAAAAAGAATCGGCCCCGACGTCATGCCAACTCCCTCTGCAAAGGCATGCTTTCCTTCATCACTTCAAGCACGCGTGCATTTTCCGATTCATCTCCCACCGTGATGCGTATCGCATCGCCCAAGCCCGGCATGGCACGCATGTCACGTACCAAAATACCGGCCGCTCGCAAAGCGGAAAGCACCTGTTCTGCGGCCACCAAGCGCACCAAGACAAAATTGGCTTGCGAGGGATACACGCGGCGCACACCCGGCATAACCGCCAATTTTTGCGACAACGCGTCACGCAGCCGCTTGACCTGTTCGACGCGTGTGCGCGTCTCTGCCACCGCGGCGTTACTGATGGCTGCCATAGCCAGAGACACGACAGGCTCGGGAATCGGGTACGGCGCCTGGCTTGCCCGCATGGCTTCGATGGTGGTGGGGTGCGCAATGACGGCACCCACACGCGCTCCGGCCAATGCATACGCTTTTGAGAGCGTTTTCAACACCACAATGTTGTCATGCGCGGGCAGCATGCTCACCGAAGAGCCCGTTTCGCAAAACTCTCCGTAAGCTTCGTCCACCACCACAAGACAGTGTTGGTGGAGTTGTCTGGCGACACGCGAAATGTCTTCCAGTGAAATGGCCTCACCGGTGGGGTTGCCGGGCGTGCACAAAAACAACACCGTGGCGCCGGTTCGCAAGGCAAGCGCGGCCATTTCATCCAGATCGGGCTTGAAGCCTTGACGGGTGTCCAGCAAAGGCACTTCCACCACCTGGGCGCCGTGTAAACGCGCGCACACGGCGTACATGCCGAAGACAGGCGGCGCAATCAACACCGTGCCCCTACCGGGTGCGCAAAACGTGCGCAACAAGAGCTCGATCCCTTCGTCACTGCCGCGGCCCAATAAAATTTGCTCGGGCGCCACGCCATAGAGCCCGGCCATGGCCGACAGCAAGGCACCGGGCTGCGGATCGGGATAACGTCTGCACGCACCCGTCGCATCGGCCGGATTCGACCAGGGAAACTCATTGGCATTGAGCACGATGTCTGCTTGCAAGGTATCGCTTCGCGCCGATTTGTAGCCGCTGAAACCGGCAAGGTCGGCGCGACGGAGTGTTTGCGCTGTGCTCATGGCAATGCCGCCAATCGCAGACGTGCTGCGCGTGCGTGTGCTTCCAAGCCTTCCGCTTCCGCCAAGGTCACGGCACAGGGCCCGATGTTGGCAATGCCCGTAGAAGTTGCCGTTTGCAGCGTAAGCGAAGTCATGAAGCTTGCCACCGAAAGCCCGCTCCATGCCCGTGCTGCACCACCGGTGGGCAAGACGTGATTGCTGCCACTGCAATAGTCGCCGAGTGATTCCGGCGTCCAATCCCCCATGAACACCGTGCCGGCTGATTGGATCCGATCCACCCACTCACGCGGTGCGCGTAACGCAAGGATGAGATGTTCCGGCGCGTAGTCGTTGCTGATGTCAATGGCTTCTTGAAGATCGCGTACCTGCACCAAGCGCGAAACTTCCAAGGCTTTGGATGCAATCTCGCGTCGCGGCAACGTCTCCAGCTGCCGGTCGACCGCGGCCGAAACCGCATCCAACAATTCAGCGCTCTCCGACAACAAAAACACTTGGGAGTCTGCGCCGTGTTCGGCTTGCGAGAGCAAGTCGGAAGCAATGAACTCTGCATTGGCGCCGGCGTCGGCAATCACCAAGACTTCCGAAGGCCCGGCCGGCATGTCGATGGCCGGTCCGTCGCTGCGTTGCGCGGCTTGCCGCTTCGCTTCATCCACGAAGCTATTGCCCGGGCCGAACAGTTTGTTACAACGGGGCACGCTCGCGGTACCGAAGGTCATAGCCGCAATGGCCTGCGCCCCACCCAACTTGAAAACGCGAATTCCGGGAATGCGCGCAGCCACTGCCAAAACAATCGGATCCACACTGCCGTCCTTGCGTGGCGGTGTGCACAAAACAATATTGGAACAGCCGGCCAAGGCCGCCGGAATGGTTAGCATCAGCGCGGTGGAGGGCAGTGGCGCACTGCCCGCGGGCACATACAAACCTACCGGATTGATGGGTCTCGAAATACGTTCGCAGGTCACCCCTGGTGCAGTTTCCACGATGACAGAGCGCGGTCGGGTCGCATTGTGGAAGGCTTCGATGCGCGATCCGGCCGCTTCGATAGCGTCACGCAATTCCAGTGAGAGGCTTTCTGAGGCTTCCGCCATTTCAGCCGCGCTCACGGCCAAATCGTCCAACGCCACGCCGTCGAAATGCTGCGTCAATGCACGCAAAGCAGCGTCGCCGCGCAAGGCCACGTCTTCCATGATGGCCTGCACATTACCGCGCACCTCGGCCGACAAATTGCGCGTGGGTCTTTGCAACAACAGTTCGCGTTGCGTCTTATCGAGTTCCGACCAAACCACCCGCCTCATGCCAACATCCTTTCAACAGGCAACACCATCAAACCGCGCGCGCCTGCGCGTTGCAGGGCCTCCAATCTTTGCCAGGTCACCACACCGTGGCAGAGGGTCTGCAACGAAACCGCATCGTCATCTTCGATAACACCCAACACCGTCGGCGATTCCGCATCCGGCAACAGAGACATCAGTTCGGGCAAGGCTGTGCGCGCTGCGCGGAACATGAGGAGCTTGCTGTCGCGGATTTTCAATACGCCATCCAACCGGCGCAGGAGCATATCAAGCAAGGCCGCGCGCGCCGGGTCGAGTGGCTGCGTTGTACCCACAAGCACGGCTTCACTGGTCATCAAATCCATCACCGGTGTCAGCTGATTGGCCGCAAGCGTCGCGCCGCTCGATACCAAATCGCAGACCACATCGGCTTGCCCGAGACGCGGCGCGATTTCCACCGATCCTGACAATTGCACCGTGGTGGCATCAATGCCCGCGTCATCCAACCAGCGTTGGAGAATGCCCGGATAGCTGGTGGCAATCCGGCGCCCGCGCAAGTCTTCGATACCCGTCCACGTCCACGCTTGCGGCACGGCAATGGCCAAGCGACAACCTCCGAAGCCCAAGGCGCGCAATTCTTTCGCGTTGTATGGCTGCCCTTCCAAATCGGCGAGCGACACTTCTTCGAGCAGAACATTGCGACCTACGATGCCGAGATCGCACACGCCGCTGGTGATCAAGCCCGGGATGTCATCGTCACGCACCAGCAGCAGATCCACCGGCGCGGTCTCGCCATAACAAAACAAGCGGTCCGGGCTTTCCCGCCACGACAGCCCGCAAGAGCTGAGCAAGGCCCGCGCAGGTTCGCTCAGGCGTCCGTTTTTTTGAATCGCGATACGCAAACGGTCGCGCACCGGCGGCTGTACGACCGGGGGGCTCATGAAGAACGTCCCGTGCGCAAGGTCGACAGTCCCAGCTTTTCCACTGCCCCGGCATAACCGCCGGTGCCTGTTTCATAGGTTCTCGCCACACGGCCGATGGTGGTGACGCTCACACCGGTGCGGTCGTGAATGTCGCGATAAGGAACACCTGAGAGCAGGTACGGGATCACGGCCCAGCGGTCCGCCATGGCTTCCAGCTCAGCGGGCGTGCATAGGTCGCGAAGAAAGGCTTCCGCCGCTGCCTCTGTGCCGAGCGCTGCAAACGCGCGTGCCAGCCCCTTGATGGAAACGTTGGCGACTTGTGCCGGGTCTTGAACAGTGCGCTGCTTCATGTCAAATATCTAATGTATTAACGTGTTAGTACATTAACGCATTAGACAAAAGACCTGTCAAGCGGTCATCCCTGACCGCTTTTTACGTTGGAATCAGCCAGAGGGCCGGCTCAAACCGCCGGCAAGCCCTTCTCCGCCCATCGGACAGCGGTGGCAACCACTTTATCGAGCGCTCTGTCTCGACGCAGATACGGCACCTCGGCGCGGAAGTCCGCCAGCACCCTTGCGAGCGCGGGCGATGGCGCGAACGGCGCGTGCGCGGCCAATGCCTTGCGCAACCCGTCAACCTCTGAGAGGAAGACGTCGTCAGTGGCTGCACCCCCCTGCAAGGCATGTTTCGCAAATGCGTTTGCATCTACTTCAGCCGCCAAAGCACGCGCGGCCTCCAGCATCTCAACACGCAAATCCACGGCTTGTGCCGCAACCAACATTTCAAGACCCAGCACTTTCGCGAGGTCCGAAGTCATATCCAACACATGGCGGGCTTCATTCGCACCCATCGAGACGTGGTCTTCGGCATTGGCGCTGGTGGGAATCGAATAGACGCTGGCCGGCATTGCGCGCGAAGCCAAATCGTTGACGATCGCCGCCGCCGTGTACTGCACGATCATCATGCCGGACTCGGTGCCATCTTCATTGCCGATCAAGAACGCCGGCAAACCGTCATTGGTTGCCGGGTCCACCAATTTGTTCAATCGACGCTCGCTGATGGAAGCCAGCACCGGAATGGCGGCTTTCACGGCACTCATGGCCAACGCCAAGGGCATGCCGTGGAAATGCCCCGCTGAGATCACTTGCTCATCCACGTTCTCCGCAGTGGAGTCCGGGAAGACCAACGGGTTGTCGGTCACTGCGTTCAACTCAATTTCGAACACACGTGCGGCATGGGCCACCGCATCGCGCACCGCACCGTGCACCTGCGGCACACAACGCAGGGAATAGCTGTCTTGCGGTTGATGCTTCTTACCGCCGCGGAAGGGCATGAAGCGCGTGTAGAACTTCTCGCGCCCGTGGCGTTCACTGGTTGGCACCCAATCCCACTGGATATCAAAGGTATGCGCATCCAGCGCTTCAGTAGGCCAGCGGCCGGGCTTCCAGGTTTTGAACTTGGGCACGAGGTGGTATGGAATATCTGCCAGTCCCGAGCCGTGCAATAGCGTTCGGAGCTGCCGGGCCACGTGCACTTGACCCGGATGCGGTCGAAGCGCGTGCACTTCTTCCGCAAAGGCTCCGGTCCGTCCCGCAAACCCCTCGATAGTCATCGCAGCCGCGATATCGGCCACGTCAAGCAAACGCTCGAGTTTCGCGATCGCCAGCACACCGGTGGCCAGCATTTGCGCAGTACCGTTGTTGAGGGCCAAACCTTCTTTGTGTTGCAATTGCACCGGCGCGAGTCCGGCACGCTTCAGCGCCTCTGCGCCGGACAGTCGTTCGCCTTCATAAAAAGCTTCGCCCTGCCCCAATAACACGATGGCAAGGTGCGACAGCGGTGCCAGATCGCCCGATGCGCCCACCGAGCCCAGTTTCGGCACAACAGGCACGACGCCGGCGTTCAACATTCGGGTCAAGGCCTCGACGGTTTGCAACCGAATACCGGAATGACCACGCAACAAGGTATTGATACGGATGGCCAGCATGGCGCGCACGACATCCGTTTCAAACGGTTCGCCAACGCACACCGCGTGGGTCACGATCAAATTCTCTTGCAGCTCGATCATGGGCTGCACATCTGCGCGCGAAGCACGGACAGAATGTGCACCGAGCAGTTTATCGGCGTTGCTGCCGAAGCCGGTCGAGATGCCGTAGATCGGTTCGCCGCGTACCACTTGGGTGTCGAGGAATTCAGCGGCTTTCTGCACACGTGCCACTGCCGGCGGTGCCAATTCAACCTGCGCGCCTTCGGCGATTTTCAACAATGCGGAACGATCCAGCGACGTTCCGTCGAGCACAATTTTCAACGTCATGCGTCACCTTTGAGATAGCGAGCGACGGCCGCGGCATCTTGCGCGCCGTTATACGGCATAGCCGTTTGCGCACCGGTTTTCAGATTCTTGATGGTTACTTGCCCCGCCTCGCGCTCGCTGCCACCGCGCATGGCGACGTAGGGAATACCGAGTTTATCCGCATACTGGAATTGCTTCGCGAGTTTGCGCGCCTCCAACTGCGTTTCAACATTCAATCCTTGTGCGCGCAATGATTGAGAAAGCGAGAGCGCGTCTTCAAGATCGGCCTCGTCCATCAACGCGACCAACACATCGACGCTGGAAGCGCCCGCTTCGATGATGCCGGCCTCGCGCAATTGCCAATACAGACGCGACAAGCCGATGGAAATACCCACGCCTGGCAATTTTGATTTCGTGTAACTGCTTGCCAGATTGTCGTAACGACCCCCCGAGCAAATCGAACCGATGCCCGGATGTGCATCCAAGGTGGTCTCGTAAACGATGCCGGTGTAGTAGTCGAGTCCGCGCGCGATCGAAAGATTCAACGCATAGCGCGATTCGGGCACGCCCAAGGATTTCAATTGCTCGAGCGTGTTACGCAGCGCATCGCGGCCTTCCTTGAACATGGCCGTGCCCTCGCCCAACGCCGCGAGCTTGGCAAGCGCATCTTCATGAGAAACGGAGCGAACACGGGAGAATGCCAGCAGGCGCTCGGCGGTGTCGGCGGAAAGCCCGAAACCCTCGCCGACCAAAGTGTCTCGCACCGCGGCCTCACCGCGCTTGTCGAGCTTGTCGAGCTCACGCAAGACAGCATCCTGTTGCGTGCCTTCAATGCCCAAGGTTTCGAAAAAGCCGCGCAGCAACTTGCGGTGGTTGAATTGGATGGTGAATTCACCGATCTGCATACGTTCAAATACCGCATTGATCACCGCGGGGATTTCAGCGTCGTAGCGGGTGCTCAGGCTGTCTTTGCCGATCACATCGATGTCGCATTGGTAAAACTCGCGGAAGCGGCCTTTTTGCGCCCGTTCGCCGCGATACACCCGCTGGATTTGATAGCGGCGGAAGGGAAAGGCCAGATCGTGCTCATGCTCGGCGACGTAGCGTGCCAACGGCACCGTGAGATCAAAGCGCAAAGCGAGTTCCGGCAGGCCCGGCTCGTTCTTTTCCAGCGCGCCGCTGGATTGGACGAAATACACCTGGCGCTCGGTTTCGCCGCCGGTTTTGGTCAGCAGGACCTCGGACAACTCGAAGACCGGCGTTTCCAGCGGCATGAAGCCAAACGACGCATAGGTGTCGCGCACGATGTCCAGCAAGCGTTGGAAGACGACTTGTTCCCTCGGCAACAACTCCAATGTGCCCGAGGCCGTACGCGGTTTGATCATTTCGAATCCCGGCTGCAAAACGAACATTGTAAATGCCGCTTGCGCGAACTCAGAACCCAATCTAGAATGATCGGCTCACCACGGGGTGTAGCTCAGTCTGGTAGAGCGCTACGTTCGGGACGTAGAGGTCGTAGGTTCGAATCCTGTCTCCCCGACCAATTCAATTTGGTACCAAACAACCGGCGAAAGCCGGTTTTTTGTTGTCCGTTGTTATCCCGCCATAGCTCGTGTCGACGTTTCACTTTTGCATCCGCGACTTCAGAATTTTTCTGAAAGTGCTGAATTCGTCAGACTTATTTAAAGACATCCGTCACATTTCTCCGGTAAAATAGCCGCAACAGGGGGGATGCCGGCCGCGTTCGCGCACGACGTCCCAAGACAATCAGGGACGCAACATGGGTGCACGATGCATGCGCGGGCTATTACCTTGCGCATTGGCGCTGGCCATTTCAACTTCGCTTGGTGCCGCGGAGCCGAGTGCTTCGGATACGCAGGCCATCGCGAATTTGCGCGCGAACAAATCATGGCTCGAAGCGCTTCAGGTGATCGAACGGGAAATGGCCAAAATCCCCGCGTCGCCTGAGCTCTCACGCTTGAGAACCTTGACGCTCGCGGACCTCGGCAGTTTCCACCAAGCGTGGATCGAACTGCAAAAGCATCCCGAGCTCTATAGCGTCGAGGAATCACGACGCATCAAGCTAGGCGCCATGGCACGCGCGACAGCGTGGGCGAAATTCCAGTTCCCCGATGAAAAACATGATCTGGATCTGGCACACCAAGCCGATCAGGATTACGAGACCTGGTTGGCCACGCAACCCGCACTCTCTACGGACGACCTCTCAACGCTGCGCTCAGATCGCTTGTTGTTGTCCACCAGATTGCGCGATTACAAGGCCGTGACCGCCCAATACGAAAGCATGTTGGCGGCAGGACAAAAAGTCGCGCCCTACGCGTTGCCGGCCGTGGGCGAAGCGTATCGCGGTGTTCGCCAGCCAGACAAAGCGGTAGCTGTGTACGACGAAGCGCTCAAGGCCTATCCGAATGATCCGACGATTGAAATCGAGCGCGCCTACGCACTGTCGGAAGCGGAAAGGATTGCCGAGGCCGTCGACTATCTCTGGCGCATCCGCGAACACAACCCGCCCTGGGTGACCTTGCCCGGCGCCAAAACCCCTGCCCAAAGTGAGACCCACATGGAAGCCGAGGTCGCCTATTACATGGTGCGCTCGTTCGGCAACGATCTGAAAGGTGCGCAAGACGGTTATGAAGGCATGGCGGCCATCGCGCCGGTCAATCCGCAGCTGCAGGAAGCCGTGGGTTCGGTCTATCTACGCCGCGGCTGGCCAACCCGGGCGCTGCAACGCTTCGAAATGGCCGAGACCCTCGACGCCAATTTCGTCGGTGCGCGCATCGGGCAGGTGAACGCATTGATGACGTTGAACCGCTACGACTTGGCACGCCCGATCTATGAGGACCTCGCCCAACGTCAAGCCGGCGTTCAACACGTCACGCAACTCAGTCAGGAATGGCACCGCAATACCGGTTGGCAAATGCGTGCATGGGCGGTTTCGGGCAAGAGCAAGGGTCACACCCAAGGCGTGGTCACGCCCTACGGCACCCGGGACCAGAACTGGGGGTTGGAAGTGGCATCGCCCCTGTTGAACGACCGCTGGCGCGTTTTCGGCTTCCACGACACCTCGTCGAATGAATTGGACGGCATGAATGTGCATGACCGTTGGTCCGGCGTGGGCTTGCGTTATGCATTCGATCGCGTTGTCGCGTCGGTTTCCGTCAGCCGTCCCAGCACGTTTGCGCGTGATACCGCCATCGATCTGGACCTGAATTACAGGATCACTGACGGGTGGGCCTTGTACACCGCGCTCGCAAAAAATGATCGCGACACGCCCATCCAGGCACGCATGAACGGCATTCGCGCCGACAGTGCGTTGCTGGGTAGCGAGTTCGCACCCAATGAATTGTCCAATTGGGTGTTGGAAGGCAGTCGCACGCGTTTCAGTGACGGCAATGTGCGCACGCAGGCTAACACTCGCTACACGCACCGACTGCTGACCCGCACGCATTTCCTGATCGATGGGCGCGCTGCCGCGTATATGTCACGCAATCGCGGGGCAAGCAACGTGCCGTATTTCAATCCGGAATCGGATGGTTCGTTCGGCCTCGGCTTGCGCTTCGACCATCTGACTTGGCGTCGCTATTCCGATTCCTTCCGACAAGTGTTGGATGTGGATGCCGGTCGCTATTGGCAAAAAAACTTTGCCTCGGGCGTTGTGCCGTCGGCGCGCTACTCGCATCAATGGCGCTTCGGAAAGGGCTGGGGCTTTGATTACGGCGTCTCGTGGTCGCGTCCCATTTACGACGGGCATCGCGAGCAGCGACTCGCCTTTGACGCCTCGGTTTTTGTAGGAGCTTGGTGAGTATGTGGTCGCGATTGGGTCAATGGTGCGTGATGATGGCGTTGGCATGCAGTCCGCTGTTTGCGCATGCGCAATCCTTGGCGGCGGAAAGTAAACTCCGCGATCGTCAAAATTTGCTGGTCATCAGCTATCACGACATCCGCGACGATGTGGCCAAGCGCGGGGATCCCGACGTCTATGCGGTCAGCACGCGCAACTTGGCGCTACAGTTCGACTGGTTGGCAGCCAACGGCTACCACCCGATTTCAATGGCGCAGCTGGTCGACAACGTCAAGCATGGCAGGCCCTTACCTGACCGTCCCGTTCTGCTGACTTTCGACGATGGTTTGCGTAGCGCCTACACCAAAGCGTTTCCGTTGCTGCGTGCGTATAACTACCCGGCCGTGGTCGCGGTCGTCACTTCCTGGCTGGATCTGCCCGAAGGAAAAACGTTCGACTACGGGCCGCGCTTCTTCGGCCGCGACGACTTCCTGACTTGGGACCAGCTCAAAGAGATGAAGGCTTCCGGCCTCATTGAAGTCGCATCGCATACGCATGACATGCACATGGGCGTGCTGGCCAACCCGCAGGGCAACGAAACGCCCGCGGTGATCACGCATCTTTACGACGCGAAAACCGGTCGCTATGAAAGCGATACCGAATACAAAGCGCGACTCAAACGCGATCTCGACTTGAGTTCGACCCTCATCGAGCGTCACCTCGGCGCCAAACCAACCGTTCTGGTTTGGCCCTATGCGGCCTATAACGCCGTTGCCAACGCGGTGGCAGACGATGCCGGTTTCCAAGCCACGTTTGACTTGGAAGACCGAAACCCGAACAAGATTGTCAACCTGCATGGCCTGGGACGCTCGCTTTTGATGGGCAATCCCGACGCCGCCGCGTTTGCGAGCAATGCCTGGGAGGTCGGCGACCAAGCGCAAACCACACGCGCACTGCAGATCGATCTGGATCAGGTCTACGATCCCGATCCGATCCAACAAGGCAAAAATCTCGATGCATTGATTGAGCGCGTGGCCCGCATTGCCCCAAGTCACGTCTATTTACAGGCCTTTGCCGACCCTGATGGCAACAACACCGCCGATGCCGTCTACTTCCCCAATCGTCACCTACCGATGCGTGCAGACCTTTTCTCACGCGTGGCATGGCAGCTGAGAACGCGCGCCGGTGTGGCGGTGTTTGCCTGGCTCCCAGTGCTCGGATTCGAATTCGGCGATGCACAGTGGCGACTGCGCCACGGCATCAAAGCCAGCGGCAAAGAAAACTTCCGGATTGATTTCACCGATCTCGAAGCACGGCGTTGGGCACGGGATATGTACGAAGATCTCGCCCGCCAGTCATACATCGCCGGACTTCTCTTCCATGATGACGCCTACCTGCGCGACGACGAACTGCCGGCGTTGAAAAACCGTTCGCAAGCGTTGATCGACTTTACGCTGGAGCTGAAAGCCGCGGCGGAAGTCTGGCGGCCCAAACTCAAGACGATACGGAATCTGTTTGCGCAACCGGTACTCAATCCGAATGCCGAGGCTTGGTACGCGCAGGATCTCAAGCGCTTCAACGCTGCCTACGACTACACGGCGATTATGGCGATGCCCTATATGGAGCAAGCCGCGCGACCGTCTGTTTGGCTTGCGCATTTGATCGAGGCTGCGCGCAAGGAAGACCCGACGCTCAGCCGTACCGTCTTCGAACTGCAAACGGTGGATTGGCGCACCGGCAAGCCGGTGTCAGGAAAAACGCTGACTGCACAGGTCCGGATGCTCGTGGCCGCCGGTGCAAATCACATTGCTTGGTATCCCGATGATTTCGTGGGCGACACCCCGTCGCTTCGCTATGCGACCGAGGCCATGTCGGCGCGTACGTATCCCTATAAGAAGCCCTGATCATGTGGCTGGAACTGCTCTTCAAGTTCGCGTTCTTTTACCCGATCACGATGTCCTTTTTCTGGATTTCGGGCGCGGTGTACTACTACTTCAGACGCGAACGTCATGAGCCGGCCCGGACCGAACCTCCACCGCTGGCGGAGTATCCGTCGGTCAGCATCCTGATTCCCTGCCACAACGAAGCCCTCAACGCGCAAGAAACCATCGGTGCCGCACTCGCGCAACATTGGCCGAACTTGGAGGTCATTGCGATCAACGACGGTAGTACCGATAACACCGCCGAAGTGTTGAACGCACTCGCCGCCCTTCATCCGCAACTTCGCGTGATTCATTTGGATCGCAATCTGGGCAAAGCCAATGCGCTCCGGATGGGCGCCATGTCGGCGCAGTCGGAATTTCTGGTTTGCATTGATGGCGACGCGCTGCTCGATGAGTACGCAACCTACTGGCTCGTCCACCATTTCCTTGAAGGCCCGCGCGTGGGTGCGGTGACCGGCAATCCGCGCATCCGAAACCGTTCAACCATGCTCGGCAAACTTCAAGTCGGCGAGTTCTCTTCAATCATCGGGATGATCAAACGCGCCCAGCGCGTCTACGGACGGATCTTCACCGTTTCGGGCGTGATTGCAGCGTTCCGCCGTACCGCTCTGCACCGCGTCGGCTACTGGTCCGAAGACATGGTCACCGAAGACATTGATATCTCCTGGCGCCTGCAGATGGACCACTGGGATATCCGCTATGAACCGAATGCGATCGCGCTGATTTTGATGCCGGAAACCTTGAAAGGGCTTTGGCGGCAACGTCTGCGTTGGGCGAAGGGCGGCGTGGAGGTCATCACCCGTTATGCCAAGCAATTGAATGCATGGCGACAACGTCGCATGTGGGGTGTCTTCATCGAATACCTCTGCAGCGTGGCATGGGCATTCACCATGTGCTTCATCTTCATTCTTTACGGGCTGCGCCATTTAATTGATGTGCCGCAAAGCCTGTACGTCAATTCCCTGCTCCCCGGTTGGCACGGCATGATCTTGGCGATCGTCTGCCTGTTCCAGTTCGGCGTCAGCATTTTGATTGACCGCCGATACGAAGCGAAGATCGGCCGGACGTACTACTGGATGGTCTGGTACCCGATGGCGTATTGGGTGCTCAGCATGCTCACGACCGTGATCGCCGTTCCGAAAGTTTTGCTAGGCAGCCGCACGCGCGCTGTCTGGGTGTCGCCTGATCGAGGTTTCCGATGACACGCATTGAAGAAGATCGTCTGATTCAAAACGAACGCAACTTGCCGGTGATGCGGCGAACGTTTTGGGGCGTGCTGACCGCGGTTTTCTGGCTCACCTACGTCTATCTTTGGCTCCCTCTCATCACGTTACTGATGTGGTATCTCGGCGTGCGACAAGCGCGCCTCGAGCTGTACCTCCGCACGCACAGTTTCGATCCCTATTTGTTGGTCGTGCTGCCGGTCATCGCGGTCCTCGCCGCCATGACTTTGGTGATTTGGGCCGAATATAACCGGAATCGCTTCAGCGGGGGCGACAGACGTGCCGAAACCCCGGTGCTCGCGCATTCGGCGATCGTCAATGATCTCGGCGGCAACGCCGACATCGCCACCACCTTAGCCGGCCACAAGGTCTGCATGTTGCACATGAACGAGCATGCGGTACCCATGTCGGCGGTCCCGGTCAACTTCCGGCGCGGGCCGGGCGGCGCCAGCGAAGCCAATGCGCAACCGCTAAAATATCGGCATATTGAACGAGCCGAACATGAGCCTGCATCTATACAACAGTCTGAGCCGCACTGCGGAACGCTTCGTACCCGCGAATCCTGACGCCCCGACGCTGTATCTGTGCGGTCCGACCGTCTATAACTACGTCCACATCGGCAACGCAAGGGGCCCGGTCGTCTTCGACGTCTTGGCCGCCCTGCTCCGCCGTCGCTTCGGCGGCCTGAAGTTTGCCCGCAACATCACTGACGTGGACGACAAGATCAATGCCGCCGCCAAAGAAGCCGGCGTCCCGATCAATGTCATCACCGACAAATTCGCCAAGGCGTATGCCGAAGACATGGCTGCATTGGGCGTGCAACCGCCTGATATTGCGCCTGAGGCCACCGCCCACATCGCCGAGATGATCGCCATGATCGAATCGCTGATTGCGAGCGGCCATGCTTATGCGGCCGAGGGGCACGTCCTGTTTTCGGTGAATGCGTTTCCCGGCTATGGCAAGCTGTCGCGTCGCGATATCGACGATATGCGCGCTGGCGCGCGCGTGGAAGTCGCCCCCTACAAACGCGACCCCGGCGACTTTGTCCTCTGGAAACCTTCCAGCGACGATCTGCCCGGCTGGGATTCACCCTGGGGCCGTGGCCGCCCCGGTTGGCACATCGAGTGCTCGGCCATGGCCGCCAAGCACTTGGGCGAAACCATCGATATCCATGCCGGCGGCGTGGATTTGCAATTCCCGCATCACGAAAACGAAATCGCCCAAAGCGAATGCGCGCACGGCGGCAAAGTGTTTGCCCGCTGGTGGCTCCACAACGGCATGTTGAATTTCGACGGCGCCAAGATGAGCAAATCGGTCGGCAACATCGAACGGGTCCATGATCTGATTCAACAACACCCGCCTGAAGCCTTGCGCTTCGCACTGCTCTCGGCGCATTACCGGCAACCCTTGGATTGGTCGGGGCGATTGGTGGATCAGTCCGTGCGAACTTTGGATCGCTTGTACGGGACCTTGCGCGAGCTTCAGGACGTCGACGCAACCGCGAACATCCCGGCCAGCATCGAAGCGGCACTGGACGATGACTTGAATACGCCCGCGGCCTTGGCCGACATCGCGCGCATTGCCGGTGAAGCGCGCAAAGCCGAGACAGCCGAAGAAAAATCGCGCCTTAAATCCGAGCTCCTCGGCGCGGGTCTTGCCCTTGGCCTGCTGCAGCAGTCCCCTGAAACGTGGTTCGCGCGCGGCGCCGACAGTGCCGACGATGCTGCCATCCAGGCCTTGGTGGATGCGCGCACGCAGGCAAAACAAGATCGTGATTTCGCCCGCGCGGATGCCATCCGCAAGGATTTGGATGCCCAAGGCATAGTGTTGGAAGACACGCCGCAAGGTGTGCGTTGGACGAGAAAAGCCTGATGTCGCAATTCCCCATGGAAGCCACAACCACGGAAGCACAAGCGGCGATTGCGGATGAGTTTTCACTGTTCAGTGATTGGTCGGAACGCTATCAATACTTGATTGACCTCGGCAAAAAACTGCCGCCGCTGGATGATGCGTTCAAGACCGATCAATATCGCCTGCACGGATGCCAATCCAATGTCTGGATCACGGACCGTTTTGAAGACGGCCTGATGCACTTCGAGGCCGCCAGTGATTCAACCATTGTCTCGGGCCTCATCTTTCTCGCCTTGCGCGTGTACTCCGGACGAACCCCGGAAGCGATTCTGTCGACGACGCCGGATTACGTGCGGGGCATCGGCTTGGAACGCCATTTGTCGCCGACGCGTTCGAACGGACACGCGGCGCTGTTGCAGTTCATTCAAGATCGCGCGGGCGCTGCACGATGAGTGAAGACATTTCGGCGCAAGTGGCGGCCGCGCCCTCGCCGTTCACCGTCACCGGTTTCCGTTGGTTGATGGTGTATCGCATTGCGACGATGCTGTCGTATCAAATCGTGGCGGTCACCGTGGGTTGGCATATTTACAGCCTCACCCGCGATCCTTGGCAGCTCGGCCTGATCGGCTTGGCCGAAGTCGTGCCGTTTTTTTGCGTCGCCCCCTTCGCCGGGCATCTGGTGGATACCCTGCCGCGCCGGAAACTCGGCATGGCGGCCTGCGTCTTGCTCGGCATCAACGCCATTATTTTGACGCTCATCGCCAGCGGACATATCACGCACAAGGGCACGTGGCCCATCTACGCCGCGGTCATGGTCGGCGGCATCGGACGCGCGTTCTTAGGGCCCATCTACAACGCGTTGTTCGGCCGCGTATTGACCCGGCCGCAATTTCCCAAAGGCGCGAGCCTAGGCAGTGTCATCTTCCAACTCGGCCTGGTGTTGGGTCCTGCCACCGGCGGCTTGATTGTCGGCCATTTCGGCAAGGCCACCGCCTATGCCACGTCAACTGTCTTCGTGGCCTTGGCGATCTTCGCGCTCTCGGTGATGAAGGTGACGGAACCGGTGCAAACGCAGCAGCGCGGCCCGGTGTTCCAAAGCATCGGTGAGGGCCTGAAGTTCGTGTTCGGACACCAGATCTTGCTCGCCGCACTCGCACTCGACATGTTCGCTGTGTTGTTCGGTGGTGCCATTTCGTTGGCACCGGCATTCATCAAGGACGTATTGCACGCAGGCCCGGAAGCCCTCGGTGTACTGCGTGGCGCGCCGGCCTTGGGATCGGTATGTGTCGCGCTCTGGCTGTCACGTCACCCCTTGGACAAGAACGCGGGCAAGATCATGCTGTTTGCCGTCGCTGGCTTCGGCGCCTGCATGGTCGGCTTCGGACTCAGCAAAGTGCTGTGGCTTTCCGTGTTGTTCTTGCTGATTTCCGGCATGTTCGACGGCGTGTCGGTGATCTTGCGGTCGACGGTCTTGCAGCTCGCCACGCCTGACGACATGCGCGGACGGGTGTCTTCGGTCAACAGTGTCTTCATCAGCAGCTCGAATGAGCTGGGCGCCTTTTATGCAGGCTCTATGGCCAAGTTGCTGGGCTTGGTGCCGGCAGTCGTTCTGGGTGGATTTGTCACGATGGGCATTGTGACAGCGACCGCGACGCTGGCGCCGCGGCTACGCAAATTGAATATGCGCGAGCTGCATTAGTCGCAATGCGCAAAAAAGCCCCATTCGGGGCATCCTCCCGCTTGGCGGGAGGATGGGTTCACATCAATCGCTGTACTGACGTTGCAAGTGTTCGCGGCGACCTTGGGCATCGAGCGTACGCTCGGCTTCCGGACGCGCTTCCAAACGTTCCAAGCCGATTTCTTCACCGGTGTCCACGCAGTAACCGTAGTCACCGTTATCGATACGACGCAGGATCGAATCCAGCTTGCCGATCATCTTGCGGTTACGGTCACGTTCGCGAAGCTCCAACGCATTCTCGGTTTCGCGACTGGCGCGCTCGGCGTCATCACCGACATCACGCACTTCTTCTTTGAGACTTTCGATCGTTTGCTTGGATTCGGCGACCAATGCCGCGCGGCGATCGAGCAACTTCTGACGGAAGTACTCGATGTGCAGCGGGTTCATGTATTCCTCGTCCACCGACGGCTTGTAGCCGGGCGGAAGAATCGGGCGCTTGGTTTCCTTGTCCGTGTCGTATTTCACGACTTTGACCTTGGACGACTTCGGCGCGACCTTTTCGGTCGGGGCTTTGGCCGTCAATGTCTTGCCGATCGGGCGTACGCGCGGCGGCATCGGCACCGGTGCACGCGGCGCGACATCCAGCGGCGCATGCGTTGTTTTGCGGCCCGGTTTCTTGGCCGCCTTCGCAGCTGCAGGTGCAGGTGCGGGCGCCGGTGCGGCAACCTTCACCTCGACCGGCGCGGGCGCTGCAACCGGCTTGACCGGTTTGACCGCAGCGGCAGGTGCAACTTGCTTCGTCGCCGGCTTCGCGGCCTTGGCAGCCGCCTTCACCACAGGCGCCGCCTTCTTTACGGGCGCAGCAACCGCTTTCTTCGCGACCGGTGCAGCCTTTTTGGCCGGCGCCTTCTTGGCAGCAGGCTTGGCGACCTTCGCAGCGGGCTTCGCGGCGGCAACTTTCTTGGCGGCTGCCTTCGCAACCACCGGTTTCTTAGCGACCTTTACCGGTGCTTTCACGACCTTCTTGGCGGTCTTGGCCACCGGCTTTGCAGCAGGTTTGACGGCTTTGGCAGCCTTCGCCACCGGTTTCACGGCTTTTTTGGCCGCGACGGCTTTCTTTGCAGGTGCGGCCTTTTTGGCCGGCGCCTTGGCCTTGGTGGTGCTCTTTGCAGAGGTTTTCACCGTTTTCTTTGCTGTTTTCTTGACTGCCACGAATCCGTCCTTGCTTGGGTCCCCTTGAGCGCGGGACGTCGGCTGTTATAGCCTAAGTACCTGTCGCCCGCAAGCCGGAAATACTGCGCCAAGCCGCGTCGAATTATTGTGATCTCCCGAATTCTCATTTTTTGCATCCGCTGCTACAAGCGTTTGCTGAGTCCGTTGCTGGGTCAACGATGCCGTTTTTATCCGAGTTGTTCGACCTACGGCATCGAAGCCATCCAGCGCTTCGGTGCGCTTCACGGTGGCTGGCTCACAATGAAACGCATCGCGCGCTGCCATCCGCTCAATCCGGGCGGCATGGATCCGGTGCCCGATAAACCCGATAAGGACTGCCCATGTCATCGACACTGATCACCAACGCACGCATCGTCAACGAGGGGCGTGAGTTCGTCGCCGATCTGCGCATCGAGAACGACCGCATCGCCCTCATCGGCGACGCCCTCGCCGCCAAACCGGGCGAAACGGTACGCGATGCACAAGGTGCGTGGTTGATGCCCGGCATGGTCGATGACCAAGTCCATTTCCGTGATCCCGGTCTGACCCACAAGGGCGATCTGGCCACTGAGTCACGCGCTGCGGTGGCGGGCGGCATCACCAGTTTCATGGACATGCCCAACACGGTACCGCCCACCCTGAACGCGGACGTTCTGGAGGCCAAGTACGCCAATGCGGCGGGTCGTAGTGCCGGCAATTACGGCTTTTACATGGGCGCGAGTAACGACAACCTGGAACACATCAAGGTCATCGATCCGCTGGCCACGCCCGGTGTGAAGGTGTTCATGGGTGCCTCGACGGGCAACATGTTGGTGGATGATCCGGAAGTGCTCGACGGCATATTCGCCGCGGCGCCGGTGCCGATCATCACCCATTGCGAAGACACGCCCATGATCGACGCAATGATGGCCAAGTACCAAGCCGAATTCGGCGATGCCTTGAGTGCCGAGCAGCATCCGGATATCCGTTGCCGTGAAGCGTGTATGAAGTCGACTTTGCTGGCGCTTGAACTGGCCAAACGACACGATGCGCGCCTGCATGTTCTGCACATTTCCACCGCCGACGAATTGGCCCTGTTCGAGCGTGGCCCCCTGATTCGCGCCGACGGCACACGCAAGCGCATCACGGCGGAAACCTGCGTGCATTTCCTGCATTTCGATCGCGCTGATTACGCGACGCTTGGCAATTTCATCAAGTGCAATCCGGCCATAAAGGATGAATCCGATCGCCTGGCGATTTTGCGCGCCTTGGCGGACGACGTGCTGGATGTGTTGGCCACCGATCATGCGCCGCACACCTTGGAAGAGAAACAATCCCCCTATGCAAAGGCGCCTAGCGGCTTGCCGTTGGTGCAGTACGCGCTGGTTTCGGCGTTGGAGCGTGCACATGAAGGCGCCCTCACCCGTGCGCAAGTTGTTCAAAAATTCGCACACGCCCCCGCGCAATTGTTCGATGTCAAAGATCGCGGATTCATTCGAGAAGGTGGCTATGCCGATCTTGTGTTGGTCGAATCGCTGCCGATGACTGTGAAGCGCGAGGACGTCCTCAGCAAATGCGGTTGGTCGCCGTTTGAAGGGCAAAGTTTCCATCACCGCATTGCGTCGACCTGGGTCAACGGTGAATTGGCTTGGGATGGCAAATCCGTGGTCAACGCAACCGCCGGCCGTCGCATGGAATTCGCACGGTGAGCTATCGCGTGTGGTTGTTGGGCGCCCTCCTTTTCGCCTCACAAGCTAACGCGCAAGGCATCGATCCGCAGCGGGTGATTTCCATGCAGACCGAGGCGCTGGAAGGCAGTCTGGTGATGGGACGTGCGCCGATCGGCACGAAGGTGTCGGTCTTCGGCAAAGACATCCGTGTCGGCGCTGATGGCAGCTTTGTTTTTGCGGTGCCACGAGAAGCGGAAGGCAGCGTGCGCGTGACGTTTGCACCGCGTAGCGGCATCGCATTTTCGCAAGAGGTCAAAGTCCTGCCCAAGCAATGGGTGGAGCAGCGCGTCAACGGTGTGCCGCCAGCGACGGTGAATCCACCGCCCGCGATCGCCGAACGCATCGCGCGTGAACAAGCATTGGTCGTCGAAGCACGCAAACGTGACGACGACCGCGAAGACTTCTTGCAGACGTTCATTTGGCCGGTGCGAGGTCGCATTAGTGGTCAATTCGGAAATCGTCGTGTGTATAACGGCCAGCCGGGATCCGCCCACTCGGGTGCCGACATTGCCGCCCCTGCCGGCACGCCGATCAAGGCGCCCGCCGATGGCGTGATCAGTTTCGCCAACAAAGACCTCTATCTGACCGGCGGCACGGTCGTGCTGGATCACGGCTTCGGCGTCAGCACGAACTACTTGCACATGTCGCGCATCGACGTGAAGGTCGGCGACGTCGTCAAGCAAGGTCAGGTCATCGGTGCCGTGGGTTCCACCGGCCGGGCAACCGGACCCCACCTGCACTGGGGCATGAGTTGGTTTGAAACGCGGGTGGATCCGCTGTTGATGGTGAAATAAAACCGCGCCGCCTCAGCGGGCAAGAATTTTGCCGCGCACCGATGCCACCGCATCGTGGGCATGCAAGCTTTCAACGTGCGCCACGCGCACGGAAAATTCCGTACCCAACGCGGTTTGATGCGACAGTGCGGCGGCAACCCTCCTCGCCGCATCTTCACAGAACATGAGGTTTTCGGCGTTGCGTACGGCGAATGCCTGTTCGTCTTCGCGCTTCACCGCTGTTTGTACCGGCGTGCCCAACGCGTCTTCGACCAGGTCGATGACCGTTTCAATCGGCAACGCGGCCGGCGATTCGTGCAACGTGATCGAAACTTCGGCGCGGCTACGCTGCGCATGCGGAGTGGCCGCCATACCTTGTTTCGACTGCAACCATTCGGCAACGGCTTGCGCATCCGCATCGCCCTTGCCGAATGCGGAAACAAAGGCCTCGGCATTTTTTTGTCGTGACAAGGCCGCGGACGCCGGACAGGTGCTGGAGTAGTCGATGTCCACGCGTAATTCAAATTGGGTCACGTCCTGGGTTCGCGTCGCACGGACTTGAACGGGATACTGTTTCCAGCCGGAAAACTGACTGACCAAGGCTTTTCGATCGATCAACTGCAGGAATCGCAGGTGCAAGCGCGCAGCGTCAGCATTGCCGCCTTGCGACGCGATGCAATCCGCCAACACTTCGGCCATCCGTTGTGTGGTCAGCAGACCATTGGCCAAATCGGCTTGAAGCGTGAGGTAAAGGCGCGACATGTGGATGCCACGCGCCGCGCTATCGGTGAGATTGACTTCGACGTCCGCTTCGGCTGGCACGCGCATGCCGGGGGCGACTTCCAACGGCATCGCCATGCCGGCCATGCCGACCCAATCCAAGGGCCGCGCAAAATCGGCGGCATCACCGGCGACATCCGGCAATGCCGTGTTCGTTTGATGTGACTCGTTCATGCGGTCATTTTAGCCCTTGCGGGCTGCACGCCAGCTTGCCAAGAGCACCTGGAACCGCCCCACCGCACGACCGGCGGAATTTGCACGGAGGTCGGCGAGCGCATCCAACACACGGCGCGCGGCAGCGCCAAGAGAAGGCTCAGACCCCAAGCCTTGGTCCGGCACGATGCCGACCGAAATCAACAGGGTTCGGATCACCCGCGCATTTGACGGCGCGCTGCGGCCGCCGAATAGGGCTTGTTCGCTCTGCGCAATGAGGGCTGCAAACCCCTCCACTGCGCGTACAAGCTCGGCGATGTTGCCGGTGGTGCCCAGGTCACGTTCTTTCAGGGCGCCCATTTGCTGTGCAATCGCGGCCCAGTCGACCGGCAGCGGTTGTAGCGTTGCCCCTAACGGATGCCGACGTGCGCCCTTTGCCCAGCCTTTCAATTCCTCTTGCCACCAGGCGAGCTTGGCCATGCCGGGTGCCGCATCGGCGCCGGACCAAGCCGCGAGGGCCAACTCATCCAACCAAGCGAACCAGACCCAAGCCAGCGGACGCGTGTTTGCAGGCAGAAATAGCTCCGCGATCTCCCACTCGGGCCAACGGCTGAGCCATTTTTCGCGTGCCGCTTGCAAGGTGATATTGGTTTCCGTGCTCAAGGCCATGCGTCCGCGGCTCTCAAGTCGGCGATGTCTTGCAACATGACATCACCGCCCCAGGTTTCCGGCGCATCGCCTTCCAAGCGATAGCCCCACAACGCCACCGCGGAGCGCATGTTGGCCGCGCGCGCGGCCTCAATATCGCGTTCGTCATCACCGACGTAGACACAGTCGTCCACCGACACGCCCATGGTCGCAACGGCATGCAACAGCGGTAACGGATGCGGCTTGCGTTCGGCCAAGCTGTCACCGCCAATCAACACTTCGCTGCGGTCAAGCCAGCCGACTTTCCGGACGATGTCGCGCGCCAACCCCTCGGGCTTGTTGGTGACAATGCCCCAGCGCACGCCGGCCGCTTCAAGCCATTGCAAGAAGTCTTCAACACCGGGAAACGGACGGCCATGGCGACCAGACTCACGTGCATAGATGTCAAGGAATTCGGGCACATGCGCGTCACGCGTTTGCGCATCCCACTCGGGAAATGCCGCGCTGATCATCGCTCTGGACCCTTTGGAGACGTGTGGGCGCAGCTGAGACAGCGCCATAGGCGCGGCACCGCGCGCCGCCTTCATCAGATTGATCGTGGCCAACATGTCGGGCGCACTGTCGAGCAAGGTGCCGTCCAGATCGAACAGCACGACTTTCGGTAATGCAGACATCTCAGCTTGCTTTCCGCGCCGTCGCCAAATAATTGATATCGGTCCGCGTGCTGAGGCGTGCACGATTGCCGATGGGCAAATATTCAATGCCGCTAACGTCGTCCAACGTGAGTCCAGCCGCGCGAATCCCTTGGGCCAATTCCGCCGGCTTGATGAAATCCCGATATTGGTGCGTGCCGGTCGGCAAAATCCGGGCAATGTATTCAGCGCCGACAATCGCCAACGCAAACGCCGCCGGTGTGCGATTGAGTGTGGAAACGCAGAGCGTCCCACCCGGCTTCAACAAGCTCGCACAGGCCGCGAGAATGGCACCCGGATCCGGCACGTGCTCAAGCATTTCCATGCAGGTCACCACGTCGTAGTGCCCGGGCCGCTCTGCGGCGAGTGCCTCAACGGGAACCTGCAGATATTCCACTTCCACGCCTTGATCCAACGCATGCAGCTTCGCCACTTCAACCAGCTCCGGTGCCAAATCGATGCCGGTCACGGTGGCGCCATTGCGTGCCATCGCCTCGCTCAGCAACCCGCCACCGCAGCCCACGTCCAAAACTTTCTGGCCGGCCAGCGCGACGCGCGCCTCGATATAGCCAAGACGCACCGGATTCAAGGCATGTAGCGCCTTTTGCGGTCCGTTTTCGTCCCACCAACGGCTTGCCAGCGCGCCGAATTTATCGAGCTCGGCTTGGCGTGCATTGACATGCGTTGTCATCGTTGAACTCCCACTGCGGCGATCTTTTCGCGCCAAACGTGCGCATTGGCCAACACGGCACTTTCGTCCATATCCACCAACACGCGCTTCTCAAGTTTTTGCTTTCCGGCGATCCACACATCACTCACATCGTTGCGCGATGCCGCGTAGATGATTTGCGAAATCACATGGAAGAGCGGTTGGGTTTCGACAGACGACAAATCAATGCAGGCCAGGTCGGCTTGTTTGCCCACTTCAATCGACCCGATGTCGTGATCTAAGTGCATGGCTTTCGCGCCGCCCAACGTCGCTGCGCGCAAGGCTTCCGGCGCGGACAACGCCGAAGCGTCTTCGGCCACCGCCTTCGCCAAAATCGCTGCCGTCCGGGTTTCGCCGATCATGTCGAGGTCGTTATTGCTGGCAACGCCGTCAGTGCCGATGGCCAGATTCACACCGGCCTTCATCAGTGCACAAGCCGGACAGAAACCCGAAGCGAGTTTCAGATTCGACTCCGGGCAATGCACAACGCTGACGCCCTGCTCCGAGCACAGATGAATTTCCTCGCGCGTCAGTTGGGTCATGTGCACCGCGATCAGATTGCGGTTGATGAGTCCCAAGCGACGCAATCGTTCAATCGGACGCACGCCGTAATCGGCGATGGATTGCTCGACTTCCTGCGCTGTCTCATGCAAATGCAAATGCACCGGTATACCCAGCTTCTCGGCCATGTCACGCACACGGGAGAAGTTGTCGTCGTCGACCGTATACGGCGCGTGCGGTGCCATCGCGGTGCTGACCAACTTGCTGGAGGCCAAGGCCTGATGCACAGCCTCCGCGCGCGCGAAGTATTCGTCGTCGTCCTTGGCCCAGGCCGTCGGAAAATCGATCACCGGCAGACCGACACGCACGCGAAAGCCCAACTTTTCGTAGGTTTGCGCTTGGATGTCAGGGAAAAAATAGTTTTCATTACAAGTTGTGGTGCCGCAGCGGAGCATTTCAGCGACCGCATGCGTACAACCTGCCTCAACAAAGTCAGGCCCGATGACCGCCGCTTCAATCGGCCAAATGTGCTGCTGCAACCAGACTTTCAACGGCAAATCGTCGGCGACCCCGCGCATCAAACTCATCGGATTATGGGTGTGCGCGTTGACGAATCCAGGAATCAAGGCCGCGTTGGGTCGCGATACCGTACGCGCGGCGGCATATTTCCGGCGTGCATCGGATGTCGGCAGGATATCGACAATTTTGTCGCCATTAATGGCGACGGCATGGTCTTCCAGTACCACGGCGTGCGGCACGACGGGCACCACATAGCCGGGTTCGATCAGGAGGTCGCAGGCCTCGGGTGTGGAATCACTGTGCATGTTTCGGTTACTCGAAAGTACAACGGCGCTGTATTCGCAATAGCAAAAACCGCGTCGCTGAAGAACACGACGCGGTCATGCGGGAAGACATCTTGTTTGGGATCGGTCTTCGACATCAGGGGGCCAGTATGGCGCCTGCTTATTTCACGCGGCTGACATATTCGCCACTACGGGTGTCGACCTTGATGATTTCTTCTTGACCGACGAACAAAGGCACGCGGACCACTGCACCGGTTTCCAGTACGGCCGGCTTGCCGCCACCGCCGGAGGTGTCACCGCGCACACCCGGATCGGTTTCGGTGATCTTGAGTTCGACGAAGTTCGGCGGCTGAACCGCAATCGGCGTGCCGTTCCACAAGGTGACGACGCAATCCTCTTCGCCCTTCAACCACTTTTCCGCGCCGCCCATGCCGGCTTTATCGGCTTGGACCTGCTCGAAACTTTCGGGGTTCATGAAGTGCCAGTATTCGCCGTCGGCGTAGAGGAACTGCATGTCGGTATCCATGACGTCCGCGACTTCGACGCTGTCGGTCGCTTTCATGGTGATTTCTTGCACGCGACCGTTCTTGATGTTGCGGAACTTCATGCGGGTGAAGGCTTGGCCTTTACCCGGCTTCACGTACTCGGTTTCAGTGATGACGCAAGGATCGTTATTGACCAAAATCTTTTGGCCGGTCTTGACGTCGTTCATACCCAAAGTGGCCATGGCCGGAATCTCCTGAAGCTGGGGGTCGAAGCAACGTGCCGCAACCGAATAAAATGGTGTACCCGGGCCGTCTGCCCGGAATCAGACCGTCAATGATACCTGCAGCCCTTCCCATCCAAAAGACCGCCCACAGCTGGCAAGCCGCGTGGCGCAACGCTGTCACCGACCCGGCCGACCTGCTTGCGCGCCTCGGATTGGGGCATCGGCTGGCCGAGCTCTCCGAGGCCGCCATGGCGCAGTTTCCATTGCGCGTGCCTGAAAGCTTTGTGGCGCGCATGGTGCCGGGTGACATGAACGACCCCTTGCTTCGCCAAGTGCTGCCGGTGGACGCGGAAACCGACAAGGTTCCCGGCTACAGCTTCGATGCCGTGGGTGACGGCAGCGCGATGGCCGCCCAGGGCCTCTTGCATAAGTACGCGGGCCGGGTCTTGCTGGTCACCACCGGAAGCTGTGCCATCCACTGCCGCTATTGCTTCCGACGGCACTTTCCTTATGCGGAGGCTTCCGCCTCACCCAACGATTGGGATGCCGCCATCAGCCATATCGCGGCCGATGCATCGATTTCGGAGGTCATCCTCTCCGGTGGCGACCCCCTGTCGCTCTCCACCGCCAAACTCGCCGCGCTGACCGATCAATTGGCGGGCATCGATCATGTCCGTCGCCTGCGCATCCACTCGCGCTTGCCGGTGGTTTTGCCCGAACGGGTCGACGACGAATTGATCGCTTGGTTGTCCGCCGTGTCAATGCCCGTGACTTGGGTGGTGCACGCAAACCACGCCAACGAGTTCGACGATGCGGTCGCGGCAGCGCTATCCCGCATTCGGCTGCCCCATGTCACGCTGTTGAATCAGGCGGTCCTGCTGCGCGGTGTGAACGACAGCGTCGATGCCCTCGCCGACTTGAGTGAACGCGCATACGCACAAGGGGTTTTGCCCTATTACCTGCATTTGCTCGACCGTGTGCATGGCGCCGCCCATTTCGATGTCATCGAATCCGAAGCGAAAACGTTGATATCCCTGTTGCGTGCACGCCTGCCGGGGTACTTGGTACCCAGACTGGCGCGGGAAACCGAGGGCAATGACAGCAAAGACCTGCTGGCCTGAGGCGATTGCCGGCAACAACAGTTTCAAAATTCGCCTATATAGTGTGTATTAGATGTTGAAGGCCACCCCCGGGACCCTTTCGTAATGGCAAAGCAAGAAAACCAGACCATCCGAATCCTCGTCGTAGATGACCGTCCCGAAGATGCGGAAGCATTGGTCAGTGGTATGCGCAATGAAGGCCTGCCGGTTCGCGCCACGCGCCCCGCGTCCGCCGACGAGCTGGCGGATTGCCTGGCGAAACAATCATTCGAGTTGGTGATCTCACAGCAAAACAGCGAGACGATCCCGCTTAAAACGCTCGTTGCCGAAGTGCGTCGCACCGGCAAGGACCTTCCAGTCATCATGGTGCTCGAGAAGTTCGAGCAAGAAAGCGTCTCCGAAGCCATCAGTCTCGACGTGGATGGATTGGCATTGTCATGGATCCCCGGCAACGTCTTGAAGATCGTCAAACGGGAATACCGCCAACTCACCGGACGCCGCGACCTTCGCCGGTTGGAAGCCAGCCTTCGTGAAAGCGAACGCCGCTGTGATGCCTTGATTGATTCGTCGCGGGATCCGATCGCCTATGTGCACGAAGGCATGCACATCCGCGCCAACCCGGCCTACTTGGAAATGTTCGGCTACGACGATTTCGAAGACGTCGAAGGCATGTCCATTCTCGACATGATCGCGCCAGCAGACACCGATCGCTTCAAAAAACTCTTGAAAGGATTCTCCAAAGGCGAAATCCCCATGGACGAGCGTCAGGAAGTGCAAGCCAGAGATGCCGAAGGCAAGAGCTTTCCTGCGGTGATGGAGTTCTCCCATGCCGAATACGAAGGTGAGGCGTGCCTGCAGATCATCTTCCGTCGCCAAGAGCTGTCCGCCGATCTCGCCCAAGAAATCGATGATCTGAAACGACGTGACGTCGGCACCGGCCTGCTCAACCGCCCCACATTCCTGCAATCGCTGGAAAGCGCCGTGTCGGGTGCGGCCAACCAGAATGAAGGTCATGGCCTCCTGCAAATCCAATTGGACCACTACAGCCAATTGCTCGGCCAGCTGGGCATGGACGCCGCCGACAAACTGATGCGGGCATTGGGCGACCGCATTCGCCCCCTGATGACCGAGCGCGCCGAACTGGCACGCCTGGGAGAAGCGTCCTTGGCGGTGTTGTTGCGACACTCACCGCATACCGAGACGCGCGCAATGGCGCAAGGCATTGTCGATGCCGTTCGCGACCAACTGCTCAAGATCGACGAAAAATCGATCACTGCGACGGCAAGCGTGGCGGCGGTACAGATCGGTGAACGTAATGCACAGGTCACGCGCGTTTTGCACCGTTCGGAAGAACTCATCAACAGCGCGGTCGCCTTGGGCGGCAACCGCGCAGAAATGTTTGATCCCAGTGAAGTGGACCGTGCCGAAGAGGCCCGCATCGAAGCCTGGGTGCAGCGCATTCGCCAAGCGATTGATTCGAACCAATTGGCCCTGCACTTCCAGCCGATCGCCAATCTGCTGGGTGACCCGCAGCCGTTCTACGAATCCTATTTGCGTCTGCTGGATGTGTCAGGTGAAACCATCGCACCCGGCGCGTTCCTGGCCATTGCCGAAGAGCGCGACATGATTCGCGAGATCGACAGCATCGTGATTGAACGTGCTGCGCAAACCCTGTCAGCGCATCCCTCCGATCCGCCGGTGCGCATCCTCGCGCAAATCAGCAAATCCGCGCTCTCGGACCCCGCCCTCGCCGAGGAAGTCGGTGCCGTCATCGCCAAGTACAACTTGCGACCCGGCCAATTGTTCTTGTTGACACACGAATCCAATGCATCAACACAACTGGCGCAGGCGGCGGAATTGCAGAAGGCGCTGGATAGAGTCGGCAGCGGTCTCGTCATCGGCCAATTCGGTGCCGGCCTCAACTCCATCCAGTTGATGGAACACCTCAAGCCGAAGTTCGTGAAACTCGACAACAGCTTCATGACCGACTTTGCCAAATCCCCCGATCAGCAAGCCAAGGTGCGCCAGTTGGCCGAGGCGGCGAAAGCGGCCGGCATTCCGACCATTGCGCCGCAGGTGTCGGACACCGCCTCGATGACCTCGCTGTTTACCAATAGTGTCGAGTTCGTGGAAGGCAACTTCCTGTCGCCACCGGGACCGAATCTGGACTTCGAATTCTGATCGAGCGCAGCTGTGAAGCACCCCATCGGCCGCTTTGCACCCTCACCTACCGGTGATTTGCACGCCGGCTCGATCATCGCGGCACTTGGCAGTTATCTTTTTGCAAAATCCGCCCAAGGGACTTGGCGGGTTCGCATCGAAGATGTGGATGGTATCCGGGAAGTCCCGGGCGCTGCCGATCGACAGCAGGCACAGTTGGCGCTGTTAGGCCTGCATGCAGATGGCGAGATCGTCCGCCAGTCCGACCGCAACGCCCTGTACCAAACCGCCCTTGATCGACTCGTGGCGCAGGGCCATGCGTTCGAATGTCATTGCAGCCGGTCCGATCTGGCTGCACAAGGCGGCGTTCACCGTCACTGTGTGCCAGATCGCAAACGACCCGATCCGGCATGGCGGCTGCGCGTGCCTGATCACTGTGAGATTGCCTTCGACGACCTGTTGCATGGTCACAAGCAAGATCGCGTCGACCTCGACGTGGGCGATTTCGTTTTGAAACGCGCAGATGGTTTCTGGGCGTACCAGATGGCGGTCGTGATTGATGACGCAGCGCAACAGATCAGCGAAGTCGTTCGCGGATCGGATTTGTTGGATTCAACCGCGCGTCAAATCTTTCTGCAGCAATGTCTGGACTTGCCCAGACCCGTTTATGCACACCTTCCTTTGCTGCTTGATGCAGAAGGCCGAAAGTACTCGAAAACCCTTGAATCCGAGGCTGTGACGCCGGCCAATGCCGAACATGTTTTGTCGCAAGCGTGGCGGATGTTGGGACAAATGCCGCTGCGCACAGGGACGAAATTCGACGCAGAAACATGGCTGTCGCGGGCGCTGGATGCCTTCGATGCCGGACGCATCCCAACGGCACAAATCCGTACCTGAGCCGTCCTAACGCGAATCGCAACATTGGAAGCCTAGAATCAATCGCAAGGGAATTTCCAATGTCAAAGAGAGGGCTGCCATGTCATCACGCGTCGCATTCGTCACCGGAGGAACCGGCGGCATCGGTACCGCCATCGTCAAGCAGCTCGCCCAGCAAGGCCACCGTGTTGCGACCAACTATCGCAATGAGGAACGTGCCAAAGCCTGGCAGGCGGAGATGAAGGCGCAAGGCATCGACGTATACATCGTCAAAGGCGATGTGACATCTCCGGAAGATGCCGAAGCTATGGTGAAAGACGTCGAAGCCGCGCTCGGCCCGATCGAAGTGTTGGTGAACAATGCGGGCATCACCCGTGACAGCACGTTCCACCGCATGAATTCGGATCAATGGTGCGATGTCATCAACACCAATCTGAACTCCTGTTTCAACGTCACCCGCCCGGTAATCGAAGGCATGCGTGAACGCAAATGGGGGCGCATCATTCAGATCAGTTCGATCAACGGGCTGAAGGGGCAATACGGTCAAGCCAACTATGCCGCTGCCAAAGCGGGCATGCACGGCTTCACCATTTCCCTGGCCCGGGAAAATGCCCGCAACGGCATCACCGTCAACACCATCTCACCGGGCTACATTGCGACCGACATGGTGATGGCGGTGCCGGAAGAAGTCCGCAACAAAATCATTGCCGACATCCCCACCGGCCGTCTCGGCACGCCGGAAGAAATCGCCTACGGTGTCGCGTTTCTGGCGGGTGACCAGGCCGGTTGGATTACCGGTTCAAACTTGGATATCAACGGCGGACACCACATGGGTTGGTAAAGCGCTTGAAACCATGCACAATGGTGCAGCGCGTCATCCACGGCGCCTGCACCAGGTCAATGCATGAACAAGTTGCGAGTCATCAAGAAATATCCGAACCGTCGTCTTTACGACACGGAAATTTCCAGCTACATCACCGTTGAGGATGTGCGCCAGTTGATTCTGGACGGTCTCGACTTCGAAGTGCGTGATGCAAAAACGGGCGACGACCTCACCCGTCAGGTGTTGCTGCAGATCATTGCCGAACACGAACAGTCCGGCGAGCCCGTGCTCACCACGCCGATGCTGAGTCAGATCATTCGTTTGTATGGCGACAGCATGCAAGGCTTCATGGGTAATTACCTGGAACGCAGCATGCAACTCTTCATGGATCAACAAGCACAGTTCCGCCAACAATTCGGCGGCATGCTGGGCCCCTCGCCGTGGACGATGATGAATCAACTGGCCGAGCGCAACATGGAAGTGTGGAAAGACATGCAGGCGCAATTCCTAAGCGGCGGCACGACGCCTGCCTCCCGCAGCGAAGACGATCCCAAGAAGCGGCACGGCGGCAAGTAAGGTGGCCACCGACCGCGCGTTCTTGGACTACATCGTCGAACAAGCGGCTCTGGGCGATGCGCTCACTTTCAAGCGGATGTTCGGCGAATACGGTCTGTACGTCGATGGCAAAGTGGTCGCGTTTGTCTGCGACAACAGTCTTTTCATCAAAGCGGCCGAAGCCACACGTCATCTGACAGCCGATTTGCCTATGCGCCCGCCCTATCCGGGCGCGAAAGATTATCCGGTGGCAGACGAGTTGATTGACGACTCGGACGCACTGCGCAACTTGCTGCTGGCAACCGAACGCGCGCTTCCTGCGGCCAAGCCCAAGCCACCCAAGAAACGCGCACGGAAGACGGTCAGCTGAACGATTGGCGGATCTGATTCAGCCATTCACATTCCGCTTCAAATCGTCCCGACACTATGTTGTCTAACGAAAGACGTCTCATGCGTCGCAGGAGAGTATTGAATGACATCCCGATTGTTGACCGGCCTTGCAGTGCTTGCTTTGACTGCGCCCGGGCTCGCATCCGCCGCAGGCGCCAACACCGGCAAGCAAGCCTCACAGTGCTTTGCGATGTACAAGATCGCCGAACAAGTGCCCGCCAATGCCGCGCACCGCAACGACCTGAAGAAGCTTCAAGGCTTGATGTCGTGGTCGATGCAGAAAAATGCCGTGTCGCAAAAGCAGTTCACCCAATGGTCCGGTGAAATGATGGACAAAATGGGCTCGCCGAAGAAGCCCAATAAGACCTTCATGAACTCACAGATCCAAAGCTGCAACGGCTTCGCCAAGGCGCAGTACGCCGAACTGGCCAAGGAAAAAGGCGCCAAGTAAGCGCCTTGCCAATGCGCGCGACTCAGTTCGCGCGCGACGCCCAGAGTTCTGAGACTTTGGTCGGCGGTACGAACGTATCCGGCCGCGCCTCGCGCCAAAAGTGCTGGAAGACGGCATGATCCGGCACACTGTCGCCCAGCAATTCGCCCGCATGGACCGTCGGGTACAAACTCGCCAATGAACGGATTTCTGTCGGCGTTACGCGGCGAAGAATATGCTCGGGCCCGAGTTGGCTCGGATGCTGCAAGCCGGCCGCACACAGCATGTCGCGTAGCGCCTTGAGCGTGTTTCCATGGAAATTGGCGACGCGCTGCGCCTTGTCCTCCACATCGAGGCGTGTCCAACGTTTGGGGTCTTGTGTAGCAATGCCCGTCGGACAGTGATCGTTGTTGCAGCTCAGCGATTGGATGCAGCCCAAGGAAAACATGAAAGCACGCGCGGCATTGCACCAGTCCGCGCCCAGCGCCATGGTGCGCGCGATTTCAAAGGCCCCGGTGATGCGCCCTGCCGCGCCCAAATGGATTTTGTCGCGTAGCCCCGCGCCGACCAAGGTGTGCTGCACCAACATCAATCCTTCGCGCATGGGCAGTCCAACATGATTGATGAATTCCGACGGCGCCGCTCCTGTACCCCCTTCCGCACCATCGACGACGATGAAGTCCGGCAGCAATCCGGTTTCCAACATCGCCTTGACGATGCCGAACCATTCCCAGGGATGACCGATTGCCAGCTTGAAACCCGCCGGCTTGCCACCGGACAAACGACGCATTTCCGCAACAAATTGCAGCAACTCGATCGGTGTTGAAAATGCCGAATGACGTGCCGGCGAGACGCAGTCCTCGCCCATCGGCACACCGCGAGTGACCGATATTTCGTGCGTGACTTTGGCTGCAGGCAGCACGCCCCCGTGGCCCGGCTTGGCGCCTTGCGACAACTTCAGCTCGACCATTTTGACTTGCGGATCGGTCGCCGCCTTTGCGAACAACTCGGGATTGAAACTGCCATCGGCATTGCGGCAGCCGAAATATCCCGAGCCGATTTCCCATACCAGATCGCCGCCGTTCTCACGGTGATAGGGCGAAATCGAACCTTCGCCTGTGTCATGGCTGAAGTTGCCGAGCTTTGCGCCTTTGTTCAACGCACGAATGGCATTGGCGGACAGCGCGCCGAAACTCATCGCCGAAATACTGAACACACTCGCCGAATACGGCTGCGTGACGCGATCGCCGCCGATGCCGATGCGGTAATCGTGTTCGTGGTGCGGCGTCGGCGCCATCGAGTGATTGATCCACTCGTACCGATCACCGTACATGTCAAGTTCGCTGCCGAACGGCACGACGTCCGAGACGCCTTTTGCGCGCTGATAGACCAAGGCGCGTTGGTCTCGCGAATACGGCACTTCTTCAATATCGCGTTGGATGAAGTACTGCCGGATTTCCGGACCGATCGACTCCAAGCCATAACGGAAGTGCGCAAGGATCGGATAGAGACGGCGCAAAGTGGTCTTGGTTTGCAGGATGTCCCAAGTGCCCAGCAAGGTGAGCGCCGAAAACAGCACCACTAAGACCCACCAGCCGTTCGAATGCAAGAACAGACCGGCGCAAATGGAAGCAATCAATCCGAAAATGGCAATGAAATACGCGGAATATCTGGACATGAGTGCGCGAAACCGGGAGACATCGCTAGTGTCGCAGGTTTACCGGAAAATCCGCATCAAGGTCAGAACCAAACGCGAATGCCCGCCACAACCCGTGTGTCGCCGACTTTGCCGCCGGCGGCTTTTCGCACGTCCGCGGTGCGTCCGAAGGCATGATCGTGATCCACCCCGATGTAGGGAGCAAATTTGCGGTCAATCTCATAGCGCAAACGTGCGCCGGCTTCGATGTTTGACAGCCCGGAACCAATGCCAAGAGACAAATCATCTTTGCCATAGGCGTTGGCTTCGGCGTGCCACTGCAGAATCCAGCGATTGGTCAACAGCGTGTCGTATTCCACTCCTGCACGCAGCGCCGTCCTGCTTTGATCACCCACGTACAGCGTGGCGTTGACCTCGAACTTGTAGGGCGCCAGCCCTTGAATGCCGACGCCTACCCATTGTCGAGACGGCCCTTGGCCGAAGTCGTGACGCACGCCGGCAACGACATCCCACCAGGGGCGGATACCGCGGCTGTAGAAGAGCTCCGCACTTGCGCGCTCGACTTTACCGTCGTGTGCATGGCCTTCCGTGCGCCAGGTCAGTTTTTGCACGTCACCGCCTATCCAGCCTGAAGCTTCCCACGCTTGTCGGGAGACACCGTCGCCATGTTGGACTTCGAAGCGATCGATCAATGTGTAGCTCTGGATGCTTGTGCCGTGCAAATGATGGGCGTGAACGGGTGGAAACGCGGCAGCCAAATCTGCTTCGGTTGGCACAGGAACCGGCGCACCGGCAGTATTTCCCGGCGCGTCGTCCATCTTCGAGTGGTCCATCTTCGAGTGGTCCATCTTCGAGTAGTCCATCTTCGAGTAGTCCATCTGCGAGTGATCCATCTGCGAATGGTCCATCGACGACGCCTTCTTTGCCGGTGCCGTCTTCGCTGGCGCCTTCTTTGCCGGCGCCATGTGCATGTCGTGCCCTTGATGTTGCGCCCACGCAGGTGCAACACAGAAGAACACGGTCAGCGCGGCCACCAAACGTTTTGTCGACATCATGACTGCGCCTCCACCTTTACTTCGCGGAACATACCCGACTCCATATGGAAGAACAGGTGGCAGTGATATGCCCAACGCCCCAACGCATCGGCGCGTACGCGATAGCTGCGCTTTGTGCCCGGCGGCATGTCGACCGTGTGTTTGCGCAGATGGAAATTGCCGTGCGCATCTTCGAGATCGCTCCACATACCGTGGAGATGGATCGGGTGGCTCATCATCGTGTCGTTCACAAGCACGATCCGCACACGCTCGCCATAGTTCAATTTCAAGGGTTCGGACTGGGCAAATTTCACGCCATCAAACGACCAGGCAAACTTTTCCATATGTCCGGTAAGGTGCAGCTCGATGGTGCGGCCCGGATCGCGCCCGTCCGGATCGTCGAAACGGCTCTTGAGATCCGCGTACGTGGCAACTTTTCGTCCGTTGCCGCGCAACCCGATGCCCGGATCATCCAAGCGCGGCATCGGCATCATCGTTTGCATATCGACCAGCGGGTTGTTGTGCTCGGTCTTCGGATGCGATTGCATCGACATCGCGCCGTGATCCATGCCCGCCATTCCGGACATGCTCGACATGTCGTGACCCGACATGTCATGCCCTGCGTGGCCTGCCATCGCGTCCTGCCCGCCCATCCCATGGTCGTGGCCCATATCTGCCATGGTGAGCAAGGGACGCGGGTCCAGCGGCGGCACGGGCGCGCGCAGGCCTTCTCTAACCGCCAAGGTGGCGGACACCCAACCGGTTCGCGCACTGTCTTGCGCAAACAGGGTGTAAGCGTCCTGTCCGGCAGGCTCGACGATCACATCGAATGTCTCGGCAGCCGCAAGGCGAATTTCTTCGACGGTCACCGGATGTACGTATTGACCGTCTGCCGCCACCACGGTCATTTTCAGCCCGGGGATGCGCACGTCGAAATAAGTCATCGCCGAGCCGTTGATCAATCGCAAACGCACTTTCTCGCCGGGCTTGAACAGCGCCGTCCAATTGCCTAGCGAGGTCGTGCCATTGACCAGATAGGTGTAAGTCTCGGCATTGACGTCCGACAGGTCGGTCGGGGTCATACGCATGCGACCCCAGGCCTTGCGGTCTTCCAGCGTTGCGTTCGCGCCATTTTTTTCCACATCACGCAAAAAATCGGCCACGGTGCGCTGGTGATGGTTGTCGTGGCTCGACATCTTTTTCAAGCGCGCAAACAGCTTGGCCGGATCCATATCGGTCCAGTCGGAAAAGAACACGACGTAATCGCGGTCGTAATCAAACGGTTCGGGTTCCAGTGGGTCGATGATGAGCGCCCCGTACTGACCGCCCTGCTCCTGGAATCCCGAATGGCTGTGGTACCAGTAGGTGCCGGACTGGTTCACCTTGAAACGGTACAGATAACTTTCGCCGGGACGGATGCCGTCGAAACTCATGCCGGGCACGCCATCCATGTTCGCCGGCAGCAAGATGCCGTGCCAATGTATCGAGGTATCCGGACCGTGGATGGAGCCGCGCGGCAAATCGTTGCGCACCAACAGCGACACCGTACTGCCCTCCTTCCAACGAAGCACGGGTCCGGGCAGGCTGCCGTTGACGGTGACTGCAGGACGTCTGCGTCCTGTGTAGTTCAACCAGGTTTCGCTCACGCTCAGGCTGAAATCAGTGCCCGACAAAATTTCGGGTTGGCCGTTCGCACGTAGCGCCCACGGCGTTTTGGACCAGGCACCCAAGGGTGCTATCGCCCCCGCAACCGCCAGGCCTTGTACAAATCGTCGCCGCGACAGCGAGGCGATCTCGCCGCGCAACGCGGAATAATCAATGGACATCGTGAGCTCCACACTCTGGGCATTTATTGGAGGCGTCGCACGGCAAGTACGAACGCAAAGCAAGCACCGCGCGCAAGGCGCAGCAGCGGCAGCTCAGACGATGGGTGGGCGGTGTTTCTCAGTCAGCGGGGGTCTTGGATGCCCTTGTGCGATCACGGAATCAATCGCCGCGTGGAAGCAATGCGGCATCAACAACAGTGGCGTGGACAACACCGCTTGCGCGCCTTGGGCACAGCTCTGCGCACACGACGGAAGATGGGTCTTACAGCAATCCTTCGTGCAATCCGCGTGTGATGCCGCCGCATCTGTGTTGTCGGCCGTGGTGTGGTGCGACTTTGCGTGCGCAGGCGTCGTGACGTTGTCGACGGGAACGGACACCGCCATGCGCACCCCTGCCGCCGCACTGCCGATGCCGTTCAGCACCAACATCAGCATCAGCAACCCGTGGCAGACCAATCGGACCATGGACAGACTTTATCAGCGCCTTGTGGCATTTTCGATGAATCTGGTGCTCGGAGTGGGAATCGAACCCACATTCCCTTGCGGGAGACGGATTTTAAGTCCGTTGCGTCTACCAATTTCGCCATCCGAGCCTGTCGTGATTTTCGCACAGACCTTGCGCCTACTTTCAGACATTAAAAAACCCGGCAATGCCGGGCTTTGAAATCCATCGTTGGATGGAGGCCGAGGTCGGAATCGAACCGGCGTACACGGATTTGCAATCCGCTGCATAACCACTCTGCCACCCGGCCGGTGACTGGAAAAAGAAACCCCGGCAATGCCGGGGTTTCGAATTTGGAGCGGGAAAAGGGACTCGAACCCTCGACCCCGACCTTGGCAAGGTCGTGCTCTACCAACTGAGCTATTCCCGCGTTGAGTTGGCTATTCTAGCCACTGAAACGAACTTGTCAACTGTTTGGATGACCTTCGCCTTCAGTCAGCGTTGGCCATGCGGCCATCAGGTAGGCCAAACCTGACCAAAGCGTCAACAATGCGGCGACTGCCAGCAAATAATCGGAGATCTTGAATACGGGGATTCCGAAGAAATTGTCCTCGTACAGCAAGCCGGTCAACGCCACCATTTGCGCGACGGTCTTGAATTTGCCGATGGCGGCGACTTTCACCTTGGCGCGCTGTCCGAGTTCCGCCATCCACTCCCGAAGCGCCGACACGGCGATTTCCCGACCGATGATGACTGCCGCCCAGAGCGCCATCCAAAGCGTCGGGTGCTTTTGCACGATGATGAGGAGCACCACCGCGACCATCAGTTTGTCTGCGACCGGATCGAGAAACGCGCCGAACGCCGAATATTGGTGGTAGCGGCGGGCAATCCAGCCGTCCAACCAATCGGTGATGGATGCCAGTGCAAACAAGCCTGCGGCGGCGACGTTGGCCCATTTGTAGGGAAGATAAAAACACACCACCAATACGGGAATCATGACGATGCGTGCCATCGTCAACATCGTGGGAATGGTGATTCTCATCCTTGCGTACCGTCCGGTTCCATGGCTTCGGTGCCATGCAGACCAGCATAAATCCTTTCGGCCAAGGCTTCACTGATTCCGTCCACCTTTGCGATGTCCAACACGGATGCGGTCTTCAAACCGCCCAATCCGCCGAAATATTTGAGCAGGGCCGCGCGCTTGCGCGGGCCGATGCCCTCGATCTCTTCCAGGGTGCTGGACGTGCGGGCTTTTTGTCGTTTGCCACGATGTCCGGTGATTGCGAATCGATGGGCTTCGTCGCGCACTTGTTGGATATATTGCAATGCCGGGGAAAACGCGCCGGGCTGCACTTCGCGGCCATCGTCGAGAATCAGCGTTTCGTGTCCCGCCTTGCGCGCTTCGCCTTTAGCAACACCTACCAAAACGACGCCTTCGACGCCGAGCTCGCGCAACACATCGCGCGCTTGTTTGAGCTGCCCTTCCCCACCGTCGATCAACAGCACATCCGGCAACATGGGGCGCGCCTCTTCGTCGGCGACACGTTCCGCCTCGTCTTCGGCCAACGCCTCTCGCGGCCTGAAGCGCCGCGCCAGGGCCTGATGCATGGCGGCGTAATCATCCCCCGGTGTGATGCCGGTGATGTTGTAGCGGCGGTATTGATCGCGCACCGCGCCTTTTTCATCGAAGACCACGCAGGACGCCACGGTGGCCTCACCCATGGTGTGGCTGATATCGAAGCACTCGACGCGTTTGGGCGCGGCGGTCAAACCCAGCAGTTCCACTAACGACGCGACGCGCGCCGCTTGTGCGTCTTGGCTGGCATTCTCGGTATTGACGGCATTGGCCACATTGCGCCGCGCCATGTCGAGCAATACGGCGCGTCTGCCGCGTACTTGGGTGCGGATTTGAATGTTCCGTCCTGCCGCTTCAGTCAATGCCGATTGCACCATTTCGCGATCTTCGAAATCCCTATCCACCACGATTTCCCGCGGTGGTGTGTGCTCGAAATAGTATTGCGAAAGAAATGCGCTCAAGGCCTCGGCGACATCGGAGTGGCCGTTGAGTTTTGGGAAGAATGTCCGCGTGCCCAAATTGCGGCCATCGCGCACCGACAACAGCACGATGCAAGCCGTTCCCGCGACGATGCTGGAGGCCAGGACGTCCAAGTCACCTTCAGGATTCTCAACGCTTTCGCGTGCCTGCAGTTTGCGAATTCCGCCGATCAAATCACGCAATTGCATCGCACGTTCAAATTCCAGCGCGTCGCTCGCAGCATGCATTTGCGCCGTCAAATCCTCGGTCAACGCATCGCTGCGACCCGACAGGAAAAACTCCGCACGTCGCACATCTTCGGCGTAGGCCTGCTCTGAAATCAGACCGACGCAGGGTGCGGTGCAGCGGCCGATTTGATATTGCAGACAGGGTCGCGTGCGGTTCTTGAAAACGCTGTCCTCGCAATTGCGAAGCTTGAACAAGCGATGCATCAAGTTCAAGGTGTCACGCACGGCGAGGACACTGGGATACGGGCCGAAGAAACGCCCTTTGCCCGCACGTGTGCCGCGATGTGATTTGATGCGCGGCCAAGTCCCGGCCGTGATCAACACGTAGGGGTAACTTTTGTCGTCGCGCAGCAGGATGTTGTATCTCGGCTTGTGCGCCTTGATCAACTCGTTTTCGACCAAGAGCGCTTCGCTGGCGGAACGGGTGACGGTCACTTCCATGCGCTGGATTTGCGACACCATCAGCGCGATACGGCCATTGTGGGCTTTGGAGAAATAGCTCGACACGCGCTTTTTGAGCGATGCGGCCTTGCCCACGTACAGCAAACGATCATCGGCACCGTACATGCGATAGACGCCGGGGGCATTGGTCAAATGTTTGACGAAGGCCTTACCGTCGAAGGGTTCGGGCTGGGACGTGGACACGGTTAGAGCCGGTGCATCTTCTGGAAATACGCTTCAGCGCGTACCAAGTCGTCCGCGGTATCGACGCCCGGCGGAAATGCCACCGGCGTACGTGCCACCGCGATGGCAAAGCCTGCCTGCAGCACGCGAAGTTGCTCAAGCGATTCGAGTGTTTCCAAGCTGGACGGCGGCATCTGCGCGAAACGTTGGAGGAAGTCCACGCGATAGGCATAGATGCCGATGTGTCTGAGCCACGCTGAATCAAGCAAATCGACGCGCTGCGCATCAAACGCACCGCGTTGCCAAGGAATCGGCGCCCGGCTGAAATACAGCGCGGCATCCGCCGAATTGGCGACGACTTTGACGACATTCGGATTGAAAATGTCTTCCGCGGTTTCAATAGGCGTCGCCAGGGTCGCCATCTCGAACCCGGTGCGCGACAGTAGCGCTGCCACCGCGCGAATGCCCTCAGGCGGCGCGAACGGCTCGTCCCCTTGCACGTTCACCACGATGTTGTCGGGGCGCCAACCGGAGATGGAGGCGCACTCCGCGAGTCGGTCGGTGCCGCTGACATGATCGGCGCGCGTCATCACTGCCTTGAAACCTGCCTCGGTGACGGCACTGACAATCGCGGGATCGTCGGCCGCCACCACCACCTCGCGGGCACCGGCCAAGCTGGCCTGATGGGCCACATGCACCACCATCGGCATGCCGCCGATCAAACGCAGCGGTTTGCCGGGCAATCGGGTGGCAGACAAACGCGCGGGAATCGCAACGACAAAGTCGAGTTCACTCATTTGGATGACCTTTGAGCGCTTTGAGCTTCACGTCCAATGCCGACCAGAATCCGGCCGGCATCACCGCATCGACGGAAATCTCGTACCAGTGATCTTGCGCGAATGCCGTGCACTTCGAAGCGTCCTTACTCGTCATCAACACCGGCAAGTCGCTGGAAAAGGCAAAATCGGCCTCCGAAAACGCGTGGTGATCGGGAAAAGGATGCGGCACCACGGCGATCTCGTGCTGTTTCAACATATCGAAAAAACGCTGTGGATGACCGATCCCGGCCACGGCGTGTACTCGCTGTCCCTTGAACGCTGCCAAGGTCGCTGTCCGGGCGCTGTTCAAGGCCTTGACGCGTGTGGGTCGGACAAACATCGCTTGGAATGCCGGATCGATTCGCGTCGCCGCTTCGTCTGGAAGTGCCCCCAAATTCACGACACGAAAATCGAATCGCGAGGCACCCGCCGGGGATTCGCGCAGCGGCCCGCCTGGCAACAGCCGGCCATTGCCGTAACCACGCAGCGCATCAATGACTTCAATCTCGATATCTCTTGCCAAGCCGTAATGCTGCAGACCGTCGTCGCAAACAATGACGTCGCACCCCGACTCGACCAATGCCCGCGCCGCCCGCGCCCGCTTCGCATCCGCCCGCACGCGCACGCCGGTGGCTTTGGCGATCATGACCGGCTCATCGCCGCCGATGGCCGCAGGCGTATCGGCGTCGACCCACAGCGCCTGCTTGGGGTTGGCTCGGCCATAGCCACGCGTCGCCAGCCCCGGGGTGTATCCGGCCGCTTGCAGATGCGCGATAAGCGCCATCACCAGCGGTGTCTTGCCGGTTCCGCCCACTGAAATGTTGCCGACCACGATGACCGGTACGCCGGGGTGGAAGGCGCGCTTCCATTGTTTCTCGTAGAGCTTGGCACGCGTGCGACTTGCCAATCGAAACACCGCCTCGCCGGCATGCGCCCAAAACGGCACCAAGACGTCGGGGTTGTACCACCAGGCCGGCGCCTGTTTCTTCCCGCTCAACGTGACTTGCCCTCCCGGAATTGCATGCCGTGCAAATGCGCATAGACGCCGCCTTTTGCGATCAGTTCGGCATGCGTGCCGTGTTCGACAATTTCTCCCTCGTCCAACACGAGGACTTGATCGGCATGTTCAACCGTGGACAAACGGTGCGCAATGACCAAGGTGGTGCGATCCGGCATCAAATGATCCAGTGCCTCCTGCACCAGACGTTCGGACTCGTTGTCGAGTGCCGCCGTGGCTTCATCGAGTACCAGAATGGGGGCGTCCTTCAACATAGCGCGCGCAATCGCGATGCGCTGGCGTTGGCCGCCGGAAAGTTTGCCGCCGCGTTCGCCAATCTCGGTATCCGCACCGTTCGGCAAACGATCGACAAATTCCGCGGCATTGGCATCACGGATGGCCTCCGCAATGCGTGTATCCACCGCATCGCTCATTTCACCGTAGGCAACGTTCTGCGCAATGCTGCCGTCAAACAGCGTGACCTGTTGGCTCACCATGGCGATTTGACGGCGCAAATCATTCAAACGGTATTCGGTGATGGCGTGCCCATCCAGCAGGATCTCACCGGAATCGATTTCGTAGAAACGCGGAATGAGCTTCACCAATGTGGACTTGCCGCTACCCGACCGCCCGACAATGGCCGTGACCGTGCCGGGTTTCGCCGTGAAGCTGATCGACCGCAAGGCATCGCGATGCTGACCTTCATAGCGCACACCGACATTCCGGAATTCGAGCAAGCCTTTCGCGCGATCCAAGCTGCGCGTACCGGTGTCGGTTTCCTCGGGGGAATCGAGCACGCCGAACACGCGTGACGCCGAATCGATACCACGCTCTAACATGCTTTGCACGTTGGTGAGCTGGCGCAACAACGGCACGATACTGACCATGGCGGTCAGCAGCGCGAAAAAATCACCCGCCGTCAGTCTGCCCTTCAAGGCTTCGTGACCGGCGATGATCAACATCACGGCCACGCCAACGGCACCAAATACTTGCACGAACATCGACAACAGGCCGTTGGTAACTTGCACCTTGAGCGCCAGATTGACGTTGCGCTTGGTTTGCGATCCGTAGCGGCTCATTTCCGAGTCTTGAGCGCCGTAGGTCTTCACTTCCTGATGCGCATGCAACGCTTGATCGGCGGACTGCAGCAATTCCGCATTGGAGTCCTGGATTTGCGTGTTCAGCAATCGGTAGCGTTTGCCTACCTTGCCCATGGTCCAACCCATTACCGGGGCGAGGACGAACAACACCAATGAGACGCGCCAACTGGTCCAAAACATGACGCCGACGTAGGCGATGATCGACAACAAGTTGCTGACGATGACCTTCAGCGCGTCGACCGCCGCTTGCGCCACCATTTCGGTGTCGCCGCTCAAGCGCGTGATCATCGTCGGCACGTTTTCGCGATCGAAGGCCTTGCCGGGCAGATTCAAATATTTGCGCATCAAGCGCATGCGCAGATCACGGACGACATTGCGTCCCGAGCGCACGATTGAATAATCGCCGATCAAACCGCCCAATCCGCGGATCAGTAAAAACAACACCAACGAGGCCGGCACCCAATAGCTGAAGACCCGGTTGACCAGCATTTCGTCGATCATGGGTTTGGTCAGACGCAAAATCCCCGCGCCTGCCGCGGCTTCCACCGCCATGCCGAAAAAGCCAAGCACAATCCAACCGCGATACGGCTTGGCAAACGCCAGCAATCGCTTGTAAATGTCCCAGGACTTTTCGTTGCCGGCCATTAGCGTTTGCCCGCCTTCTCGTCCGCTTCGGGCACCGGCGGCGCGGTGGCGATCATCACTTTGGTGAAGCCCAGTTGGCCGAGCGCCTCATACGCGGTTACGACCGACTGATGCGGGGCACGGCCATCGGCGCGCAACAACACGGTGCGCGAACGGTCGGTGCCCGCGACGTCATTGATGGTTTGCTTCAGTGTATCGAGATCGCGTTTGAGGACCTCGCGATCTTCAAAGAAAAACCGCCCGTCTTGGCTCACCAACAACGTCAGCGGTTTCGCCATGTCGGGTGCGGCCACGCCGTCCGCCTTCGGCAGTTGCAAGCGCAATACGGCGCGCGAATCGAAGGTGGTGGTGACCACGAAAAAAATGATCAAACACAAGATCACGTCGATGAGCGGCACCAAATCAAGATTGGGCTCGTCGTCGGAATGGACTTTGCCGAATTTCATAGGCCGCTCAGTGCGCGTCCTTGTTCAACGCGTCATCAAGCGCCATGGCGTCGTGCTCCATATCGATCATGAATCCTGCGATACGCGCCCGCAACGTTCGGTGCATGATAAGGGCGGGAATCGCGACGATCATGCCGGTGGCCGTGCAGACCAAGGCTTTGCCGATACCGCCAGCCAATTGGTTCACGTCGCCCATGCCGTGATCGAGAATGCCGAGAAACATTTGAATCATGCCGACCACGGTGCCGAACAAGCCGAGCAGCGGTCCGACAGAGGCAATCGTGCCCAGGGCCGGCAAGAATTTCTCAAGACGGTGCACGATATGGCGACCGACATCTTCAATGCGCTCGCTGCGTTGCAAATGATGCTTGCCGCGTACTCCCACGACGGCTGCCAGCAGTTCACCCAACGGCGAGTTGGCCTCAAGCGCCTCCAAATGACTGGCTTCCACCTTGCCTTGAACCGCCCAAGCGGTGACCTCGTTGGCAAGGCCCGGAGGCATGACAGTGGACTTGCGCAAGGCCCAGAAGCGTTCAATGACGATGGACAAAGCTGCCAACGACAGCAGCAGCAAGGGAATCATCGGCCAACCGCCGGCCTTTACAAGTTCAAGCACGTTTACCTCGGGTACGGGGGAATGGGTGAACCACGCTGTCCATAGGATAGCCCAGACCCGCCATTGACCCCATCGCCTTCCATGGGATCCCAAACACGCCGGCGCCGGCTGCGTTCATCACGCATCTCGATGCCCTCGCGGGTGAACGCAAAGCCCACAGCACCCGAAGCGGGCGTATTGACGGGCTGTGTGCCGGCATCGATCCAACGCCTCCACACACGCTCGCGCGGATGTTTGAACAGATTGCGATAACCCGACGACGCCACCACATAACGTGCAGCGACGGCGCGAACAAACGGATAGGTGGATGAGGTGTTGCTGCCATGGTGTGGCATGGAAACGACGTCCGCGCGAAGTGCGGCACGGTCGTGCGCAATCATGCCTGCCTCGCCCGCGGCCTCCACGTCACCGGTGAGCAAGACGCTGCCATATTTGCTAATGATTTTCAGCACGCAACTGCTGGCATTGCCGGCATAGGGCATGTTCGGCACCGGTGCGAGCACTTCGAAATGCACCTGATCCCAAGTCCATCGGTTGCCGCGTTGGCATTCGGCGCTGTGCGGAAGCGGTGTGCCATGAGGCGCCTGTATGTCATTGGGATGGAAGGCTGCATCGACTGCAGCGGCACCACCGGCATGATCCGCATCACCGTGGCTCAGCATCATGAGATTCAGCGATTTGACGCCCAGCGCGTGAAGCGCCGGCACCACAACTTTTTCGCCGGCGTCGAATCCCGCTGTCGATTTCTCATCACGGCCATACGCCACCTGCCCTTTCGGACCGGCGTCATAAAGCATCGTGTGCGTGCGCGTTTGCACAAGCACCGACAAGCCTTGACCCACGTCGATGAACGTGACGAGGAGTCCATCCGGTTCTGCGCGCGGAACTGCCGGCGCGATCAGCGGCATCCAAAGGCCGAAAGACAGCAATCGAAGCGGCACGCCGCGCGGCATCAAAAGCCAAAGTGCGCCAATGGATGCCAGCGCAACGGCCCACGGCGTCGCCTCGGCAATGTCTATTTGGGCGCCTGGCCATTGCGCCATGCGCACAAATACCGGCCACGCCATGTCGAACAAACCCGCTGCCATCCACCACGAGGCATGGGCCAATGGCGGCGAGATCGCGTTCAATGCCACGCCGGCGATGGAAAGCGGAACAATCACCAAACCCCAGAGCGGCACGGCGATGATGTTCGCCAAGGGAGCGACCCAAGACGTTTGGCCGAAGAAGAGGACGCACAGCGGTAGCAAACCCAATGTGGCAATGCCCTGTGCCGACAACATTTCTTTGACGAAGTTTTGTTTGACGCCTTGCAAACACCAAGCCAGCCAGGCCACCCCCATGAAACTCAGCCAGAAGCCGGGACGCAATAGATTGAGCGGATCCACCACCACCAATGCGATCACCGCCGCCGACAAGGCGGTCACCAAGCCCAAGCGCCGTCGCAACAACAAGGCGCCGACGACGCACCACATCATCAACAAGGTGCGAACGGTGGGCACTTCGCCGCCTGCGAGCAAGGTATAGCCGATTGCGACCAGGGCGCCGCACAAGGGTGCGGCCACTTTGCGCGGCATCAGGAGGCCAAGCGCAGGACATAGTCGCCAGAGCAAGCCGCCAAGTGCCAATCCCAAAAACGCCGCCATCGACACATGCGAACCGGAAATGGCAATCAAATGGGTCAAACCGTTGGCGCGAAGGATGCGCCAGTCGGCGTCTTCTATGGCACGGGTATCGCCCACCGCCAATGCGCGAATGAATTTCGCGGCGGGATGGTCGATGTCGGCAATCGCCAATCCCAATGAATCCCGCATGGCGTTAATGCCAGCGCCCGCGTCAATGCGCTCGCGCTTGCGTTTGCCGACCACCACGCCGGTCGCGACCACCCGATTCGCGAATGCATTGCGCTCGGCGTCCAGGCTGCCCGGATTACGCAGCCCGTGCGGACGTTTGAGTTTGACCGTGAATGACCAGCGCGACCCGGCTTGAACATCCGGCAACGACTCGCCGGGCTTGCCGTACCACCCCAAGCGAATGACCTTCCCTCGCAGCCCGGGGGTCTCGGCATCTTCAGCGACAAGAAACAAAAAGCTGCGCCGTCCGTCCTCTTGCACGGGGAGATCGAGCACCCGGCCTTGCACCGGCAGCGGTTTGCCTTCGAGCGCCGACGGCAACCAAGACGTCTGCACGCTCGCCACGTGCAACGCGGCGTAACCGAAGCCGAAAAAACACGCGCCTAGCCAGAACGCGCGTGTCGGCATGAGCCAGAGCAATGCGCCGAAGAGCGCGATGCAAACCGCCAGTGCCGTCGGCATCGCGCCGACGAGGAACAGGCAGATCAGCGCGCCTGCGAGAAGGCCCGCTGTTGCTAGCGGGCCCAGTATCGGCATCCTTGCCGAATCTGCTTCCATTTACACCTCGTCTAAGGCGACTTCCTTCAATTTCCCATTGGTGAGCTCAAGCACGCGTCCCAAACGCTTCGCGAGTTTGCGGTTGTGTGTTACCAACACCAAGCTGGTTTTTTGCGCACGATTCAAGTCGAGCATCAGGTTGAACACCGTGTCTGCCGTGCGGTCATCCAAGTTACCGGTGGGCTCGTCGCCGAGCACGCACGCAGGTGAATTTACCAAAGCTCTGGCGACCGCGGCGCGTTGCCGCTCGCCACCCGATAGCTCTCCGGGTTTGTGTTCCAGACGCGCACCGAGTCCGACCTGTTCCAACAACACTTTCGCGGCATCCGCCGCACGCTGTTTGTCCACACCGCCCAACATCTGCGGCAGCATCACATTCTCAAGTGCCGTGAATTCCGGCAACAAATGATGGAATTGATAGATGAACCCGAGTGCCTTGTTGCGCAAAACGCCACGCGCCGCATCGGCGAGTGCCGACATCTTTTGCCCTTGCACATACACTTCGCCGGCGCTCGGCACATCGAGACCGCCGAGGATATGGAGCAAGGTGCTCTTACCGGCACCCGACGCGCCGACAATCGCCACGGACTCGCCTGCCTCGACCTTGAAATCAAGGCCCTCAAATACCCGCGTGTTGAGCTTGCCTTCGCTGTAGGTCTTGCTCAACGCATCTGCACGAATCACTTCACTCATAACGCAATGCCTCAGCCGGGGGCGTGCGCGCGGCGCGCCACGCGGGGTACAAGGTCGCAAGGAAGGCCATCAGCAACGCGATGCAGGCGATCAGAATCACGGAATTTGCTTGCAGGTCGGTCGGCAAGCCCGTGATGTAGTAGACGTCTTCGGGCAGCAAATCGACTTTGAAAATGCGTTCGATCAGTTTGAGGATGGACTCCAGGTTGAGCGTCAGCAAAATGCCACTGATGACGCCTGCGACCGTACCGATCAATCCGATCAGACTGCCCTGCACCATGAAGATGCCCATGACTTGTCTTGGCGACATCCCTAAGGTTCGTTGAATGGCAATGTCGGCCTGTTTGTCGGTGACCAACATGACTTGCGACGACACCAGATTGAAAGCACCCATCGCAATGATCAGCGACAGCAAAATGCCCATCATGGTTTTTTCCATTTTGATGGCACGGAAAATGTTGCCGTTCTGCTGCATCCAATCCAACACCAAGTAACTGCCACCGAGGCGAAGCGCCAAATCACGACCGACATCCCAAGCCAAGTTCATGTCGTACAACTTCAGACGGACACCGGTCACGGTGTCGTCCATTCGTAGGACGCGCTGCAAATCACTCATGTCAACGATGGCAAGTCCTGCATCAAACTCCTGATGCCCCGCCTCGAAAATTCCGCTGACGGTGAATCGCTTGAGCTGGGAGATGGCGCCCATGCCCGTCACCTGGATGCCCGAGGTGGTAATCACGACGGAGTCGCCGACATCCACACCCAATGCCTGCGCCAGTTCGCCGCCCAGCAGCACATTGAACTGCCCCGGCTGCAGTGACTTGAAATCACCTCGAACAACTTTCTCGCCGATGACCGAAACGTGGACCTCTTGTGCCGGCACGATGCCGCGCACGATCGCAGGACGTTTTTCGCTGCCCGCGATCAGTCCTTGGGTGTCGACATACGGCGCCACGGCCTCCACGCGTTTGTCTTGCTTGGCGAGATCAATCGCGCGCTGCCAGTTGTCCATGGGACGTCCGTCACCCGTGACGGTGACGTGCGCCGCCATCTGCAGGAGGCGATCGCGGATTTCTTTTTGAAAGCCACCCATGACGGACAGCGTGGTGATGAGCACGCACACGCCCAGTGCAATACCGAGGATGGAGGCCAATGAGATGAAGGAAATGAATCCGTTGCGCCGCTTGGCGCGCAAATACCGGAGACCGATGGAGACGGGTAAGGGTTTGAACATGTGGCAAGACCGAAGACCAGTCCTTATGTTGACAGCAATGGTGTGTGGGCTGCATCCACATGGACGTCGAAGGCTTGGCGCAGTTCACGAAGCGCCGGGACCGACACGTCGCCGGGCCACAAACACAGCGCCTTACGGCGCCCCGCCCCGTCGCGCCAGCGCAACACCAGCCAGCGACTGCGCCGGGAGAGATGGAAATCCGTCACTACTGCGCCGCGGATGCGCACCTGACGTTCGGTACCGTCGGTATCGATGCGGAGCGTGCCTTGCGTCCACCCCTGCATGGACTGATGGGCCCGATAAGACTCGAACAACCACAGCACGACGAGGAATACCTTCCACGCCCAATCCAAGCCTGAGAGCAACGTCGAAACCGTCGCCAACAAGAAGGCGAGCCAAGGAAATGCGCGCGAAAAGCTTCCGCGCTGCCACTCAATACGGCAGCTGACGCATCCGCTCGAGGAGTTCCGAAAGTTCCTCGTCATTACACGCCTCGTAGCCCATTACCCATCGCCACAGCGTATCGTCCTCGGTTTCCAAAAGCCGTAGGAAAACCACGCGATCGGCGTCGGATTGTTGCGCCCAAGCGTACTTCAGATAGCGGTCGAACAGCTGGTCCAGCTCGCGCATGCCGCGGCGACAACGCCAGCGGACACGCGAAAGTTCGGCGTCGCTCATGGGATCAAGGCATGCAGCCGCGTATTAAACGCGGCGTGCAAGCATCAACTTCTTGATTTCAGCGATCGCCTGCGCCGGGTTCAATCCCTTCGGGCAGGTGCGCGCGCAGTTCATGATGGTGTGGCAGCGATACAGGCGGAACGGATCCTCGAGATTATCGAGACGATCGCCGGTGTCTTCATCGCGCGAATCGACGATCCAACGATAGGCCTGCAACAAAATGGCCGGGCCCAAATAGCGATCGCCATTCCACCAATAGCTCGGGCAGCTGGTGCTGCAACACGCGCAGAGAATGCACTCGTAGAGCCCGTCGAGCTTCTTGCGATCTTCCGGCGATTGCAAACGCTCGCGATCGGACGGTGTCGGGCTTTGCGTGCGCAACCAAGGACGAATGGAGGCGTATTGCGCATAAAAATGCGTCAGATCCGGCACCAAATCCTTGACAACTTCCATGTGCGGCAGCGGATAAATCGGCACATCGCCGCTGCGGCAATCGTCGACCGCCTTGGTGCATGCCAAGGTATTCGTGCCGTCGATGTTCATCGCACAGCTGCCGCAAATGCCTTCGCGGCACGAACGGCGGAATGTCAGCGTGGGGTCCACTTCGTTCTTGATCTTGATCAGCGCATCCAACACCATCGGACCGCAGCGATCCATATCGAGCTCATAGGTATCGGTACGCGGATTGGCGCTGTCATCGGGATTCCAACGATAGACCTTGAAGGTGCGCTTGCGTTTTGCCTCCGCCGGCGCGGCAAAGTGCTTGCCCTTTTGGACCGTCGAATTCTTGGGGAGCGAAAATTCTGCCATGTTCGTGCCAATCCTCAGTACTTGCGCTCTTTCGGCGGAATGTAGCCGACTTCATCCGACAGCGTATAGGCATGCACCGGGCGATAGTCGATTTGGGTTGTGCCACTGCGATCGACGGAACACATGGTGTGCTTCATCCATTGCGCGTCATCGCGGTTCGGGAAGTCTTCGCGGGCGTGCGCACCGCGCGACTCGGTACGGTTCTCTGCCGACACAATCGTGACCAACGCTTGATCCAGCAGGTTTTCCAGCTCCATCGTTTCGATGAGGTCGGAGTTCCAGATCAATGAACGATCTGCGACTTTGACGTCTTCAAACGAAGCGTGGATTTCGCGCATCGCTTTGACACCTTCTGCCAGGGTCTCACCGGTACGGAACACGGCGGCGTCCTTCTGCATCGTGCGTTGCATGCGGTCGCGGATGACGGCGGTCGGCGTCGAGCCCTTGGCGTTACGCAGTTTGTCCAGACGGCTCAAGGCCTTGTCGGTCGCGTCATCGGCCAGCTTGCCGTGTTTGGTATCCGGCTTGATGATTTCCGCCGCGCGGTTCGCGACCGCACGACCGAACACGACCAGGTCGAGCAAGGAATTCGAACCCAAACGGTTCGCACCATGCACCGACACGCAGGCCGCTTCACCGATCGAGTACAGTCCCGGCACGACCGCATCCGGATCGCCGTTGCGCAATTGCACGACTTCACCGTGATAGTTGGTCGGAATGCCGCCCATGTTGTAGTGCACCGTCGGGATGACCGGAATCGGTTCTTTTTCAACATCGACGCCGGCGAAGATGCGCGCGCTTTCGGCGATCCCCGGCAGTTTTTCGTGAATCACTTCCGGCCCCAAGTGGGTCAGGTCGAGCAGGATGTGATCCTTGTGCTCGCCGACGCCACGACCTTCACGGATTTCAAGCGTCATCGAGCGGCTGACCATATCGCGCGGGGCAAGGTCTTTCACGCTCGGTGCGTAGCGCTCCATGAAGCGCTCGCCGTTGCTGTTGCGCAAGATGCCGCCTTCACCGCGGACACCTTCGGTAATCAAGCAGCCCGCACCGTAGATCCCGGTCGGATGGAATTGCACGAATTCCATGTCTTGCATGGCAAGACCGGCGCGCAGGGCCATGCCGCCGCCATCACCGGTACAGGTGTGGGCGGAAGTCGCCGAGAAATAGGCGCGGCCATAACCGCCGGTCGCAAGCACGGTGCCGTGGGCACGGAACAAGTGCAGTTCGCCCGTTTCCATTTCCAGCGCCAGCACGCCACGGCATTCGCCGTTGGCATCCATGATCAGATCGATCGCGAAATATTCGATGAAGAATTGCGCGTCGTGGGCAAGCGACTGCTGGTACAGGGTGTGCAAGATGGCGTGACCCGTACGGTCAGCGGCAGCACACGTACGCTGCGCCGGCGGACCTTCGCCGTAACGCGTGGTCATGCCGCCGAACGGACGCTGATAGATCTTGCCGTCTTCGGTGCGCGAGAACGGCACGCCGTAATGTTCGAGTTCCACGATGGCCGGAATGGCTTCGCGGCACATGTATTCAATTGCGTCTTGGTCACCCAACCAATCCGACCCTTTGACGGTATCGAAGAAGTGGTAACGCCAATCGTCTTCACCCATGTTGGCAAGCGCGGCGGCCACGCCGCCCTGCGCCGCAACGGTGTGCGAACGGGTTGGAAAGACTTTGGTGATACAGGCGGTTTTTAGGCCTTTCTGGGCCAAACCGAAGGTGGCGCGCAAGCCGGCGCCGCCGGCGCCGACCACGACCATGTCGAAATCATGTTGATGAATTTTGTATGCGGACATTCTCAGTTCCCCATCGCAACGAGCGAGATCTTGAGTACAGCCAAGACGCCGGCGATGGCAGCGATGGCAAAGACGAAACGATTGAGCAACATCAAGGTGATCGACCAGGCCGGTGTATGCACGTAGTCTTCAAGGACCACTTGCATCCCCAGGCAAGCGTGCCAGCACATGGCGATCAGGAAGGCGACGGCGACCACGGCATTGCCCGGATGCGCCAGTGCGGCCTGCATGGCGTCGTAGCCCCCGTGCACATTGCACAGCAGCAACGCAATCATGTAGATACCCGTGAACAACAGCGCGATCGCGGTGATGCGTTGCTGGATGAAATGCTCGGTACCGGCCTTGGCCGAACCCAAACCGCGTGCATTTTTGAGCGGTGTACGCAAACGGGTCATCAGACACCTCCCTTGTGCATGAGGCCGATGCTGAAAATGATCAGGGTCAGAATCACGCTACCGACGATCGTGAACCAGCTGTTGCGCACGAACGAGGGAATCGGATAGCCCATGCCGGCGTCTTGGAACAAGTGCCGGATGCCGTTCAAGAAGTGATAGCTGAAAGCCCACACCCAGCCGAACAGGAAGACCAAACCCAGCGGCGACGCCAAGCAGGTGGCGAACGCTTGCCAAGCCTCACGCCCCATGGCGAGCTGGACGGCGCCGTATACCGCGATCAAGGCACCCACCGCGAGCACGATTCCTGTGGCGCGATGAAGGATGGACGTCACCATCTGCACTTGCCAGCGGTAAACCTGCAAGTGCGGTGACAACGGGCGGTTGGATTTCGCCATGAGCGCGGTGTCTCCGAAAAATGAAATGCGATGCGTGTCTATGCGTGATCAGAAGTCTATGCAGCGACCGTTCTTTTCCCAATCTCCGTAGCGCGTGGGCTCAGGCCCCTCGCGTCCGCCGAATTCAGGGACTTTCTCGTTGGCTGCCTCGGGCTCGGGTTTCGGGGTCGGCTTATCAGCCTTTTCCACGCCTTCGCCTATGATTTCTTTCTCGCTCACCTGCTGATTCTACGTTCCGGCCGCCATGTCACACAACCTGAACCCGTCCGACTCACCCGAATTTGCCTTGCCGGAACTCGCCGTCATCTCCATCGAGGGGGCTGATGCCAGCCGGTTTCTTCACGCACAGACCATGAACGACGTCGCCGGGTTGGCGGCCATGGATTGGCATTGGAACGGTTGGCTGACCCCGCAAGGGCGATTGATTGCGCTGTTCGCGTTGGTCAAGTTGTCCGACACACAATTTGTGCTGGTGACCCCCGCAACCGGTGTCTCCGCATTGCTCGAGGGTTTGAAACGATTTGTTTTCCGCAGCAAAGTGAGCTTCACGCCGATGACCGATGCGGTGGTTGCAGGATCCCATGCCGACTTGCCGCCAGGCACGCGCGTGCAAGTTTCAGACACGGGTATGCAATTGCGATGGCCCGGTGAGGGCCGCAGCTTGCGTGTGGTTTTGGCGGGCGCGAACGTCGCGACCGATCAGGCCCTCGCACACGCTTGGGCCTTGCAGGATCTCCGTGCCGGCATTCCGTGGATCAGCGCCGCAGACAACCCGCAATGGACACCACAACAACTCTCGCTGGAACGCTGGCCCGCCTTCAGCGTGAAAAAAGGCTGTTATCCGGGACAGGAAATTGTGGCGCGCACACACTTTCTGGGCAAAGGCAAAAGGCAGCTGCATTGGGTGCATTTCAGCGCCGGAGAAGTGCCATCGGTCGATGCGGCGATGGTTCGCCGCATCGACCATGACGCGTTGTGTGTCCTGCCGATTGATTCGAACGAGCATCCGGCGCAAATCGGCGGTGCCGCCTACAGCGTCCGCCCGTTTGATCCGATTTGATCGCTAGATCATCAATTGCGGCTTGGGTTGCGGGATGTGAAGTTGCTCGGCTTGCTTGAGTCGGGCGACGCGTTCCTCGCTTTGCGCCTGCACCAGTTGCGCCAGCCCCTCCTCAAAGCCCACGCGCGTCAGGGCATCCACCGACGTCGCTTCACGACGCGCGGCAGGCCCGTCGCTGACCACATTGCTCAGCACGACATTTGAACGCCCGCCGGGATCACGCGCCAGGGTCACTTCGGTAAACATGCCGGCTGCTCCCGTGGCTTTCCAATGATTCATAGCGCCCGCCGCCATCTGCGGCGCGGACAGATGGGACAAGTCGGGATGCCGGGTTTTCAGCGCCTCCATGAGCGCGATGGCCGAGTGAATCGCCGGTTTCAAGCCCGGAACATCCGGAATTTTTTGCTCGGGATCGACACTGACATGCCCCGGGCCTTTGGTTTCGCCGACCGGCGCATGCTCTTGGGGCTTGTACTGGAATTGCTTTTGCATGGATTTGTCGACCGCATCGGAGCGATAGCATGCGTTCACGTCATTCGCGCATTTCGCTTCCGGCGCGAGCGATTTGCGCGCGGCACGCGCGCCCGGATCGTTATCGCCCAACAGTTCGTTGAGCGAGGTCGGTACGCTCCAGCGTGTGTCGTGCAACTTCAGATACGCATCTTTGGACTGCGGGACCTTGTCGATAATGTGCTTGCCTGAGAAAGCGTTGACCACGTCGACCAATGCATTCTCCACACGGACAGACGCCGCGTCTTTGGGATGACCATGGGCGGTATCGCCATGGCCGCCGGGGACCGTCACTGACAAGAAGCGACCATCGCTGCTGGCGCCGTCCGGCAGGACCGGATTGGATTCGAAACCAAGCCGTCGCTCATCGCGCGACACCACTTGGACGGCGAACATCGTGGAAGACGGCAGACGTCGGTCGGTTTTTTCGAGCTCGCCCGAAGCAACCGGATCCAGCAGGATGGCGGCTTGCGGTACCTTTCCCGGTGGCACGAGATAATGGTCTTTGCTACCGGGCTGCAACACGCCGCGCTCATGGACCAAGCGTAGGAAGGCCGCTGCCTGGTCACCGCCGCGACTGAAGCCCATACCGACGACGCGCAACTGTGCCTGCGGATCCTGTTTCCGCCACGCGGCCATCTGAGCGCACATGTCTTCGTATTGCCGTTCGATTTTGTCGATCGCACCTTTGCCTTCGGCCAAGCCCCTCACACGTTGCAGCACGTCACCGTCTGTGCCGACGCCGGTTTGGTAGCCCACGGCGATACCATGCTTGCGCCCTTGTGATTCGATCGTGTCGGCAAAATACCCGACAGCCGTGCGCACCTTGCCTTCTTGCGCATTTCTTTGCTGGTCACGGGTTTGGTTGCTGCCATCGAACATCGCGTAGTACAGATGCTCGTGGCGATTGTTGCCGTGCAATTTCGGCACACGCATGTCGGCAATCCTGGCAACGGCATTCGCCAACTGCCAGTTGTCTTCAACCGAGGGTGTGCGTTCGGTGGTGCGATCCAGTCCTGATGTGCTGCCCATGTTCCCTCCCCGGGATCCTAGTGTGATTTGGCATCGCCGCAAGGCGATCCATTCAAACTAGGGCGCACGGCGCCCATGAACGATTGGAGAAAACCGCTTGCCGCGTCAGAAAAGTCCCAAAGCGGCAGCCACGATGTCCTCGTCCTTCGGAATCACGAGGAAAGCCGCACCGGCGAGCGGCGTGTACGTATCGGCACCGGACACGCGAATTGTGGGCTTACCGCCCTGCCCGCCTTCACTGAGCGCCGTCAGCACACCCTCGCCGATTCCCGCGCTGTGGCGACCTTCATCCACCACCACCACGCGTTTGCAGGCGCGGGCTTGCGCCACGATCGCGTCGGCATTCAAAGGCACCAGCCAACGCAGATCGACCACGCGCACCTTGCACTGCTTCTGCTGCTCGATCGTACGCGCGGCGCGCAGACTCATCGGCACGCCGTTGCCGTAGGTGAAGATGACCAAATCTTCCGCCTCAGGTGCATACACCCTTGGTTCGCCGATTACGAGTGCTTCGCCCGGCGCCGGGTATTGGGTCAGCCACCCGCCATCGCCGGTTTCGTACAAGTCCTTGGTCATGTATAACGCGATGGGCTCGAGGAAGACGCTGACGCGTCCGTCGACCTTCGACAGTGCCGCCAACGTGCGCAGCATCATCGCCGCGTCATCACCGCGCGACGGACAGCCGACGACCAAACCCGGAATGTCGCGCAAAGCGGTGATCGAATTGTCATTGTGGAAATGCCCGCCGAAGCCACGCTGATAGCCGAGGCCCGCGATGCGTACCAGCATCGGATTGGCGAACTGATTGTTGCTGAAGAACTGCAAGCTGCACGCTTCACCGCGAATTTGATCGATGGCGTTGTGCAGGTACGCGAGGTATTGGATTTCAGGGATCGGCAACATGCCCATGTTGGCAAAACCCTGGGCCATGCCCAGGATCATGGTTTCGTCCAACAAGGTGTTAAACACACGACGGTTGCCAAAGGCTTTGTGCAACCCCTTGGTCACCGTATACACACCGCCTTTTTGCGCGACGTCTTCGCCGAACAACAAGGTTTCCGGATACTTCGCCATCAAGTCGTGCAAGGCCTGGTTGATCTGGATCGCCAGATGCTTGGGCGCCTGTACTTCCGGCAATTTCTCTTCACCGCCGAAAACCTGTTCGCGCGTGGCTTGATAATCCGCCCGCTTCGCCTCGGCCATGACCTTGTCCGGCGTATAGGGGGCGAGCGGCGCCATGACGTGTTCCAGCGTTTCGATGCGCGGCCTTTGATCCGCATCTTCCGCGGCATCGAAACATTTCTTCCGCGTTTCCTCGTAGAGCGCGAGGATTTCCAGCTTGCTCATCAAGCCGGATTCGAGACCGATCGCGGCAGAGCGCAGCAACGGATCATTGGCCTCGACCGCGCACAGCTCTTCGAACGAACGCCATTCGATTTCGAAATCGGTGCCGGCGTGGCCCATGATGCGGGTGGTGCGCAAATGCAGGAAAGTCGGCCGGCGTGTCTTGCGGCAATGGTCAACCGCCTTCACGACATCCGCATACCCGCTGGCAAGATCCAAGCCGTCGGCGTAGAAGTAGTCCAAGTCGGGACGATTGCGGAACGACGCGGAAATCCAGTCGTTCGGCGTCTTCACGGAAATCCCGATGCCGTTGTCTTCGCAGACAAACAAAACCGGTGCAGGCAATTTTTGATACGCCGTCCACGACGCGGCATTGAACGCGGTTTGCGCCGTCGCATGATTTGCCGAAGCGTCACCGAAAGAACAAATCGCAATGCTGTCGTCGGGAATCGGCAATCCGGTGCGCAAACGCTTGCCGGCTTCAATCGCGATGGCCGTGCCCAAGGCTTTTGGCAGATGCGAGGCGATGGTCGACGTTTGCGGCAACACCCACAAGGGTTTGCTGCCCCAAACCTTATGCCGCCCGCCACTGGCCGGGTCTTCGGCGCTTGCGGCAAAGCTCAGCGCCGAATCCATGATCGGATCCATGCCAGGCAGTTTGCGGAAACGCTCGGCCATGAAGCCGCCGCTGCGGTAATGCAAGAACGCCGGATCGGTATGACGGGTCGCGCGCGCCACCATGGCATTGCCTTCGTGACCCGACGAACCGATGGTGTAAAACACCTTGTTTTGCACACGCAAGACTCGCGCCATCAAGTCGAGGTGGCGGGAAATCATTTGCGATTCGAACAACTCGCGGAAGCCGCGCGCATCCAATGCGCTGCCTTCAAGCACCGGTTCATCGGGTGCCGGCCTGGCATCTTTTTGACCGTTCCACGCTTTGACGAACTCGACGAAATTGACGTCGCAAATCTTGGCGCGGTTGAGGTCTTTCATCCGTGCGGGGATGGGGTTGGGAACAGACGCAAACATGAAATTACCCAATCAAACGGTGGAAGGCGCGCGGCGTGCGCGCCACTCGGAACGGGATTGGCCCCAGATGTTGATGTCTTTCACATCCAAGGGCGCAGGAAGAAATTTACCGGTACGCAACAATTGCGAGCCGAGTCGCTTGGCGACATTGGCCGAGGCGGCATTGTCGGGATCCACGCTGTGAATCACGTCTTGCCAATCCAAGACATCGAATGCCCAGTCGATCGCTGCGGTGCATGCTTCGGTCACATAGCCTTGGCCGCGCCCTTCCGGATGGCAGGCATAGCCCACTTCCGTACCCGGCCAGCCGTCGGGTTGCCACGGGCCGGCCTGACCCATGAACAGGCCTGTAGATTTTTCGACAAACGAAAACATGCCGAAGCCTTGCGTCAACCACGCACCCGGCATCATCAGGAAACGACGCCAGGCATCCCCGCGCGTGAGCGGACCGCCAATGAAATGGGTTGCGGGATCGGCCATCATTTCGGCGAAGCGCGGGAAATCCGCCTTCTCCGGCACGCGCAGAATCAGACGCGGCGTCTCGATGACCGGTGCGCCGGCGCTCAGGCCTTCAAACCAACCGGCGTGAGCCGATGCCGCGTCCATCGTCCGAAATCAGAACGCGTTGATGCCGGTCAGCTCACGACCCACCACCAACTGATGGACCGTTTCGGTGCCTTCGTAGGTGATCACGGATTCGAGATTCAATGCATGGCGGATCGGACAATGTTCGGTCGTGATGCCTGCACCGCCCAGCAAGTCGCGTGCCTCGCGGGCGATATCAATGGCCATGCGGACGTTGTTCCACTTTGCCAAGCTCACTTGGGTCGGTTGCATGGTGCCTGCATCTTTCAAACGGCCCAATTGCAGCGAGATCAATTGCGCGGCGGTGATGCGACGCGCCCAATCGGCCATCTTCAATTGCGCGCTTTGCGTGGCCGCCACCGGGCGGTCGAACAGGATGCGTTCTTTCGAATACTTGAGCGCTTCGTCGAGGCAGGCGATGGCCGCACCGATCGGACCCCAGGTGATGCCATAACGCGCTTGCGTGAGGCAACCCAACGGCCCCTTCAAGCCCTTCACATTCGGCAAGCGATTGGCTTCGGGCACGCGAACGTTGTCGAAGAACAAAGCTGAAGTGACCGATGCCCGCAAGCTCATTTTGTGTTTGATGACCTGCGCGTCGAATCCCTTCATGCCTTTTTCAAGCAAGAAGCCTTGGATACCGTCTTCGGTTTGCGCCCATACGATCGCGATATCGGCGAGGTTGCCGTTGGTGATCCACATCTTCGAGCCATTGATGACCCAGTCGTCACCATCGCGCTTGGCATGGGTCTTCATGTTGGCCGGGTCGGAGCCGCCATGCGGTTCGGTCAAACCAAAACAGCCGATCGCCCTACCGGCTGCCATTTCCGGCAACCAACGGCGCTTCTGTTCTTCCGTGCCGTAGGCGTAAATCGGATACATGCACAGGGAACTTTGCACGCTGGCGAAGCTGCGGATACCCGAGTCACCGCGCTCCAATTCCTGGCAAATCAAGCCATAACTCACACCATTCAACCCGGCACAGCCGTATTCCTCGGGCAGTGACGAACCCAGCAAGCCGAGCTCGGCCATTTCCGGGATCAATTCTTTGGGAAACTCGCCCTTGTCAAAACACTCGCCGATGATCGGCAACACGCGCTCGTCGGTAAAACGGGCCACCGTGTCTTGAACGGCACGCTCCTCTTCGGTCAACAGGGAGCGGACGTCGAACAGATCATAGGGATGCAGAGCCATGGCAGTTTCGGAATCGTTGTGAAACGCCCATTCTACCCGCCCCCATCACGGAAAACGGGACCGTTGCCGGTCCCGTTTCCTAGCTTGCGCTTTCTCGATATCAGATCGACGTCACGACGCGACCGTCCACCACAGGGAAATAGTCACTACGCGGGCGGTCACCCAAACGCACCGTGCGCTGACGTCCGTCGAAACGGTAGGTCACGTCGTATGCGCTGCTCGATGCGCCGGCCACTTGGATATTGGTGCCAGGCTTGCGCGTCATGCGCTTGATGCCCGTGTCGCCGTCCGGCGTGCGATAGGTGACGTTGTAGGCGATGGTCTTTTCGCTGCTCGAGCGATCGGTGACGGTCTCGCAACGCTGCTCGGTGCGGTTGACCACACGGCCACCCACGTGACGCTTGTCGATGCGGTTACCGATATAGCCACCGGCAGCCGCACCGGCGACCGTCGCGGCGTCGCGTCCACGACCGTCACCCACCTGGTTGCCTGCCAGTCCGCCGATCACAGCGCCGAGCACGGTGCCGCCGATATTCCCGTCGCGTTCGGGCAAGCGTTCTTGCACCACGACATCACGACAGACTTGGCGCGGGGTGTTTTGTGCAATGGTCTTGGTGACCGGTTCGATATCCAGCACGCGTGCCGAGACCGTCCCGCCCTGCTTGACCGGCTGGACGGCAAGAATGGGGGCACGCGTCTCCATCGCGACAGGCGCGGCTTCAGGGGCGAATGCGGCGGTTTGCACCGGCATCGCCGCGCCACTGTTCAAGAGTGTTTGTGTCGCGGACGATTGACCGGCCGTCGCAACAGGTGCGTCCGCGCCCGCATGCCCCGCGGCACGCATTTCATTGAATGCTGCAACGGCACCGCCACCTACGAGCAAGGCGGCAGCGATCGAAGCGGCGAGAATCTTGTTGTCACTCGTCATACGGGTTCTCCTTCGGACCTTGAATGTCCTGCTGCCTATTGGAGTCCTTCTCACCTGAACCCGCCCCTGTTTTTTGGCCTGTTTTGCTGTCGCCGCGCTGAATGTTCCCGAGCGGTTCAATTGTGTAAACCTGCGCTGACCCACACCGTGATAGCGTGCTAGTCAGATTTCGAGAGGGTGTTTTCATGCGCGCACTGCTGCTAGGGCCATTGTTGAAGTGGGCGGGTCGATTGAGTCACCCCCGCTTGTTCGCCGTCATCGGCGCATTGTTTTTCTTCGATCTGCTGGTGCCCGATTTGATCCCGTTCATTGATGAAATTCTTTTGGGTCTCGGCACCTTGGTCCTCGCCAATTTGAAGCGCAGGTCGACGTCGGCCCCAAGCACGGGGAATGTCATTGATGGTGAAGCCCACAAACGCTGATGCGTGAGCGTGTCTGACGTGCTGCTGTTCGATACGCACAGTCATTTCGACGTTGCGGCATTCGACGACGATCGCGACGCCGCGCTTGCGCGGGCGAAATCTGCGGGGGTGGAATGGCAATTGCTGCCGGCCATCGACCGAGCCGGATGGCAGCACTTGGCCGACGTGTGCGACGCCTATCCAGGGCTCTTGCCCGCCTATGGTTTGCATCCGGTGTATTTGCCGACGCATCGCGAAGACGACTTGCAGGCTTTGCCCGAATGGATCGAACGACACGCGACCTACGCCATCGGTGAAATCGGACTCGACTTTTTTCTGCCCGATCTCGATGTGGATCTACAAACGCATTACTTCGAGACGCAACTGCGCATCGCAAGGGATCACCATCTTCCCGTGATTCTTCATGCAAGACGCGCCGTGGATGCCGTCTTGCAAACTCTGCGCCGGATCAAACCGCCCGGCGGCATCGTGCACAGCTTCGCCGGCAGTGAACAGCAAGCCCGTCAGCTCATCGACATGGGGTTTGTTCTCGGCATCGGCGGGCCTGTCACGTATGAGCGCGCGCAACGTATGCACCGCGTGTTGAAGACGCTTCCGCGCGATGGGTTTGTTCTGGAAACCGATTCTCCGGATCAACCGGACTCGGCGTGGCAGGGGCGGCGCAATGAGCCGGCCCGGCTTGTCACGGTTCTCGCGCACGTGGCACGCATTCGCGACGAAGCCCCCGAAGACATCGCGCGCTACACCACGGACACCGCCTGCAAGCTCTTCGGGATTAGCCGCGCTTCTTAAGCAATTCCAAGACCCTGCCCACCGCGGCGAACGCGAAGGCGCCGGTTACATGCGTTGCCGCACCCAAGCCCGCACCGCATTCCATTCTGAGGATTTCGTCTTTGCCTAATGCGGGCCGCACCCCGCAGACGGAGCCATCGGCTTGCGGATATTGCACATTCTCCAGCGAGTACACCGCCGAGATGCCGAAGTAACGGTCCTTGTTGCGCGGGAAATTGAATTCGGCACGCAGCTTCTTGCGAATCAGGGACAGCATGGCATCGTGTTCGGTGCGTGAGACATCACGCACGCGGATTTGCGTGACATCGGTGCGCCCGCCGGCGGATCCGACCATCACCAATTTTTGTTTGTTGCGCTTGCAATAGGCGGCCAACTCGACCTTGGTCCGAAAGCTGTCGCAGGCATCGAGCACGACATCAAAACCGTCCTTTAGCAACTCCGCCATGTTGGATTGCGTCAGAAAGGATTGGACTTCCACGATTTGCATGGACGGGTTGATGGCCCGGCAGCGTGCAGCCATCTCTGTGATCTTTGGACGCCCGTAGGCGCCCTCCAGCGCCGGCAGCTGGCGATTGGTGTTCGACACACAAATATCATCGGCATCGATCAAGGTGAGCTTGCCGACGCCGCTGCGTGCGAGGGCTTCGACCGCCCACGAACCGACGCCGCCGACGCCCACGACGGCGACATGCGCCTCGCCAAGCACCGATAAGGTGCCTCTGCCATACAGGCGGTCTATGCCGCCGAATCGTTCCGTGGTTGCATCCATGGTCTGGGGAAAATCCTCTGTTTCGTGCTACTTTCTGCTGTACCAGAGGAGGACCCCATGTCAACAGAAAACCCGAGGCCGCAAAGCGGCAATGCCTTCGGCCGCTATTTTTTCATGTTGTTGCTCGGCTTGGTATTGGGTGCCATCGCCACGGTGATGATCACCAATGCCTATCAAGCCCGTAAAGACCACTTTCCGGATGCTGTCATGACGGTGATGTCTTGGCATATGGACCAATTGAAGCAAAACGTCGAAGCCAATCGATGCGCCGCCACCGACACCATCCCGCACCTGCAATCGCTTCGCCGTATGGCCGATAACCTCGAGCCGGGCTTCAAGGCTTTGTCCGAGTCGGATGCCAAATTCGGCCAACATGCCAGCAACTTGCGCAACACTTTGGACGGCGCGCTCGGCGCACCGCCGACCAGCTGCGAAAGCTTGAAGAAGGTCATGGCGCAAATCGGTGACGGCTGCAAGACCTGCCACCAGGATTTCCGCAAATGAGGAAGTGAAGACATCTTCATCTCCCGAGCGCCGGCATGAACACCGGCGCTTTTTTTTGGCCGGGTTGCCGGTGCATTCAGTTCGGTGGGACTAGCGTCGTTGGCGTACCCCCACACGGAGCATCCCGATGAAGCAGCACGCAAAGATTGCCCTCGCCCTGGCCGCCACCATGACCTTGGGCGCCTGTGCCACGACCTCCAACGGCTACGGCTATGGCAGTGGCGCACCCGGACCGGTCTCCGGTCAATGCTATGACTGCGGCACCGTGACGCGTATCGACACGGCCTCGCAATCGACAGCACCCAATGCCACCGGCGCGATCATCGGCGGTGTGGTGGGCGCGGTCGCCGCCCATGAAATCGCCAAGAACCAAACCGACAGCAAGGGCCGCCAGAACACGGCAACCGTGGCGGGTGCGGTCGGCGGCGCGATTGCCGGTAACGCCATTCAAAACCGCACGCAGAACAGCTACAACGTGACGGTGCGCATGGATGACGGCCGCTATGTGACGACTTCGCAATCGGATATCAGCGGTATTCGCGAAGGCTCGTATGTGCGTGTTTATAACGGGCGCGCCTGGGCACGTTAATCGCCTAAAGCTCCCCTTCTCCACTTTGTGGAGAAGGTGCCCCGCAGGGGCGGATGAGGCGCTCTTTAGAGTTCTTCTAAGAGCGCCTCACCCAGCGCTTCGCGCCACCCTCTCCATCGGAGATGGAGAGGGAAATAAAAAAGGCCCGCGTTAGCGGGCCTTTTCCAATTCGTTGTCACGCGGCTAGCGCGTGCGAAGAATTATGCAGCTTCAACGGCATCCGCTTGCAGGCCTTTTTGACCTTGCACGACGGTGAAAGAGACGCGTTGGCCTTCTTTCAGGCTCTTGAAGCCTTGCATTTGGATCGCGCGGAAGTGCACGAACACGTCTTCGCCGTTTTCACGGCTGATGAAGCCGAAGCCCTTCGCGTCGTTGAACCACTTCACGGTTCCGATTTCACGATTCGACATTTGGTATTGCTCCTTGTAACAAACTTGATTTAACGATGGTGCTGGTTACAAGGAGGAAGCGGGCAAAAGCGTGACAAACCTAAAACGGTTGCCGCACCGGCGGGCCACGGTTCACTGTGACCCTTGAAACTCAGCACTCGCACGGTAACCCCCTCACGATGAAATTGCAATCGCACCGGCAGACTATTCAGAATTGACCCCAAGGCCTGATCGGTCACCCACCCCGCCAAGGAGCCTCACTTGGACATGCAACACCTGTATTTCGCGGGAGCCGCCGTACTGATCCTGATCGGTATCGCAGGCACCCTCCTTCCCGCGATTCCCGGCTTACCCCTTGTTTTTATTGGACTTTTGCTTGCCGCCTGGGCAAACCATTTCGAACGCGTCGGCGCGATCACGCTTGTGGTTTTGGCATTCCTGACCGTCATCTCCTTGGTGGTGGATTACTGGGCGTCGGCCAAAGGTGCGGAACGGACGGGCGCCAGCCGGCTGGCCGTGTTGGGGGCGGCGATCGGCACACTTGCGACGTTTGTCCTGGGTCCGATCGGACTCTTTGTGGGGCCATTCATTGGTGCGGCCATCGGTGAAATCATCCATCGGCGCAGTCTTGCCGGCGGCGACCTGGGCGCCGCGACCAAGATCGGTGTGGGCGCAACCTTGGGTGCGATCTTCGGCATTGTGTTGAAACTCGGCATCGCGTTTTTGATGTTGGGCTTGTTTGCGCTGGCGTGGTTCGCATGAGGTTGTATTCAATGATCGCGTTGGACATTCCCGCAGTGCGCGAGCATCTGCCCTTTTTGCAGTCCGTGGAGAATTCGTTCGCGGAGGTGCAAGAAAAGTTCGCCAAATTGATCGCGAATCTGCCGCTACTGGTGGTGGCCGTCCTGATTGTCGCGTTCGCCATGTGGTTCGGAAGTTGGGTCAGCCGTCGCATGAAAATCCTGCGCCGGATTTCCAACCACAACCCGTACATGGACGGCTTGCTGCGCAATATCGTCAAATTCCTGATTGTGCTCGGCGGTGTCTTGATCGCGCTCGACATGCTCGGCGCGACCTCGTTGGTGGGCGCGGTGCTGGGCTCGGCCGGTGTGGTCGGACTCGTGCTCGGCTTTGCCTTCAAAGACATTGCCGAAAACTACGTGTCCGGCATTTTGCTCAGCATCCGCCAACCGTTCTATCCCGGCGACTCGGTACGCATCGATACGCATGAAGGCCGCGTCGTGGCATTGACTTCACGCGCGACCTTGCTGATGACGCCAGACGGCAATCAGCTGCTGCTGCCGAATGCGACGGTTTTCAAATCGGTAATGTTGAACTACACGCGCAACCCGCGTCGTCGCTTTGATTTCAGCACCAACATCGATGTCGGCACCTCCTGGAGTCAGGCGATGAACATTGGCGTTGAAACGATTGCCAAGATTCCCGGGGTGCTGAGTGATCCCGCGCCCAGTGCGCTGATCCAAAACCTGGCCGACAACGGCGCAACACTGCATTTCTTTGGCTGGATCGATCAAAAAAAGAGCGACCTGTCGAAAACGCGCAGTGAGGCGATGCGATTGGTACGTCGCAAGCTACGCGAGGCCGGCATCACGCCGCCGGATGCAACCCAAAAAGTCGTTCTCGCGCGAATTACAAACGAAGAAGAATCCACGCATATCGCCAACGAGGCCCAACATGCTGGAGACGTCTCCGTCGACCGCACCTTGGATGAAGCCGTCGCGCACGCCAACCAAACCGAAGGCGGCAATCTCCTAGACGACCGCCCCTAACCTACCTTCCCTTCTCCATCTTCGATGGAGAAGGTGGCGCGCAGCGCCGGATGAGGGCGCCTCTTAAATCTCCACCACCGGAATCTTCCCAATCTTCGCCTGCCATTCCTTCGGCCCGGTCTGATGCACCGATGTGCCGTTCGAATCGACAGCCACCGTGACGGGCATATCCTGCACCTCGAATTCGTAGATGGCTTCCATCCCCAAATCCGGGAACGCCAACACTTTCGCGCCCTTGATCGCTTTGCTGACGAGATACGCCGCACCGCCCACCGCCATTAGGTAGACCGATTTGTTATCACGAATGGCATCAATGGCCGCCGGACCGCGCTCGGCCTTGCCAACCATGCCAAGCAAACCGGTTTGTTCGAGCATTTGGCGCGTGAACTTGTCCATACGCGTCGCGGTAGTCGGACCGGCAGGGCCCACTACCTCATCACGCACCGGATCCACGGGACCGACGTAGTAGATGAAGCGTCCCTTCAAATCGACCGGCAAGGTTTCACCGGCATCCAGCATTTGTGTCATGCGCTTGTGCGCGGCATCGCGACCCGTCAACAACTTGCCCGAAAGCAAAATCACTTCGCCCGGCTTCCACGACGCCACGTCGTCGCGGGTCACTTCATCCAAATTCACGCGACGGCCCTTGGACGCGTCGTAGGTGAGTTCCGGCCAATCCTCCAACGACGGCGGATCCAACATCACCGGACCGCTGCCGTCCAAAGTGAAATGCGCGTGGCGTGTCGCCGCGCAGTTCGGGATCATCGCCACCGGCAAGTTGGCGGCATGGGTTGGATAATCCTTGACCTTGATATCGAGCACCGTGGTCAGGCCACCAAGACCTTGGGCGCCGATACCCAGGGCATTGACCTTGTCGAACAACTCCAGACGCAACTCCTCGGCGCGATTTGACGCACCGCGCGCTTTGAGTTCGTTGATGTCGATCGATTCCATCAACGACTCTTTGGCCAACAGCATGGCTTTTTCCGCCGTGCCGCCGATGCCGATGCCCAACATGCCGGGAGGGCACCAGCCCGCGCCCATGGTCGGCACGGTTTTCAGTACCCAGTCGACGATGGAGTCGGAAGGATTCAACATCGCGAACTTGGACTTGGCCTCAGAGCCACCACCCTTGGCCGCCACAATCACGTCGACTTTGTCGCCGGGCACGACTTTGATATTGACGACGGCCGGCGTGTTGTCGCCGGTGTTCTTGCGCTTGCCCGCCGGATCGGCCAGCACCGAAGCGCGCAGTTTGTTGTCTTCGTTGTTGTAGGCGCGACGCACGCCTTCGTTGGCCATGTCTTCGACGCCCATCGTGGCATCGGGCCAGGAGACATTCATGCCGATTTCGAGGAACACAGTGACGATGCCGGTGTCTTGGCAAATCGGACGATGTCCTTCGGCGCACATGCGCGAGTTGATCAGGATCTGCGCCATCGCGTCTTTCGCTGCGGTCGATTCCTCGCGCTCATAGGCGGCGGCCAGGCTCTTGATGTAGTCCACCGGGTGGTAGTACGAGATGTACTGCAGCGCGTCGGCGACGGATTGGATGAAGTCTTCCTGGCGGATGGCGGTCATGGGTCTGGGGTGGGTTCGAACGGAAACCGCCATTTTAGCCGCTGGCCGCAACGCGTCCAAATAGACCCGCGCCAAGCCCCTCCGAACGTTTTTCTCCACACCCCCTCAACACCGCATTGCGCAAACTGCCCCGATGCCGCCACCCCTCCCCCCGCAAAATCTCGACTTCCGCCAACGCGTCGGCGCTATGCGCAACATCCCGCCGTTTTTGCGCGAGATCTGGTCGACCAGCAAACCGCTCACCATCGCCAGTATCGGCATCCGGCTGATTCGGGCCTTCTTGCCGATTGCAACGCTGTACATCGGCAAGCTGATCATTGATGAAGCCATTCGACTCATCGCCGCCGGTGTGCCGCATGACCTGATGGATGCTTGGCATGCGGGTCACCTCAACCATTTGTTGCTGTTGCTGGGTTTGGAGTTCGGGCTCGCCATCGTCTCCGACTTGCTCGGGCGCCTGGTGTCTTACGTGGACACGCTGCTCTCCGAACGCTTCACCAATGCGACGTCGATCCGCTTGATGGAGCATGCGGCGACGCTGGACTTGGAAGATTTCGAGGACGCGGATCTGCAAGACAAGCTCGATCGTGCACGTCGCCAGACCATGGGACGCATGAACTTGCTGTCGCAGTTGTTCGGTCAAGCGCAGGACATGATCACGGTGGTGAGTTTCGCGGCCGGCCTCATTGCTTATGCGCCGTGGCTGATGCTGCTGCTGGCCATCGCCTTGATTCCGGCGTTTGTGGGCGAATCCCACTTCAACGCCATGAACTATTCCTTGAACTTCCAGTGGACGCCGGAGCGACGTCAGCTCGAATATTTGCGCCAGACCAGCGCCAGCGTGGAAACGGCGAAGGAAGTGAAAATCTTCGGCCTGCACAACTTTTTCATCGATCGCTTCCGCGAACTGTCAGACAAGTTTTATGACGCCAATCGCGCACTCGCCGGCAAGCGCGCGTTCTGGGGCACCTTGCTCTCCGCGCTCGGCACCATGGGCTACTACGTGGCGTATGGCTACATCGCCTGGCGCACCGTCCGCGGTGATTTCAGTGTGGGTGACCTCACCTTCCTTGCTGGCAGTTTCCGCCGTTTGCGGCAATTGCTTGAAAGCTTGTTGACCGGCTTCTCCCAAGTGGCAAGTCAGGCCCTGTATCTGGACGACTTGTATTCGTTCTTTGAAATCCAACCGGAAATCATTTCCAAAGCTGATGCGATTGCCGTCCCGAAACCGATTCGCACCGGCTTCGTCTTCGACAACGTCGGCTTCCGCTATGAGGGCTCGGAGAACTGGGCGCTGCGCCACCTCAGCTTTGAACTACATGCCGGCGAAGTGCTGGCCTTGGTGGGCGAAAACGGCGCAGGCAAAACCACCTTGGTGAAGTTGCTGGCGCGTTTGTACGATCCCGATGAAGGACGGATCACGCTGGATGGTCGCGACTTGCGCGATTACGACTTGGACGAACTGCGCGCCAACATCGGCGTGATCTTCCAAGACTTTGTCCGCTATCACATGACCGCCGCCGAGAACATCGGCGTGGGCCAGATTTCAGACATGAACAATCGCGCACGCATCGAAGACGCGGCGCGACGCGGGATGGCTGATGAGGTGATCGCCGGTTTGCCCAAAGGCTATGAGCAAGTGATCGGCCGTCGTTTCAAGGAAGGCATGGACCTCTCCGGTGGACAGTGGCAGAAAATCGCCATTGCGCGCGCCTACATGCGCGATGCCCAAGTGATGATTCTCGACGAGCCGACCGCCGCATTGGATGCCCGGGCGGAGTTTGAAGTCTTCGAGCGATTCAAGGAGCTAAGCGACGAGAAGACGGCTGTCTTGATCAGCCACCGTTTCTCAAGCGTGCGTATGGCAGACCGGATTCTGGTGCTCGCCCACGGCAAGGTCGAGGCCTCGGGCACGCATGAGCAGCTGATGGCCCAAGGTGGCCGCTATGCCGAGCTGTTCGAACTCCAAGCCCAAGGCTATCGCTAGCTAAAAATGGGGTCAGATGAAATTTTGCCGGACTTTTGCCAAGCGCAAGCAAAACACTCGACGGCAAAATTTCATCTGACCCCATTTTCGGGAAAACTCACTCTGACCCCCTTCTTGCCAAGTAAAATGTGCGGGTTTAGTCCTGTGCCCTATTTCAATGTCTGAATCGCCGTATTTCACTGAAACCGTTCTCGAAGTCCATCACTGGACCGATGCCTATTTCAGTTTCACCACCACACGCGATTCGGGACAGCGTTTTGAGAACGGCCAGTTCGTGATGATCGGACTGATGACTGAGACGCCGGACGGACGCAGCAAACCGCTCGTGCGCGCCTATTCGGTGGCCAGTGCGAATTGGGACGAGCGACTGCACTTCTTCAGCATCAAGGTGCAGGACGGTCCGCTCACTTCGAAGCTGCAGCATTTGAAGGTGGGTGATCCGATTCTTGTCAGCCGCAAGCCCACGGGCACCCTGCTGATTTCCGATCTGCACCCGGGGCGAAATTTGTTCTTGCTCGGCACGGGCACGGGGCTGGCACCGTGGTTGTCGGTCGCACAGGATCCGGAAACCTACGAACGCTTTGAGAAAGTCATCGTCTGCCACGGCGTGCGTGGTGCGGAAGATTTGGCCTACCGCGAGTTTTTCGAGCAGACCTTGCCGAATCACGAATTTCTCGGCGACATTGTTCGCGACAAACTGCTTTACTTCCCAGCGGTGTCGCGCGAAGCGTTCGAGTTCAAGGGTAACGACCATCACGGCAGAATCACAGACATGTTGGCGGATGGCCGCATGACTCGCTTCCTGGGATTAGATGATCTGGATGCCAAATACGACCGCGCGATGATTTGCGGGAGTCCGGCGATGTTGCAGGATTTCCGTGAGCTGTTGGATGCTCGCGGGTTCTCGGCAGCGCCGCGCATCGGGATGCCGGGGGAGTATGTGTTTGAGCGGGCGTTTGTGGAGAAGTAAGAGCGGCCTCATCCGGCGCTGCGCGCCACCTTCTCCACATTGTGGAGAAGGGAAAATCGCCTCATCCGGCGCTGCGCGCCACCTTCTCCACTTTGTGGAGAAGGGCCAGGTCTTCCCTCTCCATGTTTGATGGAGAGGGTGCCCCCAAAGGGGGCGGATGAGTCGCTCTTAAGAGAACCTCAACCCAAAGCCTTCTCAATATCCCCAGCCAAAGATTCCGGCTTATCCGTCGGCGCATACCGGTTCAACACCTGCCCATCGCGACCGATAAGGAACTTGCTGAAGTTCCACTTGATCGCAGCAATACCCAAGAAACCACTCTGTTGGCTTTTCATCCAAGCCCACAGCGGATGGGTATTGGCGCCGTTGACGTCGATTTTCGCAAACATGGGGAAATCGACACCGTAGTCGAGCTTGCAGAACGCGGCGATGTCGGCTTCAGTGCCGGGCTCCTGATGTCCGAATTGGTCGCAGGGGAAACCCAGCACCACGAATCCGCGGTCGCGATAGGTTTCCCACAGCTTCTGCAACCCCTCGTATTGCGGGGTGAACCCGCACTTGCTGGCGACGTTCACCACCAATACGACCTTGCCTTCGTAGGCCGACAACGACTGGGTATTGCCGGCAATATCCGTGGCGGAAAAATCTTTGAGGCTGCCCATTCAAACGATCCTGTTATTTTTGCGCGGGCGCTTCGCTGACCTTTTTGACCAGCTCGGCAGTGGCTTCATGTTTGTCGGCTTTGGCGAGATCCGCCAACGACAACATGCCCTTGAGAGTACCTTGTTCGCAGACCACCGGGATGCGACGAACACTTTCGGCTTCCATTTGGCAGACCGCATCTTTCAACGGCATGTTGAAGCAGATGCTGTTGACCGGCGAGCTCATGAATTCTTTGACCGTTGAATTGGACACATCCACACCCTTGGCGACAGCGCGCACGGCAATGTCCCGATCGGTGATCACACCAACGGGCTTGTTTTGATCGTCCACCACCGGGATCTGACCGCAGTCGTTTTGCTGCATCAAGGCCGCGACATCTTTCAGCGAGCTGTTGACGTTGCAGCTGGCCGGGTTTTTGGTCATCACGTCTTCTACGTTCATGCTTCAAGTCCTTCTGGATGGGGGATACCCCGAAGCCTGAACCCGCCGCAGTAGTACCTGCGTGAAATGTCGACGCAGCATCCACCTTGAATCGGTTAGGCTTCAAGATTCGTTCATGGGGCTCAACAATGCGAATCAATAAGCTTGCGAAATCACCGCTTGCCGTGGCGCTCACGGTGGGCATGGGGGTCACACTTGCGGGTTGCAGCAGCAGCTCGGTCATCAAAGACACTTCCGCCGAACAAGGGCAGACGATAGATATGCCAGCCACCGCCAGCAACCCGTTCTTCGAAGCGAGCACGCTCGAATACGAATACCCGCAGTTCGACAAGATCAAAGTCGAACATTTCGGCCCCGCGTTCGATCGCGGCATGGCCGACCAGAAAGCCGAATGGGACAAGATCGCCAACAACGCGGATGCACCCACTTTCGAAAACACCATTCTGGAAATGGAAAAATCCGGACAGCTGCTGAAGCGAGCTCGCTATGTTTTCAGCAACCTCACCAGCGCGGATTCGAACGATGCCATCAATGCATTGGATTCGGAATACGCACCGAAGTTCGAAGCCCACAACGACAGCAAGTTCTTGAATGACACGCTGTTCAAACGCATTGACGACTTGTACACGCGCCGCAACAGCCTCGGTCTGGATCCGCAAAGCGTGCGCCTGATTGAGCGTTACGACCTTGACTTCGTGCGCGCCGGTGCCAAGCTGACGCCGGCTCAAAAAGAGCGCATCAAGACCATCAACGGCCAAGTGGCAGCACTGCAAACCAAGCTGCCGCAAAACGTGCTGGCTGAAGCGAATGCCTCGGCGGTGATTGTCGATTCCGTCGATTCGCTGAAAGGCCTGGACGACGCCGCCATCAAGGTGTTGGCTGAGAATGCCAAGGCCAATGGCGCGGAAGGCAAATACCGCATTGCCCTGCTCAACACGACGCAGCAGCCGATCCTTACGAATCTGGAAGACCGCGCTTTGCGTGAGCGCATTTTCAAAGCCTCGCTGGCGCGCGGCAGCCGCGGCAACCAGTTCGACAACACCGGACCGTTCTCGGAGCTCGTGAAACTGCGTGCCGAAAAGGCCAAGTTGCTTGGCTATCCGAACTACGCTTCCTATTCGATGGCGAAGGAAACCGCGAAAACACCGGCGGCGGTGAATGCGATGCTCGAGAAGATCGCCGGCCCTGCCGTGGCGAAGGCACGCGAAGAAGGCAAGTTGCTGCAGGCGTTGATTGACAAAGAACAAAAGGCCAAAGGCCAGCCGAGCTTCAAGCTTGAGCCGTGGGACTGGATGTTCTACAGCGAGAAGTTGCGCAAGGAACAGTACGCATTCGACGAAGGCCAGCTGAAGCCTTATCTGGAATGGAGCAATGTGCTTGAAAACGGTGTGTTCTTCGCAGCACACGAGTTGTATGGCATCACGCTGAAGCGCCGGACGGATTTGCCTGTCTATCATCCGGACGTTCGCACCTACGACGCATTCAATGCCGATGGCAGCAAGTTCGCCATTGTCATCGTGGATCCGTTTGCACGCCCGTCAAAACAAGGCGGCGCATGGATGTCGACCTACGTCGACCAGAACGATTTGTTGAACCAACACACCGTCGCGGCATTGCACTTGAACGTGACCAAGCCGGCCGCCGGCGAACCCGGACTGATGACATGGGATGACGTCACCACTGCGTTCCACGAATTCGGTCACGTGCTGCACGGCATCTTCTCCGACGTGAAGTACCCCTACTTCTCGGGCACCGACGTGCCGCGCGATTTCGTCGAATATCCGTCGCAGGTCAACGAAATGTGGGCGGAAGATCCGACAGTGATCGCGAACTACGCCAAGCATTGGAAGACCGGCGAAGTCATGCCGCGCGAACTGCTGGACAAAGTCGCCAAGGCCTCCAAGTTCAACGCCGGTTTCGGCATGACCGAAGTGATGGGCGCAACGCTGCTCGATCAACGCTGGCACCAAGTCTCTGCTGACAAGTTGCCGGCCGCCGCCGGGGTCATGGCTTTTGAAGCCAAAGCCTTGAAAGACGTCGGCCTGGACTACACGCCGGTGCCGCCGCGTTATCGCACGCCCTATTTCAAGCACATCATGGAAGGCTACGCAGCGGGCTACTACGCGTACACCTGGTCCGAAGTGTTTGACGCGGATACCGTGGAATGGATGCATAAGAACGGTGGCTTGAAGCGCGCGAACGGTGATCGCTTCCGCAACATGCTGCTCTCGAAGGGTGGCAGCGAAGATGCCTTGGTCTTGTTCAAGAACTTCTACGGCGGCGAACCCGACATCCGTCCGTTGCTTGAACGTCACGGTTTGGTCAAGGCAAAAAAGTAATCGGTCGCTGATGGAAGCTTCCGCGTTGAAAATGGCCCTGTGCGTCGCTTCCGGCGGCGCAATGGGTGCTCTGGCGCGCTACGGCTTCGCGTTTGCTGCGGCCTCATCACTCGGGCCGCAGCGCGCTTTCCTCGGCACCTTGGCACTGAACGTCCTCGGTTGTTTTGTGGCCGGATTGTTGGTGGTATTGGTGGCAAAGTTCTTTGCCGATCCGGCCCTGCCCCGCGCTTTCCTGATCATCGGACTCATGGGCGGCTTTACCACCTTTTCGGCATTCGGTTTGGAAACCGTCCAACTCTTTCAGAGCGGCGATTGGAAAACCGCTTTGGCCTATGCCCTGTCCAGTATCGTCCTCGGCGTGCTCGCCGCGTCAGCCGGTATGGCGTTGGCCTTCAAACTGACGACCTCGGGCGATTGACCCAACACAGCGCTTCATCGCGGTGACAGTTGTGCCGTTTGCTTGGGCGCGTCGGTGAAGTGTTGTTCAATGGCCACGGCTTCGACATTGATGATGGCGGCGCTGCGCTCGAGCGATTGCGCGGCCGCTTGTGCGCGATCGACATAGAGACGGCGGCTAGCCGGTGAATCCGGTGCGCCGTCAAACGCGATCAGGCCATTCCGGTCTTTCGTCACCTGCAGTTCCACCACATGCTTGAAGCCACTGACCCGTGCTTCGGCAACCACGGCATGCAGCAAACGTGTGGCGTCCGCTTCGCTCATGGCGCCAAGCCTTTGCCCTGCCTCCCCGGCAAGTTGCGCCTCCACTTGATGCAAGAGCCGTTGACTGTGGTCGTCCAGGCGCACGCAAACGGGGCGCTCGGCGACAGCAGTGACTGCGGCTGCTTTGACGACTGCATCCTGTTTGGGCACCTGCGTTTGTGCCGGCAGCGGCACATCGGTGCGTTTGACGGGTACGGGATAGACCGGCGTGGCAATGGCCTTTGGTGTGATTTGGATGGGAATGTGATCGCTCATGGTTTGTTTGAACTTCTCGTTGAGCGCCTTCAAGGAGTCGCTCGCCGCATCACCGGCGTTCTTCAGGGATTTGTCGACCACACCGAGAATGGCGCGCTCGTCGATGTTTTCCAACACCTCATCCAAGCGTTTACCGAGCGCCGGGCCCGTGATTTTTTCCAACGCGTCCTGCATGGACTTGAATAGCGGAATGTCTTTCAGATCATCCAGCAAACCCGGCTGGTCTTCCGTGGGTTTTTTCGAAGGCGTATTGGGCTTTTTGGTTGGCGCGGTTTCCGGCGTGGGTGCGGCCACGACATCAGGGGTGTGCACAATGGTTCGACCATCAAACAGCCCTGACCATGCGGCCGTTTTGCTCAAGCCCTCTTTCCGCAGCTGGGCGTAATCCGCGCGCAAATCTTCCAGAAAGTTTTTGGAAACGTCGAGTGTGACGTGGGCCTTGTTCGACGTGCCTTTGCCATAGTGTGAGGCGCCGTCCTTGTAAGGGTCCGGCATCCCGGCCCATTCCTTGGAAAGCTCGTGCTGCGCAGACTTGAGCGAGTTCTTGCCTTCGTTCCGGATATAAGCGGCGATGGCCGGACGCTTCTGCTGGAGGAGATAGTCGCTGAAAATGCGGTCTTGCAATTCCGGCGTGAACTTCTCTGTGTCCTTCAACTTGAGCGCTTCAACCGCGTGTTTCGTGGTGTCCGGCGTGAGCTGATAAAGACCTACGGCGAAAACCGAATCCGTGTTCGACTTCGGCAATTTTTGTAGTGCCATCACCTCTTTCAGCGTCAACGCGGAAAAATCGATGTCCCGGGTCGCGGGAATGATGTTGCGGACGCCTTGCGCATCGGTTTTGGTGCCACGGTTATAGGCGTTGTACCCTTTCGGCCCGGACTCTGCGGCCTCGAAAAGCGATTGGATTTTCGGCGTCATGCGTTCTCTCCCGTGGCTGGCGAAGGCCCTCTGCGTACGAGCCTATCCACGGATTTTGAACGCGCGCTCTGCCCAAAGCTGTCAGGATTACCTGATTCTCGGCCACCGCCGACCAGCATCCGGACCCACACCATGAATCCCTGCGTCCAGAGTTTCCACGATCCCGCCACATTCACGTTTTCGTATGTCGTGTACGACCAGGACGGCGGACATGCCGCCATCATCGACCCTGTGCTTGACTTCGATGCCGTTGCCGCGCGCACCACTACAGCCAGCGCGGATCGATTGCTCGCCTTCGTTCGTGATCACCAACTGTCGGTGGACTGGATTTTGGAAACTCACGCGCATGCGGATCATCTGACCGCCGCGGCGTACTTGAAAGCCGCCACCGGCGCCAAGGTAGCCATCGGCCGGGGCATCTGTCGCGTACAAGCGCACTTCAAGGCGGTCTTTGGGCTTGAAGCGGATTTCCCGGTCGATGGCAGTCAGTTTGACCAGTTGTTCGATGACGGCGATGTCTTCAATATCGGCGCGTTGTCGGTCCGGGTGATGGCCACGCCGGGCCACACCGACGATAGCCTGACCTACTTGATCGGAGACGCCGCGTTTGTCGGCGACACCGTGTTTGCCCCGGAGACCGGGACCGCACGCGCGGATTTTCCCGGCGGTGATGCGCGCACCTTGTATCAGTCCATTCAGCGATTGCTCGAACTCCCACCCGCGACGCGACTCTATCTGTGTCACGACTACCCGCCGCCGGAACGCGCTGCGCATGCGATCACTTCAGTCGACGCACAGCGCAATCAAAACGTGCATCTCGCCAATGGCACCGTTGAAGACGACTATGTTGCGCTGCGCAGCGCGCGTGACGCCACGCTATCCGTACCCAAGCTCTTGTACGCCGCGCTACAGGTGAATATTCGTGCAGGGGAATTGCCGCCGCCGGACGCCAGCGGCGTTCGGTACTTGCGGTTTCCGCTCAATCAGATCGGCAGTAGCGACTGAGAGCGAGAAGAATGGTGCCGGAAATAGGAATCGAACCTACGACCTACGCATTACGAATGCGCCGCTCTACCAACTGAGCTATTCCGGCGAGCCGACTATTTTAGGGTAGCACCCGAAGTCCGGTCAACCGGCGCGCCTTGGCCTGGCAGGCCCTGAATGTCGTGGCTGATGCCTTGATTTTGCGTGAACCACGCATCGAGCGCGCTTGGCACCATCGGCTTCGCCAAGTAAAAGCCTTGAGCGAGATCGCAGCCCATATCACGGAGATCGGCCAGCGACTGCGGGTCTTCCACCCCTTCGGCGACGCTCACCAAGTCCATCCCCTGTGCCAAGCGAATGGTCGCATCCACGATACGGTGCGCGTCCGTGGAGTGGCTCAAGGCCATCACGAAAGAGCGGTCGATCTTGAGTTCGGTCAGCGGCAATCTTGCCAACTGGATCAGCGATGAATAGCCGGTTCCGAAATCGTCGACGCTGAGCCGGAAGCCTTTCAAACGCAAACGCGTCAGGGTATCGAAGGAATCTGCCGTTCGGTCCATGGCCACCGACTCGGTGATCTCCAACACCAACGACTGTGTCGCCACGTCTCTTGCCACGCAGGCAGCCTCAATGCGATCTGCCAAGGTCACATCAGAGAGGCAAGTGGTCGATAGATTCAAAGAGAGATGGCCGCCATCCGCCTTCAACGGACTGCGCGAAAACCAGTCCAAGGCTTGGGTAAAGGTGGACGTACACAAACCCGACATGATGCCGTTCTGCTCAGCAATGCGCACAAAGACTTCAGGTGAGACCGATCCGAGCATGTCGGAATGCCACCGACCCAGAATTTCCGCACCCACCACGCGCCCCGATCGCAGATCGACTTTGGGTTGCGCGACGATCGTGAAGGCCTCGGCATCGATCGCCTGCGCAACTTCATCGACACTCGGTGCGCGCGTCGGTGTATCGTCCGCCACCTGATCCGGCGCGGCCGCGGACAACAACTTGCGTAGCTCGATCGGACTGAAGGGTTTGGGCAAAATGCCCAAGATCTGCAAGCCCCGTTCCGCCCCGGTGGTGCGGGCGGATTCGAGCACGCGTTTTCCCATGCCGCTGGTCAGGATCAGCGCGGCATTGAAATCGGTGATGGAAAGGCGGCGCATGATTTCCACGCCATCCATATCCGGAACGACCAAATCGAGCGCCACATGCGTGGGGGCGAAGCCTTCAACGACCTCAAAAAATTCTTTGGCGCTGGTAACGCATTGCACTTCGAAACCGATGTCTTCGGCGATCCAGCGCAAGTTACGCGCCAGATCTTCTTGGTCATCCAAAATCAGGAGTCTGGCGACCGAGCGTTTCATCACACTTCCGTGCTTGAGATGCCTTGAGCATACCCCTAGTGAGTGCCGTTCTGGTGAGGAAGGCCAAACGCAAAAACGCCCCGGCGAGGAACCCGCCGGGGCGCTGCGAAAAAGCCGGGCAAGCGCCTGAGGCGCCCGCCCTTCGCCTTACTTTTGCTTCGACAACCAGCTGTCGATTTGCGGACGCATGCGTTGACGCGCCTTGATGCGGGTTTCGATGCTGGTCACGGCATTTTCAGCATCTTTACGCGAACCTTCCGCAATGTACTTGCTGGCGAAATCACGGATCTTGGCGACCATTTCCGGCTTGCTCGAACCGCTGCCAATGCCCGGGAAGTAGCGCGGCGCCGAAGTGGTGTCCACCAACTTGGTGACCGCTTCGCGATTTTGCACCGCCCAATCGAAGGTCATGTCCGGATGTTCACCGGCCACGCCGCGAATCATGCCGGCGCTGAGCGTCGCACCCGGCTCGTCGGTCAGTGCCAAGGCCAATGCCTTCTTGGCCAGCGCTTCATCCTTGGCACCCGAGAGCATGCCGTAGAGCTGGCTCTTCACCAACGGGTTGGTTTCGGCCTTGGCCATGGCATGCATCTTGTCCCACGTGGCCGCGTCGGCGTTGTAAGCAACGATGCCGTACACCGTACGACGCAAAGCCGGGGTCAACGGCTTGCTGTCTTGTGCGGCGTAACGTGCGCGCGCTTCAGCAATGATGTCCTTGTCTTCCAAGCCGGCCAAAGCACCGACCACGGTACGACGCAGACCCTTCACAGCATCGCTGTCACCGGCACGATCTTCAAAGCCCAGCTTGTTGTAGGTGGGTTTGATGCGCTTGATGGCGAACGCACGGTACTTGGCCTGCGCGGCCTTGTCACCGGTGAAGTAGTTGTCGAGGCTGGCGAGCACGCCGATCACTTGCGATTGGATGGTCGGATCGGCGGTGTTGTCGATCGACATGGCCAAGTCGAGGTAATCGGACACCGGTTGCTTGCCGTTGACGCCGAAGGCCCATGCGTCGGCCAGGATGCCGAATTGGTCCACCGGCTTGATCGACTTGAACGACTTGTTCACCACGGCAAATTGCGCCGGGGCATACATCGTGCGGAAGTAGCCGGTTTGACCGGCGTTGACCACGACCGGACCGCAACCTTCAACGGTGATGCTGCCCTTGCCGTCGGTGACGGTGGTGCGTGCAACGGCATTGCCCGGCACTTGCGCCATCACCGGCACGCGCCAGGTCAGCGCCTTTTTATCAGGCATATCGCGGCTGTACTCACCTTGGATCAAATCCACGGTGGTCTTGCCGGCATCACACTTGGCATTGGCCACGGTGATGGTCGGCACACCCGGTTGCGTGGTGAAGTCTTGGGCAATCGCGGTGATCGGATTGCTGCCATCGGCATCCATCGCCGCCCAAAGGTCGGCCGACGCAGTGTTGCCGTAAGCGTGTTTCTTCATATAACGGCGCACGCCATCACGCCATTCGTTTTCACCCTTGAAGGCTTCCAACATGGTGATGACCGCTTCGCCCTTCGAGTAGGTGATGGCGTCAAACGCTTGGCTGGCTTGTTCCACCGTTTCAATGTGTTGCACCACCGGGTGGGTGGTCGAGAGCGAGTCACGACCCATTGCGCCTTCACGCGCACCGACGGCATCAAACGTGGTGTTCCATTCCGGATGCATTTCGCGGGTGGCGCGGCTTTCCATCCAGGAGGCGAAGCCTTCGTTCAACCAGAGGTCGTCCCACCATTGCATGGTGACCAGGTTGCCGAACCATTGGTGGGCGATTTCGTGTGCGGCGGTCGAGAAAATACGACGTTTGTCGTTGTCGGTCGACACTTGCGGATTCACCAACAACGAATATTCGAAGGTGAAGATGCCGCCCCAGTTTTCCATCGCGCTGAAGAATTGGCTTTGGCCCGGTGCGGCCACGTTGTCGAGTTTCGGCAACGGATAGTCGACGCCGAAGTAATCGTTGTAACGCTTCACAATTTCAGCCGAACCGTCGAGCGCATACTTGGCTTGATCCACCATGCCCTTTTGCGTCACGACACCGATTTCGGTCTTGCCCGACATCTTGGTGGCGCGTTCGAAATCACCCGCGGCAAAGAACAACAGATAGGTGGACATCTTCGGCGAACGTTGGAAGACAACCTTCTTCAAGCCGTTGCCAACATTGCTGGAGCTCGCAATTGGCATGTTACCGACCACCAAATCCGCTTCAGGAACAATGGCGGTGAGGTCGAAGGTGGCTTTGAAATTCGGCTCATCCCACGAGGGGATGAACGCGCGTGCGTCGGAGTTTTCAAACTGCGTGTAGAGGGCGCGCTTGGAGCCTTCCTTGGTGCTGTAATCGAGGGCGAACAAGCCGTTGGCTTGCGTGTTGATCACGCCGCTGTATTCGATGTTGAGGGTGTATTTACCCGGCGCGAGCGCTTTGTCGAAAGCGAAGCTGGCGGTTTGGTTGGCTTCGTCGACCGACACCTTGGCGGGCATCGCTTTGCCCTTTGCCGGCACCAGCGAGGCTTTTGCGATCTTCAGTCGCAATGCTTGCAGGGTGATGGTGTTGGTCGGTTGGGCGACATCCACCGTGATGGCGACTTTGCCATCGAAGTTCATGTCTTTCGCGTGCGGGGTGATTTCCACCGCGTAATGCGTCGGCGTGACACCGCGCGGCAATTGGGTGGTGACACCTTGCGCTTGTGCAGCGGCCGTTTGGGCCGGGGCTTGCGGTGCGGCGGTGACGAGCGCAAGCGCGATCGCCGTGGCGAGAGTGAGACGCATTGGAACTCCTGAGCATGTGCCTTTGGGCAGATGTTCAAGATGATGCGGCGCGTTGGGGGGATCGACCTACTCCCAAAAGTCATGGGGAAGCGCAGAGCGCCTCACCCGCCCCGTTCGGGGCACCCTCTCCACTGCGTGGAGAGGGAAGAGCTTTTCCTTCTCCATCTTTGATGGAGAAGGTGGCGCGCAGCGCCGGATGAGGCCGCTCTTAGGCGAACGGATCCTGCAAAATAATGTTCGCATCGCGATCCGGGCCGGTCGATACGATCGCCAACGGGCAGCCCGCCAGTTCTTCCAGAGCACGCAGATAGGCACGTGCGGCCGGCGGCAGCTTGTCCCATTCGGTGATGCCGGCGGTCGATTCCTGCCAGCCCGGGAATTCCAAATACACCGGGGTGATGTTTTCCCAGCCGGCGGCATCCAACGGGGCGTACTCGGTGCGCTTGCCGCGGTATTCGTAGGCCACGCACATCTTCAGCGTGTCCATACCGTCGAGGATGTCGAGCTTGGTGATGCACAGGCCGCTGATGCCGTTGATGGCGACGGCGCGCTTGAGGGCGACGATGTCCATCCAGCCGCAACGGCGCGGACGACCCGTGGTGGCGCCATATTCCTGGCCGCGATCGCGGATGCCCTGCCCGACGTCGTCGTTCAGTTCGGTCGGGAACGGGCCGCCACCCACGCGCGTGGCGTAGGCCTTGGCGATGCCGAGCACGTAGTCGATGTCGCCTGCACCGACACCGGTACCGGCATAGGCACCGCCGACGGTGGTGTTCGACGAGGTGACGTACGGATAGGTGCCGTGGTCGATATCCAGCAGCGAGCCTTGAGCGCCTTCAAACAAGACTTTGCGACCTTGCTTGCGCAAGTCATGCAAGATGCCGGCGACGTCGGCCTTCATCGGTTCGACGTATTCGCCGAATGCCAGGGCCTCGTCGAGCGTCTTTTGGAAGTCGATGGCGTCGACCTTCAAGTATTGGGTCAGCACGAAGTTGTGATAGTCGAGCGCAACGCGCAGCTTCTCAGCCAACTCGTCCGGATAGTGCAGATCGGCAACGCGAATGCCGCGACGTGCAACCTTGTCTTCATAGGCCGGACCGATGCCGCGACCGGTGGTGCCGATGGCCTTGCCGCCGGCGGCCTTTTCACGGGCTTGGTCGAGGGCGATGTGATACGGCATGATCAGCGGCGTGGCCGGGCTGATCTTCAGGCGCGAACGCACATCGACGCCATTGGCTTCGAGTTCGGCGATTTCTTTCTGCAAAGCGCCCGGATGGAGCACCACGCCGTTGCCGATAAGGCAGAGCGCGTCATCACGTAACACGCCCGACGGGATCAAGTGGAGAACGGTCTTCTTGCCGCCGATCACCAAGGTGTGGCCGGCGTTGTGACCGCCTTGAAAACGGACCACGGCACCGATGTCCTGCGTCAGCAAATCGACGATCTTGCCCTTGCCTTCATCGCCCCACTGCGCACCCAGAACTACAACCGACTGACCCATTTTCGAACTCCAGACGTGAGAAAAGCCGAGGTGAGCCCCGGCTTTTCGACATTTTACGCAAGTTCCGGCGTGACTGCCAGTTACTTTTCAGACTTCATGTATTTGAGGAACGGATCGTCCTTGTCGAGCACAATCAAGGCCGTACCGTCGGCAAAAGACGCCTTGTAGGCCGACAGGCTGCGATCAAAGGCAAAGAAGCTGTTGTCCTTGGACGCGGCGCTGCCATAGAGACGTGCGGCTTCGGCATCGCCTTCACCGCGCATCTTCTGCGCATCCCGTTCGGCTTCGGCCAAAATCACCGCGCGGTCGCGATCGGCACCGGCGCGAATGGTCTGCGCTTGCTCCTCACCTTCCGCACGCAAGGCGCTGGCTACTTGCTGACGCTGTGCGCGCATCCGGCTGTAGACGTCTTGGATGACCTTGCTATCGGTCGGCAGTTCGATTTGCTTGATGCGAATGTCGACGATGCGCACACCCATCGTGCGCGAACCGGCGTTGATGTTCTTCAACTGCTCGCCGGTGACTTGGGTGCGATCACCGGACACCACTTCTTGCAAAGTACGGCTGTTGATTTCATTGCGAAGCGCGTCTTTGATGATCGGTGCGAGGCGTTCGACGGCCACGCTTTCCTGACCACCGGTGGCACGATAAAACGCGCGCACGTCTTCAATCATGCCGACGGCAAAGAAATCGACGCTGACGTCTTTGCGCTCGGAGGTCAGGTAACGTTCGGGTTCGGCATCGAGCACATGTAAACGACGATCGAACACGCGTGCGGATTCGACGAACGGCACTTTGAAATGCAGGCCCGGGCCGATATCGGTACGGGCCAAACGGCCGAGGTTCAGCACGATGGCGGTTTGACCTTCGTTGACCACATACACGCTGGAAAACAGCAACAACAGGAACGCAGCGACCGCCGCGATGCGGGTGGACAGGACGGAATTCATCGGCCGGTGTCTCCTCGGTCAAGGGTGCGACCCTGGCGCCCGGGTCGAATGTCCGCCTCGCTGGCGACCGTATTGGTGACGACGGCGGCAGACGCGGGCGCTGTGGTTTGGGCAGTTGCGGCAGCGGTGGACGCAGGCGCGCTCGGCAAACTGAAGTTCAAGATTTGCTTGCTGTCGGCGCCGACAATCTTGCGATTGTTGGCCAAGACGCCTTGCATGGTTTCCAACCACATCCGCGTGCGGGTGGCATCGGGGGCGATCTTGTATTGCTCAACCAAGGCATTGAAACGATCGGCGTCACCGCTGGCACGCGCAATTTCCGTGGTCTTGTAGCCTTCGGCGATGGTGCGTGTACGTGCGGCCGCACCGCGCGCTTCCGGCACCACCTTGGCGGCATAGGCACGCGCTTCGCTGATGAGACGATCTTTGTCTTGCTGTGCGCTGTTGACGTCGTCGAACGCCGGCTTCACTTCTTCGGGCGGTCGCGCGTTCGGCAAATTCAATTCGGTGACGACGAGGCCGGTGCGATAGGCGTCCAAGGACTTCTGCAAATTGGCGCGCGCGGTCACTGCCAAGGCATTGCGCGCACCCAGCACGGTGTCGAGGTCGGAATGACCGACTTGTTCACGCACGGTGCTCAAGGCGGCCTGTTTCAGCATGTCCACCGCGTCGCGCGTACCGAAGACATAACGCTCCGGATTCGAGATGCGGTACTGCACGTTGATTTCAACGGTGACGATATTTTCGTCGCGGGTCAGCACGGGCACCGATTCGCTATAGGTGTTGATCGCCGTGGCATTGACCTTGGTGACTTTCTCGAACGGCCAGGGCAGTTTCAGATTCGGGCCGGGCTGCATGGTCCGGACATATTTGCCGAAGCGCACGACCACACCGCGCTGCTGTTCGGTGATCAGCACCACCGAAGACATCAGCAGCATGAGCACCACGGCAATGCCGATCCAGCGACCAATGCCCGACGGATCACCGCCTTGAAAGCGATCGCGCAACCCGGACAGCGGGTTCCAATTCGGACCCCGGTTGCCTTTGGGCCGCGCGTTGTTGCTATCCCTACCCGGGAGATTCCATGCCATGCAGGCGATTCCTCTTTGAGACTTGCAACACCTGTTGCCGGTCTAGTTTACGGATGTCCCGACTAAATGGGGTCTTCTTCGTCCAATGGCAAGAGCGGCCGCAGCATTTCAGCGCCGGCAGCTGCAAGCTTGCGCGCATCCACCTCATCGAGGTCGATGTCGATGACACGGTGGCCGTGCTCGTCCATGGCTTCGTGGCGGATGGCATCCAGCGCGTGGAGACGCGCGTACAACTTGCCGTCTTGGGGTGCGAGGGTGACGGCGCCGGTGATCCGGCGGGCGCCCAGGACCTCGCCGATGGCGCGTTTCAGCCCCTCAAGTCCTTCGCCCGATTGCGCCGACAACCACACGCTGGAGCGCGAGGTATCGGACATCTGCACACCCGCTTCCGCCCCTTCGATCTGATCGATCTTGTTGTAGACAAGCAACTGCGGGATGTCGCCCGCGCCGATGTCCTTCAAAACTTCGTCCACTTGCTCGATACGCAGGGCACGTTCCGCGTCCGCCGCATCGATCACGTGCAAGAGCAAATCGGCCTCGCGCGCTTCCGACAAGGTCGAACGGAATGCCGCCACCAACTCGTGCGGCAAATCGCGAACAAATCCGACCGTGTCGGCCAGAATGACCTGCCCCGAAGGAATGGTGACGCGCCGCACCGTGGGGTCCAAGGTGGCGAACAATTGGTCGGCCGCGTAGGCCTGCGCGCCGGTCAGTGCATTGAACAAGGTGGACTTGCCGGCGTTGGTATAGCCGACCAACGCGATTCTCGGCATCTCGCTGCGCACGCGCGCACGGCGCAATTGGCCGCGCTGGACTTCGACTTTGTCGAGCTTGCGTTGCAGTTGTTCAAGGCGGGTTTGCAGCAAGCGTCGATCGGTTTCAAGCTGGGTTTCACCCGGCCCGCGCAATCCGATCGAACCACCGCGTTGGCGCTCCAAGTGGGTCCAGCCGCGCACAAGACGCGTAGACATATGCTTCAGCTGCGCGAGCTCGACCTGCAACTTGCCCTCGTGGGACTGTGCACGCTGGGCAAAGATGTCGAGAATGAGGCCGGTGCGATCAACGACGCGGCGTTTGAATTCGCGCTCGAGGTTACGTTCTTGCACGGGCGAGAGTGCATGGTTGACGAGCACGAGATCGGCATCCGTGGCATCGGCCATGGCCTTGAATTCGTCCAATTTGCCGCTGCCGATCAAGACCGCCGGATTCGGGCGATCAATACGCGCCCGGCCTTCGGCCACGACCGTGGCGCCGGCAGAGCGCGCGAGTTCGTTGAATTCCAACATGACGGCATCGTCCGATACCGAACCGCGTTGCGGATGAATCAGTAGTGCGCGTTCACCACCGCGCGAGCGTTCAAACAACGATGCAGCTCCAGCATTTCAATAGGGCTATTTTAGCCCGTTTGCCGGAAACGCCGGGCTCAGACGCCGGCGTCGACGGCCTCGCCTTCAGCTTCGGCGTCCGTGTCGTCGTTTTCAGCCGGCAAATCGGACAGACGCACGTTGCGCGACGGCACCACCGTCGAAATCGCGTGCTTGTAGACCATTTGATTGGTCACGCCGCGCAGCAGCACGACGAATTGGTCAAAGGATTCGATGGTGCCTTGCAACTTGATGCCATTGACCAAGAAGATCGACACCGGCACGCGTTCACGACGCAGTGCATTCAAAAAAGGATCTTGCAAGGATTGGGGCTTGCCGCCCGGTGCTGCCTTCGTCATGTAGTTTCCCCGTTGTTATTGTTCTTGCTTTTTGACCGCTGACGTGGCGGTCAAGAGAGTGTAGCCCAGTTTTCCGGCGCCTTCGCGGCGCTAGTCCGCTTCCATGAAGTGACGCACGGTTTCGTGCAGCTCAGCTTCCGCGCTGGCCGGATCGAAGCTGTGCAGATCAGGCTCGCGCTTCAACCAGGTGAGCTGGCGCTTGGCCAAGCTGCGGGTGGCATAGATTGCCGCCATCCGGAAGTCTTCGAATCCGAGTTCGCCATCCAAATACGCCCACGCCTGCCGATAACCGACGGCACGCAGTGCGGGCAGCGCCAAAGGGTCTGGGTGCGCAATGATTTCCGGCAGTGCGCGTAAGCGCTCGACTTCAGCCAGAAACCCTTGCGCGAGAATTTGATCAAATCGCAGGCTGATGCGTTCGCGTAGCACGTCCTTGCTTGCCGGCATCGAAGCGAGTTTCAGGAATCGGGTATTCGCGGCCGGCGCGACCGTGGCTTTTTGCAAGGCGCTGATGGGCTGACCGGTGAGTGCATGCACTTCCAATGCGCGGGAAATGCGTTGCGGATCGGTGGCGTGAATCCGTGCGGCCGCTTCCGGATCGACCATGGCCAATCGCGCATGCATAGCCGGCCAGCCGATGCGTTCGGCCTCGGCCTCGATGTGCGCGCGCAGCTCGGGATCTGCACTCGGCATCGGCGCCAAACCTTCGATCAAAGCACGCGCGTACAAGGTGGTGCCGCCGGCCAAAATCGGCAACCTGCCCCGGCCGCGAATGTCGTCCATCGCCTGCAAGGCATCACGCACGAACTCGGCGGCCGAGTAACGTTCCCAAGGATCACGAATGTCGATCAAGTGATGCGGCACGCGTGCCTGTTCTTGCGCATCCGGCTTGGCCGCACCGATATCCAGACCGCGATAGACCAGCGCGGAATCGACGCTGATGATTTCGCCATCAAAGGCTTCGGCCAAGGCCAATGCAATGGCTGTCTTGCCTGCGGCAGTCGGCCCTGTCACCAATACGGCGCGTGGTGCTTGCATGCAGGCTTACTTCACTTGCGCAAGTTCTGCGCTGACTTCGTCATGGGTCTTCACGACCGAAGCCGACGGTGGCGCGGACAGCAAACTTCCGGCAACAACCGCAAGCGTTGCTGCGATGACACCCGGCACCATTTCATACAGCGCGCTGCCGGAGAATTCTTTCCACACAATGACGGTGGCAGCACCCACCAACATGCCGGCCAATGCGCCCACCCAGGTCATGCGGCGCCAGTAGAGAGACAACAACACGACGGGCCCGAAGGCCGCGCCGAAACCGGCCCAGGCGTAGCTCACCAACCCGAGCACTTTGCGGTCGGGATCGCGGGCCAAGTAAATCGCCAGCAATGAAATCGCCAGCACCGCCATCCGACCAAACCACACCAGCTCTTTCTGACCGGCATTGGGGCGCACGAATCCGCGGTAAAAATCTTCGGTCAGTGCACTCGAGCACACCAGCAATTGGCAGGACAAGGTACTCATGATCGCCGCGAGGATGGCGGACAACAGCACACCGGCAATCCATGGATTGAATAACAACTGGCTTAGGGCGATGAACACACGCTCGTGATTTTCCGTCACCTGCCCTGCCTGATCCGGATGCTGGGCGAAGTAGGCGTTGGCGATGAAACCGACCAACACCGCGCCGAGCAGACACAGGATCATCCAGGTCATGCCGATTCTGCGCGCCTTCGGAATGGTGTGGACGCTTTCGGCGGCCATGAAGCGCGCCAGGATGTGCGGCTGGCCAAAATAGCCCAAGCCCCAGGCAAGTGATGACACCACCGCGATCATGCCGCCCGCACCGATCCAGTCGAGCTTTTGCGGCGCGACTTGGCTGATCAATTCGATACTTGCCGACGGTCCGCCAACGCTAACGATCACAATCACCGGCGTGAGCACCAAGGCGAGAATCATCAAGCTGGCCTGCACCGTGTCGGTCCAGCTCACCGCCAGAAATCCGCCCACCAAGGTGTACAACACGGTTGCGGCCGCACCGAGCCACAAGGCCTGCGCATAAGGCACATGAAACACGCTTTCGAACAAACGGGCACCGGCGACGATGCCGCTGGCGGCATAAATCGCGAAGAACACCAGAATCACCAACGCCGCGAGCACGCGCAGCAATTTTCCGCCTTCGCCGAATCGGGTGGTGAAGTAGTCAGGCAAGGTCAATGCGTCTTGGGTGCGCTCGGTGTAGAGCCGCAGCGGCGCGGCCACAAATCGCCAGTTGATCCAGGCACCGATCACCAGGCCGATCGCAATCCAACTTTCCGACAATCCGGTGAGAAACAGTGCACCCGGCAGACCCATGAGCAACCAGCCGCTCATATCGGAGGCGCCAGCCGACAACGCCGTGACAAACCCGCCCAATGAACGACCACCCAAAATGTAGTCATCGAAATTCCGCGTACGGCGCCATGCCACGAAGCCGATGAGCACCATCGCCAACAGATACAGGCTGAAGGTGATGAGCAATGGGGTGTTGGCGGTCATGCGGGTGCTCCGTGGCGTCCAGCCAAGAGAGTACGCGGCGCAAGCCTTGACGCGCTAGTCTTGCGGCCAGTCAATCTCGACGGCAGGACGCCTGCCATCGCGTGGCACCGGCACCGCTTGCACGGCCTCAAGCACCTTCAATGCATCGACGGTTGCCGCCACATCGTGCACACGTACGATGCGCGCGCCATGGCTGGCGGCAATCAAGTGCGCTGCCACCGAGCCATGTACGCGAACGGCAGGCCGCTCGCGGCCGGTGAGGTCGCCAATGGTGCGTTTGCGCGACAGACCCGCAAGCACCGGCACACCGAGCTCGGTGAATTTACGCAGGCCCGCCAACAATTGCAGGTTGTGCTGCGCCGTTTTGCCAAAGCCAAAACCCGGATCCACCACGATGTTCTTCTTGTCCACGCCGGCCATTTCGCACGCGAAGATTCGCTCGGCGAGAAAACGATGCACCTCGGCGACGACATCGTCGTACACCGGATCGTCTTGCATGGTTTGCGGTTCGCCGATCATGTGCATGATCACGACCGGTACATTCAATTCGACCGCCGCATCCAAAGCGCCGGGTTGCCGGAGTGCATAGATGTCGTTTATGAGTGATGCCCCTGCCGCCACGGCGGCGCGCATCACTTCCGGCTTGAAGGTGTCGATGCTGATTGGCACCGCAATGCGGCCGCGCAAAGCGTCGATCACGGGAATCACACGCGCCAGCTCTTCGTCGATCCCGACAGGATCCGCGCCAGGCCGCGTCGACTCACCGCCGATATCCAAGATCGCCGCGCCTTGGTCCACCAGTTGCAACGCGTGCTTAACTGCTGCATCGGTGGTGTCGTGAAGGCCGCCATCCGAGAAGGAATCCGGTGTCACATTGACGATGCCCATGACTTGCGTGCGATCCAGCTTGACGCTGAGATCGCCGCAATTCAATCGCGGTGCGGTGTCGAACACGTGCGCGTGCCGATCAGTTGATGCTGTCGATGCTCGTTTGCGGGCCACCGATGGTCAGCCCTTCACTCGGAGGCGGCTCGGAGGGCGGCGGCGCGTCCTTCTTCACCCAGCCCACCGGCGGCTTCGGCGTGCGACCGGCCATGATGTCCTTCACCTGCTCGGCGTCGATGGTTTCCCATTCGAGCAGCGCTTTGGCCATGGCTTCGACGATGTCGCGCTTGTCTTCCATGATCTTTTGCGCGCGCGCATATTGCGCATCGAGAATGCGACGGATTTCCGCGTCCACTTTTTGCTGGGTGGCTTCGGAGATCGTCTTGCTCGACATGCCCCATGTGCCGTCTTGCGAATCGGCGTAGACCATGATGCCCATTTCTTCGGACATGCCGTATTTCACGACCATGTCGCGTGCCAAGGCGGTGGCGCGTTCGAAGTCGTTCGATGCACCGGTGGAGATTTCACCCATGAACAAGTCTTCGGCAATGCGGCCGCCGAACAAGATGGCGATTTCTTCCAGCATCTTGTCTTTGTAGGCGCTGATCCGATCGAACTCGGGCAACTGCCAGGTCAGACCCAAGGCCCAACCGCGCGGCATGATTGTCACCTTGTGCACCGGGTCGGCCTTCGGCAAGGACATCGCCACAACAGCATGGCCGGACTCGTGGTAGGCCGTGTTGCGGCGTTCCTCTTCGCGCATGACCATGCTGCGACGCTCGGGACCCATGAAAATCTTGTCCTTGGCGTCTTCGAAATCCAGCATGTCCACACTGTTCTTGTTGCGGCGCGCGGCAAACAAGGCGGCTTCGTTCACCAGATTGGCAAGGTCGGCACCGGAGAAGCCAGGGGTACCCCGCGCCAACACATCCGGACGCACGTCGTCCGACAGCGGAACTTTGCGCATGTGCACGCGCAGGATTTGTTCGCGCCCCTTGATATCGGGCAGCCCGACCATGACTTGACGGTCGAAGCGGCCCGGACGCAGCAGGGCGCGGTCCAAGACGTCGGGACGGTTGGTGGCCGCGATGACAATCACGCCTTCGCCGCCTTCGAAACCATCCATCTCGACCAGCATTTGGTTCAAGGTTTGTTCGCGCTCGTCATTACCGCCGCCCATGCCGGCACCGCGATGACGACCGACGGCATCGATTTCGTCAATGAAGATGATGCAGGGCGAATTTTTCTTCGCTTGTTCAAACATGTCGCGCACGCGCGATGCGCCCACGCCGACGAACATTTCAACGAAGTCGGAACCCGAGATGCTGAAGAACGGCACCTTGGCTTCGCCGGCAATCGCTTTCGCCAGCAAGGTTTTACCGGTACCGGGCGGGCCGACCATCAACACACCGCGCGGAATCTTGCCGCCGAGTTTTTGGAAGCGTGAGGGATCGCGCAGGAACTCAACGAGTTCCGCGACTTCTTCCTTGGCTTCGTCGCAACCGGCGACGTCGGCAAAGGTGACCTTGGTTTGGTCTTCGCTCAACAGCTTGGCCTTCGAACGGCCGAAACTCATCGCGCCCTTCGTCCCACCGGACTGCATTTGTCGCATCAGGTAGAACCAGATGCCGATAAACAGCACCATCGGCAGCAAATTGAACAACAGGCTCAACAAAATGCTGCGACCGGACGATGCGGCTTGTTGCTCGATCGCCACTTTGTGGTTCAGCAGGTCGTTGATGAGATCTTTGTCGCCCGGATTTTGGGTGACCGTTTTGGAGCCGTCTTTCAAGGTCGCGGTGATGGTGCCGCGATCATCGCTGATCACCACCTTGCTGACCTTGTCGGCTTGCACTTGCTGCACGAATTGGTCATAGCTCACATTGCCGGTACCACCCGCGGTCTTCGGCCCAAGGCCTTGGAACACGAGCATCAGCACGATCGCCACGCCCACCCAAATCAGCAAATTCTTGACCAAATCGTTCATTCCATTCTCCGCGCCAATGCGCGCTGATTCACTTTACTGCCTTTTTCCCTTGCGCCAACGCATACACCTCATTCGAGCGTTTGCGTGATGCCTCGGGTTTACGAATCGACACTTTGTTATATCGGCCGCGTAACTCTTTGACGTATGCATCGAAGCCAACCCCTTGAAAGAGCTTGATCAGGAAGTCACCGCCCGTCTTCAAATGTTGGTCGGCGAATTCCATGGCCAATTCGGACAGGTGCATGGCTCGGGCTTGGTCTACGGCATCCACACCACTCATATTGGGGGCCATATCCGAAAGCACAAGGTCCACCCGATCATTGCCCAGCATCTGTTCAAGCGCGGCTGCGACATCGTCTTCACGGAAATCGCCGTGCAGGAACTCGACTCCGGCCAAGGTCGGCATTTCTAGGATGTCAGAGGCGATGACGCGTCCGCTGTCCCCCATGGCCTGACGCACCCACTGTGACCAGCCACCCGGTGCCGCGCCGAGATCGACGACCACCATGCCGGGGCGCAGGAGCTTGTCGCGCGCCACCAATTCTTCGAGTTTGTAGGCGGCACGGGAACGCAGGCCCTCGGCCTTCGCCTTCTTCACGAAAGGATCGGAAAAGTGTTCCTGAAGCCAACGGTGACTGCTTTTGCTGCGCGAGGCCACGGGATTTTTCCGGCCAAATGACAGGCTTCATGATACCTTGCCGTCATTGAACAAAGCTTGTGATGACCATGGCCACCCCACTCTCAAACGCTCAAATCCGCTTCCTGCGCGGTATGGCCCACGATCTGAAACCGTTGATGCAAATCGGCAACAAGGGGCTCACCCCGGCATTCTCCGCCGAATTGGACGCCGCGCTCGAACACCATGAATTGGTCAAAGTGAAAGTGGCCGGCGACGATCGGGAAGCCCGTGATGCCACCATTGACGCCATGGCCCGTGACTTGCGTGCCACCTTGGTGCAACGCATCGGCCACACCGCCGTGCTCTACCGCGAAGCCAAGGAAAAACGTCACATCGTTCTGCCGCGCGCCTGATGGACCTGATCCGCGAGGAAGCCCCCGACTTCCGTTTCGTCATGCGCGGCGCGAATGGTCGCGAAGCGCGGGTGAATGAAGAAATCCTGCGCCAGAGCTTTATCGTCACGCCGGACCAGCTGATCAAGGACTGGGACGTTCATGCTTTGACTGAACTGGATGCGGCGGCCATTGCGCCGCTCATCGCGCTTGCGCCCGAAGTCATCATTCTCGGCTGCGGCGATACACAAGCGTTTCCGCACCCCAGCATCATGGCTGCCTGCCTGAGCCGCGGAATAGGCTTGGAATCGATGGTGAATGATGCGGCGGCCAGGACGTTCAACGTCCTCGCCAGCGAAGGCCGCAATGCCATTGCGGCCTTTATCCTTTCGCGCTGATCAGCGTTTAGGCAGGTATTGCTGGGGATCGACCGGCTTGCCGTCGTAGCGAATTTCGAAGTGCAACATGTCGCGCGACGCTGCGGTGCGGCCAAGTTCGGCGATCTGTTGGCCGGCACTGACCTTCTGACCTTCCGACACCAAGCGCTTGCGATTGTGGCCGTAGGCGGAAAGCCATTCGCCGTTGTGTTTGATGATGATCAGTTCGCCATAGCCCACGAGACCCGCACCTGAATAGACCACGGTGCCGTCCGATGCGGCACGCACCGGCTGACCCGAGGTGCCCGCGATATCAATACCTTGGCGTGTCGGCTCGCCCGCTTTGTAGGTGCTCAGCAAATTGCCGTCGGTCGGCCAGCGCCAGGAGACGTTGCCCGCGGTCGGTACAGTGGCCACGGACGCTGTCGGCGCTGCCGTCGTGGTCGGGCGCGTCGTCGTGCCGCCCGGTCGTGTCGGCGAGGTCACTACCGGCGGTGAGACCACGTTGGTGGTTGCCACCGCCGGCGCGGGCGCGGCCTTGCCGGTGCTCGGATAGAGCTTCAGCCGCTGGCCCGGATAAATCGTGTACGGCGGCGGAATGTTGTTCCACAGCGCCAGATCGAGCGGGGTGATGCCGTTGGTCGTTGAGAGGTGATAGACGGTGTTGCCTTTTTCGACAATGACCGTCGCACCGTACTTCGGCTGCGATACGCGTTCCGACATGGGGACGTAGCCGCTGTTACTTGTTCGGCTCGGCGTATTCGACGAGACCGGTGCACCACCGCCACTGCGTTGGACGACTTCAGTGCTGGTGCAGGCGCCGATCAACAAGCCGATTGACGCGACGGCCACCATCGAAATATTCGAAGACACGGAGCTGGCAAGTTTCATTCGAATCAATTCCTCAAAAACAGATAGCCGATCACGATCAAGACCAGAACAACCACGAACCAACCGACGGGTTCGATCCATTTGTGCAGCAAACGCTCGGCGCGCTCACCGCCCAATCGAATCGCCAAGGCCAGCAACAACACGCGTTTGGCGCGGCCCACGGCCATGGCCGCAAGGTATTGCAGCCAAGGCACACCGACAATGCCGGAAGCCCAGGTAAACACTTTCATGGGAATCGGCATGAAACCGCCGGCCACCAAGAACCAGAACACCGCCCAAGGCGACTCAACCATTTTGGCTTGGATGGTCTGAATGCCACCTTCAATTTTGTCGAGCATGTGCATGGCGGCAAACAGCGGCTTCACCAATTCCCAAGCATGTTGGCCGAGCCAATAACCGACGACCGCACCGAGCATCGAACCGGCCAAGCTGACAAATGCGTAGAAGAACGCGCGTTTGGGGCGCGCCAACGCCATCGGCGCGAGCATCACTTCCGGCATCACCGGGAAGAAGATGGCTTCAATGAAACTCAGTCCCGCCAGAATCCAGGTGGCGTTCTTGTGCTGTGCCCAACGCAGGGCTTTTTCATAGATCGGTTTGAATATTTTCATCGGTCCACTACGCCCGGCAGCAACGGCACGAACAGCACCGGCTCCATTTCCTTGATATCCAAACTACCATCCATCTGTTTGCGAATTCGCACCAACGCTTGCGTTGCCCCACCGCCGACCGGCGCGACCAAGGTGCCGCCGGGTGCGAGCTGATCAATCAGCCCTTCAACGATGGCTTCCGCACCTGCGGTCACCATGATGGCATCAAAGGGGCCCTCTTCCGCCCAGCCGATATGGCCGTCATCGTGCTTGCTGCGCAAGGCAATACCCAACGAACGGAATCGCTTGCGCGCAGTGCGCAACAAATCGCCGATGCGTTCCACCGTGTGCACTTCGATACCGAGCGCAGCAAGAATCGCGGCTTGATAACCGGAGCCGGTGCCGATTTCCAGCACGCGCTTGGGCGCAACATCTGCATCCAAAATGAGTTCGGTCATGCGTGCCACCACCCACGGTTGCGAGATGGTTTGACCGAAGCCGATGGGCAAGGCCGAATCTTCATAGGCGCGCGAGGCCAGCACTTCATCCACAAACAAATGTCGTGGCACGCTGCCGATCGCGCGCAACACATTCGGATTGCGAATGCCTTGCGCTTTCAATCGTTCGACGAGTCGATCGCGGACGCGCTGCGAGGTGAAGCCCACACCACTGGATTGCAATGGCCGACCAATCACGCCTGCGCCTTGCGTTTGGGATCCAAACCGACCACCCAGTTGGCCACCTGCTCAAGCGCATGAAAACGGGTGAGATCGACTTGAATCGGACTAACGGATACCGCGCCGCGATTGACGCAATCAAAATCGGTGCCCGGGCCTGAGTCCTGCGCGGCACCGGCCGGGCCGATCCAGTAGAACTGGCGACCCCGCGGATCCGGCGCGGCAATACAACCTTCGGCGCGATGGCGATTGCCGAGGCGTGTCGCTTCAAATCCGGTGATCTCGTCCCAGGGCAGATCCGGCACATTCACATTGAGAATGGTGTCGGCCGGCAAGGGGTCAGCCACCAGCTGCGCGACGATCTCTACCGCCGCACGCGCCGCCGTTTCGAAGTGTTGCGGCGCATGGTTGCGATTGACGCAAGACACCGCCACCGCGGGCAAGCCCAAAAAGCGGCCTTCCATCGCTGCCGAAACCGTACCCGAATAGATGACATCGTCGCCCAGATTGGCGGCGTTGTTGATGCCGGACACCACGATATCGGGCTCTGCGTCGCCGGCGAACATGCCGGTGAGTGCCAAATGCACGCAATCGGTGGGGGTGCCGTGCACACGCCAATGCCGTTCATCCATTTGCACCACGCGGATGGGCAAATCGAGCGTCAAAGAATTGCTGGCGCCGCTGCGATCACGATCCGGTGCGACGACAAAGACATCATGGCCGGCTTCGCGCAGTGCGTTCGCCAAAACCTTGATGCCCGGCGCATCCACGCCATCGTCGTTGCTGACCAAAATCTTCATTCGCTGCGTATTTCCGCCTAAACCCTCATGATACCGAAAGCGTTTGACCGGCTCATCCTTTAATCTTCTGAAATGTCCGACGAAGACGAACACGCGCTCTTTTTGCAGGCCATCGGCGACGTCCGTCGTCTGGATGCCCCTGCCGAGGCCCCGCCCAAGCCGAAACCGCGCGCCGGCGCCGGCATGCGTGAGCGCGACGAGCAAGCGGCGTTAAGCGAATTCAAGCAAGTGATGTCGCAAACGATCTTGGATCCGGGTGACGTGTCGTCGTTCCGCCGCGATGAGGTGAGCACACGCGTGTTCTCCCGATTGAAACGCGGCGAGTTCGCGGTTCAGGACGAGCTCGATCTGCACGGACTGCGGCTCGAAGCGGCGCAGGCCTTGCTGCGCGAGTTCTTGCGCCAAGTGTCCGCAGAGGGTCTCGGCTGCGTGCGGATCATCCATGGCAAGGGCCGCAACTCGGACGGCGTGCCGGTGATCAAGAATTTCGTGGACCAACACCTACGACATCGACGCGACGTGCTGGCCTTCCACTCGGCGCCCTTGAACCAAGGCGGTACCGGTGCGGTCGTGGTGCTACTGAAGCGGCGTTAGGGCCTTATGCGGCGCGCGATGCGTCGACCACCGCGCCGAGCGCATGCATCACCGTCGTCGCGTAACTTCCCGGATCCAAGTCAAATTGCAGGGTGAGCGTGTCTGCGTCGAACTCGGCACGCAATTCGCGCACCGCCAATCGCAGACTACGGCGTTCCTGCTTCAAACCCGCTTGTTCCAAGCCGGCGCGCAGATCGGTATTGGCAACGTTCATTAGCACCGCCGTTTCCAACGCCTGCGCCGCATCGCGCGTGCGCAGCTCACCCCTGCCCCACATCGGACCGGTGGGATGGATGGCACCGGCAGCGAGACGTGCGTGGATGTCCGCATCGGCATCGACGGGGCCGAAGATGCTCTGGCTTCCGTCGCGCATGAACACATCCCCGGCGATCGCGGTGCGCCAATTGCCCTCGACAACACGTCGAGCCAGCACTTGGTTGAACATCTCGGAGCGCACCGCCGAGAGCAACAAACTGCGCGTTTCACGCCCGACCCGCGTGCCGGCAAACATCTGACGGGCTTGCGCCACATTGTCACCAGCACGACCAAAACGTTGCGCACCAAAATAATTCGGCACCCCGTGCGTGGCGATGTCATCGAGGCGTTGCCGGATTCGTTCGACATCGCCTTTCAGCTCACGCAACACCAATCGAAAGCGATTGCCCTTCAACGCACCGCTCGGTAGTTTCCGGTTATGCCAATGCGCGTCAATGAGCGCAATGGCGTCACCATTCAATGTTGCCGGATCCGGTGAAACGCGCTTGGGCAGCCAGACCGTGAGGCGCTGCGTGGTGACAGCATGCTTGTCCTTCAAGCCGGCGTAACCGATCGCAGACGTCGGCACGCCCGCCCATGTCGCTACCTGCGTGATCAACTCATGGGTGGTGAGACCGCGTTTTTTCAGCGACAGCAACAGGTGTTCGCCGGCGCCGCTGGCTTCGAACGCCGGCAGTTCGTCGACTTGGAAATCCTCCGGCTTGGATCGAAGCCTTGCATGTTCGATGACGGCCGCGCCATCGCGGGGCAAGTCTTCAGCCACGACGCACCAACAGGCAAACCGCTTGTGCCGCGATTCCTTCTTTGCGCCCGGTAAAGCCGAGTTTCTCGGTGGTCGTCGCCTTGACGCTGACGTTGTCGACCTCGGTATGCAGGCCGGCTGCAATCGATGCACGGATGTCAGAAAGATGCGGTGAAATCTTCGGCTGTTCGCAAATGATGGTGATGTCGCAATTACCCAAGCGCCAGCCGCGGTCTTGGATCATCTGGTGTGCATGGCGCAAAAAATCCATGCTGTCGGCATCTTTCCAGCGCATATCCGACGGCGGAAAGTGCACACCGATGTCACCCAGTGCCAATGCACCGAACAAGGCATCGCAAAGTGCGTGCAACACCACGTCGCCGTCACTATGCGCATCGACGCCTGCGCTGTGCGCAATGCGCACCCCGCCCAACATCACGTGGTCGCCCTCACAGAAGGCGTGCACATCAAAACCGCTGCCAATGCGAATGTCGTTACTCATGACTGTGATGCCCTCATCGCGACTTGGATGCGAAACCAATCCAGATCCGGTTGGGTGGTGATTTTCAGATTGTCGGCACGACCCGCCACCAGTTTCGGATGCACACCCGCGTGTTCCATCGCCATTGACTCATCAGTGACTTCAATGCCAGCGTTGCGCGCTGCTTCAAGCGCCTGAATCAATCGGTCTTTGGCAAAACATTGCGGCGTCATGGCGCGCCAATAACGCCCGCGCGGCACGGTGCAGGCCACTTCGGCAGCGTCATTCGACTGTTTCAAGGTGTCGTTCATCGGCAACGCCAGCAAGGCGCCCGAAGGCGATGCACCGGCAGCGGCCAACAGCGCCGTCAGATCATCCAACTGCACATTCGGGCGTGCGGCATCGTGCACCATAACCAAAATGTCGGTGCCGGCGTTGGCAGGAATGCGGCGCAGACCGGCCAGCACGGAATCAGCACGTGAAGCCCCACCCTCGCAACGCAGCACGGGCTTTCCCAACACTTGCGTTGGCAATTCCACGTCGGCGGAGGGCGGTAGTGCCACCACCAAGCCTTCGACTGATGCGTGACGGGCAAGGGCTTCGAGACTGTGCAACAGCACCGATTTGCCCTCGACCTCAACAAACTGTTTGGCAACAGGGCCGCCGAAGCGCTGGCCGCTACCCGCCGCCGGCACCACGCACCAAGCCCGCGGTATCAAGGCGCGCTGTCCGCCGTCCCGGCTTGTGCAGACTTGTCCGCGTCGGCGCTGGGGGACGGTTTGTCGTTGATCACGCGATAGAAGGTTTCACCCGGTTTGATCATGCCGAGTTCGTCACGTGCGCGTTCTTCGACGGCCGCACCGCCGGAAGCGGGATCAGTCAGATCCTTCACTTCGGCGGCCAGGGCGTCGTTGCGTTGTTTACGTGCTTCGTTGTCTTTTTGCTGTGCCTCGACTTTTGCTTTCAAGTCGGCCACATCACGTCGCCCACCCGTGCCCATCCACCACCGGTATTGCAGCAAGATAAACAGCAATACCAGCAGCAAGCATGCAATGCGAACAGGCTTCATGCAGGTGGATCAGCGCTTCAGCGACACAAACGCGGCACGACCCGCATATTTCGCGGCCGCACCCAGTTGCTCTTCGATGCGCAGCAATTGGTTGTACTTGGCAACGCGATCGCTACGGCACAACGAGCCGGTCTTGATTTGGGTTGCCGAGGTCGCCACGGCAATGTCCGAAATCGTGGTGTCTTCGGTTTCACCGGAACGGTGCGAGACGACGGCCGCATAGTTCGCCGCGTCGGCCATGGCGATGGCTTCCAAGGTTTCCGACAAGGTGCCGATTTGGTTGACCTTGATCAGGATGGCGTTGGCCACGTGTTGGTCAATGCCTTCCTTGAAGATGGTCGGGTTGGTCACGAACAAATCGTCGCCGACCAACTGGATCTTGTTGCCGAGACGTTCGGTCAACATTTTCCAACCGGCCCAATCGTCTTCGGCCATGCCGTCTTCGATGGTGATGATCGGGTACTGCGCACACCAATCGGCCAAGAATTCGGTGAACTGTTCGCTGGTGAGGCGCTTGCCTTCGCCGCTCAGGTTGTACTTGCCGCTTTCGAAGAATTCGCTGGAGGCGACGTCAAGGCCGAGAAGAATGTCTTCGCCCGCGGTGTAACCCGCTTTGCCGATGGCTTCAAGAATCGTGTCGAGCGCTTCGGCGTTGCTGCGCAGATCCGGCGCGAAACCGCCTTCGTCACCCACGGCAGTGGAGAGGCCGCGTGCTTTCAACACCGATTTCAATTCATGGAACACTTCGGTGCCGGCGCACAGCGCGTCGGAGAACTTATCGAAGCCGACCGGCAGGATCATGAACTCTTGCAAGTCCACGTTGTTGTCGGCGTGCGCACCACCGTTGATGATGTTCATCATCGGCACCGGCAACACCGGCGCGCGACCATCGGCTAGGTATTGCCACAACGGCAATTTGCGTGAGGCGGCGGCCGCATGGGCCACGGCCATGGAAACGCCGAGCAAGGCATTCGCGCCCAAGCGACCCTTGTTCTCGGTGCCGTCCAAGTCGATCAATCGTGCGTCCACGCCTTTTTGATCGAAAGCGTCCATGCCGTTGACGGCGTTGGCAATCGTGGCATTGACGTTTTCAACCGCCTTGCGCACGCCTTTGCCGAGGTAACGCGTCTTGTCGCCATCGCGCAATTCCACGGCTTCTTTGGCGCCGGTAGAGGCACCGGAGGGCACCGCTGCGCGGCCGAAGCTGCCATCGGCCAAGGTCACTTCCGCTTCCAGCGTGGGGTTGCCACGAGAGTCGAGAATTTCGCGGGCGTGGATTTTTTCGATTTGCACTTGGGGCACTCCAGAGGGTGATATCAATTCTTGAACAAAGATTGCGGAATTATTGTGCGCGACCGTCGCGCTTGACGACTTCATCAATCGCCATCAGGGTTTCGAGCAAGCGTTTCATCTCGCCCAGCGGCCAGGCATTGGGACCGTCAGACAAGGCCTTGGACGGATCCGGATGGGTTTCCATGAAGATGCCGGCGATGCCGACGGCCATGGCGGCGCGTGAGAGCACGGGCACGAACTCGCGCTGCCCGCCGCTGCTGTTGCCCTGCCCGCCCGGCAGTTGCACCGAGTGGGTGGCGTCGAACACGACCGGACAACCGGTGTCGCGCATCACGGCCAAGGAGCGCATGTCGCTCACCAGGTTGTTGTAGCCGAAACTCGCACCGCGTTCGCAGACCATGATGTCTTGGTTGCCGGTGGACTTGGCTTTTTCTACCACCGGCTTCATGTCCCAAGGCGAAAGGAACTGCCCTTTCTTGATGTTGACCGGCTTGCCGGCGGCGCACACTTTGGTGATGAAGTCGGTTTGGCGCACCAGGAATGCCGGCGTCTGAAGGACGTCGACGACCGAGGCCACTTCATCCATCGGCGTGTATTCATGCACGTCGGTCAACAGCGGCACACCCAGCTGACGTTTGACTTCAGCGAGCACGCGCAGACCTTCTTCCATGCCAGGCCCGCGGAAGCTGTTGACCGACGTCCGGTTCGCTTTGTCGAAGCTGGATTTGAAAATGAAAGGAATGCCGAGACTGTCGGTGATCTCTTTCAGCGTACCCGCCGTGTCCACTTGCAATTGCTCGGACTCAACGACGCAGGGCCCGGCAATCAGGAAGAACGGCTTGTCCAGCCCGACTTCAAATCCACACAATTTCATTCGAATGTCCTTTTCGCTGGCATGGGCGTTCAAGCCGCCGCTTCGTTGAGCAATTGTCCACCCGCTTTGTTTTCACGCGCGGCGCGGATGAATCCGACGAACAAGGGATGGCCCTTGCGCGGCGTGGAGAGAAATTCCGGATGTGCTTGGCAGGCGACAAACCACGGATGCTGCGGCCACTCGATCATTTCGACGAGGGTATCGTCCATCGATTTGGCGGAAAACACCAAACCGGTGGCTTCCAACGGCGCGCGGTAATGGTTGTTGAACTCGTAACGGTGGCGATGACGCTCGCCCACCACGTCCGCACCGTAAAGACGATGCGCCAAGGTCCCGGCTTTGATGCGTTGATCCTGCAAGCCAAGACGCATGGTGCCACCCAAATCGCTGGCGTCGTCACGGCGCTCCACGTCACCCGAAGAGGTGCGCCATTCGGTGATCAAACCGATGACCGGATACGGCGTTTGCTTGTCGTTCTCGGTGCTGTTGGCCCCTTCCAAACCGGCCAAGTTCCGCGCGGCGTCCACAATGGCCGCTTGCATGCCGTAGCAAATGCCGAAATACGGCAGATTGTGCTTGCGCGCATATTCGGCCGTGGAGACCTTGCCCGCAAATCCGCGATCACCGAAGCCGCCCGGCACCAGTACGCCATGGACATCGGACAACATCGCTTCGGCGCCGAGGCGTTCCACATCTTCCGATTCGAGCCATTTGATATTGACGCGGGTGCGCTGGCGAATGCCGCCGTGCTTCAAGGCCTCGGCCACCGACTTATAAGCATCTTTGTGATCGACATATTTGCCGACCATGGCGATGGTGACTTCGTCGATCGGGTTTTGCGAGGCATCGACCACTGCTGCCCACTCGGACAAATCAGCGTCGGCACTTGCCGCGCCTTCCAAACGCAATTGCTCCACCACCAATTGATCCAGGCCTTGCTCGTGCAACCAGGCCGGAATCTTGTAAATGTTGTCGAGGTCGATGGCGGTGATGACCGCGCGCTCCGGCACGTTGGTAAACAGCGCGATTTTGCGCTTCTCACCTTCGGGCAAGGGTTGTTCTGCGCGGCAGATCAACACGTCCGGCTGGATGCCGATGGAGCGCAGTTCTTTCACCGAGTGCTGCGTGGGTTTGGTTTTCAGCTCACCGGCCGCAGCGATATAGGGCACCAGGGTGAGGTGCATGAACATGGCATGGGCGGCGCCGCGTTCGGTACGGATTTGGCGAATGGCTTCCAGGAAAGGCAGCGATTCAATATCGCCCACCGTGCCGCCGATTTCGACCAAGGCCACATCGAAACCTTGCGTGGCCGCATCGATGCGCTGCTTGATTTCATCGGTGATGTGCGGAATGACCTGCACCGTGCCACCGAGGTATTCGCCCTTACGCTCTTTGCGGATGACGGCGTCGTAAATCTTGCCGGTGGTGATCGAGTTCTTGCCCGACAAGCGGGTGGACACGAAACGTTCGTAGTGGCCGAGGTCGAGATCGGTCTCGGCACCGTCGTCGGTGACATAGACCTCACCATGCTGGAAGGGGCTCATGGTGCCGGGATCGACGTTGATATACGGATCCAACTTCATCATGGTGACGCGCAGACCGCGCGCTTCCAGAATGGCGGCAAGAGAGGCGGCAGTAATGCCTTTGCCAAGAGAGGAAACCACACCACCGGTGACGAAAATCAGCGGGGTTTTGGCGGCAGCGGGGGATGTCATAAGGGCGTCGGCTCGCTGGAAACCCGTATTTTACCGATTCGCGCCCCGACCTGCTCGCATTTTTGAACGCGCAAGAAAAAGGCCGGCATTTCGCCGGCCTTTCCATTCGGAATCACGGGCTCAGCGTCGACGCTCTTCCTCTTCTTCCTCGGCATCGCCGGTCTTGGAGGCTTTCTCAGCCTTCTTGGCGGCGGCCTTGGCCTTGGCTTGATCGGCGGCCGCCTTGGCTTTGTCAGCCTCTGCCTTGGCGTGATCGGCGTGCGCCTTGGCGGCATCTGCCTCGGCGCTGGCCGTGGTCGTCTTCGCCTGCGCCCAAGCGCCGCCGGCAAAAACCAGCGCGGCGAGACCCGACAGCAGGACAAGTGACTTCATTTTCATCTCGAACTCCTTTTGTTCCATCAGGAACGGGATTATTTTCTCCGGTTTCAGCTGAACGGCACCTGCCCGTACACTGTTCCTATCGTCTTGTCTGGTTTTCCATGAATACTCGTTACAACGCCTCAGATATCGAAGTCCTTTCCGGCCTGGACCCGGTCAAACGCCGCCCCGGGATGTATACCGACACGACGCGTCCCAACCATCTGGCGCAGGAAGTCATCGACAACGCGGTGGACGAAGCCTTGGCCGGTCATGCCTCGCGCATCGACGTCGTCCTGCATGCCGACGGCAGTTGCGAAGTCTCGGATGACGGCCGCGGCATGCCCGTCGACATCCATCCCGAAGAAGGCATTCCCGGGGTGGAACTCATCCTCACCCGTTTGCACGCAGGCGGAAAGTTCAGCAATCGCAACTACACCTTCAGCGGCGGCCTGCATGGCGTCGGCGTCTCGGTGGTCAATGCCTTGTCGACGCGCGTGGATGTGTTTATCAAGCGCGACGGCAACGAATACAAGATGTCCTTTGCCGATGGCGACCGGACGTCGCCACTCGAAGTGATTGGCGCAGTCGGCAAGAAAAATACCGGCACCCGCGTGCACTTCTGGCCGGATGCGAAGTATTTCGACACGCCGAAGTTTTACGTGCGCGCGCTGAAACACTTGCTGCGCGCCAAAGCCGTACTCTGTCCGGGCCTGACCGTCACGCTGTTCGACGAGGCCAGTGGCGAGAAAGACCGTTGGTATTACGAAGACGGTTTGCGCGATTACTTGAACGGCGAACTCGGTGACAACGAACGCTTGCCGCCGGAAATGTTCGTCGGTCAGCTGAAGAAAGACACCGAGGTGGTCGACTGGGCCGTGGCTTGGCTGCCCGAAGGCGAATTGGTGCAGGAAAGCTATGTCAACTTGATTCCGACTGCGCAGCACGGCACGCATGTCAACGGATTGCGCACCGGCCTCACCATGGCCTTGCGCGAGTTCTGCGAATTTCAGAATCTGCTGCCGCGCGGCGTGAAATTGGCACCGGAAGACGTCTGGGACCGGGTCACGTTCGTGCTGTCGTTGAAGATGCAGGAGCCGCAATTCTCCGGGCAAACCAAAGAACGTTTGAGCTCCCGCCAAGCCGCCGGATTCATCGAAGGCGCTGCGCATGATGCGTTCTCGCTGTGGCTCAACACCCATACCGAACTGGCCACGCGCATTGCACAACTGGCCATCGAGCGTGCCTCGGCGCGTTTGAAAACCGAAAAGCAAATCGTTCGCAAGAAAGTCACCCAAGGTCCTGCCCTGCCCGGCAAACTTGCCGACTGCATTTCGCAGGACTTGGCGCGTACCGAGTTGTTCCTGGTGGAAGGTGATTCAGCAGGCGGTAGCGCACGTCAAGCACGCGACAAAGACTTCCAGGCCATCCTGCCGTTGCGCGGCAAGATCTTGAATACTTGGGAAGTCGCTTCGGGCCAAGTGCTGGCCTCAGATGAAGTGCACAACCTCGCTATCGCCATCGGCTGCGATCCCGGCAAAGACGATATTTCCGGCCTGCGCTATGGGAAGGTGGTGATCCTCGCCGATGCCGACTCCGACGGCCTGCACATCGCAACGCTGCTCGCGGCGTTGTTCGTCCGCCACTTCCCCGCTTTGGTCAAAGCCGGGCATGTATTTGTGGCGATGCCGCCGCTGTTCCGCGTGGATGTCGGCAAGCAAATGTTTTATGCGCTGGACGAAGAAGAGAAACGCATCCTGTTGGAACGCGTCGAGACTGAAAAAATGAAAGGCGCCGTCAGCGTCACACGCTTCAAAGGTTTGGGCGAAATGAATCCGACGCAATTGCGCGAATCTACGATCCATCCTGACACCCGTCGATTGGTGCAATTGACAGTGGACGATGACGAGAAAACACGCAGCCTGATGGACATGTTGTTGGCGAAAAAGCGCGCCGCCGACCGCAAGTCCTGGCTTGAGCAGAAAGGCGATTTGGCCACTTTGGAGGTTTGAGTGCAGGCATCCGGCGACCGCCATCTCGATCTTGGCTGCGGTAAGTTCCCGCGAAATCCCTATGATCGCAGCGCGTTGTGCGGCGTCGACATCCGGCCCTTGACCATTGAGGGCGTGGACTATCGTCCCGCCAATCTGACCTTGGAACCGATACCGTTTGACGATGGGCATTTCGCCTCGGTGTCGGCATTCGACTTCATTGAACATGTGCCGCGCATGCTTCCGAGCGCAGACGGCCGTTCAACACGCGCGCCCTTCATTGAGTTGATGAACGAGGTGTGGCGCGTGCTCGAGCCGGGCGGACGTTTTTATGCGATCACGCCGGCCTGGCCAAACATTCAGGCGTTTTCAGATCCGACCCATGTCAACATCATCACCGAAGACACCCTCGCCTATTTCGTCGGCGACAATCCGCTAGGCCGCATGTACGGCTTCCAAGGCACCTTCAAAAAATTGCGGCAGGATTGGGTCAATCCGGAACAATCCCGACATGCCGATGCCGACAACGATGCCAACGCTTTAAAGGTGAAGCGTTACGACACACCCGCGAAGCGTTTGGCGCAAAGCTGGCGTCATTGGTCGCGACGCATGCGCGGCAAACCCGAAGAATCTTTCGTCGACCAGCATTGGCTGCGCTGGGAACTCGAAGCCGTCAAACCTTGATGCACTCGCCGTCATCGACGGCAAAGCTCACATGGCTTTGAGCGCATCCAGCGTGGATTTGACGTGGCCGTTCGGGCTCATTTCCGAATGCACGTGCACAATTTTTCCGCTCGGTGAAATGACATACGAGGTTCGGCTGGACCAGCCCGGCTTCAAGGCCAACAACGCGTCGTAGGTCTTGGCGATTTTCGCGCCGGGATCGGCCGCCACCGGAAACTTGCCGCTGCAGAGTTTCGTGTCGGCGGAAAACTTGGCCAACTGATCCAGATTGCCGGCCGTCACGCCGATGACCGTGGCCTTATAGGTTTTGAACTGATCAATCGCCTCGGAAAACATGTGCGCTTCCACATTGCAGCCCGAGGTGTAGGCTGCAGGAAAAAAGTAGACAACCACCGGGCCGCGCTTAAGGGCGTCGGCAAGATTGAACGTAAACGCCTTGCCACCCAAATAGGCTTGCGCTTTAAAAGTCGGTGCGCTGGCACCGGCCTTCAATTCGGCGTTTGCCGGAACGGCAGCGAGACCGACGGCGACGATTGCAACGGCCAAAGTGCGCTGAAGTAGGGTGTTCATCGTGACGGGATCCGAGCAGGAAGAGACCTAGAGCTTACGCCTATACTGTTTCGAAGATGCGAAACGCGACACACTGGACGCGCGTCGGCATGCGCGATAGCGTAGACGGGTTGCATTTCTGACACCTTTGGGGAAAACATGTTGAAACGTACTCTCGTGGCTGCGGGCGTGCTTGCCTGTAGCTCGGCATTTGCACAAGCGCCGTCGGCGATGGATCTCTCCCGCCACGCCGAAATCAATCAAGTCGCGCTCTCACCGGATGGCAAGTACGTTGCCATGACCGTACCGACCGCCGACGAAAAAGAAACCCAATTGCAAATCGTTTCGCTAGACGGCAGCGGCAAGACGCAAACCTTGCGTTTCGGTCGACTGGAACACGTGAGCGACATTGTGTGGACGGCAGACGACCGCATCACCGTGGCGCGCGCACGCACGCGTCCGCTGCGCCCGTTGCCGGTCAGCCTCGGCCAATTGTTTTCAACCAATCTCGATGGCAGCGATCAGGAAACCCTGTTCGGCTACTTCCGTGACAGCGGCTCAACCACCGGTCGCCGCAAGGACCAAGGTTTCGCCTCGGTTGCGCAAGTGATCGACAAAGAACCGGGCATGGCCTTGGTGCAATTCACCTGTTGGGATTGCGGCGAAACGCCGGATACCGTGGTGTACAAAGTCGATACGCGCACCGGTCATCGTGATGAAGTCGAACGCGTGAAAGGCACTGCGTCCATCTTCTTCGACCAAGACGGCAAGTCGCGTGCGCGCGTGCTGTACAACATCGACAGCGAACCGATCAAGATCGAATGGCGTAAGACCGTTGACGGTCCGTGGACGGAAATGCCGCGCGCCCTCGCCGGCCGTGAAATCGAACGCGCGTTTTTCTCGAAGGACGGCAAAACCATGTATGCCGTTTTGACCAACGGCGGTGAAGCCACCTCGTTCTACAAGATCGACATGGCGAACGAAACACGCGAAGAATTGCCGAGCCGTGCAGGGTTTGACGTGTCGGGCATCTTGCGTGCCGGTCGTGGCGGTGAACCGTTCGGCTCGATGACCGACGCTGGCAAGCCGACGATCAAATACTTCGACCCCACCTCGGAATACGCCAAGTTGCACGCCGGGATGCTGAAAGCCTTCCCGGGCCAGCTGGTGGAAATTTTGAGCTTCACGCGTGACAACAAGAAAGTGTTGATCTACACCCATTCCGATCGCAATCCGGGCGCCTGGTATGTGGTCAACCGCGACGACAACAGCCTGCAACTCGTGGCCGAAGCAATGCCGTGGATCAAACCGCAGCAACTGGCGCCGATGATGCCGGTGGAATTCAAGTCGCGTCACGGTGAGACGCTGCAAGCGTTCGTGACCCGCCAAGGCGGTGGCGCACAACCGATGATCGTGTTGCCGCACGGTGGCCCGCATGGCCCGTACGACCGTTGGGGTTTTGATCCGGACGCACAATTCTTTGCGACGCGCGGTTACACCGTCATCCAAGTCAACTATCGCGGCTCGGGTGGTCAAGGCAAGAAGTTCGAAGAATCGGGCTATCGCGAATGGGGCGGCAAGATGCAGGACGATCTTGCGGATGCCGTGAAGTTTGCCGTGGACAATAAATGGGCGGATGCCAAGCGCGTCTGCACATTCGGCGCCAGCTACGGCGGCTATGCGGCGTTGATGCAGCCGATCCGCTTCCCGGAGTTGTACCGCTGCGCCATCGGCTATGTCGGCGTGTATGACCTGACCGTGATGAACAAAGCCGGCGATATCCCGGATACCGAATCGGGTCGCCGTTATTTGAAGCGCGTGCTCGGCGACGAGAAAGCGGTCTGGATCGCCAACTCGCCCGCCCGCAACGTCGACAAGATCAAAGTGCCGGTTTTCCTTGCACAAGGTGCCGTCGACAACCGCGTGCCGATGGATCAATTCAACGCGATGAAGAACGCCATGAGCGCGAACGGCGTCAAGGTTGAAACCATGGTGGCAGCCGGTGAAGGTCACGGCTTCTTCGATCCCAAGAATCGCGAAGCGCTTTACTTGAAAGTTGAGGATTTCCTCAAACGCAACGACGCCCCTTAAGGCGTTTCTATGCCGCAAAACGAAAGCCCTTCCGGTCTCCGGAAGGGCTTTTTTATGCGAGCGCGGCTTCCACCATCGCTTGAATCTGCGTTTGCACGCGCGCGGCTTTCGCCGGATGCCATTCGCGCTGCGCTTCATCCATGTAGGTGTGCTGGCTCATTTCCAGCTGCAGGGCATCAATGCCCCGGTCCGGATCACCATAATGGCGCGTGATGTAGCCGCCCTTGAAGCGACCGTTCACCACGAAATCGAAATGATCCTGCGCCGCGAGCACGGCTTCGACGCGCACCTGCGTCAGCTCCGCACAGCTATTGCCGCTGGCCGTACCGAGATTCAAATCCGGCAATCGGCCTTCAAACAAAAACGGCAGCTCGGCTTTGATGGAATGGCCTTCCCATAGCACCACGCGACCATGCAGGTCGCGCAGGCGCGCCAATTCGTTTTTCAAGGCCTCGTGATATGGCCGCCAATAACGTTCGACGCGCGCACGCACTTCGGTTTCATCAGGCTCGCCACCCTCTACATAGACCGGATCCCCGGAAAATCGCACGATCGGACACAGGCCGGTGGTGTTTTGCCCGGGATACAGGGAAACGTCGTCTTCACTGCGATTGAGGTCGACGACGTAACGCGAATGGGTCGGCACAATCAGCGACCCGCCGGCTTCGATCACCCATGCGTACATGCGCGCCATGTCCCAATCGGTATCGGGGACTTCGCGTGCTTCCGGCGTGAGTCGTTGCGCAATATCGGACGGCACGTAAGTACCGTTGTGGGGCACGCTGACCAGCAGCGGTCGCGTGCCTTGGTGCAGGGTGAAGATGTCCATGGCGCCAGTCTAATGCTTCAGATCTAAACGAATCGCGCAGGCGAATACGGCGCCGGATCAATGGCCGGTGTCGTGCCGGTCATCAAATCGGCCATCAACTGCCCCGTGCCCGCACTCATGCTGACCCCCATCATGCCGTGACCGGTGGCGAGCCACAGCTGCGATTGGCCCGGCACGGGCCCCAGCAACGGCATATCATCCACCGACATCGGCCGCCAACCGAACCACTTTTCTTGAATGCGCGGTCCTTCCGGTACATGCAGGAATTCACGTGCGCCGCGCACCAAGGCATTGAGGCGTTTTTCGTTCAAGCGCGTGTCGTAGCCGCTGAATTCCATGGTGCTGCCCAAGCGAAAACCGCCATCCCACGCGGTGACGCAGACCGAGCGATCACGCAGGACCAAGGGCCGCTTCGGCACCAGCGCCGGCGGATCGTAGGTAATGGAATAGCCCTTGCCGGGTTGAATGACACGGCGCAACCAGGGCGCGCCCAAAGTCTTCGCCAGCAAAGGCGACCACGCGCCGGTCGCGATGACGACATCCTTGGCCAGGAATTGCCGCTGCGTCGAATGCCCCAGCCAGTGCGCTCCCGAGCGCGTGAGCGATTGCAATGGCGTCTGCTCTAGGATTTCGCCGCCTAAGCGCCGGACTTGTGCTGCCAAACACGTCAGCCATTGGTCGGGTCGCAACATGGCATCGCCGTTGAAGCGAATCGCGCCCACCACGCCGGGTCGCAAGGCGGGCTCAATGGCTTCGTAGCTTCGGCCGTCCATGATTTCCGGGACCACGCCCAACGATTGCAGCAAAGGAATTTCTTTCAGCTCGTGCTGCATCGCGGCCTCACTGCGAAACACATAGTCTTCGCCGCTGCTCACGAACTGGCAGTCCATCGCGTATTTGCCGACCCAGTCTTCAATGCGATGTCGGGAGTCGTTCAATAGGGCGTATTTGCCGCGCGCGCTGCTTTCCCAGTCGCGCACATTGGCGCGCAACGCAAAACCCAGCAACCAGCGCCAGCGTTGCGGGTCCCACTTCGGTGACACATACAAAGGCGCATCCGGCGTCAGCAGCGAACGCAAAGCTTCCATCACCACACCGGGCGCTGCCAACGGCGGTGCGTGGCTGGGCGTGAGCGTGCCGCAATTGCCATGGGAGGCACCGGCACCCACGTGCGTGGCTTCGATCACGCGAACGCTTCGACCCGCTTCCAGCAAAGCCACAGCGGTGGCGAGGCCAATCACCCCGCCCCCCACAATCAGGACATCCGTTTTCTCAGTCGGCATCCCGTCATTCTAAATGGGTGCGCTCAGTGCGACGGGGTCAACGCCACTTGGCGCATGGCGGGTGCCTGTCCGTAGGTCATCCAACGCCAAAGCCATTCCATCGGTCCGTATTTGAATCGCTGCAGCCAGAGCGCGCTCAAGGCCAACTGCGCCAGCCACAACACGGCCACAAACAGGATTTGTTGATGGCGCGGCATGCCCCATTGCTGCAGCCCCCAGCCGTAGAAGACGAACGCGCAGACCAAGGACTGCATCAAGTAATTGGTGAGGGCCATGCGGCCGGCGGGCGCCATCCACGCCAAATACTTGCGCGCCGATGCCTGTTGAAACAACAAGACAATCATGGCGATGTAACCCAGGGTCATGAGCGGCGCCGCACCCATGCGCAGGGCCGCGCCGATCATCGCGCGCCCTGGCTGTACGTCGATGCCGCGCGGCATCCAATCGCCGATCCACATCGATGCTGCGGTGATGGCGAGCGCCAATGGAAACACCCAGAGCCAAGCCCGCCAAAACTTTGTGTACTGAGCGGCGTTCGCAATTCGGCCAGATTGAACAAACCACGCGCCTATCAAGAACATCGAGATCGCGATCACCGAAAACACGGTGTAGTTCGGCATGTGGTGTTGGGTGAAGGATTTCGCGCGTTGCGCCAGGCCGACTTGAAAAGACGGCGATTGAAAGGCAGCCGATTCGTCACGTTCAAATTGCTCGATCTTCTGCAAATGTTTTTGCGCCTCGGCCTGCTGTGTCACCGTTTGCTTGGCGCGCGCTTCCGGATTCAGCGACATCGCAATGCCGCCGGCGAGTTGCATGAGCACAAACAAGGCATAGATCACCGCCCCCGCGCGCCACAAACGCCAAGGTTTGCCCGGCGCGCGCAAATACGGCGCGAGCAGAGCCGCCATGATCAACGGCACCGCCGCCGCCGACCAATCCATATTGCCGGTGGCCAAGCACAGCGCGGCGACGACCAGCGCCGTCACCAACCAATGCCAAGGCTTGCCAAACAGCGCCAGCAGCAACATCAGCGCCGTGAGCGAATAGCCGAACAGAATGTCGCCATTCCATAGAAGGATGGCGTGCGCGAGGCCGATCAGCATCAGCGCAAAGGTGCGACGCAGATAGGTTTTCACAAACGGCGCGCCGCGTTCACGCGCACGACTCAGCATGAGCGCGAAGCCCATACCGAACAGCAACGAAAACAGCAGCCAGAATTTGCCGGTGACAAACACCATCACCGCCCAACCGGCGAGGCGATCGATACCGGTCAGGTCCGGCGGCAGTCCACGCTGGAACTCATAGGTCGGACTGTTGAAGAACTCGATGTTCATCAGACAGATGCCGAGCAAGGCAAAACCGCGCAATACATCCATCACGTGGATGCGCTCACGGCCCTCCACCGGACCCATCGCCGGCCCTGTCAACGTCGAATCAGACATACGACTCCCCTTTCGCAGAACCGTTTGTATAGCACCAAAAAAAACGGCCGCACAGGGCGACCGTTTTCTTGAGTCCGGGTGAGGCGAAGGCTTAGTGCTGGTGGCCGCCGTCACCGTGGACGTGACCGTGCTCCAACTCTTCCGGCGTGGCGTCACGCACTTCGACCACTTCGATGTCGAAGTGCAGATCTTTACCGGCCATCGGGTGGTTCAAGTCCACGTCGACCGTGGTGAGACCGACCTTCTCAATGGTGACCGCGCGCGGACCAAAGTTCGTTTGCATCACCACTTGCATGCCCGGCTCAAGCTTGGCGTCGCCGAAATGCTTCTTGGGGATGCGTTGGTTCAAGCCTTCGCGGCGCTCGCCGTAGGCTTCGGCCGAAGGTACGTCCACCGTGAAGGTGTCGCCGGCTTCGCGACCTTCCATGGCTTTTTCCAAGCCCGGAATGATGTTGCCGTGGCCGTGCAGAATGGCCAGCGGCTGGCTGTCCTTGGAGGTTTCCGAGGCCGGCTGACCCGCTTCACCGACCGAATAATGGAAGCGCACAACGCTGTCTTTCGCAATTTTCATTAAATTCTTCTTCTAAGGTGTTGATTTTTGGTTGCGGGTGGGTGCAGACTTCACCCGATATCTACAAAGTTGTTCCACTTCGTAGTTGCATTATCCGGGGAGCGAAGCGATGAAACCAGTGCACATTCGGAAATCATGCCTGAAAACCTTGATTTTAATGAGCTTGGGCCTCTCGTGCAGTGCCTTTGCGGCGCCCGCACCCGACGGATCGCCCGAACCGGCGCCTCCCGCCACCGGCTGGAATGTCACCACCATTCGCGGCAGTGATGCCGTCAACGCGGTCTTGATTCGCGCCATCAGCTTGGTCGGCACACCCTATCAATGGGGCGGATCTACCCCGGGCAGCGGTTTCGACTGCAGCGGCCTCGTCAACTTCGTCTTCAAAGACATGCTGGATGTGAAGCTGCCGCGGACCTCCAGGGAATTGGCGGCCGCCCAAGGCCCGCGGATCGACTTCGACGATCTGAAACCGGGTGATCTGGTGTTCTTCGGTGCCAATGGGGTGGTCAGCCATGTCGGCATCTATATCGGCGAGCGCCGCTTCATCCACGCCCCGCGCACCGGGACGGTGGTTCGGCTGGAAAAGATAGACCAAAGCTATTGGACCGGCCGCTACACTGGCGCCCGCCGCATCATTTCAACGTGATGCATCCGTGAAACACGTGTGATGACCCTGTGAGGGCAATGCTTCGTTTTGTGCATTCAGGTCACACTTTTAATGTCTTTTTAACGTTATCTAAACGCTTTTGACCCCTTTCTCCGGCAAACTCACTTCACGTTTAGCCGAATGAAGAAATCGTGACGATGACTGAGACGACCCAAAGCCGCCTCCGCCGTCTGCCCAAGCAGGCCGCTACGACCTCCGTAATCCTTTTCAGCCTGATGTTTGCCGCTCCCGGTTTCGCTCGTGAAACCATCGCAAACAGCAATGCCAATCCGGACCAACGTACCAGCGTCACCGATGAATTCAGCGCCACCGCGCTTTCGGACGCCCAAGCACTGCTCGACCTGACCAACGGCCAAAACGCCATGGTTGCAGGCAAGACACAAGATTCCAGCCGCATCCAAAAACTGCTCGCCGGCGCCATGTCGCTGATCGGCACCCCCTATCGCTGGGGCGGCACCTCCACCAACGGTTTCGATTGCAGCGGCCTCGTCGGTTACGTGTTCCGCAACGCACTCGGCATCAACCTGCCGCGCGTCTCGCGCGACATCGCCCACGAAGGCAAAGCGGTGAGCCGCTCCGAACTGATCAAAGGCGATCTGGTGTTCTTCTCCAAGGGTCGCGTCATCGACCACGTCGGCATCTACGTCGGTGAAGGCAAGTTCCTGCACGCCCCCCGCACCGGCCGCGACGTCACCATCTCCAATCTCGAAGGCTACTGGGGCGCCCGCCTGGTCAGCGCCCGCCGCATCGCCGTCGAAGGCTGATCCCCTTAAAAGGGGGTCAGAGTGACTTTTCTCGACTCCTCGTCGTAAAGACCAACCGCCCCAGTGGCGGTTTTTCTTTATCCGTCTCAAAAGGCCCCAAAAGGGGTCAGAGTGACTTTTGTCCCCTCAGGCTTCTAGGTGTTGAAACACATCTGTGCGGCGCTCCCGGCAATTGCGCACAGCATTTGGCGAGTTTTCCTATCGCATTCGACATCGTCACTTGGAAGCCTATGGGCATGCCAAGACCCACTCGACTCGACCTTCCCGGCGTTCCGCAACATCTTGTACAGCGCGGCAACAACCGTCTCCCCTGCTTCTTGGATGACGACGATCGGCAACGTTATCTTCAACTGCTCAGGAAATATTCCAGAGAAACGCACTGCGCCATACATGCCTATGTCCTGATGCAGAACCATGTGCACATGCTGGTGACTGCGCATGCCTCCGGCGAACTCTCCAAAATGATGCAATCCCTCGGGCGAAGTTATGTCCATTATTTCAACGTCCGCCACGGGCGCTCCGGAACGCTGTGGGAAGGAAGATTCAAATCCTGTCTGGTTGCGGATGACGCTTACTTGCTGGCCTGCTACCGATATATCGAATTGAACCCGGTGCGCGCGCGCGTGGTTGCGCACCCTGCTGAGTTTCCTTGGTCTAGCTATGGGCGAAATGCCTTGGGTGCGTGTGATTCGCTGTTAACACCGCATCCCACCTATATTTCACTTGGCCAAACCAAGCAAACGCGCACCGAATCCTACGCACGGCTGGTGTCCGAGCGCGTTCCGCCATCCGTCATTGGCGAAATACGGCAGTATCTCCAGCAACAGCGCGCACTCGGCAATGACGATTTCAAGAAGATGGTTGAAGCGAAGACGCAGCGTTTCGCTGGAATCCGGCCGGCTAGCCGACCGAAAAAATCAACAGGTCAATGTGGCATCGTCGTCGATGTTCACGCGGTGGCGGCGAGACCGGTAAGTCACTCTGACCCCCTTTTGGGGGGAATAAGTGACTCTGACCCCCTTTTCTAGGCGTTGCGGTAGCGTTCTACGGTTTGTTCGATGCCCTTGCTGAGTTCCATCACTTTGAGGGCGTATTCGGAGAGTTGGCGGTCTTCTTCAGTTTGCGGTTGCCACTGCGGTGTGGGCGTCGGTTTGCCTTCGGCGTCCACGGAGACGAAGACGATGACGCAATGGGTGCACAGGCGTTCTTCGCCGCCCATCGGGTCGGCCGCCATGACATCAATGGCGAAGTGCATGCTGGTGGAACCGGTATAGATGAGTTTTGCAGTAATGGTGACCAGGTCGCTGGTTTTGATTGGTGCGACGAAGCGAATCCCGCCCACCGCGACCGTCACCGAATACATACCGCTCCAGCCGACGGCCGCTGCGTAGCCCGACTGATCAATCCATTTCATCACCACGCCGCCGTGCACCTTCCCGCCGTAATTGACGTCGGTGGGTTGTGCGAGGAATCGCATGACAAGTTCGCGGCGCGTGCCACTCATGATTTATCTCCGGTGCCTGAGCTGCCATTATGTGCAGGTATTCAGTGAAGGCGCGTCGCGCCGGAGTGCAAAACATGTTTCGAAGCTTGATGGGTGCCCTTGCAGGTGTGATCACCGCCTTTGCCACCATCTTCGTGGTGGAAGCGATCGGGCACACGTTCTATCCGCCGCCTCCGGGTGTGGTGGCGAATACCCCGGCAGCGATGGCGGAGTTCATGAAAGCCGCGCCAGTGGGCGCACTGTTGTCGGTGCTGGTGGCCTGGTGCGCAGGCGCATTCGTCGGCGGCTTTGTGGCGGCACTGATTTCGCAGAAGAATCGCGCAATGGTGGCGTTGTTTCCGGCCGGCTTGGTGCTGGCGGGCGTGATCGGCATGTTGATGATGGTGAAGCATCCGCTGTGGATGGCGATTCCCGCGGTGCTGTTGCCGATTCCCCTGGCCTTCCTCGGCGCGCAATTCGCCCCGAAAACCAAAGCCGCACAGGAAGTTGCCTGATGCCGTATACGCCGATTATCGGAACGCTTGGCTACATTCTTTCTCCTGACGGCGAATCGGTGCTGATGGTGCACCGGAACGCGCGCCAAGATGACGAGCATCTGGGCAAGTACAACGGCCTCGGCGGCAAGCTCGAAGCCGATGAAGATGTGATGGCCGGCATGATCCGTGAAATCCGCGAAGAAGCCGGCATCGAATGCACGGCATTGCAATTGCGCGGCACGGTCAGTTGGCCGGGCTTTGGAAAGAACGGCGAAGACTGGTTGGGCTTCATCTTTTTGATTACGGCGTTTGAAGGCACACCGCACAGCGAGAATCCGGAAGGCCCCTTGGAATGGATTCCGAAAGACAAGCTGGACACCCTGCCGATGTGGGAAGGCGATCGCTATTTCCTGCCGCTGGTGTTCGACGACGACCCGCGCCCCTTCCATGGCGTGATGCCCTATCAGGATGGTCGCCCGGTGCGTTGGCATTGCAGCCGTTTGTGAGCTCAGTGGAAATCGCGCGACGCCACCCGCAATCGTCCTAACAACTCGCTTTGGTCGTGTAGCTGCCCGGCAATCACATGGCAGACGCCATCGACTTTTTCCCAGCGGCCATAGACCACCATCAAGTTTGAAGCGAGCAACTCCCGGCGTTGGCGGGCGGCATGTGCCGGCCACACCACGATGTTGACCAAACCGAACTCGTCTTCCAAGGTGACGAAGGTGGTGCCGTTGGCCGTGACCGGTCGCTGTCGCATGGTGACCAAGCCCGCCACCCGCACATAACCGCCATGCGCACGTTGCTGCACCGCCTGCGAAGACAGCACGCGCTGCTTGTCGAGCACACGCCGCAGCAAAGCCATCGGATGCTTCGCCAAGGTCAATCCCATGCTGCGGTAGTCGGCCAGAGTCTCGTCAACGCCATCGGGGGCCACAAGACGCACCTCGGTTTCCGCCGGACTGTGATCGAGCAAGGGCGTGGCCTTCTCGATGCCCCACATCGCCCAACGCGCCTCATTGCGATGGCGCACCAGACTGCGCAGGGCGCCCGCTTCCGCCAACAACTCGCGCCCGCGCGCATCCAGACCACTGCGACGACACAGATCCTCCACATGGCGAAACGGTCCCTGCGCACGCGCCGCGACAATCGCTTCCGCCTGCGCCATCGACAAACCGATGATCGCGCGCAAACCCACACGGATCGCCGGCTGTGCTGAATCCTCTCCCTGTCCGTCAGCGTCGTCGACCAAGCTGTAATCGACTTCGCTGAATTGCACATCCACCGGCAACACCTGCACCGGCGCACGCTCGGGACTGCCGCGACGCGCATCTTGAATAATCTGGCTCGGTGAATAAAACCCCATCGGCTGCGCGTTCAACAAGGCACAGGCGAACGCCGCCGGCTCATGGCGTTTCAACCAACAACTGGCATAGACCAATTTCGCGAAAGAGGCCGCATGGCTTTGCGGAAACCCATAGGAACCGAAGCCCTTGATCTGCTCGAAAATCTGTTCGATAAAAACATCGTCGTAACCCTGCGCACGCATCAAATCACGGATGCGCAAACGATGCGGTTCCATGTCACCGCCGCGCCGCCATGCCGCCATCGAACGGCGCAGATTGTCGGCCTCGCAGGGGGAATACCCGGCATGCATCACCAGCTCCATCACTTGCTCTTGGAACAGCGGCACGCCGAGCGTCTGCTTCAAGATCGCCTCCACCCCCTTCGATGGATAGGTCGGCACTTCACGCCCCATGCGCCGGCGCAAATAGGGATGCACCATGCCGCCTTGAATCGGCCCCGGTCGCACGATTGCGACCTGCACCACCAAGTCGTAGAAGGTGGCCGGTTTCAAGCGCGGCAACATACTCATTTGCGCGCGTGATTCGATCTGGAACACACCGATGGTGTCGGCCCGCTGCGCCATGGCATAGGTCTGCGGATCTTCGCGCGGAATCGTCGCCAGCGACAGCGAACGCCCGCGATGCCGCGCGCACAAATCGAAGGCCTTGCGAATGCAGGTGAGCATGCCGAGCGCGAGGCAATCCACCTTCAGCAAACCCATGGTGTTCAAGTCGTCCTTGTCCCACTGGATGATGGTGCGATCGGCCATCGCAGCGTTCTCCACCGGAACCACCGTGGAGAGCGAAGCCTCCGAGATCACGAAACCGCCCACATGCTGCGACAGATGGCGCGGGTGGCCTTTCAACGCCGCGGTCATGCGCACGATGCGTTGAATCAAAGGACTGCCGGGATCGAAGCCCGCCTCGCGCAGTCGATCGTCCATCGGCGTATCGGTGCGTCCCCAACCATGGCAGCCCGACAAACGGCTGCACTGTTCTTCCGGCAAACCGAAGGCGCGTGCCACATCGCGCACCGCACTGCGGCCGCGATAACAAATCACTGTGGCCGCCAAAGCCGCACGGTCACGCCCGTATTTGTTGTAGATGTACTGCAGCACTTCCTCGCGGCGCTCGTGCTCGAAGTCCACGTCGATGTCGGGCGGCTCGTCGCGCGCCTTGGACAAAAACCGCGCCATCAACAAACGCGTCTCGACCGGATTCACCGCAGTAATGCCAAGCGCGTAACACACCGCCGAGTTGGCCGAGGAGCCACGCCCTTGGCAGAGGATGCCGCGACTTTCGGCAAAGCGCACGATGTCGGCAACCGTGAGGAAGAACGGCTCATAGGCCAACTCGGCAATCAAGGCGAGCTCGGCCTCGATCGTGTCACGCACGGCCGTCGGCACACCCTCGGGCCAGCGTCTCCGCATCCCGGCTTCGGTCAAACGACGCAAATGCGACGTCGCCGTTTCCCCCTCAGGAACCAATTCGCGCGGATAGGCATAACGAATGTCGCGTTTCAGATCGAACACGCAGCGCGCCGCCAGATCGACCGTGGCCTGCAGCAACTTCGGCGGATAAATGTTGCCGAGTGCCCGCCGGCTGCGCAGATGGCGTTCGCCATTGCGGAACAGATGCGCCCCGCATTCGTCCAAAGATTGGCCGACACGAATAGCGGTGACCACATCCTGCAAGGCGCGATCGCTGCGCAGTGCCATGTGCACATCACCGCAGGCAACGGCGGTGAGCCCCAAACGCACCGACACCCCCAGCAGTTGCACCAGACGCGCATGATCGTCGCGGTCGCGATGCAGTTCGATCGCGATATACGCATCCGGGCCGAACACCTTGCGCAGCCAGGTGCCTTCGGTCGGCAACGCCTGCAAAGACGGCAACCACAGTGCAAATACGCCGCTGTCGGGCTGGCCCTCGAACAGCTTTTCCACATCGGCACGATGCAAAAGGTAACTGCCCTTTGTGCCGGCACGTCGCCCTTGCGTGATCAAGGCACACAACCGCGCATAGCCCTGTGCATCACGCACCAAAAGAACGAAACGCAGGCCGCACTGCAACGCGAACTGCGCACCGGTAATCAAGCGCACGCCGGTGGCCTGCGATGCCTCCCAAGCGCGCACGATGCCGGACAGGCTGCATTCGTCGGTGATGGCCAAGGCTTGGTAACCACACTGCTGCGCGCGTTCAAACAAAGCCTGCGCCGACGACACCCCGCGTAAAAAGCTGAAGTCGGAGAGGCAATGCAGTTCCGCATACTCGGGCAAGGTTTGCGGCTGCGCCTCGGGCTCAAGCAAACCAGCCATGCAGCATCCAGTGGGCTTGTTCACCCGGCACCGTAAACGCCCAGGCCCGCTGACCCATACGCGTTTCCAGCACGTAGTAATCCCGGCGCGCGTCTTCCCCGTCCCACCAACCACTTTCAAGCCGTTCGGGACCGGAAAGAATGCGCGGATTCGATTCACGCAGCGGGATCGGCCGCTGTAACAACCACAAAGGTCGGGGTGGCCGCGGCGGCGCTTTTTTCATGCAGGCGGCGTCTTGTACGCCTTGCACCCGCATCCACGCCCGCTCCGGCCGCGGATCATCCGCCGCTGCCAAACGATGCACCGCCGTGTCTCCCAGCCTGGCACGCAAACGCTCACGCAATTGCGGCCACGGCATGGTGCAACTGTTTTTCAGATCAAACAAATCCCGCACGCTCGGCGTGAATGCCGGCAATTCACGGGCGATAAGACGCAGCCCCACCACGGGCGCGGGAATACGCACCCGCTCCAAACGACTCTTGGCGATATCGAACAACATCGACGCTTCGCGCTCGGCGGTGATCAAACCGACTTGCATATCGGTATGCCGCCCCTGCCCTTCGTGCTCCAGCCGCAACAGGAAGTGCTGCACACCACCATCGCGAATGGACAGATGCACCGCGAGATCTTGAATAAGCCGACGCATCGGAAACAACAATGCCTGCTGCGCACTCACTTCATAGTCGAGCTCGACCCGCGCATCGAAATGATCAGGCGGCGCATACAAAGGCAGAGACTCGAACGCTTGCCCGCGCATCTTCGCCAACAACTCCGGCACTTCCGAGCCCACCCGTCGACGCAAGCCATCGGCCGGCAACGCCATGACCTGGCCCAACTTACGGATACCCGTCTGTTTCAAACGCTCGGCGGTTTTATCAGGCAAACCCGCACATTCCACCGGTACTTGATTCAACGCACGCAGCATCACGTCTTCATCGGGCACTGCGAAACCGTCTTGCAATTGTGCGAACACATGCGCCGCGCGCGCCACCGGCGCCATCGCAATGCGGTGCTCGAAACCCAATTCCGACAACTCGCTGCGCAGCCGCGATTCGATCACCGGCCACGGCCCGAACAATTGGAAACTCGCTTTCACTTCCAGCACGATGGCATTCGGCCACAGCGTGCTGACCTGTGAACTATGCCGATACGCCCATGCCGCCAAAAACTGCTGCCACTTGGATTCGCTGGCGGCGTCGTAGGGCACGCATTTCAAGTCGGGCAAAATCGCCTGCGCAGTGGCCAGACGCATGCCGGCGGCAATGCCCCCCGCTTCCGCCACGGCATTCACCGAATGGATGAGCCGCGATTGCGCATGCCCCTCCACCAATGCCACGGGCAAGGTCGGGTCTGGTACTTGCCGCAACACCGCGTCGAGTGCCAGCCGGGGAAGATGGATGCAGGCCCACAACATGGTTCAACTCAACACTGCACCACAGCCTGGGGCGCGGCTGCGCCTTTGCATTTGCGCACCGCCCAGACATGGGGTGCCACGCATTCCAAACGCAGTGCCGCCGGTGAGGGATTTTGCAGATGCTTGCGATCGCGCAAGGCAAAGCCCATGCAGGCACCGCTGTCAGCCGCCACCTGCAGACGACGCAAAGACGCCATGTCGGCGGCCTGCGGCCAACCCACCACCACTTGGCAGCAGCCGCTGCGCAAGGTCTGCTCGAACGCCCACAAGGCATGCTTGGCATCGGCCTCAATGAGATGCAGATGCTTCAAATCGACGCCCATGGCCTGCCATGCCGGTGCATACGGCACATAGGGCGGCGCCACCAAGGCCACCTCGCCCCCTGCGCGCGTCACCCGTGCCACCAACGGCGCCAGCAACGACAATTCACCCACGCCGTCGCCGGGTAATAACAACTCGCTCAGGGCGTTGCGTGGCCAGCCGCCTTGCGGCAAAACAGCGTCAAGCGCGGCAAAGCCCGTGCCTTCGCCTTCGGGTCCGGGCAGTTGCTGCTGCCCGGCATGCCAAACGCGGCGGTCGGCCAACAGTTCGGGAATGGAAGCCAACTGTGCCATGGCTTACTCCGGCCGCACCAAACCGCAATACAGGCCTTCGATGGCGAAATCGCTGCCCGGCGGAATCTCAATCGGCGGGTAATCCGGATTGCGCGGTAACAAACGGATATGGTCGACACTGCGCTCGAGCCGCTTGATGGTGATCTCGCCATCAATCCGCGCCACCACCACTTGGCCATTGCGTGCATCACTGGCGCGGCGCACCGCCACCAAATCGCCTTCGAAGATACCGTCATCGCGCATCGAATCGCCCTGCACCCGCAGCAGGTAATCCGGTGCTTGCGAGAACAACGCACGATCAAGCAACACATGCCGGTGCACATCGGCATCCGCACCGATGGGTGCGCCCGCGGCCACGCGCCCGAGCACCGGCAAATGCAAGCGGTCTTCGCGCACCTTCAGACGCGACGGTGTGCGCCGGGTTTTGGACAGGCGAATGCCCCGCGCTTCGTTGGCACGCACTTCCAGATAGCCTTGCGCCTGCAAACGCTTCACGTGTTTGTGCGCGGCGCAGGCCTGGGCGAAACCGAAGGCATCGGCAATCTGCTGCAGGCTGGGCGGCACGCCTTCGGTGTCGATATGGGCTTGGATCCAAGCCAAGACTTCACGTTGGCGGGGGGTGAGATCGGTGGTCATGAGTAAAAATCTATTTACCTCGAAAGGCGAATGCAAGGACTTTCCAGCACTCATTTGGGCACGGGAATATCTCAGAGGATGAGACGGTTTGAGATCAGAGACTTGCGGTCTGAAACTGAGAAATGACTGGATTCATGAAGAACCAAAGACGGCGGCGTTCAATCCCCACCGCGCGCAGACTTCGCGAAATTGAGCCCTTCGACGAATCATGCTAACCTTCACGCCCTGTTCGGCGACGGGTTTTCCGCTTCCTGCAACAGTCTATGGTGGCCCCGTCGGCCCCTCGCGACACTAACCTGAAAACCCCGCCAGGGCCGGAAGGCAGCAACGGTATCAGGTGACGTGGGTGCCGAGGATCGTTGGCGGGGCCATCACCTTTTTGCGCGTAGCCTGATGCATTCCATGCACACGCCCCTGAAGGACGCGCCATGAGCACCCAAATCTTCATCAATCTGCCCGTCGCCGACCTACCGAAATCGGTCGCGTTCTACGAAGCGCTGGGCTTCAAGCGCAATCCGCAGTTCAGTGACGACAGCGCCGCCTGCATCGTCATCAGTGACACCATCTACGTGATGCTGCTCGTGCACGCGCGGTTCAAGGATTTCACGCCGAAGGATGTATGCGATACGAGCCAATCGGTTGAAGTGCTGCTATCACTCAGCTGCGACAGCCGCGAACGCGTCGATGAGATGGTCGCCACCGCCCTCGCCCATGGCGGCACCACCTACGACAAGCCGGAAGACCTCGGCTTCATGTACTCGCACAGCTTCCTAGATCTCGATGGCCATGGCTGGGGTGTGTTGCATATGAGCGGTATGCCCGCGCAATAAAGCCGCAACTACCCGCCAGGCGCCGACAGCGCAATCACCTCGCCCTGTCGCGCCACGCGATGCCCGCGTGCCGCCAAGGCGTCCGCCTCTTCCACCGACGCATAGTGATACAGGACGCAACGCTTTTGCGTCTCCGGGTCATAAGCGGCTTCGAAGTCTTCCACGCCTGTGTGCGACGGATTGCCGTGCAACGCGCAGTCATGCGCGATCAATTCGCCTTGGTCGGCGAAGGCTTTGAGCATTTCCGGAATCGGACGCGTGTCGCCGGTCCAGACCAAACTGCCGGGCAAGCGCAAGCCATACGCGCTGTCGGGCCAATGATGGCGCACAGGAAACACTTGCAGGCGCACGCCTTCATGCCAGAAGGCATCACCCACCGGAATCAACTGGAACGCATCCCAGAAATTCGCCCCGCCTTCGGCCAAAACGTTCGGATAGTCGGCCACACGCTTGTGCAGCAAGGGCACGACGGTTACCGGGCAATACACGCGCACTTGCCCGCGACGCGCCGGATTGAAATAACTATCGACGAAAAACCGCTCGAAACCGCCGACATGATCCAAATGCGTGTGGGTGATGAACACCGCGAGCGGCATCTCGCCGTGCGTCTCCACAAAATGGGTCAAGCCTTCCGGCCCGCAATCGATGGTGAGCCACGGTGCGCCATCCTTCTCAATGGTGCACATTGCCGAACCCAGCGCCGGCCCGGCAGATGCATTGCCGACCCCATGCAAACGCAGTTGCCATTCACTCATCGGCTGGCCTCGCGATAGGCGCCTTGCACGGCGTCATTGACGGCAGCCGCCAACGCAACATCTTCACCACACACCTTTTGTACCGAGCGTGCAAATCGCGCCATGTTTTCCGCCTGCCAATCGTTGTCGCCTTTCAACCGGCGTTCGCTTTTGTCGAAGTCGATGAGGTGGCATAAGCCTTCGCCATCCACCAACACATTGTGCGCGTTCAAATCGGCGTGATGGATGCGCGCTTGATGGAAGCGCGCGATCAAAATCCCGATGCGCGACCACAAGCGCTCGGCGCGAGGCCCGTGCTCAAGCACCGAGGCAAACGTGCGCGTGTGCGGGATGGTGCCGACCAGAATCGCCGCACGATACACCATGCCCTTGCGCCAGTGAATCGACGCCACCGGCTCAGGCACCGGCAATTGCAGGGAACGCATCAAGGCCAACAGCGCGAGCTCGTTATGACTGCGAACACCGGCTTCACCGGACCAAAAATACGCATCACGCGAAATGCGTGCCATCTGACCGCCACGCAAATACTGCCGCAGCACCGCGCGACCGAAGGGCCCTTCCACAAACCATGCCGCGCCGCGTCCGCCCGAAGTGACCGGCTTCGCCGCCTCACCCCAATGCGACGCATCAAACCACGCCGGTTTAGGATGTCGTGCAAGACTAGGATTGAAGACAATGCGTCCCGCCCCTCGCGCATCGGCGAAGTCCAAGGACTGCAATGGCTGTGCTTCACCCATCATCCCCCCAGTTTAACAAGCCGGATACGTCATGCCTGTGGCACCCCCGAAAGAGATTTGTTTGCTTCGACTGTCCGCCTTGGGCGACGTCACGCATGTGTTGCCGCTACTCAACACACTGCAAACCGCGTGGCCGCAAACACGCATCACCTGGCTGATCGGGCGTGGCGAACAAAAGTTGCTCGAAGGGCTGCCCGGTGTCGACTTCGTGGTGTACGACAAGCAGTCGGGCTTCAAGGGTATGCGCGAGATCGGAAGGCAATTTCGCGAACGCTTGGGTGCAGGCCGCAAGTTCGATGTACTGCTGCAAATGCAAGTTGCAGCGCGGGCGAATCTGCTCTCGGCTTTCGTGCCGGCAAAGGTTCGCGTCGGCTACGACAAATCACGTTCGAAAGATTTGCACGGACTCTTTATCAATACACGTATTGAAGACCGCCCGGGCATCCATGTGCTGGATGCGATCGGCAGCTTTGTCGAACCGCTCGGCCTGCGACCGCTGCCGGTGCAGTGGAAGTTGCCGGTGCCGCCCGCCGCGTTTGAATGGGCCGCCAAACAATGGCCGGAAGACGGCCGTAAAGTGCTGGCCATCTCGCCGTGTTCGAGTCATGTCAAACGCAATTGGTTTGCCGAGCGCTATGCCGCGGTTGCCGACCACGCGAGGGCACGCGGTTGGCGTGTGATTCTGTGTGGCGGCCGCTCCGATCTCGAACGCCAGATGGGCGACGCCATTTTGGCGGCCATGCAAGGCGACGCATTGGATCTGATCGGCAAAGACACCTTGAAACAACTGCCGGCACTGCTCGCCCGTGCCGACTTGTTAATGACGCCCGACTCCGGCCCGATGCACATTGCCAACGCCATGGGCACCAAGGTGCTGGGCTTGCATGCCGCCAGCAACCCGAAACGCAGCGGGCCGTATTCGGACATCCGCTATTGCGTCGACCGCTACGACGATGCCGCGCGCAAATATTTGGGCAAACCGGCGGCCGAGCTCAAATGGGGGACCAAGATCGAGCATGAGGATGTCATGCAGCTGATCACGGTGGAAGACGGCATTGCCGCCTTCGAACGTTATGTGGCCGACGGCGCCCGATAGTCCTCATACGACTTCTCTTCGACATACGCCGAACCCAAGGCGAGGTTGATGTCTTTCTTGATCTTGGCGCGGGTGTCGTTTTCGAAATAGACGCTGCGGGCCAATTGGATGAATTCGTCATCAAAGGCCTGCGCCTTTTCCTTCAGACGGATGTCGTCCTCGATGACCCACAGTCGCTCGTTGACCGCCTTCAGATCGGCGCGCAAGGCGGCAATGTCCTGCTGGGACGCCGGATGGGCCGCCCAGGTGGCGTCCAGGGCCGTCAATTCATTGCGCACGTTGGCCAGCTTGGCGGCGTCGCTCATGCGCTCGGATTTGATTTGAAGGATGGCGATCTTGTCGAGCAATTCGCCGAAAGACACGGGCACTTGGATTTCAGACATGGGGGCTTCCTGCAATCGAAGGTCCCAGTGTACCCAAACCCCTCCCCGGACAGCCCCCACTCTTGCCGAAAACGCCGTGGCCGACTAAGATAGACGGCCATTCTGGAGAGGTGGCAGAGCGGTTGAATGTACCTGATTCGAAATCAGGCGTAGGTGTGAGCCTACCGGGGGTTCGAATCCCCCCCTCTCCGCCAGATGTACAGCAAGCCCCTGAGCAATCAGGGGCTTTGTTGTTTTCAGGCCGGATTAGACCCACTTCATCGGACCCAGGCGCAGTTCGTCGCCCCGATGCCCGCGTCAGCGACGCGCAGTGAAAGAATGGCTGCCGAACCCATTCGAGCTTCGCTCATGAACTCCTGCCGACGCGTACTGTTTACCTGCATCGTCTGCCTTGCCAGCCCGTTCGCCAACGCGGCCACCGCGGCCTGCGATCCATTGCCAGCTGCGCCGGCGCGTTTCGACGTTCAAGTACCTTTCGACGTCGTTGACGGGCGAATCTACATCGACGCGCAAGTCAACGGTCAAGGGCCATTTCGATTTGCCGTTGATACTGGTGCAAGTGATTTCGGCCGCGCGGATACGTCACTCGTCAAACGCCTCGGGCTGAAGCTCGATGCACAAGCACTCAACTCCGATGGATTGAACACGCGTGCCGTCGACACGACACATCTGACGTCGCTTCGCATCGGCCGACTCATGCGCACGAACCTTCAAGTCATCACGCGCGACTACAGCAGCAAGATGAAACCCGAGGCCGCGCTCTCGGGCATCATCGCGCGGGAATTTTTCGCCGACGGTTTGCTGATCATCGATTACCCGAACAAGCGTTTGTCCTTCAGCCGCTCGCTGTCGTTAAGGCCTGATTCGCCGGGCAGCTTGCCCTACACCAAGCCGTTCCGGGTGCCGGTTCGAATTGGCCAAGTCACGGTTGAAGGCAATCTCGACACCGGCGCGAATGTCGCGTTTGTCCTTCCGCAAACATTGTTCGAGCGCGTCGGCGGAAAAGACCCGGTGCGTGCTGAAGCAGGCACGCTTGCCAACACCAAAATCGACACCGCACGCGCGTCCTTGAAAGGCCCCTTCGTGCTCGGCAGGGTCCAACTGGAAAATCAAGAAGTTCGTGTGTCTGAAACCTACCCCGAGCTTCTGGTCGGTGCGCACGCACTGCAACACTTCAAAGTGTTGATTGACCAGCGTTCAAAGCGGGTTGCGGTGTGCGCGGCGGCACCTGGCCCCTGATTCCGCGTGTATCCTTCCCGGAAAGGGGCTATCAGGGGAAGCCATGCAACAGACCGCCGAATGCTGGAATTGCACGGCCACCATGACGCCGGACGACACCGTCTGTCCACGCTGCGGCCAAGCCCCCATCGATGACACGCCACCGCCGCCGACGCCGCGCGAGCGCGTGGCGAACTCGTTCAAACTGGCGCCGATCTGGGCAAAGCTGGCCGCTGCGCTCGTCGTCGCATTGCTGGTGTTGTATTTCTGGAACCCAAGCAAAGGCCACAAAACGAACATCGATCCACCGAAGGCCGACGCCAATGCGACACCGGCCGCGCCGGCAATACCGAAACGGGACGGTCGCGCGCCGGAAATCGTGAAAGCCGCCGGCCAAATCTGTTTGGTCGCGCGTGATGCAAAGTGGATCAGCGATTGCCAGATCACCGACATCAGCCAGGAAGTCGATGTGCGCGCACCGGTTTACACCGAAGAGGCGAAACGACTGTGCGATGACATTGCAACGCTGGTGCGTAGCAAGACCGGTGCATTCCAAGGCACCGACTGGACGCTGCGGGTCTTCAGCAATCAAACTCAAGGCTACGCATTGGCGCAGTGCAAATTGTCGACTTATTGAGGACGCACCTATGAAATTGCTGATTGCAAGTTTCGCCGCGGCATTGGCGGCGACCGCACTTCCCGCGGCAGCGTCCGACAAAATCACCTACGGCTGGTGCGAGGTGGAAATCCCCGCCGGCACCTATCAAATGTCCGCGTTACTGCAAGCACCCAGCGGGCCGAGCGATGCGATGGAACGTTTGATCGCCGCGGACATGGGCGCCGATCGCAGCGGCTCGTGTTGGGTGTTCTACGCCAGCCCGAGTGAGGCGGAAAGCTATTTGAAGCAACGTCAATATGTCATCACGACGCATGAAAACAAGCGTTTCAATCAGACGAAGTGGACGGGGCCTTACAGCATTAAAGGGGCTCCGCCGAAAGCGACGCCTGGGGCGCATTTGACGGTTGAGCCTGTTGAAAAGCCTGTGCCGCGGGCTACTGGTGGAGAGGTTTTGGGTGATTTGGAGAAGTTGCGCGCTGCGAATAAGCGAAAAACTGATGGGGTTAAGGCGGCGCCTATGAAACGGGGGCGTGCGCAGTAAGGAGCGCCTCATCCGCCCCTGCGGGGCACCTTCTCCATCGGGGATGGAGAAGGGATTACCAGGTCATTGAGACTAGGCAGGCGCGGCCTTCCAGTACCGGTGTGAAGAACCAGGTGTCGCGGCTCTTGCCGTCTGCCACTTGGGTGGAACCGGGGAATTCATCCACGGGTGTCAGTTCGGGCTTCGCGGCTTGCACCACTGCGCAGGTCTGCGGCGCCACATAAGACTCGGTGTACCGCATCGTACAGATGCCGCCCGGCAACGCATTGACCTCGAAATTCACATGCACGTTCGGTTTCCCCGGTCGGCGTACCACCATGTATCCACCCAGAGGCGATCCGTTCGGATCCTTGGCGGACACATTCACCCCATCCGCATGCTGCGCGCCGTTTTGCACCATGGTGGCGAACGCATTGGTCAAAGTCTTGCACTGGGTGAAACCGCGCTTGTCGATCAGCTCGCTCAAATCACCCGCCATACCCGGCATGGCCAGCGAAAACAAGCCCAATGTAACGCAGGTACGCACACCGCGTCGGATCCATTGCGTTCCTGCGTCAGTCATACGATTCCACCCTTGAGGTCACCATGCACGCCGGAGTCTTCCCCTCGACCGGTGTTAGCAACACCTGCACCGATGCGTCTTCATATAGGCGTGTGCCCTGCAAAATCATGCCGCGGTCGGCAAACTTCGGATTGCCGGCAGCCACTTCGGCACAGGTCTTCGGAATCACGCGATTCACGGTTTGCGATAGCGCGCATCGGCCGTTTTTCTGTGCAACAAAATTAAGCCCCACGTGCTCGACCCCCGTGGGCTTGTCGATCACCACCCACAAGAACCAAGACGAGTTCGCCCATTCTCCCGAGCGTTGAATGGAATGGAACGAATATTCACGGTCTCTGGTGACCAAACGTGCCACCTTGTCGACGTCGCCCGGACAGGCGGTGAAACCATCTTCTTTGGCCGCGGCCACGATGGCGTTTTCCTCTTCGCCGGCGCGCACCGGCCCGGCCAAAGCCAAGACCGCGAGTGCTGCCCCATAGACTGCTTTCATCGTGCTCCCCCTGTCTTCAAGACCGAGAATAGCGGTAATCAGGGGGTCAGAGGCACCCATGATGAAAAAGCCACTCCGATCCCCCAATTGGAGTGACATATAATCGTCAAACTTCAGTGCCACGGGCGTGCCCATGTTTTCACTTCAGACGATCTTCGGTTCCGGCAAACAGTTTTTTGACCTGTTGGACGAAGCGGCCGATGCCGCGCATGCAAGCACCAAAGCGCTGGTCGCCCTGTTGAAAGACCCGACGGCCGTGCCGTCGCTCGATGCCTTCAAACTTGCCCGCCAACGCGAGCGCATTGCTTCCGACAAAATCAACCACGCCTTGGTCGACAGCTTCATCACCCCGATCGAGCGCGAAGACATCGAATCCCTCGGTTCGGCGCTGTACAAGATTCCGAAGCAGGTCGAGCGGTTCGCCGACCGTTACGACCTCGCCCGCCACCATCTGGCCGATATCGATTTCGCACCGCGCGGCGTGATGCTTGAACAAGCCGCCGGCGTGGTGGTCGAGATGGTGCGCGAATTGCGTTCAATGCGCCTTGAAAAAATGAGCAAATTGAACGAGCGGCTGCGCGTGCTCGAAGCCGAAGCGGATCGCCTGCTGCTTGAAATGCACCGCGAGCTCTATTCCGGCAAGCTCGATGCCGCCGACATGTTCCTGCTCAAGGAATTCTTCGAGATCTTGGAAAAAGCCATCGACCGCTGCCGCGAAGCCGGCGTCGTCGCTTATCAAATCGTCCTTAAAAACTCCTGAGGCCAAGCCGATGCTGACCCTCTTGCTGCTGGTGATCTTCGCCGCACTGGTCTTCGAGTTCATCAACGGGTTTCACGACACCGCCAACTCGATCGCCACCGTCGTCGCCACCAAAGTGCTGAGCCCGGGCAAAGCAGTGATGCTGGCCGCCTCGATGAATCTCGTGGGTGCCTTCTTCGGCACCGCGGTGGCCAAAACGATCTCGTCGGGCCTGATCGACGCCGACGTGGTGCAAGTGACGTCGCAAGTCATTCTCTGTGCACTGATGGGTGGCATCACCTGGAATCTGATCACCTGGTGGCTCGGCCTGCCCTCGTCGTCCTCGCACGCCCTGATCGGCGGGCTCTGCGGCGCGGCGCTCTCTGCCTCGAATCTCAATTGGCATGCCCTGATTTGGACCCAAACCAGCGCAGAAGGCTGGACCCACAACAAGGGCATTCTGTGGAAAGTGGTGCTGCCGATGGTGTCCTCACCACTGGCGGGCTTCTTGCTCGGCGTGCTGATTTTGGCCTTCCTCTACGCCATCATCGCGGGCCTGAAAAAAGTCCCGGGACCGATCGGCCGTCTGAGCCGTCCGCGCTGGGTCAATGCGTTCTTCGGCAAAGCGCAGCTGGCCTCGGCCGCTTACATGGGCTTTGCCCACGGCAGCAATGACGCGCAAAAGACCATGGGCATCATTGCTCTGGCCCTGTTCGGCGCCCAAGCCGCCGGCACGCTCGACACCCTGCCGCCGTGGCTCGCCTTCCTGCATCCGAGCAGCAGCGACAACGCCCATATCGACAGCTGGATTATTGCCACCTGTGCCCTGGTGATGGCCGCCGGTACCGCTGCGGGCGGTTGGCGCATCATCAAGACCCTCGGCCACAAGATGGTGAAACTGCAGCCCATCGACGGCTTCGCTGCGGAAACCGCCTCGGCCACCATTCTGGTGACCGCCGCCCACTTCGGCATGCCGGTCTCCACCACCCACAGCATCTCGACCGCGATCATGGGCGTGGGCTTTGGCAAGAATCCGCGTGCGCTCAAGATCACCGTCATTGAACGCATCATTTGGGCGTGGATTTTGACGATCCCGGCCGCAGCCAGCGTGGCGTATTTGCTTTACAAACTGGTGGAACGGTTGGGCTGGGCGTAGACCTTACTTGCCGAACTGCAATTCCCGGCGCGTCACCACACAAGACTCGACATCGGCCGACGGGGTGAACAAAAAGCCGTCGTGCCCGTCGGTGTCCTGCATTGCCGACATGCCCTCGCCCCAAGGCCCGACGTAGTTGTAGCCACCCTCACGCGCTTGCAATGCGGTGTTGCAATGCTGCGGCACATGGCGGGTTTCGAGTAGCACATAGTCACAGCCAGAGGTACCGCGCGGCACGAAGGTGACATGCAACTGGGTGCGCTCGCCCTTTTCATCCAAGACCGCCACCGCGACGACGAAGGGTTTGCTATCGCCTTTGCTCACGTCGCTGGCGTCAGCGCTGCTATCACGCGCATCGGCGAGGTAGCGCTTTTCGATATCGTCGATTTCGACTTTGCAGCGGGTGAAACCGGCCTTCTCCGCCATGTCCTTGATTTGGTCCGCCCGCACCACAGACGGTGTCGCACACGCACACACAAGTGCCGCAGCCACGGCGCCATTGAAAAGCTTCATGAAATTGCCCGGTTGTCTCCCTCGAAGGCGGCATCATGACGAAGTCGAGGACAAAGTACAAGCGCTTGAAAAATTCAGGCTGACGTCCGAACTAAAAGTTCGGTGGCACTTTTCTGCCTATTCCTCAAAGGCGACCGTCTGACTCGCTTCGCGACAAGACATGTTTGACGTCATAGATCACCGATCGTTCCGGTTTACCGAAAGCGCGGACGCCCTTCGCGCCCATTGATTTGAACTCTTGGTGGCCGACAGCAATGACGACAGCATCGTAGCTATTGAGCGCTGGCGAACTTACCAGATCGATTCCATGCTCCCTTGCCGCCTCGGCAGGTTCAACCCAAGGGTCATGGACATCCACATTCGCATTGCAATCTTGAAGGGACCGAATGATGTCCAAGACACGTGTATTGCGCAGATCCGGACAGTTTTCTTTGAATGCCAAACCAAGTATCAAGATGCGCGCACCAACGGGATTGATACCTTCGCGAACCATCAATTTGATGGTTTCATCAGCAACATATTGACCCATGCTCTCGTTGTTTCGACGCGCCGCAATTAGCAGGTCCGGGTAATAACCAACGCTTTGCGCTTTTTGGATCAAGTAATACGGATCGACGCCAATACAATGCCCGCCGACCAATCCTGGCTTGAATGGCAGGAAATTCCACTTGGTCGCTGCCGCGTCAAGGACTTCTTCTGTATCAATACCCAGCCGGTTGAATATTTTTGCAAATTCATTCACCAATGCGATGTTGGCATCGCGTTGGGTATTTTCGATGACTTTCGAAGCCTCTGCGACTTTGATCGACGATGCTTTAAACGTTCCTGCGGTGACCACTTCTGCGTAAAGCGCATCAACGAAATCCGCAACATCAGGGTTAGAGCCCGATGTGACTTTTGTAATTGAGTCAATTCGATGAAACTTGTCGCCAGGATTGATCCGCTCAGGCGAATACCCCACGGAGAAGCTCTGGCGTGAGTCGCCACTGCCGGCATTGCCGTCGTATTCGAGACCTGAGCATCGTTCCAATACCGGCACGCACACCTCTTCGGTGCACCCCGGGTAAACGGTACTCTCGTAGATGACGGTGTCCCCTGGCTTTAAGAGACGACCGATGGCTTCTGATGCACGAACAAGTGGCGAGAGGTCCGGTCGCTTGTCATCATCAATCGGGGTCGGCACCGTTACGACATATACGTTGCATTGCGCAATGTCGTCTAAAACACTGCTGAAGCTGAGTTGTGTTGCTTCAGAAAGTTCAGTGGCAGCTACCTCGAGCGTGGCGTCGTCGCCACTGCGGAGCGCCTCGACGCGCGCCTCTTGAATGTCATAGCCGATCGTTTTGAATTTGCGAGAGAAAGCCAACGCAAGCGGCAAACCCACGTACCCCAAGCCCACTACTGCTATGCGCACATCGTTGAGATCCATTGGTCGCGTCATTCAAACCCCAGTCGCCAGTCGACCGACCCACGTCAAGGTTCGGCACAAGGCACAATTATGACCGACGCGACACATCCACCGGGTCTATGGATTGAAAAGTCGTCTTGATTCCGGCGAAAGGTAGTCGGCAAACACACTTGCCGGCACGTCCACCCGCTGCACTCCGTCGGCATATCCAGCGACTTGATAGGGTGGGAAAATGAATGTGACGCCGATGACTTTTCCTTGTTCGTCCAACAATGGCTCAAAGTCCTGATAGTTCTCGGCTGAGGGCTGTGTGCCCGCCTCAACCAATGGTGTCAATTGGGCTAACAAGACAGCACTCTCCGCATCAGACAGTTTGTCCTCTTCGAATCGCGCTTGTGCTTGCTTCAGTAACGCGTCTTTTACAAAAGTCGAGACAGCAGCCCACCCAGCTGGCGATGTCACCAGATCATCGGAGGTCACCAATCGATTCCCGGCAATATCCCAAACAAACCGTCGAATCAGTGCGTTGCCATGCTCACCGCCGGTGTACATGCTGCCGTCGGCCGAGAAGGTGCGCACGCTGGTGCTTTGTCCGGGCAGTTCGCGGAATTCCAAGCTGAGGTCGTAGGGCGAGCCGGGGGCGCCCGGTTTGATGTCTTTCGCGGCCGTGATCAGGCGGTCACGCGAGGCATCGGCGAAGGCTTTGATCTCAGCCTTCAACGGTACCGGGATCGCCACATCTTTCGGGAAGGTGATGCCGATCAGATAGGTGGGTTTTTGTTCAATGATGTCGACCAAGGCGACATCGGCTGCGGCGGCGGTCGTCGCAGCGGGCTTTGCCGGGTCCTGCATGGGTGTGGCGCCGTCTTTCTTGCAGCCCCCCAAGCTCAGCAAGAGCGTGGCCGCCAGCGACCCGCCGAGCAGGTATTGCTTGAAACGCTTTACTGGCATCAGTTGGCTTTCCGCAGCGCTTCGTATTCGGGATGCCGGCGCATATAGGCATCAGAGTAAGAACAGGCCGGTATCACTTTGAGGTTTTGCGCACGTGCGTGTTCCAAGGCCGCTTTGACCAAGTCGCCGGCGATGCCACGGCCACCGATTTCGCTGGGCACGATGGTGTGGTCGATTGAGAGCGCGTCGCCTTGCAGGCTGTATTCAAGATAACCGGTCACCCCGTCGACCTCGGTCTCGAAGCGGCGGCGTGCGGTGTCATGTTGGATGTTCGAAGTCATGATTTCCTCTGGGGATGTCTGCGTCGGCCACAGTGACCCGAATTGATGGGGCTATTCTCAACAACGTCACATCTAGAGAATGTGAGCGTTGTGTGTAGAAAACACCCGTTACACTCCGGATTGCCCGATTTGGAACCTCGAAACATGAAGAAATTCGTCCTCGCGCTTGGCCTCACTTGTGCTGTGACACCGTTGTGGGCCGCGAGTTCCACCGACCTGCGCACGACGGCGGAGAAAAGCGGATTCAAGGTGACCGGCCGCTATGACGAAACCATCGCCCTGTGCGAGGCCTTCGAAACGCACTACCCCGGCAAGGTCGACTGCGCCAGTTTCGGCACCACGCCGGAAGGGCGGCCGCAGATGCGCATGGTGATTTCGCCGGCGGGGTATCTCACGCCTGATGCGGCCCGTGCGCACAAGCAAACGGTGTTGTTGATTCAGGGCGGCATTCATGCCGGTGAAATCGACGGCAAAGATGCGGGCTTCCAAGTGTTCCGGCAGATGCTGGACGGCGAGCTTGGCGCCGACGTGTTGAAAAACGTGGTAGTGGTGTTTGTGCCGGTGTTCAACGTCGATGGCCATGAGAACTTTCGTGCGTGGAACCGGCCGAATCAGCGCGGCCCTGAAGAAATGGGCTTTCGCACCACCGCGCAACGGCTCAATTTGAACCGCGATTATTTGAAAGCCGATGCGCCGGAGATGCGGGCGATGTTGGGTCTGGTGCGCACATGGGATCCGGCTGCCGAGATGGATTTGCATGTCACTGACGGGGCGAAGTTCCAGCACGACATTTCGATAACGGCGGAGCCGGTGAATTCCGGTGATGCGGATCAACAGGTGCTGGGGCGTGCCGTGCGCGACTCGGTGATTGCGGAATTGTCGGCCGCGGGCAACAAGCCGGTGGATTTCTATCCGAGCTTTGATGATTCGGAGGATCCGGATTCGGGCTTTACTGATAGCGTGAGTCCGCCGCGTTTTTCCAATGGCTATTTCGTGCTGCGCAATCGCATCGGTATCTTGGTCGAGACGCACTCCTGGCGTACGTATCCGGAACGTGTGGCATCCACGCGCACGTCGATCATCGGTCTGGTGAAGGCGGCCGCACGCGATGGTGCCAAGTGGCAGGCGCGAATGGCGGCGGCGGATGCTCGCGCAGCGGACATGGGCGGTACCCGCGTACCGGTCACATACAAGACCAGTGACATCGCGCGACCGATCGACTTCCTCGGCTATGCCTTCACGCGCACACGCTCACCCATTTCCGGCGACTTGATGACCCGCTACGACGAGACCAAACCGCAGGTGTGGACCGTGCCTTTGCGTGACAAGGTGTCGCCAGAGGGTTTTGTGCAAGCGCCGAAGTCGGGCTATGTGGTGTTGGCGGCTTGGGCGCCGTATGTGCGACCTGTGTTGGACGCGCATGGCGTGACCTACTCGGTGCGCAAGGCCGCGGAAGCCTCGGCGCCGGTTGAGTCGTTCCGTGCCGAGAGCGCGACGTTTGCGAAGAATTCGTTTGAGGGTCGGCAGCGTTTGAGCTTGACGGGTGACTGGAAGAACGAACGTATGAACATTCCGGCCGGCAGCTTGTTCGTTCCCGTCAATCAGCCGTTGGCGCGCGTGGTGATCAACTTGTTTGAACCGATGGCGCCGGACGCCTTGGTCGGATGGGGCGTGTTCAACAACGCCTTCGAAAGCAAGGAATACATGGAAGCCTATGTGGCCGAAGAAGAAGCTGAGAAGATGCTCGCGCGCGACCCGGGGCTGAAAAAAGCCTTTGAAGCGAAACTGGCCAGCGATCCCGCCTTCGCCAAATCGCCGTCGGCACGTTTGGATTTCTTCTATCGCCGTCATGCCGCCTACGACCGCAATTACAACCTCTACCCCGTCCTGCGCACTGACGTGAAAACCAAATGAGGCGATCTTCGAACAATGTTTGGGTGATGCTGGTGCTCGCGGCGCTGGTGGCGGCTTGGCTGTTTTTGCGCCCGGCGCCGACACCGCCATCTTTCCCGCAAACCACGCCGACGGAAACGCGCGGCACCAACACTGATACCCAGGGTCTGCCGCCGGAAGCGATTGAGACGCTGCGCAAGATTCGCAACGGTGAGCAGCTGCCCTACCGACGCGATGGCGTGGTGTTTGAGAATCGCGAGCGTTTGCTGCCACAGAAGCCGCGCGGCTACTACCACGAGTACACCGTGCCGACGCCGGGTGCGAAAACGCGCGGGGCGCGCCGCATCGTGACCGGGGGTGATCCGCCCGAGGTTTGGTATTACAGTGCCGACCATTACCGCAGCTTCCAGCAAATCACGCCATGACCGCTTCAGACGACGCCCTGCCCTTTGCACCGCCCGATCTGCTGCATGGTCATGCCATCAGCCTGATTGACCGCCACCAGGTGCCCGACCTGTTGAAGGCCTGTGCAGAGCTGGAAATCACCCCGATTGAGGTGTTGGTGCGCGGCTCGCTGGACAAACAGACCTTGCTGCAGGCGTTTGCCCAAGGGATGCGTTATCCGGATTTTGAAAACTTCGGTTTCAACTGGGACGCCTTTGAAGACGCCATCAACGATTTGTCATGGTTGCCGGGATCGGGCTTTGCCGTGGTCTTCAAAACGCAGGATCAGGCGGCGCGCTCTGATCAGGATGACTTGCACATGCTGCGCGAGATCCTGACCCAAGCCCATGTGAATTGGGCCGCATCGGAAGTGCCGTTCCGCACCTATGTCGTGAACGGCAGCCCGCATCATTAACGACGCGCTTGGGCCGACTGCGTCACGATGATGCGTTCGGCCAAGACCTCGTTGCCCATCGGGCGACCATCGATGCGGATCATGTCGCCGGCTTCCAATTGGTCGGCGGTGTAGCGCTGGCCTGAGGGGGCGACGCGACTGCCCTGATATTCCACGATGGTGTATGGGTCGTAGCGCACGTATTCGCGCGTACCGGTGTAGCCGCCGCGGGTGTATTCCAACACTTTGGCCTGCACATTGTTGCGGGCGACGGCGCCCGTGATGCCATTGGCCACCGTCGGCGAGCGCGCGCCGTTGTAAGTGCCCGGCAGGCTCGAGCCAGTGTCGCCACGCACATTGCGCAGTACTTCGATGTCCTGTGCGTAATAGCGACCATCACCGATGGCGCGGAACTGCACGCGGATGCCATCGCCGCGTTCCAACCCCGACGGATCGGCTTGCTGGCCTTGGTAAATCAGGCGGCTGTAGCGGTCGTAGACCAGCTCGAGATAGGCACCGCGCGTGGTGCGCAGTCGGAAGCGGCCGTTGTTAGGGTCATTGGATTCGACCGTACCGTTCTCGGTTTGCAACGGCGCATTGGTCGGATAGCCGTTGTCGGGATAGCGGTTATCGGGGTAGCCCTGACCCGGATAGTTCTGGCCATACCCTCCCCCGTTCGAAGGGTAGTTGCCACCCAGGCTGACACACGCCGACAATGACATCGCGCCAAGCGCAAGCAGACTCGTCTTCAACAGGCGTACGGACATGGTGGCTTCTCCTTGGGATTCCTGCCCTTTTTAGGGGGATCGGCGTGAAAGCCACATCACTTTGAACGCCCGTTCAAGCGTCCATTCACTTTGAGGCGTACACTATGTGCCCGCGAAGTGTCCTTCCCTTCGCACGAGGCACCACCCATGAGTACAGAAACCGCACCCCCCTCCTTCACCGATCTGGGTCTTTCCGAAGGCCTGCTCAAAGCATTGAGCGACGTGGGCTATGAAACCCCGTCGCCGATTCAGGCGGCAACGATTCCGCCGTTGATGGCAGGGCGCGACGTGCTTGGCCAAGCGCAAACGGGCACCGGCAAGACTGCCGCCTTCGCGTTGCCGACCTTGTCCAACATCGATCCGAAAATCAACAAGACCCAGGTCTTGGTGCTGGCGCCGACGCGCGAGCTCGCCATTCAAGTCAGTGAAGCCTTCCACAAGTACGCCAAGCATTTGCCTGGTTTCAATGTGGTGCCGATTTACGGCGGCCAAAGCTATACCCCGCAGCTCAATGCGCTCAAGCGCGGTGCCCATGTGGTGGTGGGTACCCCGGGTCGCGTCATCGACCATCTCAACAAGGGTTCGTTGGATCTGTCGGCCTTGAAAGCGCTGGTGCTCGACGAAGCCGATGAAATGTTGCGCATGGGCTTCATTGACGACGTCGAAGAAGTGCTGAAGAAGACGCCGGACGGCCGCCAAGTGGCGCTGTTCTCGGCGACCATGCCGGCGCAGATCCGTCGCATCGCGCAAACCTATTTGCGTGAGCCGGTGGAAGTGACCATCAAGTCGACCACCACCACTTCAGCCAATATCAACCAGCGCTATTGGGCGGTGAGTGGCGTGCACAAGTTGGATGCGCTGACCCGCATTCTTGAAGCCGAACCTTTCGACGGCATGATCATCTTCTCGCGGACCAAGATCGGTACCGAAGAGTTGGCGGAAAAGTTGTCGGCGCGCGGTATTGCCGCGGCGGCGATCAATGGCGACATGGATCAAAAGGCGCGCGAGCGCACTATTCAACGCCTGAAAGACGGCAACATTGATGTGTTGGTGGCCACCGACGTGGCGGCACGCGGTCTCGACGTGGAACGCATCAGCCACGTGTTGAACTACGACATCCCCTACGACACCGAAAGCTATGTGCACCGGATCGGTCGTACCGGTCGTGCCGGCCGCAAGGGCGATGCGATCTTGTTCGTGACGCCGCGTGAGAAAGGCATGTTGCGTGCAATCGAACGCGCCACCCGCCAAACCATCGAACCGATGGCTTTGCCGACCGTTGCCGCGGTGAACGAACGCCGCGTCGAAAAATTCTTCGAGAAAGTGACTTCCGCGTTGGAATCGGAAGGCGCACAAAAATTGAAGGAAATGCTCGAGCAGTTCGAACGCGAACGCAATATTCCGATGTCGGAAATTGCGGCCGCGCTCGCGCACTTGGTGCAAGGCAAGAAGCCTTTGTTGTTGGATGCCCGCGAAGAAGCGGCCTCGGCGAAAGGCTTCTCGTCCGACCATCCGGAACGCGCCAGCCGCAAGGAACGCTTCGGCAGCGACGGTGATCGCCCGGAACGCAAACCGCGCGCACCGCGTAACGAAGGCCCGATCGACGACGTCCCGATGGAAACCTTCCGCATCGATGTCGGCCACGCCCACATGGTGAAGCCCGGCAACATTGTCGGCGCGATTGCCAACGAAGCGGAAATCGACGCACGCCACATCGGCCGCGTGGACATCCGCAACGACTATTCCTTGGTCGACTTGCCCAAAGGCATGCCGGACGAATTGCTCACGTACATGAAGAAAGTGCGCGTCGGCGGCCGCCCGATCCAACTCCGCCTCGCCACCGACGACGACATCAACGCCCCGTCCTTCCGCCCCCGCAAAGGCAAGCCCGAAGGCGGCTTCGGCCAACGCGAAGGCGGCTACCCCCCGCGCGGCCCGAAGAAATTCGGCGGCGGCAAGTTCGGCGGCGGCAAAAAATACTGACCTCTTTTTCCCTTCTCCACAAAGTGGAGAAGGTGCCCCTGAAAGGGGCGGATGAGGCGCTCTACTTAAGGCAACGGCAACCCAAAAGCCTGCGCAAACAACCAATAAGCCACCGCCGCCATCCCGATCCACAAGGCCAGCTTGATCGCAAAACTGATCGTCTTCATCGCCAGCCACAGCATCAAGACCAGAACGGCAATCGCCACCCAACTCATGCCGGACCGTCCTTACTAGAGGCGAACTTAACCCCTTCCATCGGCTTCAACGCCGGGTCCAGCGCCACACGCTCATCGAACACGAAGCACCCGCCGGTATAACGCGTGCCACCCACGTCTTCGAAGTAACGCAGGATGCCACCTTCAAGCTGCGTGACATTCTCAAATCCAGCTGATTCGAGAAACGGTGCGGCCTTCTCGCAGCGCACCCCACCCGTGCAAAAGCTCACGATGCGCCGTCCTTCCAACCGTTCACGCACGGATTCGACCGCGGCCGGAAAATCATTGAACTTGTCGATGGGCAAAGTGACGGCATCTGTAAACGTACCGAATGCGATCTCCTGCTGATTGCGCGTATCAAGCATCACCACTTCCCGCCCATCATCGTCATGCCCCTGCGCAAACCAACGCGCGAGTGTTTCGGGCAACACGGCAGCACTTCGCGCTTCACCCGTCCCGGCGGGTCGGCCCGCAAACGAGATGATCTCGCGCTTCTGCTTCACCTTCAGACGCTGGAACGGCACGGTCTCACTCCAACTGCGCTTGGCCACCAAACCCTTGAAACGCGCATCGGCGTCCACCGCGGCCAAATAATCGTCAACGTCCTTTTCCACGCCGGCGAGAAACATGTTCACGCCTTCCGGCGCAACCAACACCGTGCCCATCAAGTCATGCGCCTCACACAGCGAACAAATCCACGCAGCCGTTTCAGGCACGTCTTGGATGTCAACGAAGTGATAAGCCGCGATATTCAGAATCATCCCAACATTTTACCGCCCGAGCTCCCCTCTTCTCCACAAAGTGGAGAAGGTGCCCCTGAAAGGGGCGGATGAGGCGCTCTTCTAAGCAGCAGCCGAGAAAAGCAAAGGCAACAGCGCCTCACCCGGCGCTCCGCGCCACCCTCTCCACTTTGTGGAGAGGGGAAAGGCTGCAAAGGGGAGGATTCTTACGCGCGCACAGGCGTCTGCCGATAGTTGAATGCCCTTGCGCGATGAATCCTAGCGGCATGGAAAACGCTACGAATCTCCAAAAGGCCATCACCCACCACCGTGCGGTGCGTCTTCGCAAAAGCATGACCGATGCCGAAAGACTGATTTGGTTCCATCTACGTGACCGCCGCATGGCTGGCTTCAAGTTCAGACGTCAACATCCGATCGGTCCTTACATCGCAGACTTCGTCTGTTTCGAAACGCAGCTCGTTATCGAGTTGGACGGCGGTCAACACACGGTCGCCGGTGATTACGCGCGCAGGCGTTATTTGTGCCAGCAAGGATGGCGCGTATTGCGGTTTTGGAATGACGATGTGTTTTTGCGGCAGAGCGAAGTGCTGGAGGAAATTCATCGCCACCTGCTCCTCCCTTCTCCACAAAGTGGAGAAGGTGCCCCTGAAAGGGGCGGATGAGGCGCTTTATTGGTGGCAACCGCTAAAAGCAACGGCAAGAGCGCCTCACCCGGCGCTATGCGCCATCCTCTCCACTTTGTGGAGAGGGGAAGAGCGGTGAAGAGGGGATTTATTTGAAGGCGAAGGTGAAGGCAACGGCAGCGAGCAGGCAGGCGAAGGCTGCGAGGTGATTCCAGCGCAAAGTTTCGCCGAACATCAAATAGGCGAAGACGACGAAGACGGCCAGGGTGATGCATTCCTGGGCGATCTTCATTTGCGTCAGGCTAAGGTGCATGGCGCCGATGCGGTTACCGGGCACCATGAAGGTGTATTCGAACAAGGCCAAGCCCCAGCTGGCGAGGATGGCCAGCCACAGCGGGCTGCCTTTGAATTTGAGATGCCCATACCAGGCAAAATTCATGAAGACGTTCGACACCGTCAGCAACAGGATGAACTTCAAGGTGCCGGACATGGGGTTTAGTTTCCGCGCTTCGCGGCCGCGGCCGCGCGTTCGGCTTCATCTTTTTTCCACACGGCGATTTCCGGTTGGTCCTTCAAGACCTTGCCATGCGGGTCAAGTGTGTAAGACTCGAAAGGCTTGAGGTTGAAGCTGCCTTTGCCGCCGGTCATGGGCAGACGCAGCACGCGATCGCCCACGCGTACTTCGATCGGCAACGGGAAGGCTTTGCCGTTGGCGGCCTGCCACGTCACGTTGACGCGCTGGCCTTCTTGCGTGGCAACCAACGCCGGAATCTTGGCTTGGCGCACGTAGCCGTCGAAGAACCATCCCCATTGCTTGCCGGTGATACGGTTCACGATCGCCACGTAGTCGTCGGTGGTGGCATAACGCGGTTTGAAATTGCCGGGCTTGGGATCGTTGCGACCGTACACAAGCTCACGCATGCTGCGACGGAACGCCGCGTCACCGATTTGGCCGCGCAGGGTATGCAGCACCCACGCGCCCTTGTAGTAGATGTCGGTGCCCGGATCGACAGCTTCCGCGGCAGGTTCGCCATGCGGCCGTGATTTGCCGCTCACCATCGGATGCTCATTGCGAATGAGACCACGCTGACGCAGCATTTCGGCATCGCAGTTCACGTCGCCACGCAGCCATTGCAGATACAGCGGTTGCATGTACATGGCGAAGCCCTCGTGCAACCACATGTCATCCCAGTCGGCATTGGTGAGCTGATTGCCGAACCACTCGTGCGCGAACTCGTGGTTCATCAGCCAGTCGTAACCGTGGATGTCTTTCTTGTAGCCGTTGCCGTAGGCATTGATGGTTTGATGTTCCATGCCCAGGTGCGGTGTCTCGACCACCCCGACTTTGTCGTTCGGCCAAGGGTATGGGCCGACCACTTCTTCAAAGAAATCCAGAAACAATGGCAACTCTTGGAACAAGCCTTCCGCTTTGCGCTCATTGCCCTTCAAGAAATAAAACACCACCGGCAAGGTGTTGCCGAAGCGGCTCTTGTAGCTGGACTTCAAGGTGTCGTAGGGCGCGATGTTGAGCGCGATGGCGTAGATCGTCGGCTCGGTGGCTTTCCAGTCGAAGGTGGTCCAACCGTCTTTGCTGGATTCCCCGAGAAACACGCCGTTCGACGCTGCGACCAGGCCGGTGGGCACGCTGATGTGTTGGATCACCTGCTTGGGTTTTCCAATCGGATGATCGATGCACGGCCACAGCAAATCACAGCCCTCGCCTTCGACGGCGGTGGCGATCCACGGCTGCCCCGAAGGGGTTTTCGTCCAAACGATGCCGCCGTCCCAAGGGGCGCGTTTGGCCACTTGCGGACTGCCGGCATAGACGAGTTCAACAGTGAAGGCTTTCTGCGCGGCCGCTGCGACCGGAAAATGCAATCGCCCCTCGCTCCAGCGGTAATCCGACTTGGCCAGCTGCTTGCCATCCACACTCAGGCTGCTCAGCTTGTAACGCGGATCAAGCTCCACCGCGAATTGAGTGATGGCGCGCGTGGGCGTAAAGGTCAAACGCGCGTCGCCTGCAAGCGTTTGTTTGGCCGGGTCCACCTTGAACGACAACTCGGCGAGATCGAAACTGACCGCGCGTTGTTCCGGCGTCATGCCAAGACCTGAAGTGGCGGTGTAGTCACCTGCGAAAGCAGGCGCCGAAGCGCCTGCCAAAAGGATTGCCCAAACGTGCTTGCGCATTGGTTTACCTGAGGGTTGCAGCTTGCTGCGTACCCCCCGGATTCTTGCAGAAACGCGCCCGGTATTCCATTGCCTTCGGCATCAGCGCCTGCAGCTCTTTCATGCGCGTACCGGCACTCGGGTGAGTCGAGGCGAATTCCGGCTGACCCTGTCCGCCGCTCACGGCATCCATGCGTTGCCACAGGGCGATCGATTCCTGCGGGTTGAAACAGGCGGCCGCGGCAAGCATCAAACCGAATTCATCCGCCTGGGATTCTTGATGACGCGCGAACGGCAATTGCGAGGTCACACCGTAGGCAGAGAACACCGCTTGTTGCATGCCCGGATCCATACCACTCACTGCGCCGGCCATGGCACCGATTTGTTCGAGGCGTTGCTTGGCCATGCGCTGCGCACCGTGACGCAACAAGGCGTGCGAAATTTCGTGCCCCATCACCACCGCCATCGCGTCGGCATTTTGCGCCACCGGAATCAAGCCGGTATAGACGGCCATCTTCCCACCCGGCAGGCAGAACGCATTGACTTGGTCACTCTTCAACACCGCCACATTCCAATCGAAATTCTTTTCGACGTGCGCGGACTTTGCATTGTTCTCCGCGGCGAGTGCGTCGGAGACCTGCGGAATTACCGTAATCAAGCGACGCGCAATTTCGGTGACCTGTTGGCTGATTTCAGCATTGGCCGGCAGCTGTTGTTCTTGTTGCAAGACTTCCTGGAAAGCCTGCAAACCCATTTGCGACTCTTGTTGTGGCGTCAAACTCTTATCAATCAGGATTTTTTCACCGGTTTCCGGCTGCACTTGGCGATTGGAAAAGTAGTAGTACCCGCCGTACATCAGCATCAGCGCGACGATGATCAAACGCGGGCTGATACCGAAGCCGCGACGACGCGGATATTGGCTGCCAGGGTCAATTTGCATAGATGAAGCTCCTTGGTTCAAATTTCCCGCGCAACGCGAAAACCGGTGCGCGCATTGGTGATGTCATGTGCCTGTGCCATTCTCCACGCCGACCGATGCTGCGCGGGCGAACTGGCCCAGGCGCCCCCTCGAACGACGCGGCTTCTACAGCCGGGGTTGGACCACGCGGAACCGTCAGCAGGTGCTCGGCGGTAGCCTTGATGCCAACAGTCGGTGGTCCACTCGCTCACATTGCCTGCCATGTCGTGAAGACCGAATGCATTTGCAGGATACCGCCCGACCTTGGCCGGACCCCATTCACCGTCCGTGTAATTGGGGAAGGCATTGGCCCAACGACGACCTGAAGGGGAAACATCCCGATCACCGGTGAAATTGCCCAGCACCGACTTCGGCGCATGGTCGCCCCAAGGATAGCGGCCGGGATTGGTGGCGCGCAGGGCATATTCGAACTCCGACTCATGCGGCAGTCGATAGATGCGCCGCGTCTGCTCCGTTAGCCATGCCGCGTAGGCTTCGGCGTCGCGCACGTCGACGTGCACCACCGGGTTGTCCAGCGGCGCCGGTTTGCCGGCGTAGTCGTCGCGCCAGGTGACACCGCTACTCCGTGCGAAGTTGCCGGTGCGCTCGTTGTAAATCAACGAATGGCCGCGTCGCTCTGCGCGGGAGCGATAGCCGGTCGCGCGCACGAAAGCGGCGAACTCACCCACCGTCACCTCATTCACCGCCAAAGCGACACCGCGCACAAAATGCACGCGATGCGCGGGGAGCTCCGATGGCCGCGCGTCGGGATCGGCACGGTCGGCGCCCATCATCATCACGCCGATCGGCAAGACGCGCATCTGCGGCGCATAGCCCCCGACCCGGAGCGCTTCACGAAACAATTGCCCCATTTCAAAGCTTCCATAGGCGCGCGCGCGGTCGATCCGTTGCGCGAGGTCGGCCACCGAACCGTCGCCTTTCACGGCGATGCGTTGCATTTCGATCAGATTGGCCTCTGCACCACTGATCGCGCCGCGCGCCCGCGGATCTTGCAAGTCGATGCGCGCATCTTTGTAGAGATCGATAACTTGCTGCTTGCGTTGGTTTTCCAAAGCCTGCCATTGCGCGGCGATGTAGGGCTTGTTATCTGCGGCCGCGTCGGAAAAACGCATCCAGCGCACGACATTCGCATAGTCTCGTGCAGCGGCAGATCGCCATGCGCGAACCGCCAGCGCGCGCTGCACACCCTGCAATCCCTGCAGCGCTCGCACATCACCGGGCCGACTGCGCAGCACCTCGCGGTAATCCACTTGCGCACCGATGCCCTGCTCGCCCAAACGATCCGCCTGCAACTCTTTGTTGGCCAAAGCAAGCAACGACTCCATGCGATCGGAGGCATCCACGCGGCTCAAATACAGTTGGGTCTCGGCGTGGTTCGGCGCGATCGACCGCAAAATGGCCGCGGCCAAATGCGCCAATCGGTTGGCCTCCGGTGCGTTGCCGGTCAGCGCATGCAAGTGTTGATCACCGGCCACGACCACGGCATGCACCACCTGTTGTCGCAATGCTTCAAATCCTTCGCCGGATGCGCCCGCCTTCGCTGCGGCATGGAAGTGCGCGGCCGCACTGTCTTCGCCTGTCAGAATCCGGTCGTCACGCAGCGCTTTTCGCGTCAGCCGGATTTGCACCTCGGCCGTCAATTCGCCGGCAGCAACCGGGGCTGTCCAATCGAGCGGAAATTCGGTCAGCTCTGACGCCCCCACGCTGACCATGCCTTCGCGCTCGGCATTGGTCGCATTCGTGTCGGTGTCGTTTTGCGTGCACGCGGCAAGGCACAGCGCGATCAACACGCAAGCCGGCCGGACGAGCAGATTTTTCAATGTCGAATTCCGCACATGGGTTATTGTCACGCAATGACAGATGAAAGCGAAACGACCGCCCCGATTTGGGTGGATTCTCCTGAGGCGCTGCAATCGCACATTGCGAAAATCGACGGCGCGGTGGGGATTGATACGGAATTCGTTCGTGAACGCACGTTTTGGCCCAAGTTGGCCTTGGTGCAGATCGCGACCGGTGACGACATCTTATTGGTGGATTGCAAAGTGCCCGGCGTCAGTGCGGCCTTGGCGCCGTTGCTGTCCAATCACGCCATTTTGAAGATCATGCACTCGCCGGGCGAAGACTTCGTCGCCTTCTTGCATGGCTGCGGTGTCGCACCCTACCCCGTGTTCGATACGCAACTCGCGGCGGCGTTGGCAGGTCTTGGCCATGGCATGGGGTATGCGCGGTTGATGCAGACGCTGTTTGATATTGAGATCGACAAAGGCGAGACCCGGTCCGATTGGATGCGACGCCCGCTCAGTGCCGCGCAACTCAAATACGCTGTGGAAGATGTCCGTTATTTGCATGAAGCACATCGTGTCTTGGCGGAAAAACTGCATACGCTCGATCGCACGGCGTGGATGGAACAGGAAAGCGAAGCCTATTTCCTCGCCCAATCCGTGGACGAACCGGAACGCTGGGCGCATTTGGGCGCACGCGCAGGGCAACGGTTGGACCGCGACGGCCAAACCCGTTTGTTACGACTGATGCGCTGGCGCGAGGTGCGTGCTCGCGCGCGTGATCTACCCAAGAATTGGGTGTTGCCGGTAGAGGCCGCGGTTGAGCTTGCGGAAAGCAATGCGCGCAGCGAATCGGATGTGACCCACATTCTTTTGCGTCATCCGCGAGCGCCCAAAAATCTGGCCGCGCCAATGTTGGCCGCGATGCATCAACCGCTCGAGGATGAGGCGCAGATGCCGCTACTGATGGACGACCGCGACCGCGACAAGGCGCGCATTCGCGCTTGGCAGAACAGAGTGAGCGAGATTGCCGCGGAACTCGGCGTGGAAGATGGCGTGATCGCGTCACGCAAAGTCATCCAAGCCTATTTGGATGAAGGCGAATGGCCTGAATCCGTTACCGCTTGGCGCAAAGCCAGGCTTGACGCAGGGGCACCGCCGAAATGATCCGCGTGCGTTTAGCATTGGCAGCGCTGTGCTTGACCATCGCCGGTTGCGCGAGCGTGCAAACACCGGCACCGACGTCGCAAATGCCGACCGCCGCCGCGCCCTACACCTTGTCGGATATCAAGGCGCCGGCAGCGATTCGAAACGGCAGTGCAGGGCTGCAGGTGCCGGGTGTGACATCGGCGATGTTGCTGCCCACGTATTGGATCCAGCGTATCGACCACGCGGAAACCGTCACGCACGATGCGGCGGAGATTGCTGCCTTGAATGCCGAAACAGGTGCGCGCTCATCAAACTTATACGCCTTGATCGATTTTCCGGCGACGCTGCGCGGCGCGGAGGTGTCGAAGTGGATCACCTCGCTTTCTAACAGCGCCAAACCGGCGTTGATCGACCAAGCTGGCAATCCGCTCGGTGAGGCGACTGTGGCGCGCATGGCCGCCAACACAAACCTCAGCGCTCTGCCGACCGCTGTCAGCCCGCGCTGGGCCACCGTGGTAGAACGCGCCGACTTGCGTGCCGTGCCCACTTCTCTGCGTGCGTACCGCAAGACCGACGACATTCCAATCAATATTGATCGGTTGCAGGAGTCCGCCGTGTTTCCCGGATGGGCGGTGTTGATTTTGCATACCAGTGCCGACGGCGAGTGGGCGTTCGTCAATGCGTACAACTATCGCGCCTGGATGCCGATGGCGGCTTTGCGATTGGTCGATCGCGAAATAGCACTGGCGCGCAATGCCGCGGTTCAACCACGTCCGCTTGGTTATTCCCGCGCGAATCTGATTCGCACGGCTTTTCAATATCTGGGCGAATCCTATGGCTGGGGCCATGCCGACGGCACGCGCGACTGCAGCGGATTCGTTTCCGAGGTGTATGCGGCGTTAGGTGTGGTGATGCCACGCAATACCGGTGACCAGCGTGATGTGCCGACGTTTCAAACGCGTCGCTTCACCGCCACCGAAGATCGTACTGCCGCCGTCGCTGCAGCCCTGCCCGGCGACCTGATCTATATCCCGGGGCACGTCATGATGGTGCTGGGTCACGTCGGCGACGAAACCTATGTGATTCACGATACGCCCGGTGTGCGTTGGGCTGATGGACGCTTTTTGCCGCTCTATGGCGTGTCGGTCACGCCCTTCAGCACGCTGATGGCGGATGCGCAGACACCGTATAGCGCGAAGATCGAAGCGATTGTGCGACCGCTGCCCTGAGGGCCGGTGGATTCAGAGAACTGCGGGAAACGTTGGACTACCCACAACGTTGAAACTGGCGGAAACGGAGGGATTCGAACCCTCGATGGAGCTTTTGACCCCATACTCCCTTAGCAGGGGAGCCCCTTCGGCCTCTCGGGCACGTTTCCGGGATTGGTGCAGCGTGTGCTACCAGTCGGCAAGGATAGCCGTTTGGCCGCCAAGAATCAAAAATTTTTGCGTTCAGGACTCGCTGGACGGCGTGGAATCAGTGCCCGGCTCATCGTCGTGGCGGATCTTTTGGAAGATTTCTTCCCGATGCACAGCAACGTCTTTCGGCGCGGTGATCCCCACGCGTACCTGATTGCCCTTCACAGCCAACACTGTGACGGTGACAGACTCGCCAATCATCAGCGTTTCGCCAACCCGGCGCGTCAAGATCAACATTGATACTTCTCCATGTCCATTGGCGGGGTCCCTCCCGGTTGCACGCCCATACTAACGAAGTTTCTGTTGCGGTTCCAAGCCAATGGCGTGTTGATTCACACGCCGGTTTGGCTGGCGACCCAGGCGGGAACGGCCGCAAGCACTTCTGCCGCGTTGGGTAGATCGTCTGCGCCACCTTGCGCCATGTCGGCGCGACCACCGCCGCGACCGCCCAATTGTCCGGCGACATGGCCGAGCAATTTCCCGGCATTCACCGACTTCCCGGCGTCGCCCGAGACACCCGCAACGAGCGCCAACTTGCCTTGACCGTCCGCGCCGGCCAGCAAGATGACAGCGTTTTGCAGCTGCGATTTCAGGCGATCCATGGCATCGCGCAGGGATTTGGCGTCGAGGCCTTCCACGCGCGCCGCCACCACCTTGATGCCACCGACATCGACGGCATTGCTGCCGAGGTCTGCGGTCGCATTGCCGGCCGCCTTCGACTTCAAGGCGTCGAGTTCTTTCTGCAATTGCTTTTGCTGAGCGACCAGCGATTTGAGTTTGTCGCCCGCCTCTCGTGGCGTGCCGCCGAGCTGCTGCGCTACCTCTTCCAAGCGTTGTTCGAAGTCGTCGACGAGGTCGAGCGCGTCTTGGCCGGTCACGGCTTCAATGCGTCGAACGCCCGCCGAGACGCCGCCTTCCGAGACGATCTTGAACAAACCGATATCACCGGTGCGACCCACGTGCGTGCCGCCGCAGAGTTCAATGGAGCCCGGGCCGAATTTCAGCACGCGCACGTTTTCGCCGTATTTCTCACCGAACAATGCCATCGCCCCGAAATCCAAGGCTTCCTGCATGCCCATGTTGTGCACTTCACCTTCGTGGTTCGCGCGCACTTCGTGATTGACGCGACGTTCGATTTCCCGAATCTGTGCGCGGGTCATCGGCTCAAAGTGCGAGAAGTCGAAGCGCAAACGGTCCGGCGCAACCAATGAGCCTTTTTGCTGCACATGGTTGCCCAACACTTCACGCAAGGCAGCGTGCAGCAAATGGGTGGCGCTGTGATTAAGGATGGTGGCGCGACGGCGGTTTTCATCCACGAATGCGGACACGCGATCGCCGACCTTCAAGCTGCCCTGCGACAGTGAACCCACGTGGGCGTGGAATTGACCTGCGATCTTCTTGGTATCGGTGACGTCGAAACGCAGACCGTCGCCTTCGATGATGCCGGCATCGCCGACTTGACCACCCGACTCGCCATAAAAAGGAGTCGCATCCAACAGCACCACGGCGGTTTGGCCGGCGCTGAGGGATTGCACGGGTTTGTTGTCGATCAGGATGGCGACGACTTGCGCACCCTCGCCTGCCAACGTGTCGTAACCCGTGAAGCGCGTGGGCGACAGCTGCGCCACCAATTCGGCGGGCATGGTCAGACCGCCGCCGAATTTACCTGCGGCACGCGCGGTGTCTTTCTGCTGGGTCATCGCGACGTTGAATCCGTCGATATCCACCTGCAGACCGCGCTCGCGCGCCATGTCCTGGGTGAGATCCAACGGGAAACCGTAGGTATCGTACAAACGGAACGCATCGACGCCCGGGATGGTTTCCGGATGGCGTTCGGCCAAGTCGCTGAAGATGCGCATGCCGGCATCCAAGGTCTGCGCGAAACGCTCTTCCTCTGCCAGCAGTGCGCGCGCAATGAAATCCTTTTGCGTGCGCAATACCGGATAGGCCTCGCCCATCAGCGCATCGAGCGTGTCCACCAACTTGTGGAAAAACACTTCGCGCACGCCCAACATCCATCCGTGGCGGAGCGCACGACGAATGATCCGGCGCAGCACGTAACCGCGACCTTCATTGCTCGGCAGGACGCCGTCGGCAATCAAGAAGCTGGATGCACGGATATGGTCGGCAATCACCCGAAGCGATTTGTTATCAAGGTCGGTCGTATTCGTGAGTTCGGCGATGCGTCCGATCAAAGTCTTGAACAGATCAATCTCGTAATTGCTATGCGCGTGCTGCAACACTGCGGCGATGCGCTCCAGCCCCATGCCGGTATCCACGCAGGGCGCGGGCAGCGGCGTGAGCGTACCGTCGGCGGCACGGTCGAACTGCATGAACACGTTGTTCCAGATTTCAATGTAGCGGTCACCGTCTTCGTCCGGCGAACCGGGCGGGCCGCCGGCGTAGTTTTCGCCATGGTCGTAGAAAATCTCGGTACACGGACCACAGGGTCCGGTATCTGCCATCTGCCAGAAGTTATCGGACGCGAACGGCGCGCCTTTGTTGTCGCCGATGCGAATAATGCGGTCTTCCGGCAGACCCACGACGTCACGCCAAATGGCATAGGACTCGTCGTCGGTGTGATAGACGGTGGCGAGCAGTCGCTCTTTCGGTAATTGCCACACGCGTGTCAGCAATTCCCAGGCCCACTCGATCGCTTCTTTCTTGAAGTAATCGCCGAAGGACCAATTGCCGAGCATTTCGAAGAAGGTGTGATGGCGTGCGGTATAGCCGACCTGATCGAGATCGTTGTGTTTGCCGCCCGCACGCAGGCAGCGCTGCACATCTGCCACGCGCACGTAGCTGCGCTTCTCTGCGCCAAGGAAAACATCCTTGAACTGCACCATGCCGGAATTCGTAAAGAGCAAGGTCGGATCGTTGCCCGGCACCAGGCTGGCGGAAGGCACAATGGTGTGTCCGCGCTCAGCAAAGAACTCGAGAAATTCGCGGCGAATATCAGCAGTGGTTTTCATGGGAAGCTAGGCGCAGACAGCTGCAAACGGGAAAACGACTAGATTATCAGGCTGAATGCGTTGACGCCCCGACTTTTTGCCTAGTACTCGTCATCAAAATCGCATTTGAGCGCCGCTTGTACGTGCGCCATGCTGAAGCCACGGCGCAATAAGTGCTCGGCGGCTTTTCTTTGGGCGTTCCGATCTGCCTTGTAGGCCTGTGGAAAGCGACGCCGGACCTGCTCATGCGCCAGTGCAGACCAGCTGTCTTCCACGGTGGTAAACGCGTGGGTGATTGCCTCGTCGGTCAGCGCATGCATCCGCAATTCGGCCTGAATACGCAAGGGCCCATAGCCGCATGCGACTTTGCTGCGCACCCACTGCTCGGCAAATCGGCCATCGTCCTGCCAACCGGCATCGGTCAGCTTGGCCACGGCAGCGCGTGCGTCTTCTTTGGCGACGCCCTTGGCTTCCAGCTTGCGCGCCAGTTCTTTCTTGGAGTGTTCACGCCGAACCAGCAGCCCCAAGGCACGCTGGGTCGGCGTCAACTCCGGTCTTTGCCGGCGCGGGCGCGAGGAGTTGCCCGACGCCGGCAAGCCGGGATCTTGCTCAGCCTTCCGCGTCATCCTGTTCGTCACGCGGCGCTTCTTCCGGCACAAACTTCTCGCGCAGCGCGGCTTCGATCTGCTGCGCAATGGCCGGGTTGTCTTTCAAGTACTGGCGGGCGTTTTCCTTGCCTTGGCCGATGCGCTCGCTGCCATAGCTGTACCAAGCACCGGCTTTGTCGACCAGCTTGGCATCCACCCCCATGTCAATCAGCTCGCCTTCGCGCGAAATGCCTTCACCGTAAAGAATTTCGGTGACGACCTGCTTGAACGGCGGTGCCATCTTGTTCTTGACGACTTTGATTCGGGTTTGGTTACCGATGATTTCATCGCCCTTCTTGATGGCACCGATGCGGCGGATATCCAGACGGACCGATGCATAGAACTTCAGGGCATTACCGCCGGTGGTCACTTCCGGGCTTTGACCCGGCATCATGATGCCGATCTTCATACGCAGCTGGTTGATGAAGATCACCAAGCAATTGCTGCGCTTGATGTTGCCGGTGAGCTTGCGCAAGGCCTGGCTCATCAAGCGGGCTTGCAAGCCAGGCAACTGATCACCCATTTCGCCTTCGATTTCGGCACGCGGCGTGAGCGCGGCCACCGAGTCGACCACCACGATGTCCACGGCATTGGAGCGCACCAGCATGTCGGCGATTTCAAGCGCTTGTTCACCGGTATCGGGCTGCGAGAGCAGCAAATCGTCCAGATTGACGCCGAGTTTTTGTGCATACACCGGATCAAGGGCGTGTTCGGCATCGATGAAGGCGGCGGTGCCGCCGGCCTTTTGGCATTCGGCAATGGCTTGCAACGTGAGCGTGGTTTTGCCGGAGGATTCCGGACCATAGATTTCAACCACCCGCCCCTTCGGCAAGCCGCCAATACCGAGCGCGATGTCCAGCATCAGGGAGCCGGTGCCGATGGTTTCCACGGCTTCAGCGGTACGGTCACCCATACGCATGACGGAGCCTTTGCCGAACTGCTTCTCGATTTGCCCAAGGGCCGCCGCCAGGGCGCGTTGCTTGTTGTCATCCATGTTCATTTCCTCGCTGATTCGAATGGTTGATTCGTGTTGGATACAGTGTCTGCGGCGCGTGTCGCACACATTGCGACGTGGCCGGCACTGTATGAAAAAGTTTCAGGGCACCCCGAGAGCGGCGCGATCAGACAAGCGCCCTGCGGCACGTCGGAAAACGGCTTTTTCATCGATTGGGGCGCACCAAACCGCAATACAGGCCCTCGATGGCAAACTCCTGACCCGGCAGCACTTCGATGGGTGCGTAATCGGGATTGCGCGGCAACAGACGGATGCGATCACCGCTGTTCTTGAACAGTTTCACGGTGATTTCTTCGTCGATGCGCGCCACCACAATTTGCCCGTTGCGCGCATCGGTCGTGCGATGCACGCCGATGAGGTCGCCATCGAAAATGCCTTCGTCGCGCATCGAGTCGCCCTTCACTTTCAACAAGTAGTCGGGCTTGGGTGAAAAGAAAACCCGGTCGACCACGACAAAACTGTCGCTATGGGCGTCGATGTCTGCGCCGATCGGCAAGCCCGCTGCGACTTGGCCAAGCACGGGCAAGCGGACGAAGTCGTCGTTTGCCGCCAAAGGCAGCTCAAGCGCGGCCTGCACAGAGGGCGGCGGCTGCAGAATCCGCAGGCCGCGGGCCTTGCCGGGCATCCGCTCGATGGCGCCGGCGGCTTCCAAAGCTTCCAGATGGTATTGCGCGGCGCGGACGCCTTTGAAACCAAAGGCGCGGGCAATTTCGGTCTGCGCAGGCGGCATGCCTTCCAATTCAATGCGTTCGGCAATGAATTCGAGAATGGCGTTCTGGGTGTCGGTGAGCTTCATGTGAGTAGTAATACTACTAACGTGCATCCCGCGCAAGTGATTTCAGGCGAATCGCCTTTTGGGCTTAACCGGCGGCCGCTTGATCCAGCTCCACACCGACCCCGGCCAGCGCGGCTGCCACGGTCTGACGGCGCACCGACTCGCGGTCACCGTCGAAATGGAACTGCTCGGCGCGCGCATAGCCCCCGCGCCGTTTCCAGCCGATCCAGACCGTGCCGACCGGCTTGTCTGCGCTGCCACCGCCGGGTCCAGCAACGCCGGTCACCGCCACGGCGATGCTGGCGCCGGAATTCACCACGGCGCCCGAGACCATTTCGATGACACATTCGCGGCTGACCGCACCAAACTCTTCCAAGGTCTGCGGACGCACGCGCAACAGGGCCTGTTTCGCTTCGTAGCTATAGGCCACCATGCCGCAATCAAACCAGGTCGACGAGCCTGCCACCGAGGTCACTACCTTGGCGATCCAGCCGCCGGTGCAGCTTTCCGCGGTGGCCAAGCGCTGGTGCTGCGCGATCATCTTCGTGCCGATTTGGCTGGCCAGGGTTTCGAGCGATGCATCGTCGAGGGCGGAAGTTTCAATCTTCATGCAATGAGTCTAAGCCGCGCTGGCGCGTCTCGCATTGATAATAATTATCAAGTTTCCTACACTTGAGAAATCGCAACGAGAGTCAAACCCATGATCAGCGCAGAACTAGGAAAACCGCTTGAACAATTTGTGGCCGAACTTGTCGCGACGGGTCGATATGGGTCGAAAAGTGAAGTTCTCCGCGAGGGCGTACGGCTGATCCAGGAACGTGAACTGAAACTCGCCGCGCTGGACGCCGCCGTGATGCGCGGCCTCGAAGCTGCAGACCAAGGACACGTTTATGCCGCCGAAGATGTATTCGCCGAGCTAGAACGCCGTTATGGAGGTGGTGGCAACCGGGTGCAGGAATGAAAGTTGTTCTGTCCCGTCGCGCCATCATCGAGATTCAGGAAATCGGTGATTACATCGCCCAAGACAATCCCGAACGAGCCGCTGAGTTCGTCCGCGAATTGCGGACAGCCTGCCTGACGCTTGTCGAGTTGCCTTTCGCTTTTCCGATCGTTCAACGATATGCCGATCATGAAGTCAGACGCCGACTGCACGGAAACTACGTTGTGCTTTATCGCGTTGAAGTGGACGCAAACAGAATTGTGGTTTTGAACGTACTGCATGGTGCCACCGACTATTTGCAGACCGATTTGTGAGTCATACACCTTGAGCCAGAAAGACAAAAACGCCGCGCAAGAACACACCCCGTTGATGAAGCAGTTTTTCGCCGCCAAGGCGGATTACCCCGACGTGTTGCTGTTTTTCCGCATGGGCGATTTCTACGAATTGTTTTTTGATGACGCGCGCAAAGCGGCGCGATTGCTCGACATCACTTTGACCAAGCGCGGCAGCAGCGCCGGCGAACCGATTCCGATGTGCGGCGTGCCCGCACATGCCTATGAAGGTTATTTGGCACGGTTGGTTGCCTTGGGCGAATCGGTAGCGATTTGCGAACAGATCGGCGACCCGGCCACGTCGAAAGGCATCGTGGAGCGCAAAGTCGTCCGGGTTGTCACGCCGGGCACGCTTACCGATGAAGCGCTGCTCGATGATCGCCGCGACAACATTCTTCTGGCCATTGCCAAAGGCAAAAACGGTTTCGGACTGGCGTGGGCGGATGTGTCGGCCGGACGCATGTTGGCCAACGAAGTCGCGGACGACGATGCGTTGGAAGCAGAAATCGCGCGCTTGTCACCTGCCGAGACTTTGATCGCCGACGACGACACCCTGCCGGTGTTCGTCCAGCAAATGAAAGGCGTGCGTAAACGCGCGCCCTGGCTGTTCGACAGTGAATCCGGCCGGCGCAAGTTGCTGCAGTTTTTCAAGTTGCAAGATTTGTCCGCCTTCGGCATCGAGAACCAAACTCTGGCGATTGCTGCGGCAGGTGCCTTGCTCGGTTACGTCGAAGAAACACAAAAACAACAGCTGCCGCATCTCACGCACATCTCAACGGAACCGACCAGCGAAACCATCACCTTGAATGCTGCCACGCGGCGCCATTTGGAATTGGACAGCCGTGTGGATGGCGACACCCGCCACACCTTGCTCGGTGTGCTCGATTCCACCCGCTCACCGATGGGCGGACGTTTGTTGCGCCGTTGGTTGCAACGGCCTTTGCGTGATCAGAACGCGTTGAATTTGCGTCTGCAAGCGGTCGAAGCGCTCATGCTGGCCAACCAGGTTGAAGACTTGCGTGATGTCTTGCGCGGCTTGGGTGACATGGAACGCATTTTGTCGCGCGTGGCGTTGCGTAGTGCGCGCCCGCGTGACTTGTCGACTCTTCGTGACGGACTGGCGCTCGCGCCCGTGCTGCAAAACGCATTGGCAAACATTGCCTCGCCCTTGATCGAATCCCTTGCGCAGGAACTCGGCGGACACGCCGACACCCAATCTCTGTTGCAACGCGCGGTGGTTGAACATCCGCCCATGCTCGCCCGCGACGGCGGCGTGATCGCCGAAGGTTTTGACGCTGAGTTGGATGAACTGCGCCGACTTTCCACGCATGCCGATCAGTTCCTCATCGAACTCGAACAGCGCGAACGCGAAGCCAGCGGTATTGCCAATTTGAAAGTCGGCTACAACCGCGTGCACGGTTACTACATCGAAATCAGCAAAGGCCAAGTCGAACGCGCACCGACGCACTACACGCGGCGCCAAACGCTGGCCAATGCCGAACGCTACATCACCGAAGAATTGAAGACCTTTGAAGACAAGGTGCTTTCAGCGCGTGATCGCTCGCTGAGTCGCGAAACCGCCTTGTACGCACAACTGGTTGAAGACTTGAATGACGTACTGGAACCGCTGAAACGGTGTGCCACCGCGCTTGCCACGCTCGATGTGCTGTGCGGATTCGCCGAGCGCGCCGACGTCTTGGATTGGCGCAAACCCACACTCACGACTGACAACGTGCTCACCATCGAAGCCGGCCGCCATCCGGTGGTTGAAGCGGTACGCGATGCCCCGTTCACGCCCAACGATGTGGATCTCGACGACACACGACGCATGTTGGTAATCACCGGCCCGAACATGGGCGGCAAGAGCACCTACATGCGGCAAACCGCGTTGATTGTGTTGCTCGCCCACATTGGCAGTTTCGTACCGGCCGGCAGTGCTCGTATCGGACCCATCGATCGCATCCTCACCCGCATCGGTGCCGGCGATGATTTGGCCAAGGGTCAATCCACCTTCATGGTCGAAATGACCGAGACCAGCTACATCCTGCATCACGCCACCGAACATTCACTGGTTTTGATGGACGAAATCGGACGCGGCACCAGCACCTATGACGGCTTGGCGCTTGCGCATGCCTGCGCGCGACATTTAGCCGAGCACAATCGCAGCCATACGTTGTTTGCGACGCACTATTTCGAATTGACCGCGTTGGCGACGCCCGGCAGTGCCGTCGAAAACGTCCATCTGGATGCCGTCGAGCACGGCGATGCGCTGGTCTTCATGCACCGAGTCAAACCGGGGCCGGCCGATCGCAGTTACGGTTTGCAAGTGGCGAGTCTGGCCGGCATGCCGCGTAATGTGATTCGCGACGCGCGTGCGCACTTGGCGGAACTCGAAGCCCATGCACAGACGCATGGGGCCGCACCGCAGGCGCCGCTCACGCCTGAACGTTTGGACACACCGCAACAATTCGGCTTGTTCACGCCGGCCAGTGCTGCGCTGGATGCCCTGGCCGCCATCGATCCGGACGAACTGACCCCGAAACAAGCGCTGGAAGCCTTGTATCGCTTGAAGTCCCTGCATTGACCGCACACGTTCTGAACGATTGAAGGCCTAAGCTCGGCAAATCGCCTGAGTTGCCGTGCGCAACGCGATTGATTTCCTCTATCAGTCTGCAATCAACAATCGATTTCTCTTTTTAGCGCACGCGTTGCAAAGTGAAGCAAACACACAGGAGAGCGTCATGAGCAAGAAAGATCCGGCCACCTACACGTCCGCCCCCTCCCCCCGCGATTCCGCACAACGCCAAAAGGATCTTTCGCGCACGCCGGAAACCAAACACGGCGAATGCCCGGTCACGCGTCTCACCACCAACGCAGGCGCACCCGTCGCAGAAAACCAAAACAGTTTGACCGCCGGCCCGCGCGGTCCCTTGTTGGCGCAAGACCTTTGGTTGAATGAAAAGCTGGCCAACTTCGTGCGTGAAGTGATTCCGGAACGGCGCATGCACGCCAAGGGTTCCGGAGCGTTCGGCACTTTCACTGTCACCAATGACATCAGCCGCTATACGCGTGCAGCGATTTTTTCCAAGGTCGGCAAACGCACAGACATGTTTGCGCGTTTCACCACGGTTGCCGGTGAACGCGGCGCGGCCGATGCCGAACGCGACATCCGTGGCTTCGCGCTGAAGTTCTACACCGAGGAAGGCAATTGGGACATGGTCGGCAACAACACGCCCGTGTTCTTCATTCGCGATCCGCGCAAATTCCCCGATCTGAACAAAGTCGTCAAACGCGATCCGCGCACCAATCTGCGCAGCGCTACGAACAATTGGGATTGGTGGACGCTGCTTCCCGAGGCCTTGCATCAAGTCACCATCGTGATGAGCGATCGCGGTATTCCGCGCAGTTACCGTCACATGCACGGCTTTTCATCGCACACCTACAGCTTTTGGAACGCCGATAACGAACGCTTTTGGGTGAAGATGCACTTCATCAGCCAGCAAGGTCTGGAACATCTGACCGATGCACAAGCGGCGGAATTGGTCGGCAAAGACCGCGAAAGCCACCAGCGTGATTTGTATGACGCGATCGAACGCGGCGAGTTTCCGAAGTGGAAGATGTACGTGCAAATCATGCCGGAGGCGGACGCTGAAACCTATCGCATCCACCCGTTCGACCTCACCAAAGTGTGGCCGAAGTCGGACTACCCGCTGATCGAAGTCGGCGAATTCGAGCTCAACAAAAATCCGGAAAACTTCCACGCGGATGTGGAGCAAAGTGCCTTCGCGCCAAGCAATTTGGTGCCGGGTATCGGCGCATCGCCCGACCGGATGCTGCAAGCCCGCCTGTTCAACTACGCCGATGCGCAGCGCTATCGCTTGGGCGTGAATTTCCATCAAATCCCTGTGAATCAGGCGCGATGCCCCGTGCACAGCAATCATCGCGATGGCCAAGGACGCACTGATGGCAACTACGGCAGCTTGCCGCACTACGAACCGAATAGTTTCGGGCAATGGCAGGAACAGCCTGAATTCCGCGAACCACCTTTGAAGATCCGCGGCGACGCCGATTTCTGGAACTATCGCGAAGATGATGACGACTATTTCAGCCAACCCGGTGCATTGTTCCGCCTGATGTCAGCGGATCAACAGCAACGCCTGTTCGACAATACGGCGCGCGCCATGGGTGACGCACCGGACTTCATCAAGCAACGGCATGTGGACAATTGCAGCAAGGCCGATCCGGCTTACGGCGCAGGTGTGGCGGCTGCACTGAAACGTCTGGCCGAAGCCCCGAAGGCCGATACCTCTGCGGCGGAACATCCGGGCAATGCGCCGGGCGGCGAAGACGTCGAGCTTTGATCCGCGTCACTCACACCGAGCTGACCTATGGGCTGTTAGCGTAATTTTCCACACTAACCGCCGTTGAAAAACAGGACCTGATACCGATGAGCATGATCGAAGAAATCCTCCAACAAATGCAGGGCGCACCGACCCAACAAGTCGCCGGACAATTGGGCGTCAACGACAGCCAAGCCAGCCAAGCCATCGCGGCCGCTTTGCCCATGTTGATTGGCGCGCTGGGCCACAACGCGCAAAGTGGTGGTGCGGAAGCGCTCTTCGGCGCATTGGGCAACCACCAGCAATCGTTGGGTAATGGCGGTGTCGGTGATTTGCTGGGCTCGGTGCTGGGCGGGCTCGGCCAACAACAGCCCTCCGGTTCCGCGATCAACGGTGCCGGCATTCTCGGTCATATTTTTGGTGGCCAACAACAAACCGCCGCACAGCAGTTGGGGCAAACCACCGGCCTCGGCGGCGATCGCACACAGATGCTGTTGCAAATTCTCGCGCCGATCGTGATGGCCTATCTCTCGCGCAAAGTGTTTTCGCCGAGCGTGGAATCGAGCCCGCAAGGTGTCTCGGAAGTGCTGAGCCAAGAGCAATCCAATGCCGGTGGCGGCTTGCTGGGATCGATCCTCGGCGGCGGCGACGGCAAGGTGGATATTGGCGATATTTTCCGGATTGGTAGTTCGGTTTTGGGTGGGCGTCGGTAAGAGCGCCTCACCCGGCGCTTCGCGCCACCCTCTCCACTGCGTGGAGAGGGGAAAGCAAGAGCGCCTCACCCGCCACTTCGGGGCACCCTCTCCATCAAAGATGGAGAGGGGAAGCTTTCCCTTCTCCACGCAGTGGAGAAGGTGGCGCGCAGCGCCGGATGAGGCGCTTTTCTAGGCGCCTTTAAAGCTTCACCTCAAAGCGCATCCAAATCCCCCAGAGCCCGAATCAACCTTCTCGCCCGCTTATCCGGCTTCGTCTCAGGCGGCAAATAACCCGCGCGCGCCGCCGCCGCAGTTTGCCGCGCAATGCGTCGTGCTTCGATAGAGCCTTCCGCTTCTTCATAGAGCAGCTGCGCCACCGGCGCCGGGCCGCGGATGTCACTCACCGCCTTCACCGTGATATCGAAGACTTCGACGCCACGTTCGATTTTCAAGTTCGCACCGGCGCGAACGACGCGCGAGGGTTTCGGGCGCTCGCCGTCTACCGACACTTTGCCGGTTTCAATCGCCTGCTTGGCGAGCGCACGTGTTTTGAAGAAGCGTGCGGCCCAGAGCCAGATGTCTAGGCGGATGGTGGGGGGTTGTTGATCGGTCATAATTTTTTTAAGAGCGCCTCACCCGGCGCTTCGCGCCACCCTCTCCACTTTGTGGAGAGGGGAAAGCAAGAGCCTCACCCGCCCCTTTAGGGCACCCTCTCCACTTTGTGGAGAGGGGAATACCAACGCAAACGGCCACCCGAAGGTGGCCGTCCATTGCAACGCTGCGCGGGAAATTATTCCGCGGCGGCAGCTGCATCTTCCGCAGCCTTGGCGGCTTTGGCTTCTGCTTTGTGCTTGGCAACAGCGGCCAGATCTTCGCGGATACGCGCTGCGCGGCCTTCGAGACCACGGAGGTAGTACAGCTTGGCGGCGCGGACGTCACCACGACGCTTCACGACGACCGAGTCGATGATCGGGCTGTGGGTTTGGAACACGCGTTCCACGCCGTAGCCGTGCGAAATCTTGCGGACCGTGAACGCAGCATTGAGGCCGCCGTTCTTGATACCGATGACCACGCCTTCATAGGCCTGGACGCGTTCGCGGTTACCTTCTTTGACTTTCACGTTGACGACAACGGTGTCGCCGGGACCGAATTCCGGAAGCTTGCGCGTTTGTTGCGCGCTTTCGAATTCGTTGATGAGGTTGTGCAGGGAGGGCTTGCTCATGGTGACACCGTATTCTGTCGTTGTTCTTGGATGTCGCGCGGCGAACCTGCCGAACGCGAAGCTGGACATTGTACAACGTTTTATTGGGAAAAGACCAGCCGCCCCGGCTTTTATTCGGTCCAGAGGCCTGATTCGCTTAGGAATTTCCGGTCTTTGGCCGACAATTGCGCCGATTTCAGCAAATCGGGGCGCCGCCGGGCCGTTCTTTCCAGAGATTGCTCACGCCGCCAGCGGGCAATTTCGGCGTGATTGCCCGACAACAAGACGGCGGGCACCTCGCCCAAGGCATGTTGAACCGGTTTTGAAAAATGCGGGCAATCCAACAAACCGTTTTCAAAACTGTCTTGCTCGGCCGACTCGGCATCATTCAATGCACCGGGCTGCAGGCGCGCGACCGTATCAATGACGATGGCCGCCCCCAGCTCGCCGCCCGACAAGACGTAATCGCCGAGCGAAATTTCTTCATCCACGTGCGCGTGGAGGAAGCGTTCGTCCACGCCTTCATAACGCCCGCAGAGCAATACCAATCGCGGACGCGCGGAAAGCTCACGCACTTTCGCCTGCGTCAGCGGCGCACCTTGCGGCGAAAGATAAATCACGTGAGGCGGCGTCGGGTCGTCCGCTTTCAAGGCGTCGAACGCCGCTTGCAAAGGCTCGATCAACATCACCATGCCGGGACCGCCGCCGAAGGTCCGGTCATCGACCTTGCGATAGTTGCCTTGCGCGAAATCCCTTGGATTCCAGCTGGAAATGGACAACAGCCCTTTTTCAACAGCGCGACCGGTGACGCCGAAGGCCGCGCACTGCGCGACAAATTCGGGAAACAAACTGACCACATCAACACGCATGGCCAGGCCTCAAAAGTCCGGATCCCAATCCACCGTGATGCGGCGTGCGTCGAAATCCACCGAGGTCACGTAATCGGGTGTTTTGAAGGGCAACCAACGCTCGCGATCGCCTTCAACCACCATTACGTCGTTGGCGCCGGTGCTGGTGAGATACGCGACGCGACCGAAATGGACGCCGTCGAGGTTGTAGACGTCGAGGCCTTCGAGATCGACCCAGTAGTACTCGCCTGGTGCCGGCGGCGGCAACGACGAACGCGGCGTGTAAATCATTGCGCCACGCAAGGCATCGGCGGCCTCTTTCGAGTCAACGCCCTCCATGGAAACGGTCAGGCCTTTGCCGGCCGGTTTGCCGCGCAACGTTCCGAGCACGCGTTCGCGCCCCATCGCATCGACCAGCGTGAGCGGCGAATATTTCAGCAGTGCGGTTTCGGGGTCGGTGAAAGATTCCACGCGCAACTCCCCTCTAACGCCAAAAGCGCCGTGAATCTTGCCAAGCAAGATACGGCGCTCCGGGTTTTGCGAATCAACGGCCATGGCTACGCCCTGCGCAGCCGCGCAATCAAGCGGCCGGCGCCTGGGTCTTCAGCGCTTCTTTGTACAGGTTGCCGACCTTGTCGGTGAACTGTGCGCCGTTGGCGACCCAATACTTGACGCGCTCGAGGTTCATTTCAACGCGCTTTTCCTGGCCTTGTGCGACCGGGTTGAAGTAACCGACGCGCTCAATGTTGCGGCCGTCGCGGGCGCTGCGGCTGTCGGTAACGATGATGTGGTAGAACGGACGCTTCTTAGCGCCGCCGCGGGTAAGACGGATCTTGACCATGGTGCTTTTCTCTGAGTTGCCCAGCTGCCGGGATGGCAGGGTAAGCCGGCAATTGTAATACATTCAATGACTTGTGGGAAGCCGGCGGCTAGCCCGACTTTCAAATCGGCTGCAGGGGCTGGCTTTCAACGGCCAATTGCAGCAATTCCAGCGCTTCCAGGCCTTCGTCGAAGGGATAGCTGTCGATGCTGGCGATCGGTCGGATCCCGCTCGAGTTGATCGCGAACGCGGACAAATACGCACCCAAGGTCGGCAACGCCAGCGTGCCGAATTCTTGTTTCTTGCCCTCCATCACTTCGGAGGTGCTGATGAGCTGTGCGGTCACGCTATCGAGTGCGAGCGTCACCGGCCAGAACAACGTATCGCCGTCGAAACACACGAAGCTCCAGGTCGGCCCTTCGCTGACATTCATCATCGTGTCGACAAAAATCGCGTCGTCATAGCCCTGCATTTGCGCGGCCCGACGCGCCATGTATTGCGAAAACATGCCGCAATGTTTCAGTTCGGCGTTCTGCCGCAAAAACGGTACAGACTTCAGTCGCACCGGCGTGCTGACGGACGCGCGCGCAGGCGAGACAGTCACCAAGACATCCTGTCCGCGCGCGTCAAGCGGTCGGGCCAAATCGAAATGCTCGTCGTAGCAAGTGACGCGCACAGAGGCATCGACCAGACCTTCCGCATCCATCGCGGCATGAATCGCATCGCGCACGCGAATCTCGTCGAGCGCAGTGCCGAAAATCTCGGCCTGTGCCGCACGCAGCCGATCCATGTGCAGATCGAGGCCGCGCACGCGCTTGCCGCGCACTTGGAAACTGGTGAAGTGTCCGTAGTTGTTGATCGCGAGCGCACGCGTGTCATGCGTAGAAACGTAGTGCGCGCTCATGGCTGTGCTCAACGGAACGGCATGCCGCCCATGCCACCACCCATCATGCCTTTCAAGCCGCGCATCATACCTTTGCCGCCGCCGCGACCGAGCTTGCCCATCATTTTTTCCATCTGCTGGTATTGCTTCATGAGACGGTTGATATCGGCCGGTTGCATACCCGAACCTTTGGCGATGCGTGCACGGCGCGAACCGTTCAATAGATCCGGGTTGCGACGCTCTTTCTTGGTCATCGAATTGATGATCGCAATCATGCGCGGCACTTCCTTCCCGGTGACTTGGCTCTTTACCGAATCGGGGATCTGCCCCATGCCCGGCAACTTGTCCATCAAGCCGGCCAGACCGCCCATGTTTTGCATTTGTTCGAGCTGATCACGCATGTCGTTCAAATCGAACTTCTTGCCCTTCGAGACTTTTTCAGCGAGTTTTTCCGCCTTTTCGCGGTCGACGTTGGCTTCGACCTGCTCGACCAGCGACAACACGTCGCCCATGTCGAGAATCCGGCTTGCCACGCGATCGGGATGGAAGACGTCGAGGCCATCGGGCTTTTCACCGATACCCATGAACTTGATCGGCTTGCCGGTGATGTAGCGCACCGACAACGCGGCACCACCGCGCGCGTCACCGTCGGTTTTGGTCAGCACGACACCCGTCAACGGCAAGGCATCACTGAAGGCCTTGGCGGTGACCGCCGCGTCTTGACCGGTCATCGAATCGACCACGAACAAGGTTTCGACCGGCGTCACTGCGGCATGAAGTGCCTTGATTTCCGCCATCATCTCGGCATCGATGGCCAAGCGACCGGCGGTATCGACAATCAACACATCGGCGAAAGATTTCTTCGCGTCGTCAATGGCCGCACGGACGATGTCCACCGGCTTTTGTGTGGATTCGGACGGGAAGAACAAAGCACCGGTTTGACCGGCCAGTGTTTTCAACTGCTCGATGGCGGCCGGACGATACACGTCGGCACTCACCACCATCACCTTCTTCTTGCGCTTTTCTTTCAGATGCTTGGCAAGTTTGCCGACGGTGGTGGTTTTACCGGCACCCTGCAAACCGGCCATCAAGATCACCGCAGGCGCCGGCACATTCAAATTCAAGTCCGAGGCTTGTGCGCCCATGACATTGGTAAGCTCGTCGCGCACAACCTTGATCAAAGCTTGGCCCGGCGTCAGCGACTTCATCACTTCCTGCCCGACCGCCCGCACTTTGACGCGCTGGATCAGGGCTTGCACAACCGGCAAGGCGACGTCGGCCTCAAGCAAGGCGATCCGCACTTCACGCAGCGCTTCGGTGATGTTGGATTCGGTCAACCGGCCGCGACCGCGAATGCGGTTGATGGTGCCGGACAGGCGTTCGGAAAGGGATTCAAACATGGGGACTACGCGGGTGGGACGCGTCAAAAACGCAATGCGCCAGTATAACGGTGTCGCCGTCTGACGCCCCGTTCATGCGACACTTTGCCGATGATCATGGCCTATCTTTCATTGCTGCTCTATTGCATTGCCACCGGCGTCCTCGGCCGATCGTTGGCGAGACCGGCAGGTGACGGCAATCGTTGGTGGTTGCCCATCGTGATTTTGGCCATGGTCTTCCACGGGGAAATCCATGCGGAAGCTTGGCGCAGCATCCGCGGTGTCGACCTGCGGTTTTATTCGACCCTGTCGTTGACGGCCTTGGGAATTGCTGCGTTGACCACGGCACTGTCGCTGCGCGGCAAATTGGCGGCCGCCGGCATCTTGATGTATCCGCTCGCCGGCTTGCTCGCTTTGCGTTATGCGGCACAAGGCCACGGTCACCCCACGCAAATGGATTGGCAACTGCAATTGCATGCCTGGTGTGCGATTTCGGCCTATGTCACCTTGGCGGTTGCCACACTCATCGCCCTATTGCTGTGGTTCCAAGAGCGCGCGTTGCGGCGTCATCGCGTGCAAACCTGGACGCGCGTCTTGCCGCCGTTGACCGATCTCGAGCGACTGCTTTTCCAAGCCATTTTGGTCGGCTACGTGCTCTTGACCGCCACCTTGGTCACTGGCGTGGTGTTTGTGCATGACCTGTTCGCCCAGCACATCGTCCACAAAACCGTGCTGTCGGTGTTGTCGTGGCTGGTGTTCGGCATTCTGCTGATCGGCCGCTGGCGCTACGGTTGGCGCGGCGCGCGGGCGGTCAGATGGACGCTGGCGGCGATGATCCTGCTCTTGCTCGCTTTCTTCGGCACCCAATTCGTCCGGGAACTTATTCTCAATCGCGTCTGAACCTGAATGGAAGCTTCAGGTGTAAAATTGCCGTCACAATAGTTGCCTTGACAACTATTGCGCAGGCAGCGAGAATTTGCGCCCATGGAATGCCAAGACAACCTTCGAACCTCTTCTATCGGCGTGCTGTTCAAGCAGACGCGTGACGCTATGTGGGCGGCCATGTCGCGTGCTTTGAGCGCCGAGGGGCTGGATTTCACCTTCAGTCAATACATCACGCTGAAGCGCCTTTCCCAAGGCGCGAGCAGTGCCGGTGAGCTCGCGCGTGCTGTGGAAATCCACCCGGGCGCGATGACCCGTTTGCTGGATCAATTGGAAACGCGCGGTTTGGTGCGACGTCTTGCCGATCCGGAAGACCGTCGCGCACTCAAGGTCGAGCTGACCGAGGAAGGCCAGAACGCACGGGCACTCACCGAACGCATCGGCGAACAAATCCGCATGCAGGCGATGGAAGGTTTGAATCTGTCAGAACGCGAAGAGTTGGTGCGTCTGCTTTCCCATGTCAGAAACAATTTGAACAAGGACATTCAATGATTTCGCAAACAACGCGCAAGTTGCTGCCGGCGCTGGCAGCCTTGAGTTTGGCCGCCTGCGCAAGTACCCACGGCATCGCGCCGGAAGGCACGATGCGCAGTGCCGACCGCCTGCATAGTGAGCGCGCACTGGGAAACACCAAGCTTTCTAACGTGGCTTGGCCGGGTGCTTCGTGGTGGAACGGTTTGGGCGATCCCCAACTCGATCGCTTGATCAAAGACGGTTTGGCCGACGCGCCGTCTGTCGCCGCGGCCAATGCGCGCGTGCGCAAAGCCTTTGCACAAGCGGGTTTGGCTGAAGCCGGCATTTACCCGACCCTTGGCGCTTCGGCACAAGAGTCCCACATCCAATTGCCCGAAACCCTGGCACCCGCCCCTATTGGCGGCAAGTTGATGCATTCAACGATTTTGTCGTTGAACTTCAGCTGGGCACCGGACATCTGGGGAGGCAAGCATGCGAAGTACGACGCCGCTATCGGCCAGGCGCGTGCACAGGAAGTGGATGTGCAAGCCGCACGCGCGAGTCTGATTCAAAACATCACGCAAACCTATGTGGGTTTGGATCAAGCCTACGAAATGCGTGATGTTGCCGCGCAGGATGCGAAGCGCAACGCCGGTCTGCGGGTGTTGGCCGCGCAACGTGTGAAAGCCGGCATCGACAACCAGATCGTGTTGTCGCAAATCATTTCCGCCGAAGAAGCCGCACACCAACAACAAAAGGCTGCCGAGCAACAAATCGTGGCGTTGAAGACCACCTTGGCGATGTTGGCCGGTCAAGGCCCGGATTATGGTTTGTCCATTGAACGGCCGAACTTGAACACGCCGGCGATTGCCATTCCGTCGACCTTGCCGAGCGAATTGGTGTCGCGACGTCCGGATGTGGTCGCCGCCCGTTGGCGTGTTGAGGCCGCGAGCCGTGGCATCGACGCGAGCAAAGCCGATTTTTATCCGAGCTTGAATCTTTCGGCGATGCTCGGCGTCGCTGCCGGCAACTTGAAGGATCTGTTCGGTTCAGACGCTTTGTTGGTTTACGGCGGTCCGGCAATCAGCTTGCCGATTCTCGACGGCGGCCGTTTGCGCAATCAGTTGCGCGGTAGCGATGCCGATTTCGATCTCGCCGTGGCGGGCTACGACCAAGCGGTGTTGACCGCCATGCGTGACATTGTCGATGCTGTGCAAACCGCACGCGCATTGGATTCGGAGATCGCCAGTGCGAAAGCATCACGCGCGGCGGCAGACAAGAGTGCGCGCTTGACGCAGCAACGCCGGCAAGCCGGCCTTGCCACGCAGCTCGACGTGCTCAACGCGCAGAAGCCGCTGCTGCAACTCGACCAACAAATCAAACAACTGCAATCGAAACGCATCGACGCCTGGGTTCGACTGAATGTCGCGCTCGGCGGCGGTGTACCGGTGAATGAAGCCGCTGTTTCGACGGCATTCGACAAAAAGAACGACTCCAAGGGCAACCCGCAATGACCAGCGAAAATCCGAGCACCCCGAAGACCGACGTGCCGCCGACCGCGACACCGCTTCCTCCCACCGATCTCAAGCAAACCCCGAACAACAAGAAGCGTCGTCGCGCCCTGTTGATCGTCGCCTTGGTGGTCATCCTCGCCGCGATCGCATGGCTGCTGTATCACTTCATGATCGGCCGCTGGAGCGAAAGCACCGACGATGCTTACGTGCAAGGCGACGTGGTGAGCGTCACTTCGCAAATTCCGGGCACGGTCACACGCATCACCTTGGACGACGGCATGAAAGTCGAAGCCGGCCAACCGGTGGTGAATCTCGACGTCGAAGATGCGCAACTGGCGTTCCGCCAGGCGGAAGCCGCGCTCGGTTCCGCCGTGCGCCAAGTGCGTGGCCTGCGTGCAGCAGCCAACGCCGCCAGCGTCGATATTCGCGCCCGCGAAATTGCCGTTGCCCAAGCCAGCGCTGACGTTGCACGTCGTCGCGGCCTGGTCGCTTCCGGTGCGGTCTCCGCCGAAGAACTGGCACATGCGGAGACGGCACTTGCCGCCGCGCAAGCCGCATTGGCCGCATCACGCGACAACGCTGTGCGCTCGCGCACGCCGATTGATTCCTCCTCGATTCGCGACAATCCGCAGGTGGTTGCCGCCGCCGCGCAGCTTCGTCAGGCCTATCTCGGCGTGCAACGCGCCAGCATCGTCGCGCCGGTCTCAGGCTACGTTGCCAAGCGCACTGTGCAATTGGGGCAACGTATCGCTCCGGGCACGCCGTTGATGGCCATCATTCCGTTGAACGGCGTGTGGGTGGATGCGAACTTCAAGGAAACGCAGTTGAAGAAACTGCGCCTTGGCCAAGGTGTCGAACTCACGTCCGAACTGTACGGCGACGACGTCGTTTTCCACGGCAAGTTGGCCAGCCTCGGCATGGGCACCGGCAGCGCGTTCTCGATCCTGCCGGCACAAAACGCTTCGGGCAACTGGATAAAAATCGTGCAACGTGTCCCGGTGCGCATCCAGCTCGATCCGAAAGAATTGCAGGAACATCCCCTGCGTTTGGGTCTTACCATGAGCGTCAAGGTGAATCTGCATGACAAGGGCAATGGCTTGTTGCCCACCACCACGCCGACGCAAGCGCATGCCACCACATCTGCCTACGATTCGGTCATGGCACGCGCCGATGAAGAAATCGAACGCGTCATCAGCGAAAACATGGGCGGACGTTAATCGTGGCTGGCCCTGCGGAAATCACCCAAGGTGAAGACGCCGCGCGACCGCCCTCTGGTTTGACGGCGCCGGGTTTCGCGCCGCCCAACCGTGCGCTGGCCACCTTGGGTCTGGCACTTGCAAGCTTCATGCAAGTGCTGGACACCACGATCGCTAACGTGTCGTTGCCCTCGATCTCAGGCAATCTCGGCGGTAGCGCAAACCAAGCCACTTGGGTCATTACCTCGTTCGCGGTGAGCAATGCGATCGCCCTGCCCTTGACCGGCTGGTTAACGCGTCGTTTCGGCGAACGCAAGTTGTTCATGTGGTCAACGCTTGCGTTTGTCATCGCCTCCACGTTGTGCGGTTTGTCGGCCAGCATGGGCATGTTGGTGTTCGCGCGTGCGTTGCAAGGCTTTGTTTGCGGACCGATGTATCCGGTCACGCAGGCCTTGTTGCTGTCCATCTACCCACCCCAAAAGCGCGGGCAGGCGATTGCTTTGCTGGCGATGGTGACGGTGGTGGCGCCCATTGCCGGTCCGATTCTCGGCGGCTGGATCACCGACAACTACAGTTGGGAATGGATTTTCTTCATCAACATTCCGATCGGCATTTTCTCCTCTGTCGTGGTCGGCCGCCAATTGAAGGGTCGCCCCGAACGGCTTGAACGCCCGAAAATGGACTACATCGGTCTGGCTTTGTTGGTGCTTGGCGTCGGTGCCCTGCAAATCATGCTCGACCTCGGCAACGACGAGGACTGGTTCCACTCCACCACCATTGTGGCGCTGACGATCATTGCGGCCATTTCGCTAGTTGTTTTCGTGATCTGGGAATTGACCGATGACGATCCGATTGTGAACCTGCGTTTGTTCCGCCACCGCAACTTCGCGGCCGGGACCTTGGCGATGGTCATGGCGTATTCGGCGTTCTTCTCAGTGGGCCTGTTGGTCCCGTTGTGGTTGCAACGGAACCTCGGCTACACCGCGATATGGGCGGGCTTCGCGTCCGCGCCAATTGGCATCCTGCCGGTGCTGTTGACGCCCTTTGTCGGATTGTACGCGGCGCGCTTCGACTTGCGCATCGTGGCGAGCATCGCTTTCGTGGCGATGGCGCTGACGAGTTTCATGCGCTCACATTTCAATCTGGATGTGGACTTCGAACGCGTGGCTCTGGTTCAGCTGTTCCAAGGTTTCGGCGTAGCGCTGTTCTTCATGCCGGTGCTGACGATATTGCTCTCGGATTTGGAACCGAGTGAGATTGCCGCGGGGTCAGGGTTGGCGACCTTTGTTCGAACATTGGGCGGTAGTTTTGCGGCCTCGCTGACCACTTTCCTCTGGACCGAGCGCGGCGCCGTGCATCACGCCCACCTCACCGAAGCCATTGAACGCACCGATCCCAACATGGTGCAAACGGTGACGCAAATCGGCGGCGGTGATTTGCAACGCGGGGCATTCGTCCTGGAACGCATGATCTCGCAACAAGCGATGCAAATCGGATTCAACGAGATCTTCCACGCGCTCGGCATCATCTTTATTTTGGTGATCGGCTTTGTGTGGTTTGCACGTCCGCCGTTCGTGGCGAAAGGCGGTCCGGCAGCGGCGGCTGGCGGGCACTAAGCCACCGCACAAATGTAAAAGCTTGACGTTCGAGGCGCTCTAACCGAGCGCCTCGATCGCATCTGCCAGTCGATCGACCGCAATCACTTCCATGCCTGCCGGCGACGTACGCGGCGCATTGGCACGCGGCACAATCGCGCGCTTGAAGCCATGCGTCGCGGCTTCCTTCAAACGTTCTTCGCCATTGGGCACCGGGCGGATCTCGCCACTCAAACCGACTTCGCCGAAGGCCAAGGTTTTTTCGGGTAGAGGGGTATTCCGCAACGACGATAAGACCGAGAGCAGCACCGGCAAATCAGCCGCCGTTTCCTGAACACGAATGCCGCCGACCACATTGACGAAAACATCCTGATCGCTGGTAAACACACCGCCGTGACGGTGCAACACGGCCAGCAACATCGCCAGGCGGTTGCCTTCCAAACCGACGGCCACGCGGCGCGGGTTCGACAAGGGCGAAGCATCCACCAAGGCTTGCACTTCCACCAACAGCGGGCGGGTACCCTCGCGCGTCACCAAGACGCAACTGCCGGGCTGGCGCGTACTGGTGTGGCTGAGAAAAATCGCCGAAGGGTTGGGCACTTCTTTCAATCCCTTGTCGCCCATGGCGAAAACGCCGAGTTCGTTCACCGCACCGAAGCGATTTTTGAAGGCACGCAAGAGGCGGAAGCGGGAGCCGGAATCGCCTTCGAAATACAAGACGGCGTCCACCATGTGTTCCAACACACGCGGGCCGGCAATGCCGCCCTCTTTGGTCACGTGACCGACAAGAAAAACTGACGTGCCGGTTTCTTTGGCATAGCGAACCAATCGCGCCGCCGACTCACGCACCTGCCCGACCGAACCTGGTGCTGCCGCCAACGTTTCCGTCCACAGCGTTTGAATCGAATCGGCGATGATGAAGCGCGGTTTTTCCTGGATCGCTTGCGCCAGAATGCGCTCAACGCAGGTCTCCGACAGCGCGAACAAACCGTCCAAGGGCACACCCAGCCGCGCGGCGCGACCGGCGATTTGTCCGAGGGATTCCTCACCGGTGACATACAGACCCGGCATTCGCGGCGCCATCAGCGCCATCGATTGCAACAACAGGGTGGATTTGCCGATTCCCGGATCGCCGCCGATGAGCACCACCGCGCCATCGACGAGGCCGCCACCGAGCACACGATCGAACTCGGAAATTCCGGTGCTGACGCGAGACGCTTCGGTGTGCGTCACATCCTTCAGCGCCGTGATTTTCGGCGCATCCATTTTGCCGGCCCAGCTGCCACGACGTGATGCCGTGACTGCCGCCTTCGACTCAAGGGTGATTTCGGTGAGGCTGTTCCATGCACCACAGGCGTCACATTGACCGGCCCATTTCGGACTATCTGCGCCGCATTCGGTACAGACAAATGCGGTCTTGGCTTTCACCTCGGTTTTCTTCATGGGGATCGCTATCAATCCACCAAACGCACGCGCAATTCTTTCGGCAAGGCGAACACCATGGATTCCGGTTCGCCTTCGAGTTCTTTCAGTCCGTTGGCGCCCATGGCTTTCAGGCGCTGCAACACGCCTTGGACCAAGACGTCGGGCGCCGATGCCCCGGCGGTGACGCCGATGCACTGCTTGCCTTGAATCCACTGCGGTTGGATTTCTTCGGCCGCATCAATCAAGTAGGCCTCGACCCCGACGCGTTCCGCCAACTCGCGCAAGCGATTGGAGTTCGAACTGTTGGGTGAACCGACCACCAACACCAGATCACAGGTTTTGGTCAGATCACGAACCGCGTCTTGGCGGTTTTGCGTGGCATAGCAAATGTCATCGTTTCGCGGGCCTTGCATCTGCGGGAAACGCATACGCAACAGCTCGATGATTTCGCGTGTGTCGTCCACTGACAAGGTGGTTTGCGTGGTGTAGGCGACGTTTTCCGGTTGGGCGATGTCGATGGTGCGCGCTTGTTCAACATCTTCCACGAGATAGATGCGACCGCCGCCCTCATTGGCGCGCCACTGCCCCATCGTGCCCTCCACCTCCGGATGGCCTTCGTGTCCGATCAAGATCATGTCGCGACCGGCGCGACAGTGCCGCGCAACTTCCAGATGCACCTTGGTCACCAACGGGCAAGTGGCATCGAACACCTTCAAGCCACGGCGATCGGCTTCTTCACGCACCGCTTTGGACACGCCATGGGCGGAAAAAATCACCGTGCTGCCGTCCGGCACCTCGTCCAATTCTTCGACAAAGACGGCGCCGCGCATGCGCAGATCGTCCACGACGAATTTGTTGTGCACGACCTCGTGACGGACATAGATCGGCGCACCGAGTGTCTCGATCGCACGCTTGACGATTTCGATGGCGCGATCGACACCGGCACAAAAACCGCGGGGATTGGCAAGGACGATATCCATGGCGCTATTGTCTCACTCGCCCTGCTTCTTCGGTGCGAGCACCTGGAACAGGATGACGCCGATCGCCCCGCCGACAATGGCCGCATCGGCAATGTTGAATGCGGGCCAAGTATGGCTACCGATGTACCACTTGATGAAATCGATCACGTGACCGTGTTGAATGCGGTCGATCACGTTGCCGATGGCGCCGCCAATAATCAGGGCGAACGGCAAGGCGGTACGCCAATCGTGACGCGGTGTGCGCGCCAACATATGGATCAAGACGCCGGAAATCACCACGGCCAACGCGCTGAACAACCAAATCTGCCAGCCGCCGCTGTTGGCGAGGAAACTGAATGCCGCGCCCGTGTTGTAGGTGCGGAACCAATTCCAGAAGCCCGGAATCACGACGACATCGGTGTACTCCGGGAGCGCCGCCAAAACCCAACGTTTGCTGGCTTGATCGAGGACGATCACCACCAAGCTCAACACCAGCCAAGGCAATGCATTGCGCGTGACGAACCGCGACATCAGAAGAACCTCCTTGTTTCACCCGCACCGTCGACGTTGTCCACGCAGCGGCCGCAAAGCTCGGGATGCGCCGCATGCGTGCCAACGTCGGATTGTCGATGCCAGCAGCGAATGCATTTCGGTTTGGTGGTTGGGCGTGCGAGCACACCCAAGCCTTTTTCCTGGCCTGCAGTCAGTGTGACGTCACCGCTGATGAAGAGAAAGCGCAGTTCGTCTTGCATCGGCGTCAGCCATTCGCGCACGTCGGACGGTGCCGAAATCTCGATCTCCGCCTCAAGTGCGGCACCGATCTCGCCGGCGGCGCGCATCGGCTCAAGCGTTTTGTAAACCTGCTCGCGCATCGCCATCAATGCATCGAACTCCGCGGCATTGACGGTGTCGCCGTCCATAAAAGCGTCGAGGGCCGCGTGGCGCGTCGAGAACATGACGTTGTCGACTTTCTCACCCGGCAGGAACTGCCACATCTCATCGCCGGTGAAAGCGAGGATGGGTGTGATCCAGCGCACGAAGGCTTGCGCGATATGCCACATGGCGGTTTGCGCACTGCGTCGGGCCGGCGAATTTTCCTGCAGGGTGTAGAGGCGATCCTTGGTGACATCCAAATACATGGCACCGAGTTCGACACTGCAGTAATTCATCAGCAACTGCACGACGTCGGAGAAATCGTAGTTGGCGTAAGCGGCTTCGATCTTGCTTTGCACTTCCGCGCTGCGCTGCAGGATGTAACGATCCAACGCCACCATCTCGGCGGCCGGCACGGCATGTTGTGCAGGATCGAATCCATCCAGATTGCCGAGCAGGAAGCGTGCGGTGTTGCGGATGCGGCGATAGGCATCGGCGGTACGTTTCAAGATCTCTTTCGACAACGACATTTCGTTGCTGTAGTCGGCGGAGGCCACCCACAAACGCAGAATGTCCGTGCCCAGCGTCTTGATGATTTCCTGGGGCTCGATACCGTTGCCGAGCGACTTCGACATCTTGCGTCCCTGCTCGTCCACGGTGAAGCCGTGGGTCAGGCATTGCTTGTAGGGCGCCTGTTTGTCGATGGCGACCGAGGTCAACAAGGACGATTGGAACCAACCGCGATGTTGGTCGGAACCTTCCAAATACAAATCGACCGGCAAGTCGTAGCCACGCGCCTTGATCACACATTGATGGCTGACACCGGAGTCGAACCAGACATCGAGGATGTCGGTGATCTTTTCGTAGTGAACCGCGTCATCGCCCAGCAATTCCGCTGCGTCCAGTTCGTACCAGACATCGACGCCTTCGGCCTCGACACGCTGCGCCACCTTTTCCATGAGCGCGACCGTGTCCGGATGCGGCTCACCGGTTTCGCGATGGACAAACAACGCGATCGGCACACCCCAGGTGCGCTGACGTGAAATGGTCCAATCCGGGCGACCTTCCACCATGCCGGTGATACGTTGTTCGCCCCAAGCCGGATACCAATGCACGCCCGGGATCGCGGCCAAGGCGTCCTTGCGCAAGCCGCCCTTTTCCATCGAGATGAACCACTGCGGGGTGGCACGGAACACCACGGGTTTTTTATGACGCCAACAGTTCGGATAACTGTGGGTGAGCTTGGCAGCGGCAAGCAACGTCCCATTGGTTTTGAGCGCGTCGATGATGCCGTCTTGGGCTTTCCAGATGTGTTGTCCGGCCAAGGCGAAATCCCCTGCCGGACGCGTGCTCGGCAAATACACGCCGCGACCGTCCACCGGGTTCAACTCCGCGGCACTGTATTGCTTCACCAACCCATTGGCTTGTGAGACTTGGAAATCTTCCTGACCATGTCCCGGGGCCGTGTGCACCGCACCGGTACCGTCTTCGTCGGTGACGTGATCGCCAATCAGAATCGGCAGCACGCGATCGACGTAGAACGGATGCAGCAGTTCCATGCCGCGCAGACGCTCGCCCGGCACTTGGCCAAGGAACACCGGCGATTCGATGCCATAACGTTGCAAGGCACGTTCTGCGAGCTTGGTCGCCACGACCAACCAGCGCGGGCTGCCATTGCGCGCAGGACCTTCGACGAGGCTGTATTCCACCTCACCGGCAAGCGACACGGCCAACGAAGCCGGCAAGGTCCACGGCGTGGTGGTCCAAATCGGTACGGCGATTTCGGTGCCGGCCGGCAACGCGACGCCGAAGGCTTCGGCAATGTTCGCCGGGTCGCGCGCGGGATAGGCGACATCGATGGCCGGCGATTCCTTGTCGGCGTATTCGATTTCCGCTTCCGCCAACGCCGAACCGCAATCGAAGCACCAATAGACCGGCTTCACACCACGATCGAGATGGCCGTTTTCAACGACCTTCGCGAGCGCGCGGATTTCATCGGCTTCGTATTTGAAATCCAAGGTGGCGTAACGGTTTTCCCAATCGCCCAGAATCCCGAGGCGTTTGAAGTCCGTGCGCTGCACGTCGATTTGACTCGCGGCGTACTCGCGACATTTCTGCCTAAACGCTTTCGCATCCAACTTGTCGCCGACCTTGCCGAATTTTTTCTCGATGGCAATTTCGATCGGCAGGCCATGGCAATCCCAACCGGGAATGTATGGCGCATCAAATCCGGCCAAGGTGCGCGAGCGCACGATGACGTCTTTCAAAATCTTATTGACCGCATGACCCAAGTGGATTTGGCCATTCGCGTACGGCGGACCGTCATGCAGCATGAAGGTCGGACGCCCTTTCGAATGCCGACGGATTTGCGCGTACAAATCTTCCGAATCCCAGCGGGCAAACAATGCCGGTTCACGACTCGGCAGATCGCCACGCATCGGGAACGCGGTCTCCGGCAGGTGGATCGTGTCTTTGTACTTGCGGTTGTCGGTGTCTTGCTCGGTCACGCGTTTGCTCTGTTGTTTTTTAGTGAGTTGGACCCGGGATGTACGCCGAGAATGGCACGTGCTTGCGCGTCGTCAATGCGCATTTGCAGGACGAGATCGTCCAGCGACTGAAAACGTTGTTCGTCGCGCAACTTTTCCACAAACTCAACCGCCAAATGGCGGCCATAGAGGTCGCCATCGAAGTCGAAAATATGGGCTTCAAGTAACGGTTCGACGCCGTCCACCGTCGGACGTGTGCCGAAGCTGGCGACGGCCGCGCGCGGACCGGATTCAATGCCATGAACGCGCACCGCGAAAATGCCCTGCAAGGCCGGACGGTAATGACCGTAGCGGATGTTGGCGGTGGGATAGCCGAGCGTGCGACCCAATTGCCGCCCGCGCACGACGCGACCGCTGATGGCGTAAGGACGTCCCAACAAATGTTCGACCTGATCGAAGTTGCCGGCGGCCAATGCGGCGCGGATGCCGGTACTTGACACGCGTACATCACCGACCTCGACGCCCTCGATTTCGCAGGCACGGAAACCTTTGTCGAGACCTCGATCGCGCAGCAACCGGATGTCGCCGCTACGACGATGGCCGAAACGGAATTCCGGCCCGACCCACACGGCGTTGGCGCGCAGGCGTTTGATCAAGACTTCATCGATGAACGCTTCCGCAGACATCTGCGTCATGGCGGCGTTGAAGCGCAACAGACCCACGGCGTCCGCGCCCAACTGGCGCAGACCGGTGACTTTGTCGCGCGGCAGCATAAGACGTTGCGGTTTTTCCTCACCGGCAAAAAATTCGCGTGGCAAAGGTTCGAAAGACACCGCCACAGCGGGCAAATCGTGCGCGTGCGCGTCCGCCACAGCTTGGCGCACCAATGCTTGATGGCCTCGGTGGAGCCCATCAAATGCACCCATACACACCACGCTGCCCTGCGGGAACAACGTCCCGCCAACAGGGTCGCGAAACACTCGATTCATAGACTTCACATTATACGGATGCGCCCGGCGGCCTCGTTCAGTGTTCGCGGAAATCGCGGAGGCGGAAACCCAAGGCGTACATCGCGCCAAAATAGGTGGCGGCACCGCCGCCGACCAAACCCAACAGCCAAACCATGCGTGTCCACAGTCCGGCTTTCGGGAAGTCTGGACCGAAGTACTGGCCGACCAACAAGAACAGGGCCATCGCGACGTTGGCAATTAATAGGCGTTTGACGAATCGGGCCCAACCGGGTTGGGCATCGTAAACACCGGCTTTTTTCAACCACCAGCACAGCAGCGCCAAGTTCAAGTAGCTGGACAAGGCGCTGGCGATACCGAGCGCGAAATGGAAGCCGGGCAGATTGGCAAAGGTCGCCATGATGCCGCCCGTTTTTGCCGACTCGGGCGCCCAGACGACATACAGCAGCGCCAGCAAGGCCACGTTGAACACCATGTTGGCGACCAAAGCGACGAGTCCGGCGCGCATCGGTGTGCGGGTGTCCTGTCGTGCATAGAACGCTGGCAGCACGGTTTTCACCAGTGCGAACGCGGGCAGACCAAAGCTCAAGCCGAACACCGACAACGCGGTCATACGCGCGGCAGCTTCATCGAATTTGTTGTGCTGGAACACCGTTGAGACCAGCGGCAGCGACAAGAGCATCAAGCCCAACATCGCCGGCAGAATGATGATAAGTGTGCTGCGCAGGCCCCAGTCGAGCGATTTTGAAAACGCATGCCGGTCGGCGTTGACGTGGTGTCGTGACAGCGCCGGCAAAATCACCGTGCCCAGTGCAATACCGAACACCCCGAGCGGGAGCTCCAAAAACCGGTCCGCCGTGGACAGCCAGCTTTGCGAACCCGAGGCCAATTTCGCGGCAATGAAGGTGTCGAACAAGAGATTGATTTGCGCAACGGACGATCCGACCAACGTCGGTACCATCAGTGTCATGACCCGCTTGACGTCGGGATGGGTGAAACCGATTTTCGGAATCGCCAACAAATCCAATTTCGCCAATGCGGGGAATTGGAACAGCAACTGCAAAATGCCGCCCGCCATCACCGCCCAACCCAAGGCGAGAATCTGCGGGTCGGTATAGCGCTTGCCCCAAAGCGCGGCGGCAATCATGCAGAGATTGAGAATGACCGGTGCAAATGCCGGCAAGCCGAATCGCTGGTAGCTGTTCAGCGCACCGGCGGCCAGTGCCGTGAGCGAGACGAACAGCAGGAAGGGAAAAGTCAGGTAAAGCAGCTGAGTGATGAGCGCCACTTGCCCCGGCACCGGCTGCTCGGTATTGGAAAACAAGGTGGCGAGCCAGGGCGCGCACAGCATGCCGAGCGCGGTGACGATCATGAGGACCGCGCTCAGGGTGCCGGCGGTTCTGGCCACGAGTTCCTTGAGATCGGCGTGGGTGCGTTTTTCCTTGATTTCCGTGAAAACGGGGACGAACGCCGTCGAAAATGAGCCTTCCGCGAACAAGCGCCGCATAAAATTGGGGATCCGGAACGCCACCCAGAAGGCATCGGTGACGGCATTGGCACCGAACTGGGTATTGACCGCGATATCGCGCAACAGGCCGAATACCCGACTGATCAGGGTCATGCTTCCGAAGGCGGCAATACCGCGTGCCATGCTGCGGTGGCCGGACTTCGGTGCGGGGGTGGAGCTTGGGTTCATTCGGCGGGGTCCTGGTTGACGCACGGTGTATTCTCAGCCATAATTTCCGGTCTCGCCTAGGGCGAGTTCTTCCTCAATCCGATTTTTCAGGTTTACTCGTGGCCAATATCAAGTCTGCCAAGAAGCGCGCTAAGCAAACCATTGTGCGCAATGCCCGCAATAACAGCCAGCGTTCGATGCTGCGCACGTCGGTCAAGAAGGTGCTGAAGGCACTTCAAGACAATGACGCGCAAGGTGCTACCGAAGCCCTCGCCGCTGCTACCCCGATTCTCGATCGTTTCGCCTCGCGCGGTCTGATCCACAAGAACAAGGCTGCTCGCCATAAGAGCCGCCTCAATGCACGTATCCGTGCGTTGAAAGCCGCTTAAGAAAGACAACGGATTGGAAGAATAAGAAACCCGGGGGAACCCGGGTTTTTTATTGCCCCAAAAATGGGGTCAGATGAAATTTTCTTGAAAATTTCATCTGACCCCATTTTTAAAAGTCACTCTGACTCCCTTTTTTCGCGGGCCTGTTCGTCGAGGAATGCTTGGACATGCAGCATGACGTTGCGGGTGCCTTCGTGCGCGAGGCCGGAGATCACGAACCACGGACCTTTCCAATCCAGGGTTTCGGTAATGCGCTTCGCGAGTGCATCGGCATCTTCTTTCGGCAGCAAATCGGCTTTGTTCAACAGCAACCAGCGCGGTTTCTCCATCAGACCGGCGTCGAACTTGGCCAATTCGCGCTCGATCGCGCGGACCTGCTCAACCGCATCACTGCCATCCAACGGCTCGATCTCGACCAAGTGCAACAGCAGCCCGGTGCGCTGGATATGGCGCAGGAACAGCGCGCCCAGACCGGCGCCGTCGGCAGCCCCTTCAATCAGACCCGGAATATCGGCAATCACGAAGCTGCGGTGCGGTTCGACGCTCACCACCCCGAGGTTGGGATACAACGTGGTGAACGGATAGTCGGCCACTTTCGGCGTGGCCGCAGAGACAGCGCGAATCAACGTGGATTTGCCGGCATTTGGGAAGCCGAGCAGCCCCACATCGGCGAGCAACTTGAGTTCCATGCGCAAATCGCGCGCCTCGCCCTGCTCGCCCGGCGTGCTTTGCCGCGGCGACCGGTTGATCGAGCTCTTAAAGTGCATGTTGCCGAGGCCGCCCTTGCCGCCGCGCGCAACCAACAGCTTGTCGCCGTGCTTGGTCAGGTCGCCGATCACTTCGTCGGTGGCGACGTTGGTGATGACCGTTCCGACGGGGACGACAATGATCTTGTCTTCGCCCGCTTTGCCGTACATCTGCCGACCCATGCCGTTTTCGCCGCGTTGCGCGCGGAAAATGCGCTCGTGGCGGAAGTCGACCAAGGTATTGAGGTTCTCGTCGGCGACGATCCAGACGCTGCCGCCATTGCCACCGTCGCCGCCATCGGGGCCGCCTAGGGGAATGAACTTCTCGCGACGAAAACCGACGCAACCATTGCCGCCGTTACCGGCTTCGACTGTGATTTCTGCTTCGTCGACGAGTTTCATGGCACAACCTTAAATCAAATATTGAAATGTTGAAAATGAAAAACCCCGCCGAAGCGGGGCTTTTCTTGAAGCGATCACGCTCTCGGCTTATTCGCCGGCGACGACGCTCACCGTGCGACGCTTTTTGGCGCCCTTCACGGAGAACTCGACCTTGCCGTCGACCAGCGCGAACAAGGTGTGGTCACGGCCGAGGCCCACGCCGGTACCGGGGTGGAACTGGGTGCCGCGTTGGCGAACGATGATGTTGCCGGCTTCAATGGCTTGACCGCCGTACATCTTGACGCCGAGGTATTTCGGGTTGGAATCGCGGCCGTTGCGCGAGGAGCCTACGCCCTTCTTATGTGCCATGAGGTTATCTCCTTACTTCTTGCCGCCGGCAATGCCGGTGATTTCGATTTCGGTGTAATGCTGACGGTGACCCATCTGCTTCATGTGGTGCTTGCGGCGACGGAACTTCACGATGCGCACCTTGTCGGCACGGCCGTGGCCGACGACCTTGGCGGAAACGGTGGCGCCCTTCAGCGCATCACCCAACTTCACGCCATCGCTGTCACCCAGCATCAGGATCTGGTCGAACGTGACGTCCTTGCCAGCTTCGAGGTCGAGTTTCTCGACGCGCAGGGTTTCGCCCTGCATCACGCGGTATTGCTTACCGCCGGTTACTACAACTGCGTACATGACCAAGCTTCCTTTGTCGTTATTGTGGTCCAGCGCACTCGTGGCGCACTGAACCCGAGAGTATAGCAGCGCTGCAGCGCGCGCCGCAAGATCAAAAGCCTGTGAAATCCGGCGGTTGCAAGGGAATTCCTCACCATGCGTTCACGGATGTCGCAAAGAATAGCCTACCGACACACGGCAACACCCCCCATTGCCCAGGAGAACCGCTATGTTTGACGCCATACTGCAGGACATCTCGAGCCGCTTCGGCATCAGTATTGATCGGGCGAAGCAGCTGCTTGGCATGCTTATCGCCTTGATTTTCAACGAAAAACGGGGCGGCGCCGCCGGCTTCGTCGATCTCTTCCGCAGTCGTGGCCTCGGCGATGCCGTGAGCTCCTGGATCGGCTCCGGTCCCAACCAACCGATTTCCGCCACCCAACTCGAATCCGCCTTGGGTAGCGATCTGATCGGCAGCATTGCCAGCCGCGCCGGCGTGGATCACCACATTGCAGGCTCGGCCCTGGCCGCGATGTTGCCGGATGTTTTCCACAATCTGACCGAAAACGGCCAGGTGCCGACTGGTGCCAGCATTCCCGATCGACTGCTGGGGTACGTCGACAGCGTCGGCGACTTTATGAAGGATCTTGGTGCCGGGGTGCTCGGCCTCGGTGCCGCCGCCGTCGGTGGTGTGGCTCACGCGGCGGACAAGGTCGGCGATACCTTGGGCGACGCCGGTCGCGCCACCGCCCGTGTGGCCGACCGCGCCATGGACAACACAGTGGACGCCGCCCGCGATATCGCCAAGGGCACGGGTTCGGGCATCGGCAAACTGCTGCCGTGGATCTTGCTTGCCGGTATCGTTTTGCTCGGCTTGTTCGCATTGAACCAATGCAAAAAGGCACCCGCGCCGACGGTACCCACTGAAGCCGCACCGGTTGCCGAAGCACCCGCGCCTGCCGCCGCGACGGCCAACCCGAAATTCGGCTTCAACAACACCGATGGCGTGGTCAACATCAACGGCACTTTGGCCAGCGACGCCGAAAAGACCAGCCTGCTCGACAAGCTGAAGGCGGTCTTCGGTGCTGACAACGTCAAAGGCGACATCACTGTGGATGCTGCGACCGCGCCGGCCGGATGGCTCGACAAGTTGGTCGCGATTCTGCCGGACTTCAAGGCCAAAGGTTTGAAGTTCGACTTCGACGGCAACATGCTGAAGTTCGATACCTCGGCCATGCCTGATGCTGACCGCAATGCCTTGATGGAAAAATTGAACGGCGCGTTTGACGGCGTCACCATCACCGGTCTCGATAAAGGCGCCGATGCCTTGGCCGCTTTGAAAGACGGCTTCAGCGCCGATGATCTGGTCAAAGCCTTGAGCATGATGAACATCCAGTTCAAGACCGGTTCGGCCGATATTTCCGCCGCCAGCATGGTGTTGGTCAAGAATGCCGCTGAATACATCAAGAAAGCCCCGGCCGGCACCAAGATTGAAGTCGGCGGACATACCGACAACGTCGGCAACGCAGACGCAAACATGAAGCTCTCGGATGCGCGCGCCAATTCGGTGATGGCCAAGCTGAAGGAGTTCGGCGTCGCCGACGGCGTGTTGACCGCGAAGGGCTACGGCGACACCAAGCCGGTGGCCGACAACGCCACCGATGCCGGCAAGGCCCAAAACCGCCGTATCGAGTACACGATTGCGCAGTAACGCTTTCCCTGCACGGATGCGGGATCGGAAGGGCGCTTCGGCGCCCTTTCTTTTTGCCGGAATCGAATGAACGGCAGCGCCGGTGAACATTGAACGCGCGGTCTGCGTCCCCATGTATTCAAGTCAGCGCCGAGCTCCCCGCTGCGCTTAAACTAATTGATTGGCCGACGGAAACAGAAGATGGCACTGGATACGATCCGCGTTCGCGGCGCACGTACGCACAACCTCAAAAACATCGACATCGATTTGCCGCGCGACAAACTGATCGTGATCACCGGCTTGTCGGGATCGGGCAAGTCGTCGTTGGCATTCGACACGATCTACGCGGAAGGACAGCGCCGCTATGTCGAATCCCTGTCGGCCTATGCGCGGCAATTTCTGAGCGTGATGGACAAGCCCGATGTGGATCACATCGAAGGTTTGTCGCCGGCGATTTCGATTGAACAAAAGTCGACGTCGCACAACCCGCGCTCTACGGTCGGCACCATCACCGAGATCTACGACTATCTGCGCTTGCTCTATGCGCGCGTCGGCACGCCCCGTTGCCCCGATCACCACTTCGCCCTTGAAGCGCAAACCGTGAGTCAAATGGTCGATTCGGTCATGGCCATGGCGGACGATCCGGCCAAGGCCGACAAACGCTGGATGTTGTTGGCGCCGGTCATTCGCGAGCGGAAGGGCGAGCACACGCATGTGTTCGAACAACTGCGCGCGCAAGGCTATGTACGTGTGCGCGTCGACGGCGACCTATATGAAATCGACGACGTGCCCAAACTGAGCCTGCGTCAAAAGCACACGATCGAAGCCGTGATTGATCGCTTCAAAGTGCGCGAGGACATCCGACAACGTTTGGCCGAAAGCTTCGAAAACGCGTTGAAGCTTGGTGACGGCATGGCCTTCGTCAAGTCGCTCGACGATGCCGACGACGAAGCACAGTTGTTTTCCTCGCGCTACTCCTGTCCGGTGTGCGACTACGCATTGCCGGAGTTGGAGCCGCGTCTGTTCTCGTTCAATTCGCCGCAAGGCGCCTGCCCGACCTGTGACGGATTGGGCGTGGCGCAATTCTTCGATCCGGCGCGCGTGGTCATCCACCCCGAACTTTCGCTGTCGGCGGGTGCCGTGCGCGGCTGGGACAGGCGCAACGGTTACTACTTCCAGATGGTGCAATCGCTGGCCAAGCACTACGGATTCAACGTAGACACCCCGTGGCAAGCGCTCGAAGCCGAGATGCAGGACGCGGTGTTGTTCGGCAGCAAGGGCAAGGCGATTCAATTCACCTACGTCAATGATGCCGGCTCTCGCATGCAACGCAAGCATGCCTTCGAAGGCATCTTGCCGAATTTGGAACGCCGTTACCGGGAGACGGAATCGTCGGCCGTGCGCGAGGAGCTTTCCAAATACATCAGCGAGCGCCCCTGCCCCGACTGCGGCGGCGCGCGTTTGAATCGCGAAGCACGCAACGTCTTCGTCGATGACAAACCCTTGCACGAAATCGTCGTGTTGCCGGTCGGTGATGCGATGAACTTCTTCAAAGACCTCGCACTGCCGGGTTGGCGCGGCGAGATCGCCGTCAAGATCGTCAAAGAGATTGGTGAGCGCTTGCGCTTCCTGATCGATGTCGGCCTCGACTACCTGACGCTTGAGCGCAAGGCCGACACCTTGTCGGGCGGTGAAGCGCAGCGAATCCGCTTGGCCTCGCAAATCGGCGCCGGTCTGGTCGGCGTGATGTATGTGTTGGACGAGCCGTCCATCGGTTTGCATCAACGCGACAACGAACGTTTGTTGGGCACCCTCACCCGCCTGCGCGACTTGGGCAATACCGTCATCGTCGTCGAGCATGACGAAGACGCTATCAAACTCGCCGACCATGTCTTGGACATCGGTCCGGGTGCCGGCGTACACGGCGGTGAAGTCGTCGGCCAGGGCACGGTCGAAGACATCATGAAATCGCCGCGTTCGGTGACCGGTCAGTTCTTGAGTGGAAAACGCAGAATCGAAGTGCCGGCCAAGCGCCATGCGCCCAACAAGAAGCACATGTTGAAATTGAAGGGCGCGCGTGGCAACAACCTCAAGAACGTCGACTTGGAAATTCCGGCCGGCCTTCTGACCTGCGTCACCGGTGTGTCAGGCTCCGGCAAATCCACCTTGATCAACGACACCTTGTACGCCTTGGCCGCCAACGAAATCAATGGCGCCTCGCACAAGCCGGCGCCGTACAAGGACATCAAAGGTTTGGATCTCTTCGACAAAGTCGTTGATATCGATCAATCGCCGATCGGCCGCACGCCACGCTCGAATCCGGCAACGTATACCGGCTTGTTCACGCCGCTGCGCGAACTGTTTGCGCAGGTGCCGGAAGCACGTGCGCGCGGTTATGCACCAGGTCGTTTCAGCTTCAATGTGCGCGGCGGCCGCTGTGAAGCCTGCCAAGGCGACGGTCTCATCAAAGTAGAAATGCATTTTCTCCCCGACGTGTATGTGCCCTGCGACGTGTGTCACGGCAAGCGCTACAACCGCGAGACCCTGGAAATCTTGTACAAGGGCTATAGCGTTCACGACGTGTTGGAGATGACGGTTGAAGATGCACTTGCCTTGTTTGCACCGGTGCCGTCCATTGCGCGTAAATTGGAAACCTTGATGGACGTGGGCCTGAGCTACATCAAGCTCGGCCAGTCGGCGACGACGCTATCGGGCGGCGAAGCGCAACGGGTGAAATTGTCGAAAGAACTGTCGCGTCGCGACACCGGTCGCACGCTCTACATTTTGGACGAGCCGACGACCGGCCTGCACTTCCACGACATCGAAGCCTTGCTCGGCGTGCTGCATCGTTTGCGCGATGACGGCAACACTGTGGTCGTCATCGAACACAATCTGGATGTCATCAAAACCGCGGACTGGGTTGTCGACATGGGTCCGGAAGGTGGCCATCGCGGCGGTATGTTGATCGCGCAAGGCACGCCGGAAGACATTGCCGCGTCCCCCGCCTCGCACACCGGGCGTTTTCTCGCCCCCTTATTGGAGTCTTGACCTGTGGCTTTCGTTTCCCCGATCGACATCCGTTGGCGCGATCTCGATGCGTTCAATCACGTCAACAATTCGAACTACCTGACCTTTCTCGAAGAAGCCCGTATCCGTTGGTTCGCCACGTTGGGCGAGGATTGGCTGACCGACGAATTTGCGCCGGTCATCGCTTCCGTCTTGGTGAACTACAAGTACCCGATCGAATACCCCGCCAAGGTCAACGTCGAACTGTTTACAGCGGCATTGGGTACGTCGAGCGTGACCATCGGCCATCGCATCGTCGGTGAAGACGGGCGCCTTTACTGCGACGGCCAAGTGGTTGCGGTGTGGATCAGCCGGAAAAACGGCAAACCGATTACTCTGCCGGACGGTGTACGCCGCGCATCGGAATTGTTGTTGGAAGACGCCGGACACTAAGCTGTCCGGCCGACGCGCTAGATGGCCTTGAGCGAAAATGGCACGCGGAACACGCGGCCGTCGCGTGAAACGAAGTTCAAGTCAACACTACCGCCGGCCTTGATGTCGCGCGTGGGGTCCATCAGCATGAGGTGCGAACCGCCCGGCGCCATTTGCAGACTCGCGCCGGGGGCGATTTTCAGCACCGGTATCTCACGCATCTTGCTCACACCCTTCACCACCTGTGTCGAGTGCAGCGACACGTCTTTCCATGCTTGACTGCGCACCGCTGTAATTTCGAGGGTCGTCTTGCAGCGATTGCGGATCGTGACGTAGCCGGCTTGCAACGGCATCGCGACCGGCATGACGCGAATGGTCGCGTTGGAAAATTCAGGGGCGCAGGCTTCCGGTTTGGATTGCGCGCAGCTGCTCATCGGTAGCGCGAGCGCCAGCATCCACAACGAAACGTTTTTCATGCCTGAAGATTTCCTGTGTAGGTGGATTCGCCGGTTTCCACCGGGCGTTCGTCCGATGCGATCCAACCACTCCAGCTGCCCTTGTAAAGCTTGGCGCCTTCCAAACCGGCATGGGCCATCGCCAGCAAGTGGTGACAAGCTGTGACGCCGGAACCGCACATCGCAACCATGTCCGAGGGCGTACGCCCGGCCAGCAGCGCATGAAACTCGGCAAACAATTCGTCCTTCGATTTGAATACACCGTCGGCGATGTTGGCCATGAACGGTCGATTGGCGGCGCCGGGCACATGGCCCGCTTTCTTATCCAACGGCTCCGTCTCGCCGCGAAAACGCTCTGCCGCGCGCGCATCCACCAACAAGCCACCCGATTCCACGTGGGCCGCCACATCTTCATGGTCGAATAATTTTGCGTGGTCGAATCCGCCGGGGTGACGCAATTCGCTGCGCTCGACCGTTTCGATTTCAGAAGTGATCGGCAAACCAAGTTGCATCCAGCGCGCGAAACCGCCGTCCAACACCGCGACTTTGGCATGGCCGAACAAGCGCAACATGCACCAGAAACGTGCGGCATACATCCCGACATCGGCGTCATACACCACCACCTGATGGTCCGGCGTGATGCCGAGCCGCTGCAGCAGGACAGCGAAGTCAGCATCGCTTGGCCACGGATGCCGCCCTTGCCCCTCGATCGCATGGTCCGACAAATCCGTTTCCAAATCGACGAATTGTGCACCCGGCAGATGCGCGGTTTCATAGGCCGCACGACCCGCGCCCCGTTCGCCACCGACGACGGCGCGCGCATCCACAATGCGAATCGATGCGTCGGAAAGATTGACCGACAAGGTCTCGCAATCCACCAGCGTGTACCAACTCATGTGCGCGTCTCCAAAAGTGAACGCAAACTTTGCAACATCATCGCCGTCGCGCCCCAAATCAGATGCGGCGCATGATCCGCATCCACCAAGTACTGTGGAACCCGACGCGACATGGCGCCCATTCCGATGTCACGATACTCCAGGTTCGCAGAGTCCAGCAGCCAAGCCAACGGCGCTTCGAAAATCTCCGCGACCTCTGTGGGGTTCAAGGTGATCGCATGCGTTGAATCGATTTCGGCAACCACCGGCACCACTTGATAGCCGCTGATGGTGGCCAGTGGCGGCAACACACCGATTGGACGCACATGCATGTCTTCGATGCCGGTTTCTTCGGTGAGTTCTCGCAAGGCGGCATGCACTACCGACGCATCGCCCTCATCGACACGACCGCCCGGAAAGCTCACCTGACCCGCATGGCTGCGCAGATCCTCCGCGCGTACCGTGAGCAGGACATTCAAGCCTTTTTCCCGGCGAACCAATCCGATCAACACCGCGGCATCCCGAAACTCGGTGATGCCCATCGCCTCGCGTAGAAATTGTGCGTTTTCCACCTCGTCGCAGCCCCATTCGGGCACCACATCCAAAGGCAAAATGCGTTGTTCGATCAGCGCCAGTTGGGCGGCGGCATCATCGACAGGAAAATCAGGTGACATCGCCCGCCTCGCGCAGCGGCAAGAGCTCGGTCATCACATGCATGCGTTCTTCGTGACTCATCACGCCCCACCTCGCAATCTCGTCCAAGGTACGCAAACAGCCGACGCAAATATCGCGCTCGTCCACTTCACATACGGAGACACAGGGGCTGACAACAAACTGATTCACAACTTCCACCTAAAAAAGAAACGCCGACTGTCTCCAGCCGGCGTTCCGATACGCGCAAAACGCCTGCGGGCGTATTACTTGACCGACTTCACTTTGACGTCGAACTGAACCACCACATTCGGCGGCACGTCAGGGTTCGGTTGGTCGCCGAAAGCTTTTTCCGGCGGCAGGGTGATTTCCCAGCGCGAACCGGACGGCATTTGGGTGATGGCTTCACGCAGACCGACCAATTGGATTTCGCTGACCTTGATGGCCGGGACCGATTGAACGCCCTTGTTTCCTTCCGGCGCTTGACCATAGGCATACGGACCATTGATATCCAATGCGACCGTGCTACCCAATGCCGGACGGGCACCGGTGCCCTTTTCGATCACGCGGTATTGCACGCCGCTCGGCAACGACAGCACGCCTGGCTTGGCCTTGTTGTCAGCCAGAACTTTCGTGCTCACCGTCTTGTTGGCGGCTGCGGCTTTGTCGAATTCAGCCTTGGCTTTCGCGCCGCGTTGTTCCATGCGCTTTTGGAAGGCGTCAACCGCCGGCTTCAATTGCGCTTCGGTGAACGGCGGCTGCTTCTTTGCGTACGCATCTTGCATGCCTTTGATGGCTGCATTGATGTCGATTTGCTCGCCCTGTTCGCTGAGGCCGGCCATATTGGCGCCGGCGCGATAGCCGAAGTAGTAGCTCAGCTTGCCCTTGTCCGAGTTGAGGTCTTGCGCATGCGCAACCGAAGTGACAAGCGACGCTGCGGCGATGGCCGCGGCAAGGTAACGCATCTTCATTCAAAAACTCCTGGTGAATTGGGTGGCGGCCGCACATCGACCTGCCAGCACGTTAGGATAACGAGCGACAGGTTAAACCGCGACTCACAGCCTGTGACAACGCGTTTCCCACAAAGTTCCCATTCACCCGATGAGCTGCAAATGACTGATTCACCGTTGCAAATCGCCCAAACCGACGCCATTCGCACCATCACTGTGAATAGGCCGGAAAAGCTGAATGCCCTCAATTCCGCGACGCTGGACGCGCTCGACGCCGCTTTCGCCGACGCCGAACGCGACCCCACGGTGCGCGTGGTGGTGCTGACCGGCGCCGGCCCCAAGGCCTTTGTGGCCGGTGCCGATATCAGCGAAATGCAGGCGTTGAGTGCCAACGAAGGCCGTGATTTCTCGTTACGCGGCACACGCATGATGCGCCGGGTCGAACGCTTGTCGAAGCCCGTCATTGCCATGGTCAACGGCTTTGCCTTGGGTGGCGGTCTTGAGCTCGCGATGTGTTGTCACCTTCGGATCGCCTCCGACAAAGCAAAGGTCGGGCAACCGGAAATCAATCTCGGTTTGATTCCGGGATTCGGCGGCACGCAACGATTGCTTCGTTTGGCCGGACGTGCGGCGACTCTGGAACTGTGCTTGACCGGTGTGCCGATTACGGCGGAACGCGCGTTGCAGCTCGGCATCGTCAATCGCGTGGTGCCTGCGGACACCTTGGAAACGGCCACAACCGAACTGGCACAGCAGTTGGCGAACGCGTCGCCGATTGCGCTGCGCGGCATGTTGGATTGCATCAATGTCGGCGGTGAGTGCGGCATTGAAGAGGGCTTGGAATACGAGTCCGCACAATTCGGTTTGATGTTCTCGACCGAAGACATGCGCGAGGGCACCACGGCCTTTTTGGAAAAGCGCCCGGCAAGCTTCAAGGGCCGTTGATCATTTCGCAATGAACGACGTTGCGCCCGCACCCGCCTTCGATCCGACACAGGTCCTTCATGCCCTGAAGCACCAGGATGTGGACGGTGCCATCGAGGCAGGTCTGATGCAGGCACCCCCATTTTCTGCGCTGTGTGGCATGGGAATGTCTGCGACAGATGCGCACATGATTGAAGACGCGGCCACGCAACGACGTAGCGCATGGGCCGCACGCGAGCGTTTCAATCAACGCAATGCTCGCGTCGCCGCACGCAAGCATGCGCGAGAAAACGCGCATGCGCTCAAGCGCGACGAAACCACGAAACTTCCACCCGCTGCGAATGCCGCGCTCTTGCGCGTGCTGGCCCGGGCGCGCAAATCGGACACCTAAATCGTGCCCAAAGCCATGACTTTGGCGCAAATCGATGAGGCCTTCCGCCGGTTTGCAGAACTCTCGCCCGAACCGAAAACGGAACTGCTCTACGATTCCCCTTTTGAACTGTTGGTGGCCGTCGTGCTCTCGGCACAATCGACCGATGTGGGCGTCAACAAAGCCACGCGCAAGTTGTATCCCGTTGCCAACACCCCGGCACGCGTAGCCGCATTGGGCGTCGAAGGGTTGAAGCCCTATATCGCCACTTTGGGTCTGTACAACGCCAAGGCCGCCCATGTGATCGCCCTGTCGGAGGCGCTCGTCAGCCAACACAACTCGGAAGTCCCGCGCACGCGCGCCGCGCTCGAAGCATTGCCTGGCGTGGGTCGAAAAACTGCCAATGTGGTGCTGAATACGTTGTTCGGCGAAGCGGTGATGGCAGTGGATACGCATATCTTTCGCGTCGCCAACCGGACCGGCATGGCGCCGGGCAAAACGGTTCGCCAGGTGGAAGTCGGCTTGATGAAGCGGGTGCCCGCCTGGGCACTCCAACACGCGCACCATTGGCTCATATTGCACGGACGTTACATTTGCAAGGCGCGCGCGCCGCAATGCCGCGCCTGCCCGATCGTGGATTTGTGCCATTACAAGGCGAAAAACCTCAGCTCTCCCGAATGACGTCAATTCGGTGTGCAAATTTGAAGACAGCACTGTAACCAGAACGAAATATTTACGCCGTAATCTGCGCGGGTCATCCAAACGCCCAAGGGCATCCCACAATGAAACTGACCCGCAACCTCCTTGCTGCCAGCTTGGCCGCGCTCATCTTCGCGCCTGCGGCGCACGCCGAAATCACCATCGACAGTGTCGCCGGCTCCGAAGTCTCCTTTGAAGGTCTGGTGCAAGCCGACTTCATCTATTTCGACGAAGACAAGTTCGACTACGGCATCGGCGGTTTGTCCCGCAATGCGTCGAACGACGGTCGTCGCCAAGAATGGAGCATGCGTCGCGCAGAGCTCGTGTTGAAAGGCAAAGGCCCGGGCAACAACGAATGGGTCATGGGCTACGACGCCTACGGCAAGAAGTGGCTCGATGTGAACTGGAAGTACAAGATCGGCGGTAACAGCAACCACTTCGTGCAAGTCGGCCAATACAAGCAGCTGAACAGCATGGAAGAACTGTCGTCGACCAAGAACAACGACTTCATTGCCAAAGCCAACATCACCAATACCTTCGGTGTCGGCCGTCGTCTCGGCGCCATGTACAGCTTCGGCGACAACAACTGGGCCATCGCCGGTTCGGTCTACGGTCGTGAACTGACCCGCGGCGGCAACCGTGGCAACGGCTTCGGCGTGCGCGGTTACTTCGCACCGATCAACGCTGACGGCACCACGCTGCACCTCGGCCTCAGCTATAACCGCTACGAAGCCGAACTCGCCACCTACCCGGGCACCACGCAATGGGATCGCGCACGTCTGCGTTCACGTCCGAACGCCGATATTGCCGCGAACCGTTACGTGGACACCGGCAACATCGACCGCGCCGACACCGTCGCCATCCTCGGTGGCGAAGCCTTGTTCATCTCGGGCCCGTTCAAGGTTCAAGGCGAATACATGAAGTCGACTGTCACCCGCAAGTTTGACACCTTGAAAGATTGGAGCGGTTCGGGCGGCTACGTCAGCGCTGTCTGGAACGTCACCGGCGAAAAATTCGGTTACAAGGGCGGCACCCCGTCCACCCCGCTGCCGAACGAACCGGCCACCGGCATGTTCCAAATCGGTCTGCGTTACGACACCTTGGATTTGAACGACGGCACCTTTGTGACCGTGGGCGGCGTCCCGACCGTGGCCCCGTACACCTATGAGGGCGGCAAGATGGATACCTGGACCTTGGGCGCCAACTGGTACTGGCATTCCAACTTCAAGGTCTCGTTGAACTATGTCGCTGTGAAGTCGTCGAAGTTCTACAACCGCACGCCGGCCACCTTCTCGGCCGATCCGGCATGGAACAACCGCTTGGTCAACGGCAACGTGCAAGACGATCCGAGCATGATCGAAGCCCGCTTCCAGTTCTATTGGTAATCCAAGCCAACACTTAATCCAAGGAGACTCTTGTGTCCAAGTTCATCAAAATCAGCGCTGCAGCCCTCACGGCTGCAGTTGCTTTCACCAGCCAAGCCATGGCGGCTGATGTCACCGGCGCCGGTGCTTCGTTCGTCTATCCGGTGATGTCGAAGTGGTCGTCCGACTACGCGAAAGCGACCGGCAAAAAGGTCAACTATCAGTCGATCGGTTCGGGCGGCGGTATCGCGCAAATCAAGGCCGGTACGGTTGATTTCGGTTCGTCCGACGCCCCGCTGAAACCGGCGGAGCTCGAACAATTCGGTCTGATCCAATTCCCGTCCGTGATCGGCGGCGTGGTGCCGGTTGTCAATCTGCCGGGCGTCGCTTCGGGTGCCATGAAATTTGACGGCGCTTTGCTGGCCGACATCTTCGCCGGCAAGGTCAAGACCTGGAACGACCCGCGCATCGTCGAACTGAACGGCGGCGTGAAGTTGCCGAACAGCAAGATCATGGTCGTGCATCGTTCGGACGCATCGGGTACCACCTTCAACTTCACCAACTACCTGTCGAAGGTCAACGGTGATTGGAAAGCGAAGTACGGCGAAGGCACTTCGGTGAAGTGGGCGACCGGTATCGGCGGCAAGGGTAACGAAGGCGTGGCCGCTTACGTGAAGCAAATCAAAGGCGCCATCGGCTATGTCGAGCTGTCCTACGCTTTGCAAAACAAGCTGACCTACACCCGCATGAAGAATGCTTCCGGCAACTTCGTGAACCCGAGCGATGACACCTTCCAAGCGGCCGCTGCCAACGCCGATTGGGCGAGCTCGAAGGACTTCTACCTGGTGATGACCAATGCCCGCGGCGAAAAGTCGTGGCCGATCACCGCCACCAACTTCATCTTGATGCACAAGAACCCGAAGAATGCCGCCACGGCCAAAAACGCCAAGGACTTCTTCACGTGGGTCTATGCCAACGGTGATGCACAAGCCAAGGCCCTGGACTATGTCCCGCTGCCGAACAGCTTGGTGCAACAGATCAAGTCGTACTGGTCGGCAGAAGTGAAATATTGATTGGAGTGGGTATCCGCAAGGATGCTGTGGAGCGGGCTTCGGCCCGCTCTTTTTTTGTGAAGACGACAGATTTATGACTGATTACCCTGCTTTAGTAACATTCTTGTCATCTAAAACAGGTTTCATAGCGCAACTGATTCATTCTCGGCCCTTTTCGGCCGCCCAGGAGTTCATATGAAGCACACCGCCCCGAAACTCGCCCTGCTGGCCCTTGCCACCACCTTGGTCATTGCCGGCTGCAAGCAGCAAGCCGCCGATGGCGCGACCGCCACAGACAAGGCACCGGCCGCAGGCGCCGATGCCGGCGCCGCCAACGCCGACAAGCAAGGCGCCCAGATCACGGGTGCCGGTGCGAGCTTCATCTACCCGCTGATGTCCAAGTGGTCGGCAGACTATGCCGCCGCCACTGGCAACAAGGTCAACTACCAATCGATCGGCTCGGGCGGCGGTATCGCCCAAATCAAGGCCGGCACCGTGGATTTCGGCTCGTCCGACAAGCCTCTCTCCAGTGAAGAGCTTGCCGCTGCCAACCTTGCCCAATTCCCAAGCGCCATCGGCGGCGTGGTCCCGGTGATCCATCTCACCGGCTTTGACGAAGCCGGCAAATTGCGCCTGACCGGACCGGTCATCGCTGAAATCTACATGGGCAAGATCACGAATTGGAACGATCCGAAAATCGCTGCATTGAATGCCGGTGCCACGCTGCCAGCCGACAAGATCAATGTCGTGCGCCGCTCCGACGGTTCGGGCACCACGTTCAACTTCACCAATTACTTGTCGAAAGTCAGCCCGGAGTTCAAGACCGTGGTGGGCGAAGGCACGACCGTGAATTGGTCGACCGGTATCGGTGGCAAGGGTAATGAAGGCGTTGCTTCTTACGTCAAACAAATGCCGAACTCGATCGGCTATGTCGAATTGTCATACGCCCTGCAAAACAAGATGTCTTATGCATCGATGCAAAACGCTTCCGGCGCTTGGGTCCAACCGAATGCGGAAACTTTCGCAGCGGCGGCAGCCTCGGCCGATTGGAAAAATGCCAAAGACTTCAATTTGGTGATCACCAATGCCGCCGGCGCGAATGCCTGGCCGATCGCGGCCAGCAACTTCATGATCATGCAAAAGCAGCCGGCCAATCCGGCCGGTCGCAAGGCGGCGCTCGACTTCTTCAAGTGGGCCTTGGAAAACGGCCAAGCACAAGCGAAGACGCTTGACTACGTGCCGCTGCCGGCGGAACTCGTGCAGCAAATCGAAGCGAGCTGGGCTGAAAACTTCAAGTAATCCCGGGCGCGAGGATGCGGCCCGGCGCGCCGGGTCGCATCACTTTCCTGCCATTCCCCATTCCGGCTACGACACTTCTGCATGAATGCCATTGCCTTAAAAAAAGATCCCGCGCGCACGCTTGATATCACTGATGCGCGCAACGACCGAAACTTTCGCTGGGCGCTAACCGCTACGGCGATTTTTGTTTTGGTCTCCCTGGCCGGTGCCGCGCTCTCAATGCTTTGGGGCGGCCGCTCGGTGCTCATGCAAGAAGGCTTGGACTTCTTCTTGTCCACCGACTGGGATCCGGTGCAGAACAAATACGGTGCCCTCGTCCCGATTTACGGCACGATCGTCACCTCGATCATCGCGCTGCTCATCGGTGTGCCGGTCAGTTTCGGCATCGCCTTCTTTCTCACCGAAGTCGCGCCGCGAAAAATCCGCACACCGGTCGGCATCTTGATCGAATTGCTGGCTGGCATCCCCTCGATCATCTACGGCATGTGGGGCTTCTTCGTGCTGATGCCGATGATGCGTGAAACCATCATTCCTTGGGTGAGCGAAAACCTCTCGCAACTGCCTGTGATCGGATTCCTGTTTGAAGGCGTGCCGATTGGCGCCGGTATGTTTACCGCCGGTTTGGTGCTGTCGATCATGATCATTCCGTTTATCGCCTCGACCATGCGCGAAGTGTTCCTGACCGTGCCGACGCGCTTGAAAGAAAGCGCCTATGCGCTCGGTTCGACGCGTTGGGAAGTCACTTGGGACATCGTTTTGCCCTACACCCGCTCGGCCGTGATCGGCGGCGTGTTTCTCGGCTTGGGTCGCGCCTTGGGTGAAACCATGGCCGTGGCCTTCGTGATCGGCAACAGTGTCAACTTCACCAAGTCCTTGTTCGAACCGTCTACGACGATTGCGGCCCTCATTGCCAACGACTTCGGTGAAGCAACGGAAACCTATCGTGCCGCACTGCTGTTGCTCGGCTTCGTCCTCTTCATCGTGACCTTCATCGTTCTGGCCATGGCGCGATTGATGCTCCGCCGCTTGGCCCGGAAGGAGGGTCGCTAATGAATACGATCGCGAAATCGGAAGGCAACGCTGCGCTGTATCGTCGACGCGCCTTGGTGAACGCGGTGGCCGTCACGCTTGCCGTGGCTGCAGCGGTCTTTGGTCTTTTGTTCCTTGCATGGATTCTGTACACCCTGGTCAAGAACGGCATACCCGGCCTCGACTGGAACCTGTTTGTCGGTGATCAGCCGCCGCCGAATGAAGAAGGCGGCGGTTTACGCCATGCCTTTGTCGGCAGCTTGCTGATGTGCGGCATGGCCATCCTGTTCGGCACGCCGGTCGGCATCGCCGCCGGCACCTGGCTTGCGGAATACGGTGATCGCAGCAAGCTCGGCAGCGCCGTGCGCTTCGTCAATGACATCTTGTTGTCGGCACCTTCGATCGTGTTGGGTCTGTTCGTCTATGCCGTGTATGTGATGAACACCGGTGGTCGCTTCTCGGCCATCGCAGGTGCGATTTCCTTGGCCTTCATCGTTCTGCCCGTCGTCGTGCGCACCACGGACGAAATGTTGCGACTGGTGCCGACCACGATGCGCGAAGCCGCGCTTTCACTCGGCGTTCCGCAATGGAAGATGATCATGCAGGTGCTCTATCGCTCGGCGGCGCCGGGTGTGGTCACCGGCATCTTGTTGGCACTCGCACGAATTTCCGGCGAAACCGCACCGTTGATCTTCACCGCATTCGGCAACGAATTCTTCAGCGCCGATGTGACCGGGCCGATGTCCTCCATTCCTTTGGTCATGTACAAGTTCGCCGGCAGCCCGTATGAAAATTGGCAACATCTCGCCTGGGCCGGCGCGCTGGTTGTCACCGTGTTTATTTTCCTCCTGAGCCTTTTTGCCCGCATCGTGTTGTTGCGCAAGGCCACCCCCAATGACTGATCTCAGCCGGACTCCTGATATGAACGACGCCGCCACTTTCACTTCGACGCACGCAATCGACACCGGATTGCCTGTCAAAGAGGCGAAACTCGCCGCCCGTAATTTGAATTTCTATTACGGCAAATTCCATGCCCTGAAGAACGTGACCCTGCCCGTGCCGGAGAAGCGTGTGACAGCGCTGATCGGACCGTCGGGTTGCGGCAAGTCCACCTTGCTGCGCGTCTTCAACCGAATCTATGCGCTTTACCCGGGTCTGGAAGCGAAGGGCGAGGTCTTGCTTGACGGCGAAAACATCCTCGATCCCAAGTATTCGATGAACAAGCTGCGCAGCAAGGTCGGCATGGTCTTTCAAAAACCGGTGCCGTTCCCGATGACCATTTTCGAAAACGTGGCCTACGGCATCCGTCACCACGAAAAGTTGTCGAAGTCGGAAATGAATGACCGCGTCGAGCTCGCCCTGCGTCAAGGTGCGTTGTGGGATGAGGTCAAAGACAAATTGCAGCAGAATGCACTGGGTTTGTCGGGCGGTCAGCAGCAACGTCTGTGTATCGCACGTGCCGTGGCACTGCGTCCTGAAATCCTGTTGCTCGATGAGCCGACCTCGGCGCTCGATCCGATTTCAACCGCGCGTATTGAGCAGTTGGTGGAAGAACTCAAGCACGACTACACCATCTGCATCGTGACCCACAACATGCAGCAAGCCGCGCGCGTTTCCGACTACACCGCTTTCATGTATTTGGGCGATTTGATCGAGCACGACGAAACCTCGACGATTTTCTCGAATCCCTCGCAAAAGCAAACCGAAGACTACATCACCGGCCGCTTCGGCTGATCCCAGGACTTTTTATGGCAAACAATCACCTCATCTCCAGTGTGCAAGACGAACACGCGCGCCTGCGGTCGGAAATCGAGCGTATGGGCGAGATGGCCATTTCCCAGCTCGAAGCGGCGCTGGATGTCATCGGCCGCCGCGACGATCGCGCCGCACAACGCATCGTCGCCAACGACGACGCGATTGACATGCTCGAGCATCAAGTCAGCGAAGACGTGATGAAGCTCGCCACCGGCGGCCCCTTGGCCTCGGATCTGCGCGCTATCCTGTCGTCGTTGCGGATTGCGTCGGACATTGAACGCATCGGCGACTACGCTTCGAACCTTGCTAAGCGTTCGATCGCCCTCAACTCCGCGCCGGCGCTGCCGGTGCCGCATGTGATGGGCTTGGATTCGCTCGGTCGACTGGCCATCCAGCAGATGCGCAATGTGATGCGCGCTTTCTCCGAACTCGATGCCGAGGCCGCATTGAAGGTGCGTGATGACGATGCCGCGTTGGATTTGCAGTACACAAGCATTTTCCGCGAGTTGTTGACCTACATGATGGAAGATCCGCGCAACATCACCTCGTGCACGCATTTGTTGTTCATGGCGAAAAACATTGAACGCATCGGCGACCATGCCACCAACATCGCTGAGAACATCGTCTATCGTGTCCACGGCCGACAAGACCTTCCGCCGCGGGCAAAGATGGATACGTCGAGCTCGATGCACGATTGAATACAAGCGGAGGTCGCCCGTGTGGTGGCGACCCCGTTAAACTTGGGGCATGGATGCCTCGAACCCGTTGAACACCCCACCCCTCACCATGGCCAACCGTTTCCGAGGATTCCTGCCCGTGGTGGTGGACGTGGAAACCGGCGGATTCGACTGCGGTAAGCATGCGCTGTTGGAAATCGCGGCCGTCACCTTGCGTTTCGACGAGGCCGGTCAACTCCGGCCGCACGACAGCGCACACGCCCACGTTGTGCCCGCGGAAGGCATGGAAATTGATCCGAAGTCACTGGAAGTGACGGGGATTCAACTCGACCATCCGTTTCGCTTGGCCAAGCCCGAGCGTGACGCTCTGGAGCATGTCTTTGCACTGGTCCGGGAAGAAGTCCGCACGCAGAATTGCCAACGCGCCATTCTGGTCGGGCACAACGCGCATTTCGATCTCGGCTTCGTCAATGCGGCAGTCGCGCGCAGCAAGCACAAGCGCAACCCCTTTCATCCTTTCTCGGTCTTCGACACCGTGACGTTGGCAGGCGTGGCGCTGGGTCAAACCGTTTTGGCGCGTGCCGTTCAAGCGGTCGGCGTGGAATGGGATAGCAAGGCCGCGCATTCCGCGCTCTACGATGCCGAGCGCACCGCTGATGTCTTCTGTACTTTGGTGAACCGCTGGGGTCCGCCGCGATTGGATCAAGCGCAGACGCGTTGACGCACCGCTTCAAACAACGCAATACCGGCAGCGACCGATACATTCAAACTTTCCATCTGACCCGGCATGGGAATCGCCACGATGCCGTCGCAATGTTCGCGCGTCAGTCGTCTCATGCCCTCACCTTCACTGCCCATCACCAGCGCGACATTGCCCTTGAGGTCGGTGTCGTAAATGCGTGATGTCGCTTCGCCGTCAATGCCGTAGATCCACACGTTCAATTGCTGCAAATCTTTCAGGGCACGCGCGAGATTGGTTACACGGACCACCGGGATCCGGTCGGCGGCGCCGGCAGACGTCTTTCTGACCGTGGCATTGACTTGCACGGCCTTGTCTTTCGGAATCATGACGGCATGCGCGCCCGCGGCATACGCACTGCGAAGGCAGGCACCGAGATTGTGCGGATCTTGCACGCCGTCCAAGACCAGAATCAGCGCCTTGCCATCGGCCCGGTCAACAATGTCCTGCAAGTCGTTTTCATCCAGGGTCGGCGCCGCCGCATAGCGGGCCGCCGCGCCTTGATGACGCGTGCCACCGCCGGCGATACCTTCCATCGCCTGCTTGCTGACCTTGCGCACATCAATCCCCAGGCGACGCGCCTGTTGTTCGATGTCGGTGGCGCGCGGGTTTTGACTGCCTGCCTCGATCAGTACCTCGAGCACGTGGGCCGCGTCATGTTCTAGCGCGGCGGCGACGGCATTCAGGCCGACCACCCATTGGGAATCTTTACTCATGCGCGTATTGTGCCTGCACTCAACACTCAATATTTCTTTTTGACGCGTTTAGCCGGCTTGCCGCGCGTCTCGCTGGGCGCAGGCGCCCCACCTTCAGCCAATTTGAAGTCGATTTTCCGGTCTTCCATATTGGCCTTCATCACGATGATTTCGACGCGGTCGCCCAACCGGAAGACACGTCCACGGCGCTCGCCGGTCATGGTCTTGCGGATCGGATCTAAGTGGTAAAAATCATTCGGCAGTTGCGTGACATGCACCAACCCGTTGACCTTGGATTCGTCAAGCTCGACAAACAAGCCGAAATTGGTGACGCCGCTGATGACGCCATCGAACTTGCCGCCGACATGTTTTTCCATCCATGCGGCGCGATAGCGCTCATCCACTTCACGCTCGGCTTCATCTGCACGACGCTCACGCTCGCTGCATTGAAGGGTCAACGCCGCCATTTCGCGCGGCGAGTACCAATCTTTCGCGGCGCTACCCCCATGCAACACATGCTTGATGGCCCGGTGGACCAGCAAATCCGGGTAACGGCGAATCGGCGAAGTAAAGTGCGCGTACTCTGCCAACGCCAAGCCAAAATGCCCGATGTTGTCTGGTGAATAGACAGCCAAACTTTGGCTGCGCAGCAGTACGGTTTCGATCAGCGCCGCGTCGGGCCGTTCGCGGATTTTCTCCAGCAAGCGCGTGAAATCCCCCGGCTGCACTTTGCCCCAAGGCGGGAGGCTGAGCGAAAATTCCTTGAGGAATTCCAAGGTGTCGGCGTATTTCGCTTCCGGTGGTTTGTCATGGATGCGATACGGCGCGGGGATGTGGTTGGCCTCCAAGAACCGCGCGGCTTCAACATTGGCCGCGATCATGCACTCTTCGATCAGCTTGTGGGCATCATTGCGCAGCAGCATGCCGGCTTGGGTGACCTGCCCCGTGTTGTCGAGGACGAAGCGAACTTCCGACGATTCGAACTCAATGGCACCGCGCGCTTTCCGCGCTGCGGAGAACACCTTGTACAAGGCGTGCAAGTTGCGGATCTGCGGCAACAAATCGCCCACCGCCGACAGACCTTGCAAACGATCCTCCTCCGATACCTCATCGCTCAAGGCATTCCATACCTGGGTATAGGTCAAGCGGGCATGCGAACGCATCACCGCTTCGTGGAAACTTGAACGCAGCACCTCACCGCGCGCATCAATCTCCATGTCGCAGGCGAAACACAGGCGGTCGACTTTCGGATTGAGCGAACAAATGCCGTTCGACAAGGTCTCCGGCAACATCGGCACGACAAAGCCCGGAAAGTACACACTCGTGGCGCGCAGTTGCGCCTCGTCATCCAACGGTGTGCCGGGTCTGACGTAATGGGAAACGTCGGCAATCGCGACGATCAATCGAAAGCCGCGCGCGGTCGGTTCGCACCAAACGGCGTCGTCGAAGTCTTTGGCGTCCTCGCCATCAATCGTGACCAGAGGCAGCGTGCGCAAATCCAAGCGCGTCGCCGCCAACGATGAGGGCACCTCAAGCGGTACCGCCGCAGCCTCGTCGAGCACGGCTTGTGGGAATTCGAACGGAAGATTGTGGCCGTGAATGGCCGCCTCGACCACCAACGAAGCGGTGAGCTTGTCGCCGAGCACGGTGATGATTTTGCCGATCGGCGGGCGGATTTTGTCGCCCGGACTGGTGATTTCAGCGACCACCAGCTGGCCATCCTTTGCGTTTTCCCGTGCATCTTGCGGAATCTGCACATTGCGCTGGATGCGCTTGTCATCCGGAACGATGTAGCTGATTCCCGACTCGAGGACAAACCGCCCGGTGAGCCGCGTGACCCGACGCTCCAAGACTTCGACGATTTTCCCTTCCGGACGACCGCGACGATCGAGTCCGGCAATGCTGACCAACACACGATCGCCGTGCATGGCTTTGCGCATCTCATAGGGCGGCAGGAACACATCTTCACCGGCTTCATCCGGACGCAAGAAGCCGAATCCTTCCGGATTGGCAATCAAGGTGCCGGCGATGAGGTCCACCTTGTGCGCCGGCAAATACGCCCCGGCACGATTCAGCAGTAATTGACCGTCGCGCATCATCGCCGCCAGTCGCTTGCGCAAGATGTCCAAACGCTCCGGGGCGGTAAGTTCAAACTGCTTGGCAATGGCGATATCGGATTGCGGCTCGCCCGCCTGGGACAAGAACAACAGGATGGCTTCGCGACTCACAATCGGGTCGGCATAGCGCTCGGCCTCGCGGCGCGCCATCGGATCCATGGCCATTTGCATGGGGCGATCTGGCAGCCAACCCGGGAGAGCGTTGCGCCGTTTGCCTTTGGGTGGATTCGATCCGGGCTTGAATCCCTTGGCCGGTTGTTTACCGCGGCCCTTCGTGGTTTTTTTGGTCATCCGTGAATGGTTGCACAGCCCGCTTGCAAGCGCCGTCAATGGTCGCGGCGGATTGACAGGTTGCGCCCTCCGGTGCACACTATCCCGCTCACCTGCCCAGGTGGCGGAATTGGTAGACGCACTAGTTTCAGGTACTAGCGCCGCGAGGCGTGGAGGTTCGAGTCCTCTCTTGGGCACCAAGATTCAATAAAAAAACCCGCCAATGGCGGGTTTTTTTGTACCGGCAGGCCACGAATCCGTGTGGCCACGCAGCGGCTTTCGCGTGCAACGTTGCCGGTGTAATTACCCTACCGTCTGATCGCAGCGACGGAAACCGCGAATCTTTCGCCCCCTGACCGCGCTCAGCCCTCCAGCAACAATCCGCGCTCGCGCGCGATGCGCACCAGATCGCCCTGCGTTCGGGCCCCGAGTTTCTCCATCAGGTTCGCCCGGTGCCGGTACAAGGTTTTGACACTGATATCGAGGTCCATGGCAATGGCTTTGGGCGGCAGATCGGACAGCAAGCCGCGCAGAGTGTCCCGCTCGCGTGCAGTCAGACCGACCGGGCGCGAGGTGGCGGAATGCGTGGGCGTCAAATCACTGCTCAAGACCACCTCACCTTCCGCGACACGCCGCAACAAGCCGACCAGCTCGTCCGGTGCCACCGCTTTGCTGACATAGCCACGCGCACCGAACTCGAGTGCACGAAGCACCAAACCGGGATCATCGTGCATGCTCATCATCACGCACTGCGTGCCCGGCGCCTGCTCTTTGATTTGCGAGAGCAGCGCCAAGCCGCTCGCACCCCGGCCCAAGCTCAGGTCGAGCACTGCAATATCCGGCGCCAACCGGTGAACGGCTTCAAGCGCCGACGCCGCATCCCCGGACTCGGCAACCACTTCGAATCCGCCGGCATCGGCAAACAGACGTTTGAACCCTTCACGAACAATCGCGTGGTCATCCACAAGAAGAATTTTGAGCATGGTCACAGTGTGCCACCAGATTAGGGATGCAATGGCAGAAAATGTCGCACAGAAACGTGGCGTTCCTAAGCTAGTCTGGTCGCGATGAAAACCGCACAATCCCCCGATTTCTCCGAGCAGGACGCTTGGTCGCTACGCACGACGCTGCTGTTCATCGCCTGCGTCTCGCTTGTGCGCGAGCTCACCTACCCGCTGGGATTTTGGCACTGGAACATCGGCGTCGGCCTCGAATTCTGTGCGTTGTGGATCCTGCCGAGGCGTCGTTGGTGGATTTTCATCCTCACCGCGATCCTTTCCAATTTCGCCCGCGGCGCGTTCTTGATCGACGGTATGTACTTCGACGAGTCCCATGTCTTGGGGTATTGGAACAGCTACATCCAAGCGGCCATGGGCAATGTCTTTCCGCCGTTCGTCGCCATGGCCGGCGTTCAATTGTTGGTGGATCACGGCATTCGCATCCGCAGTGAGAACACGCCGCACAAGTTCAAATATCTGATCGGCGCCGCGTTGACGTGCGCGGTTCTACAAGCGCTCAAAGATCTGGTTTATGTCATGGATGACCGGCAGGTCGGTGAACTGCGCATGTCGAAGATCGTCAACATGGTCGCCTTGAATTCGGACAATGCCCCGGCGCTCCTTTTTCAATTCGGCTTCATGCATTTGGCAGGCGCGTTCCTGGGGGTCCTGCTGGTCACCCCCATCGCGATGTGGGTGCTGTCGCGCCCGAAATTCCGGAACAATCGTCCGGTAGTCATCTCCACGCTGACCACCTTGACCCCGATCGTGGCAGCTTTCTTATTGGCCACTTTATTGCCCGGATTGATCGGCATCCGCCCGTTGTTTCGATTGTTGTTGGTGGCATCCGTCGTGGTGCTTGCGTTGCGCCACGGTTGGCGGGGCGCGTTCCTGTCGCTGGTCGTGGTCAGCGTCGTGGTGGCATGGCAGGATCATATCGGCTCGTTTGACGTCCAACCCTGGCTTCTCCAGGCTTTTCTTGCCATCACCGGCGCGACCGCTTTGCTTTTTGGTGCACTGATGGATGCCAATCGCGCGCAGCTCAAACGCCTTCGTGCGTCGAGCCGAATGAAGGCACGTCTTCATCACCATCTCGCCCTCGCCGCCGCTGGAAACCTGGCGCGCGATACCAACGAGCGCCAGCGCATCGCAGGGGCATTGCACGATGAGTTCGGTCAAAACCTGACGGCCTTCCAAACCCACCTGCGCTTGTTGAAGCCGGAATTTACGCGCGCCAATCGGCTGGAGACGTTGCAGGAATTGGATGGCATCACCAACACAATGCGACAGAGCGTGCGCAAGGTGCTGGAAAAACTGCGTCCTACCGCGCTGGACGAACTGGGCCTGTACGGTGCCATTGATCAAGGCTTCTTGCGCCAATCGGCTGAAAACGCCGGCATCCGCTATACGGTCGACCTTCTTGGCGATGCGCGACTGCTTGCGGCTTTGCATGACTCTGTGCGCGTCGCCGCGTATCGCCTGGTGCAGGAAACGGTGAACGGTGCCGTACAACATGCGCGTGCTTCTTACTGCCGCGTCCGCCTGCGAATCGATCATCGGGCCGGCGAGACCTATCTGTTCGTCGACATTCGCGATGACGGCAATGAGTCGGTGGACACGCGCATTCAAAACCGGGATTTGGCGGCAATTCAAGATCACGTCACCGCCCTCGGCGGCACCTTGCACCTTCAAACGGGGAACCCCGGATTCCGACTCCACGCATTGTTCCGTCAGGGGCGCCACGTATGAAGCAAGGATGGATGCTGCACGTGGCCGTGATCTTGTTGATTCAGTGCGCTGTGCTCGGATTGACGCAAATAGGTTCACACCATTGGAATATTGCCCTTGGGGTGTTGTTCCTGGGATTTTGGGCATTGCCGCTACGCACATGGCCGATACTGACGGCGGCGAATGTCGTTTCACTCACCCTCGTTTCCCCACCCGCCTCCGGCTTGTTTTTCTGGTTCTGCGCGGCCGTAATGCCATCGATTGTCGCGATGTCGGGCGCCAGCGTGCTGCGCGCCAATGGCATACGGAAGGCGTCCGACGTCTCGGTCAAAACGATGGCGACGCTTCACCTTGCGGCCTTGCTTTCGGCAACCCTTCAAGCGGCAACGGACGTCTCGTTGCTGTGGACGTCCGGTGACCTGCAGGGGCCATCCGTGGTTTCCGCCACGCAAGTCGGGCTCAACCACTTCATCGGTGCGTTTGTCGGCATCATGCTGCTCGCCCCTTTGTTCATCGCGTGGCAAACGCGTGAAACCCGCGCCCGTCATCCACAGCCATTGAATGCCGGATTGGCCCTGTATTTCCCGATCGCCATTGTGTACTTGTGCGCCGCTTACTTTGCGCGGAATGTCGCTGGCACCACCGAAATTTTGCGCTTGCTGCTGTTGGTTGCCGCCGTCTTCTTCACGTTGAAACGCGGCTGGTTCGGCGCAGTGCTCGCGGTGTTGATCACCACCACGATGGTGGCTGCGCAATTGCATCTTGCGAACACCGACGACAGCCTCCATCCCCAGACCTTCATTGCGGTGCTTGGCGCACTGTGTCTGTTGCTGGGCGCGTCTATAGACGAACACGTGCAGCAAACGGATGCCTTACTTCGCGCAGATGCGGGCAGCGAGCAACTTCGCGCGGAACTCGCCGAAGCGGCGGAAGGCAACTTGCATCGCGAGTTGAGAGAGCGCAACCGCATCGCCGCCGAATTGCATGACGAGTTCGGACAAAGCCTGACCGCCCTGCAGACCTATCTGTCGATCCTGCGCGATGATTTTCGCTCGCTGGGTCGGGTCAATGCCCTGGAGACCTTGCATGTCATCACGCGGGGAATGCGCCAAAACATCAACACGGTGCTGGAACGACTGAGGCCGGCCGTCTTGGACGAACTCGGTTTGTTCGGCGCCGTCGACCAAGGGGCGATTCGTCGCTTGGCTGAAGACGCCGGTATTCAATACGACGTCCAATTGCAGGGTGACTCGAGATGGCTGGCGCGGTTGCACGACGCCCACCTGCTGGCTGCGTATCGATTGGTGCAAGAATCCGTCACCAACGTCGTGCGCCACTCGCACGCCACTTGCTGTGAAGTTCGCTTCCGGATCAATGCGCGCAACGGGTTCATCCATCTGTTCGTGGACGTGCGCGATGACGGCATCGGCATGACGTTCACTCGTCGCCGGGGAAACGGCCTGTTGACCATGCAACATCGCATTACCGCACTCGACGGTCGTTTGTGGATCCGCAAGCGCAATCCCGGCCTGCGGTTACATGCCCTGCTCCGCCAGAGCGTGACTGCGTAATCCGATCGCACAAATTGCGCGTGCGCTTGACCTGAATCAATAACTGACGCCGAACACCGATTGAACATGATCGGAGTTGATCGGAGAAGAATGATGTCCACGACAAAGAAACTGTGGGTCGGTCTGGCGGCGCTGTTGATTGCCAGCTTCGGCGCGATGCTATGGCTCGGCAGCGAGTTATACCGCTCAAAACCGCCCGTTCCGGACCGTGTTGTCACAACCGGAGGTGCAGCGCTTTACACGAAAGCCGACATCGAGACCGGACGCCAGGTTTGGCAAAGCATCGGCGGACAACAACTTGGCTCGATCTGGGGCCACGGCGCCTTGGTGGCGCCCGATTGGTCGGCGGACTGGATCCATCGCGAGGTTGAGGCGCGTACCGAGCTAATGGCGCGTGCCACGGAAGGCGTGCCGGCAAGCGCACTGACGCCCGAGGAATCCGCGGCGTTGAACGCGCGTATCCGGCGCGAGTTCCGAACCAACACCTATGATGCAAAAACCGGTGATCTGGTCGTATCGGATCAGCGCGCAATGGCGATGAGTGCTGTCGCCGCACACTACATGAGTCTGTTCTCCAACGATCCGGCCACACATGATCTGCGCGAGACCTATGCGATGCGCGAAAACACCGTGCCGGATGAAGCACATCGCCGCGCGCTGACCGCCTTCATTTTCTGGACGGCGTGGGCCGCCAGCACCGACCGACCGGAAAAAAGCGGCGTCACCTATACCAACAACTGGCCCTATGACCCCGAGATCGGCAACACGCCGACTCCGAGTGCGTTCATGTGGTCGATGTTTTCCATTTTGTTCCTGATCGCCGGTGTGGGCCTGCTCACTTGGCATTACGCGGCTTATCACGGCAAGGAAGATGCGCCGATCCCGCCTGCGCGCGATCCCATGCTCGGCTTGGTCATCACGCCGTCGATGAAAGCCACCGCGAAATACTTTTGGATCGTCATCGCCTTATTTCTGGTGCAAATCCTGCTGGGCGCCACCACGGCACACTTCCAAGTGGAAGGTCAGGAGGCTTACGGCTTCAAGATCGCCGAGTATTTGCCCTATTCACTGACGCGCAGTTGGCACACGCAATTGGCGGTGTTGTGGATTGCCACCGCGTGGCTCGGCACCGGCCTTTACATCGCACCGGCAATCTCGGGTCATGAGCCGAAATTTCAGCGCCTGGGCGTCAACTTCCTGTTCGTCTGTCTGCTGGTGATTGTTGTCGGCGCGTTTGCCGGTCAATGGTTTGCGGTCATGCAGAAAATGGGGTTGGCCAACAATTTCTGGTTCGGTCACCAAGGCTGGGAGTATGTCGACATCGGTCGCTTTTGGCAGGCGTTTCTTTTCATCGGCTTGCTCCTGTGGCTGTTCCTGGTCGGGCGCGCCTTGTGGCCGGCATTGCGTCGCAAGGATGAAATGTCTTCCATCGTGGGTCTGATGTTCCTCTCCACAGTGGCCATCGGTCTCTTTTACGGCGCGGGTCTGATGTGGGGCGAAAAAACCCATATTTCGGTCGTCGAGTATTGGCGTTGGTGGGTCGTGCACCTGTGGGTTGAAGGCTTCTTCGAAGTGTTCGCGGTCGCCGTATTGAGTTTCCTGTTCGTCAAACTCGGTTTGATTCGCGGCAAGACGGCCACCAACAACGTGTTGTTTGCAACGATCATCTATTTGACCGGCGGCGTGCTCGGCATGTTCCACCATTTGTACTTCGCCGGTACGACGACGGCGGCCGTTGCGTTGGGGGCGTCGTTCTCGGCACTAGAAGTGGTGCCGTTGGCAATCATCGGCTTGGAGGCGCATGAAACATGGCGGCACAGCCGGGCAGTGCCGTGGATGGCGCGTTATCGCTGGCCGATCATGTTCTTCCTCGCCGTCAGTTTCTGGAACTTGGTCGGCGCCGGTTTGTTCGGCTTCCTCATCAACACACCCATTGCGCTCTACTACATGCAAGGCTTGAATCTCACACCGCTGCATGGCCACACCGCATTGTTCGGCGTCTATGGCATGCTCGGCATCGGTCTCATGTTGTTCTGTCTGCGCGGTTTGAAGGGCAATGCCTTGTGGCATACCGGCACGTTGAAAGCAGCGTTCTGGGCATTCAACGTCGGACTGACTTTGATGGCTGTGCTGACCTTGCTGCCACTCGGAACCTTGCAACTGCAAGCCGCGCTTGAACACGGCTACTGGTACGCACGTTCGGCGGAGTTCATGGGCAAGCCGATCATCGATGTGCTGGTGTGGATGCGCATGCCCGGCGATTTGATCTTCTCGATCGGCGCGCTGCTGCTGGCGTGGTTCGTGTTGCGGCACTGGATCCTGCCTAAGGCGGATCCTGCATTTGATCGTACGTCGGATGAAGACATCCAACGCACTCTGGATCGAGGCACGGTTTGATGGCCACCGATGCGCACCCGCAGGTGACCGCCGCGCGCCAAGCTCTCGGCATCGAGACCTTGGCGCGGGCACCGCACCGCCTCTTGTTTTTCGTGGGCGCCTTAAATGTGTTGCTGGCCACGGCCTGGTGGTTGTGTTGGCTCGTCAACGCGCGTTGGCAATGGGTGCACTTGCCGCAGCCGCCGCTCTTTGCCGGTTGGCTGCACGCGACGGTCATGCAATACCAGTTGTTTCCGCCGTTTTTCTTCGGTTTCCTGCTGACCGTGTTTCCGCGATGGATGGGACTGAAAGAATTCGACCGGTGGCATTTCGTACCGGTGGGCGCCGGCTTGCTCGGCGGCCAAGTCGCGACGATTGCCGGTGCGTTTTCCGAACTACAGGTCTTGGTCCAGATCGGCATGTTCATGACCGCCGCTGGATGGTTGACGGGCCTTGTCTTGTTGGGAGGAAAATTGCGCGAAGCGAGAGCGGCCACCCAAGGCAGGCACTGGCACGCGTGGTCGTGCTTTGTCGGCATGGTGTTCGGGTTTGCCGGCCTGCTGGCAGCCATCGTCTATTTGAATCTGGAAGATCCGCGTTGGATGTTGGCCAGCATCAAGATCGGCACGTATTTGATGCTGGTGCCGGTGTATTTCACCGTGGCGCACCGGATGTTTCCTTTCTTCGCAAACAATGTCGTTGAAGGCTATTCGATGTGGCGTCCGACGTGGCTGATCGCGGTCCTTTGGGCGGCGATGCTGGCCACCTGCATTCTTAAGATCACCGGGGACGGGCAGATGGCATGGAGTGTCGAGTGGCTGTTTTCCGCGGCCAGTGCGATTGCGCTCGTTCGCTGGTGGCCGCGCCGCAAGGCACCTGGCCTGTTGAGGATCCTTTTCATCGCCTTGGCGTGGATGCCGATCGCCTTCGCCCTCATAGGTGCGCAAGATCTGCTGGCGTTGACGCATCCCGCCGTTGCACATTTGGGCCGCGGTCCGCTGCATGGTTTGTACATCGGCTGCTTCGGCGGCTTGATGGTGGCCATGGTGACGCGCGTCACGCAGGGTCATTCGGGTCGGTTGTTGGAGATGCCGACCGTTGCGTGGTGGGCATTTGCGTTGATCCAGATCACCGCGGTCATTCGTGTCTTCACCGAGATTTTTCGCGATCCGATGGCCGGCTTCGCCCTTGCCGCCCTGCTTTGGATCGTCGGGTTCTTACCGTGGGTGGTTCGCGCCGGCTGTATTTATTTGCAACCCCGTGCCGATGGCAAACCGGGCTGAATTTTTCGAATACACATGATCGAGTTCTATCCCACCATTCGAAGTATCCATATCCTGGCAGTGGTGTTGAGCGGCAGTTTTTTCGCCGTGCGAGGCGCCTTGGCGTTGGCCGGTCAATCTTGGCCTTACCACGCCGCCAGCCGCTGGAGCAGTTGGATCATTGACACGGTATTGCTCACCGCGGCGGCGATGTTGTTCAGCATGTTGCCCGGTGTCGTGTTCGCGAACGGCTGGCTGACGGTGAAGATCGTGCTCGTGATCATCTACATTCTCCTCGGCATCCTCGCGCTGCGTCGCACGTCGCGACGCAGCGCACGCACCCTGTGCTATGTCCTTGCCTTGTGCGTCTTCGGCACCATCATCTCCATCGCGCGCGCCCATCATCCGTATGGCTGGCTGCTAAAATATCTGGCGTGAATACACTCCCCAATCCGACCGCCGTCGACCGCAGCTGGGTCAACGAAGCCATCCGCGCCATCCAACGCGAATCCGCGCGCTCTGCCGACACCCACCTCCTGCACGTAAAGTTCAGCGCGTTTCCGGATATTGACTTCTATTTCAAGGACGAAGCCTCGCACCCGACGGGCAGTCTCAAGCACCGTTTGGCACGGTCTTTGTTCCTTTATGCCCTTTGCAACGGGCGATTGACCGACGGTATGTCCGTAGTGGATGCCTCATCGGGCAGCACCGCGATTTCCGAGGCTTGGTTTGCGCGCATGCTGGGGCTCAAATTCACGGCGGTGATGCCGGAAACGACATCGCCCGGCAAGATCGAAGCCATCCGCGCACTCGGCGGAATTTGCGACCTCACGCCGGCGGGTCGCTGCACACAAGCGCGTGCGCGCGAAATCGCCGCCGACGGCGCGTGCTTTCTCGATCAGTTCGGACTGGCCGAACGCGCCACCGATTGGCGCGGAAACAACAACATCGCCGAGTCGATTTTGGGCCAGTTGGAGAAGGAAAAGCACCCGGTCCCGCGTCATATAGTGTGTGGCGTAGGCACCGGTGGCACTTCGGCCACCATCGGTCGTTATCTGCGCTATCGCATGCTCGACACCGAGCTCACCGTTGCCGAACCCAAGGGTCAGGTGTTTGCCGGCGGTTGGCGCACCCGGGACCGCTCGGCCTCAGTGCCGTGTTGCAGCGTCATCGAAGGCATCGGTCGACAAAACGTCGAACCGAGTTTCCAATTCGATGTGGTGGATCGCGTCATCGAAGTCGATGATGCCGATTCGATTGCTGCCATGTTGTTCCTGGAAAGCGTTTTGGGCATCCGCTACGGCGGATCCTCCGGCACCAACCTGATCGCCTGCACAGAACTTGCGCGTGAAATGCGCGCCGCCGGAACGAGCGGAAGCATCGTCACCTTGCTTTGCGACCGTGGCATCCGTTATCGGGAAACCCTGTATGACGCGGCATGGCGCGCCCAGCGCGGCATTGCGGTGGACGGGGCATTGCAGGCCATCCGCGAAGCGCTCGGCAGTCACCACTGACCTCAGCGCGGCAAAAACAATCAGACGCGGGCGAACACCAAAGCGGCATTGGTGCCGCCGAAACCGAAGCTGTTCGAGAGCACGGTGTCGACTTGTCTATCCGCACGCGTGCGTAGGATATTGAAATCTTCGCAAGCGGGGTCGAGCTGCGCGATATTCGCTGAAGCGGCCAGAAAACCGTGCTGCATCATCAGGATCGAATAAATCGCCTCGTGCACGCTCGCGGCACCCAGCGAGTGTCCGCTCAAGGCCTTGGTCGAGGAAATCGCGGGCATGTCCTCACCGAACACCTCGCGCACCGCCTTCAGTTCTGTGATATCGCCGAGCGGTGTCGATGTACCGTGCGTGTTGATGTAGTCGATCTTGCGACCGATGCCGTCGATGGCCATGCGCATGCAACGCACCGCGCCTTCGCCTGAAGGTGCGACCATATCGACGCCGTCACTGGTGACGCCATATCCGATCAATTCGGCATGGATGCGCGCACCGCGCTTCATGGCATGCTCGAAATCTTCAAGCACAAGCATGCCGCCGCCGCTGCCGATGACGAAGCCGTCGCGATCGACATCGTAGGGTCGTGAGGCGGTCTGCGGCGAATCATTGAAGTGTGTTGACAAAGCGCCCATCGCATCGAATTGGCAGGTCATGCCCCAATGCAATTCCTCCCCGCCTCCGGCAAACACAATGTCTTGCGCACCGTGGCGAATGAGGTCGGCAGCAGCGCCGATGCAATGCGCCGATGTGGCACAGGCGGCCGACAACGAATAGCTCACGCCGCGAATGCCGAAGGTGGTTGCCAGCGCCGCGGATACGGTGCTGCACATGGTTCTCGGCACCATATACGGCCCGACCTTGCGCACACCGCGCTCACGCATCAAATCACCCGTCGCGATTTGCCACTCGGCCGATGCGCCGCCCGAACCGGCGATAACGCCGATGCGCGGATCGCCGGCGACCGAGTCACCCAATCCGGCATCTGCCATCGCGTCTTTCATGGCGACTGCCGCATAGGCCGCAGCGTCACCCATGAAGCGTTTTTGCTTGCGGTCAATCAACGCCTCGAGATCGATCTTGCAAACACCCGCGATTTGGGAGCGCATACCCATGTCGGCGTATTCGGCGACATGTTCAATGCCGGCGCGGCTTTCACGCAAGGCGTCCGCGACCGACGCGGCATCGTTGCCCAACGGTGAAACAATCCCCAATCCGGTCACGACAACGCGACGCATCAGAACTCCTCCATGCCTTGGAACAGGCCGACACGCAAGTTGCTCGCCGTGTAAATCTCTTTGCCATCCACGAACGTTTCGCCGTCGGCAATCACCAGACGCAGCTTTCCACGAAGCACGCGACGGATGTGGATGTTGTAGGACACGGTTTTCGCAGTCGGCAGCACTTGTCCGGAAAATTTTACTTCGCCCACGCCTAATGCCCGCCCGCGACCCGGCTCGCCCAACCAAGGCAAATAAAAGCCCGCGAGCTGCCACATCGCATCGACGCCCAGGCACCCCGGCATCACCGGATCGTCAATGAAGTGACATTGGAAAAACCAAAGGTCCGGATGAATATCCAGTTCGGCGCGAAGCACACCCTTGCCGTGATGTCCGCCCGTCTCACTGATCTCGGTGATACGGTCGAACATCAACATGGGGGGTGCAGGCAATTTGGCGTTGCCGGGTCCGAAGAGTTCGCCGCGGGCGCAGGCCAACAATTGCTCTTTATCCAATGAACTCGGTCGCACGCATGCAGCCCGTCTAGGGGAAGGAACCTCGTAGTGTAGGGGGCGGACATGACCATTCGCGCCTGTACGCAGGGATTCCGCGGGATCTTTCACTGACTTGATTCATGTCAATATGAACATGGTGCCAAGGGTGAAGAATTCGACTCAGGACTTGTCCATTTCCGTCGAGGAACACATGAAACGCACCACCTTGAGCTTCATGATGGCTGCCAGCCTGCTGTTTGCGGGCTGCGACAAAGCCGACAAAGACACCGTACAGCAAGCACAGACACAACCCAAAGCCGGTGACGGCGGCTCCGCCCACGGCGATTTCGGCCCACCTCAAGGCGAACCGATTCATGCTGTCCTGACTTCGCCTCCGCTCGTGCCGCCCGCCACCGGGCGCACGACACCGGCACGGGTCATTGTGGATCTGACCGTGCAAGAAAAAGAAATGGAAATCTCCGAAGGTGTCAGCTACACCTTTTGGACGTTCGGCGGCACGGTGCCCGGCAGTTTCATCCGCGTTCGCCAAGGCGACACCGTGGAAATGCGCTTGCACAACATGCCTGACTCGAAAATGCCGCACAACATCGACCTGCACGGGGTGACCGGTCCGGGCGGTGGCGCGGCCTCTTCATTCACCGCGCCGGGCCATACGACCCAGTTCACCTTCAAGGCGCTGAATGCCGGTATCTATGTCTACCACTGCGCCACGGCTCCGGTGGGCATGCACATCGCCAACGGCATGTACGGTTTGATTTTGGTCGAGCCGCCCGAAGGTTTGCCGAAGGTGGACAAGGAGTACTACGTGATGCAGGGCGACTTCTACACGCTCGGCAAGTATCACGACAAGGGTCATCAGGGCTTCGACATGGAAAAGGCCATTGCCGAGCAACCGACCTACGTCTTGTTCAACGGCCGCGAAGGCTCCATGACCAATGACAAGGCGTTGAAGGCAAAAGTCGGCGAAAACGTGCGACTGTATGTCGGCAACGGCGGTCCGAATCTGGTCTCGAGCTTTCATGTGATCGGTGAAATTTTTGACAAGGTATATCCGGAAGGCGCGCGGAACCCGAATGAAAACGTCCAGACGACTTTGATTCCCGCCGGCGGCGCGTCGATGATGGATTTCCACGTTGAAGTTCCCGGTAGCTATGTGCTGGTCGACCACTCGATCTTTCGCGCATTCAACAAGGGCGCACTGGCGATCCTGAAAGTGGACGGCGCCGAGAACAAATCCATCTATTCCGGCAAGGAACTGGATGAAATGTACGTCGGCGACAAAGCCGGTAGCGGCTCCATGGCCGCAGTCGGCGCGGCAGCTGCCACGGCAGCGGCCACCGGCGCGGCGACGCGCGAGGAACGCATCGCGGCAGGCAAGGTCTTGTTTGCCGGCACTTGCTCGACCTGTCACCAAGCGACAGGTGAAGGTATGCCCGGCGTGTTCCCGCCGCTTGCCAAGTCGGACTACATTGCGAAAAATCCGAAGGTCCTTGCCGAAGTGATGCTACATGGCAAGGTCGGCCCGATCACGGTAAATGGCAAGTCCTATAACTCCAATATGCCGCCGATGAACCAACTGACCGACGATGAGGTTGCCAACATCGGCACTTATGTGTTGAACACTTGGGGCAACCCGGGCGGCCAGATCACCCGCGAAGATGCCGCCAAGGCACGCGCCGCCAAACCGGCCGATGCGAGCAGCGGACACTGAGGGTGAAGCGCTGCGGAGCATTCGCATTGTTGATTCTGCCCGCGCTGTGTGCGGGCAGTGCCCCAACACGTTATGCAATGATTCCCGGCGCCGTGTTCAAGTCTGCCCTGAAGTATGAAGACGCAACCCGCATCAAGGTTGCGCCCTTCAAGTTGATGCGGACTCCTGTCACCAATGCCGATTTTCTGAGCTTCGTCAAAGCCCATCCCAACTGGCAGCGGGGTAAGGCGCCGGTGGTTTTTGCCGAAAAACGCTATCTCGCCCATTGGCAGGGTGCCACCGCGCTAGGCCCGAAAGCACGGCCCGACCAACCGGTGGTGAATGTCAGTTGGTTCGCGGCCGATGCCTATTGCAAAGCGCAAGGCGCGCGACTGCCCGATTGGCGCGAATGGGAGTTAGTGGCCGCGGCCGATGAAACGCGAACCGATGCGCGCAAAGATCCGGTTTGGCGCGAGCGCATCCTGCGATGGTATTCGCGGCCTTCCAATACGGCGTTGATGCGTGTGGGACTGCAATCGCCGAATGCCTATGGTGTCTCGGATATGCACGGTTTGATTTGGGAATGGACCGGCGACTATGCATCGCTGTTGGTCGATGCCGACAATCGCAAGCAAGGCGACGCCGACAAGGCGAAATTCTGCGGGGCAGCCGCGCTGTCGATGAATGATCGTGAGAACTACGCCGTGCTGATGCGCATCGCGATGCTTTCGTCCTTGTCCGCATCCGATGTCACGGTCAATCTGGGATTCCGCTGTGCGCAATGAAAGGAGAACGAACATGCGAAGCGCTGCATTCGCTGCGATATCCCTCTTGATGGCTGCCCTTCTGGCTGTCGGGCCTGTCGCCGCGCAGAACGGCAAGCCGGCGCCACCGATCCGCAGCGCCGCCGAATCGCCGCTGCCGGGTGACTCGGTGTATCAGCTCGATGCCCGGTTTGTCGATGAATCGGGAAAGCGCAGCAGCTTTCGCCAAATGCGCGGCTATGTACGCGCTGTCGGCATGTTCTACACCTCGTGCAAGTTCATATGTCCGCTGATCGTCGACAGCGGACTCGGCATCGACAAGCAGTTGAGCGCCGATGAGCGTGCGCGGCTCGGCATCACTTTGATCAGCATGGATGCCGCGCGTGACACACCTGCAAAGTTGATGGCGGTCGCCAAGCAACGCAGGCTGGATCTGACCCGCTGGAATCTCGTAACCCCGGCGGCCGGTGATGTACCTGGGGTGGCCGGCGTACTCGGCGTCAAATACCGACGTCTGAGCGACGGCGAATTCAATCATACGAGTGCTTTGATCCTGCTCGACCGTGACGGCCGCGAACTGGCGCGCACAGAGCAATTGGGCAGCGTGCCGGATCCGGCGTTTGTGAAGGCGGTGAGGCGGGCGTTGGCGGAGCGGTGAAGCGCCTCACCCGCCCCTGTCGGGGCACCCTCTCCACTGCGTGGAGAGGGAGAGATCTCCCTTCTCCACGCAGTGGAGAAGGTGGCGCGCAGCGCCGGATGAGGGCTGTTCGCTTGGCAAGGTAAAATCAACCCTTCGCCCCAAGCAGCCCGACGAATGACCGATCTCCCCGCGCGCCCCAGCTTCCATGGCCATGAGCAAATCCTGCTCCGCGAATATGCCGAGCGCGCCTACCTTGATTACTCGATGTACGTGGTGCTCGACCGCGCCCTGCCCTTTATCGGCGACGGTTTGAAGCCGGTCCAACGCCGCATCATTTACGCCATGAGCGAGCTCGGCTTGTCGGCGACCTCGAAACACAAGAAATCCGCCCGCACCGTGGGCGATGTGATCGGCAAATTCCATCCGCACGGCGATAGCGCCTGCTACGAAGCCCTGGTGTTGATGGCCCAGCCGTTTTCCTACCGCTATCCGTTGATTGACGGTCAGGGCAATTTCGGTTCCAGCGAAGATCCGAAATCTTTCGCCGCCATGCGCTATACCGAATCCAAGCTCACGCCTATTGCCGAAGTGTTGTTGGCCGAGCTCGGCCAAGGCACGGTGGATTGGGATCCGAACTTCGATGGCACCTTGGAGGAGCCCTCGTGGCTGCCGGCGCGCTTGCCACATGTTCTGCTGAACGGCACCACTGGCATTGCCGTGGGGATGGCCACCGATATTCCGCCACACAATCTCAATGAGATTGTCAGTGCTTGCTTGATTCTGCTTGACGATCCCAACGCAAGTCTAGACGCCTTGTGCGAACACGTGCGCGGCCCCGATTTTCCGACCTCCGCCGAAATCATCACCCCCGCCGCCGATTTGAAGCAGATCTATGCCACAGGCAATGGCGGCGTCCGCGCGCGTGCGACGTTCGTGAAGGAAGGCGGCCACATCATCGTCAACAGCCTGCCCTACCAAGTGTCTCCTTCCAAGGTAATCGAGCAAATCGCCACACAGATGCGGGCAAAGAAATTGCCTTGGCTCGAAGACATCCGCGACGAGTCCGACCATGAAAATCCGGTCCGTATCGCGCTGATTCCGCGCAGCAACCGCATTGATGCCGAACAATTGATGGGGCATTTGTTTGCCACCACCGATCTTGAAAAGAGCTTCCGCGTCAACTTGAATGTGATCGGTTTGGACGGTAAACCGCGCGTCAAGAACTTGAAGACGATGCTGTCCGAATGGCTGGTATTCCGCCAAGACACCGTCACGCGCCGCTTGAACCACCGCCTCGAACGCGTCGAACGCCGCCTGCATTTGTTGGAAGGCCTGTTGGTGGCCTTCCTCAACCTCGACGAAGTGATTCATATCATCCGTACCGAGGACGAACCTAAGGCGGCCTTGATGGCGCGATTCGAATTGAGCGAGGCGCAAGCGGACTACATCCTCGATACGCGATTGAAGCAGTTGGCGCGATTGGAAGAGATGAAGATTCGCGGCGAGCAGGATGAGTTGGATGCCGAGCGAGATCGATTGATGGCGATCCTGGGCAGCAAAGCAAAGCTCAAAAAATTGATCAAAGACGAATTGATGGCCGACGCAAAGAAGTTCGGCGATGCGCGCAAATCTCCGATCGTGTCGCGTGGCGCAGCACAAGCGCTGGCGGAAACCGAATTGGTCGCCAGCGAACCGGTGACGGTGATTTTGAGTGAGAAAGGTTGGGTACGCGCCGCAAAAGGCCACGACATCGATGCCTCAACGATCGCTTATCGCGACGGCGATGCCTTGCTTGCGGCCGTTCGAACGCGCAGCAACTTCAATGTGGCCTTCATTGACTCCACCGGTCGGGCGTACTCGACTTCGGCCCATACGCTACCTTCCGCGCGCGGCAACGGCGAACCGTTGACCGGGCGATTCGCACCGGCGGCAGGGGCGCGCTTCCTTGCCATTGCGAGTGCCGAGAACGAGGTCAAGTACGTCATTGCGTCTGACCAAGGGCACGGATTCGTCACCCGCTTCGAGAATTTGATCGGCCGTCAAAAAGCGGGCAAAGCCCTGCTCTCGTTGCCGGCCGGTGCCAACACCCTGCAACCGGCACAACTGACCGGTAATCCGGACGAGCGCGTCGTCGTCGTCACGAGTGCAGGTCATTTGCTGGCCTTCCCGGTGGCGGAGCTGCCTGAGCTCGACAAGGGCAAAGGCAACAAGATGATCGAGATCCCGAAAGCCAAACGCGGCACGGAACACGTGGTTGCGGTGGCGGCCATCGCGCCCGGCGCCACACTTGTCGTGCATTCCGGCGCGCGCACCATGAGCCTTTCATACAAGGATTTGGAAAACTACATAGGTACGCGCGCAAGCCGCGGCGGATTGTTGCCGCGTGGCTGGCAAAAGGTGGACCGCCTATCCCGCGAGTAACAAAGCCGACGCAGCATTAACAAGCCGCTTCCGCCGCCAGGGTCGGCGGAAGTCGCATGTTAAGATCGGCACTCCCCCGCACACCAAGGGTCGAGCTTCATGTCGAACCTGCCGAAGAACCTCACCAAGAACGAATCGTCCGGCTGCATCATGGCCCGGATCATGCGCAACAAAGAACAGTACGCACGCAATTTTTCGTTGGTCGAGTACGGCTCATGGAAGAAGGCCGAAAAAGCCGCCTCGGAGTGGTTGGCCAAGATCAAGAAAACCCTGCCGCCGCCGACCACCTCGCACGGCATCAAAACCTCACGCAACAGTTCCGGCGTCGTCGGCGTGTCGTTGAAGGCCGCACCGCTCGCCAGTGGCGCGATGAATTACGCGTGGCATGCGTTTTGGCCCGGCAATCCGAACGGCACGCGTTGGGCGGTTGAGAAATTCGGTGACGACAACGCGTTTTGTCTGGCGGTGATTTCCCGCCAGCGCGAATCCGCCGATCGCAAGGCCGTTGAACGCGAGTTCAAACGCATTCAAGGCAAGCCGGTGTACAAGGCGATTCTTAAGCAGAAGATGATTGCGGTCGTTTGATCGAATCTCGGGTAGCGCCAGTCAGACAGTGACCGGCGCGTTATGCACGCCCGAGACCGCGCGTCCGGATGGATCTGCGCTATTCGCAAATGCCGCATCCCATGCCAACGCTGCCGGTGACGAACAGGCAATGGATTTACCGCTTGGCACGGTTGCAGCGCAGGCCGCCGATGCGAACGATTGTTCGAAAATCGTCCGATACAAATAAGCTTCTTTGCTGGCGGGTGTGTTCAGTGGGAAACGTATGGCCGCTGACGCCAATTGAACGGCGCTCACCACGGTTTCCGCATGCGCTTTCAACCCGTCGATCCATCCATAGCCAACGCCATCGCTGAACTGCTCTTTTTGCCGCCAAAGTATTTCGTCTGGCAAAACACCTTTGAAAGCTTCTCTGAGGATGTGTTTTTCGATGCGGCCGTTGCGCACCATTTTTTGCGTCGCGTCGATTCCCATGGCCACATCCATGAACGTCGGATCCAGGAACGGCACGCGCGGCTCAACACCCCACGCCATCATTGATTTGTTCGCGCGCAAGCAATCGAACTGGTGAAGTGCATCCAGTTTGCGAACCAACTCCTCATGGAAACTTTGCGCATCCGGCGCCTTGTGGAAGTAAAGGTAGCCGCCGAACAGTTCGTCACTGCCCTCGCCCGACAGCACCATCTTCACCCCCATAGATTTGATGCGGCGTGCCAATAGGAACATCGGCGTCGACGCGCGAACGGTGGTGACGTCAAAGGTTTCAATATGGCGGATGACATCCGGCAAGGCGTCCAGACCTTCTTCCAACGTGAAGGTGAAGCCGTGATGCACCGAATCAATGGCGCGCGCCGCAACTTCGGCAGCCGCCAAATCAGGCGATCCCTCAAGGCCAATGGCAAATGAGTGCACGCGCGGCCACCAGGCTTCGCTGTTATCGCCGTCCTCGACCCGCTTGCGCGCGAAGCGTGCAGCGCAGGCGGCAATGATGGAAGAATCCAAGCCCCCCGAGAGGAGAACGCCATAAGGCACATCGCCCATCATTTGCCGGTGCACGGCTGACTCCAAGGCTTCACGAATCACCTCAGGCGATACCTGATGCCCGACGACGTCGGCGTGCGCACGCCAAGTCGGTGCGTACCATGCGGTGAGCTCGCCGGTTTCCGTGTCGAAGACATGCCCGGGCGGAAACTGACTGACATCGACGCACAGGCGCGCAATGGCCTTCATTTCCGAGGCGACCCACAAACGACCCTCAACATCGTGCCCCCAATACAAGGGACAGATACCCATGTGGTCGCGAGCGATGAGGGCACGCTTGCGCGTCGCATCCCACAGCACAAACGCGAACATTCCGTTCAAACGCTTCAGCCAGTCGGCAGGTGCTGCGTCGGGGGCGCTGGCATAGAGGGCGTTGATGACCTCGCAGTCCGATCCGCTCTGAAACGCATACGTCGATTCAAGCGCGGTGCGAAATTCGGAATGGTTGTAGATCTCGCCGTTCACCGCCAATGCCAACTGGCGGTCTTTCGATAGCAAGGGCTGGGCGCCACCCGCGGGATCCACGATGGATAGACGTTCGTGCACCAACAGGGCGTTGGGATGTTCGTACACGCCGCTCCAATCCGGGCCACGATGCCGCTGCAATGCGGACAAGGCGATGGCTGAAGGTCTCAGGATGGACAGATCTGCGCGGTCGCGGAGATCGATGACGGACAGGATGGAACACATGGCAAACTCCGGATTGTCTGAAACGTGGGCAATAAAAAAGCCCGCTTTTTCAAGCGGGCTTCGGATAGGCGTATTTCTGAATGTCGTGCGCTAACCGTCGTCCCGCTGTTTGCAGGAATTATTGTTATTGCGATTGACGGTTGTGAATGTGCGGCTCATGGATCGAGTGTGCCCTGCGTCATTCCGGTTTGACAAGTAGTTTTTGCATCAGGGATTTAAATATTCCCGGCAGCCTGTTCAAATCTGAAACAAGGACGTTTTCATCCACTTTGTGGATGGACGCATTCACGGGGCCGATTTCCACGCAGTGGGCGCCCATCGGTGCAATGAAGCGCGCGTCCGAGGTACCGCCACCGGTGCTTTCCTCCGGCGGCTGACCAGAAAACGCCGTCAGCACTTCACGGCAAGCCACGCGAAGCGGGCCTTCCGGTGTGTAAAACGGTGCACCGCTTTGATGCCATTGAATGTCGTAGCGAACGCCGTGCGCCTTGAGAATGTCTTCGCAGGCGGTCTGCAGTTGCTCCGCCGTCCAATTCGGGTTGTAGCGCAGGTTAAACAAAACGTCCAACTGTCCGGGGATCACGTTGTTCGCCCCGTTGCCGGCATGCATGTCGGTGATTTGCAAACTGGTGGGCGGGAAAGACTCGTAACCTGCGTCCCACACTTTTGCCGCCAACGCCGCCAAGGCAGGCAAGGCTCGATGAATCGGATTGTCGGCCTTGTCGGGATAGGCCACGTGGCCTTGCACGCCATGCACGCGCAGTTTCGCCGACAGCGAGCCGCGACGCCCTACTCGCAGCAGATCACCCAGTACGTCTTTTGACGAAGGCTCGCCGGTGATGCAGTAGTCGATGGCCTGGCCGCGTGCCTTGAAGGTTTCGACGACTTTGCGCACGCCATCAATGGCCGCACCCTCTTCATCCGACGTCAGCAGCAGTGCAACGGTGCCGTCATGGTCCGGGTATTCGGCAACGAATTGCGTCAAGGCGACAACGAACGCCGCCACGCTGCCTTTCATGTCAGCGGCGCCGCGTCCGTATAACACCCCGTCACGAATGACCGGTTCGAACGGATCCGACGACCAGGCATCCAGCGGACCCGGCGGCACCACATCGGTGTGACCAAGAAAAACGAGTACGGGCCCTTGGGTGCCGTGGGTCGCCCACAAGTTGTCCACGTCGCCGTAGCGCAAGTGCTCGCAGTTGAATCCTGCGGCGCTCAAACGCGTCGCCAACAATGGTTGGCAGCCTGCATCCTCAGGCGTGATCGACGCGCGCGAAATCAAGTCTTGGGTGAGCGCAAGCACTTCGGTCATTTGGCGACTCCGAACAGCGCTTTGAAACCGTTATCTGTGAAGCCTTGTTGGACGCGACCGTCAGCCATTTCCAGCAAAGGCCGCTTGAGCAAGGCCGGATGCTCGCGAAGTAATAGCTTCCACTCCGCATCGCTGCCCGGTGACTTGCGCGCGTCGGGTAGTTGTCGCCAGGTGGTGGACGATTTGTTGATCAATTTCTCCCACCCACCCACAGCGGCTTGCCATTGCAGGAATTGTTCAGGCGAGGGTCGCGCATCGCGCACATCCACGAAGGTGTACGGGATGTCAAAGCGTTTCAGCCAGTTCTGCGCCTTGCGGCAACTGTCGCAATTTTTCAGCCCGTAGACCGTGGTCATTGCGCGTGTCCGCGCAGCAGGTCGTTGATGCTGGTTTTGCTGCGTGTCTTCTCATCCACTTGCTTCACGATCACAGCGCAATACAGCGAGTGCGTTCCGTCTGCTGCCGGCAAGGCGCCGGAAACCACAACGCTGCCCGGCGGCACATAGCCATAGCTGATTTCGCGGGTTTCGCGGTTGTAAATGCGCGTCGACTGACCGATGAACACCCCCATGCCGATCACGCTGTGGTGACCGACGATCACACCTTCGACAATTTCCGAACGTGCGCCGATGAAGCAATGGTCTTCGATGATGGTCGGTGAGGCTTGCAGCGGTTCCAACACGCCGCCGATCCCCGCGCCGCCGGAAATATGGCAATGCTTGCCGATCTGCGCACAGGAACCCACTGTCGCCCAAGTGTCCACCATCGTGCCCTCGCCGACGTGCGCACCGATGTTGACGAAACTCGGCGTCAGGACGACATCACGACCCAAGTAAGTGCCGCGGCGTACCACGGTGCCCGGCAGGACGCGTACACCCATCGCGCGGAAATCCGCTTCACTGAAATTCGCAAATCGCATCGGGATTTTGTCGAAGAACGGCGACGGCTGCGATTCCATCAACTGCATGTCTTCGGTGCGGAAATACAGCAGCACGGCTTTCTTCAGCCACTCGTTGACCACCCAGCCATCCGTGCCCGGTGATGCAACCCGCAGCTCACCCGACTCCAAACCTTCGATCGCCTTCAAGACGTCGGGTCGCAGGGCGGCCAAGCCGTCCGCGTTCAACTCTGCGCGCGCGTCCCAAGCCTGTTCAATGCGTGCTTTCAATGCGTTCAATGTGTTGCTCCTACAAGAATGGGTTCCAACGCCGACGCAAGCGATGCGAGGCGTTCTTCTGACAGTGGCTCGCCATTGTCCAGCGAAACGGTGAACATGTCTTCTGCGCGCTCGCCGAAAGTCGCGATCCGCGCGTCGTGCACGCGCAGTTTTTCCATGCGCAAGAATGCGGCGACGTCTGCGAGCAGGCCGGCGCGATCATTACAGACGATGCTGAGCAAGTAGCGATTAGCTGAAAGGCCGGAGAAAACGATTTGCGGTGTGAGTCGGAACTGGCGCAGATGGCGTTGCGCGGCACGTCGTGACGGACGTTCTTCCAACAATGACGGCTTGGCCAAAACGCTGCGCAATTGGCGTTCGACTTCGCGCATCTCCACCAAGCGCGACGACTCGCGCGGCATGCAGTGGAACACGTCCAAAACCTGCCCCTCTGCCGCGTCCATCAGTCGCGCCTGCGACACCTCCAGACCCAGTCGGTCCAAGGTCATGACAATGGCGGCGAACAAACCGTTGCGGTCGGGAGACCACACCATCACCTCCAGCGCGTGGCCGATGTCATCCACGGCGTGCACCGCCACCTGCATCTGGGGAGAGGTGACAATGGACGCGGCCATCCATGCAATTTGTTCAGGGCGATAGCGAAGCAAGGCGTCTGACGGCAAATCGTCAATGCGGCCAATCGCCGCATCGGCATCAACAAGTAAGGCCCTTGCCGCCGCGCGCGTTTCCTCAATTCTTTCTTCGCGCGCCAGCGGATCTTCCAAGCCGCGACGAAGCGCCAAGCGCGTGGCGACATGCAAATCGGCCAACAGGCGATCTTTCCAAGCATTCCAAAGCTTCGGCGATGTCCCGGCGATATCGGCACAGGTTAGGAGATACAAGGTATCCAAGCGCTCGCGATCGGCCACGAGGTGGGCAAAACGGGCAACGACGTCGGGGTCGGAAATATCTTGTTTCTGTGCTGTGACAGACATCAACAAGTGATGCCTGACCAACCATTCCACCATGTCCACGTCTGCGGGCGGGAGTGCATGGGCAATGCAGAAGTCACGCGCATCGACCGCGCCGAGTTCGGCATGATCGCCGCCACGGCCTTTGGCGATGTCATGGAACAACGCGGCGAGCAATAGCAATTCCGGCTTTCGCAATCGCGGCATCACCGTGTGCGCTTGCGAGAAACGATCCACGCCTTCGCCTGTCTGGAACAGCGCCAGCGTGCGCAACACCATCAAGGTGTGTTGATCGACGGTGTAGACGTGGAACAGATCGAACTGCATGCGTCCGGTCACGTTGGCAAACGCGGGAATCCAACGCCCCAACACACCGGTTTTGGCCATTTCGATCAAGATGCGAATCGCATCCGGCCCTCGCAAAATGCGCATGAATTGCGCGCGCATCGCCGGATCGGCATCCGACCACGCCGGCACACAAGGCAATGCCTCGGCCAAGGCGCGCGCGGTGCGCGAATGTAATCCCGGCAATTCAGGCGCACCGGCCCAGGTGTCAAACAACTCAAAAATGCGACTGGCGTTTCCCGCGGGCCATTGCGGATCGCGCGCCGCCAAATACCCGTTCAATGCGTCAAATTCCGCATGGATGGCTAATGGCTCGGATTCCCCCTGCAAGTGTTCTTCGAAGCGTTGCAGCAATCGCTCAGAGATCCGCTGAATCAAACCCGCGCTGCGGTAAAACCCTTGCATCATGCGTTCGACATCGGCATTCGATGCTTCGTCGTTGTGCAACAGGTGCGCAGCCAAGGCGCGCTGGTGATCGAATCGCAGGCGTTCTTCGCGCTTGCCTGCAATCAAGTGCAAACCGAAGCGGAGTTTTTGCAAATTGGCGCCGGCGCGCATGAGCGTGGCATGCTCGTCGGCGCCGAGTTGCCCATGGGCTTGCAAGGCATCCAATCCGGGCTCACCCAAGACGCGCATCGCCATCCAGCGCAGTGTCTGCATGTCGCGCAGGCCACCCGGCCCCTCTTTGATATTCGGCTCCAGATTTTCCGCGGTGTCGTTGAATCGCGCATGCCGCGTGCGCAGCTCTTCGCGCTTGGCGGAAAAATACGCCGATTCCGACCACATGTGCTCGGTGGATGTGTCCGATTGCACACCGTCGAACCGGCGGGAATCGCCTGCCAGCACGCGTGCATCCATCAACGCGGTGAGCACTGTGATGTCCTCCGAACAAGCCTGTGCCGCTTCGGATTGCGTGCGCACCGCATGGGAAATGGGAATGCGCGCATCCCAAAGCATGGCCACGAACTTTGCGATGGCGTCGGCCTGCGTCCGCCGTTCGGCGGGTTCGATCAAAATCAGCAAATCGACATCGGATTGCGGGTAAAGACTTTGCCGGCCATAACCGCCGACCGCGATCAAGCAGACCGGCGAATCGGGCAAATTCATTTGCCAGGCTTCACCGACCAATTGATCCATGAACGCGGACCGGTCGCGATTGAGTTCGCGCACCGGTTCATGGCGATCAAAACGCTGAGCTAATTCGGCATCGAAGTCGGCAAGACGCTGCCGCGCGCGTTGCGACCAAGAGAGACAGGACGGGTCGCTCGACGGACTCACGGAGGCGGCGGCGAACCTGCCGACAGCGTCAACACATCGAATCCGTCATCGGTGACGGCCAACATGTGCTCCCACTGTGCGGACAACGAGCGATCGCGCGTGACCACGGTCCAACCATCCGGCAACAGCTTGGTCCGGAAGCTGCCTTCATTGACCATCGGTTCGATGGTGAAGGTCATGCCCTTTTTAAGCACGAGACCTTCGCCGGCGTTTCCGTAGTGCAATACCTGCGGGTCTTCGTGATAGATCTTGCCGATCCCGTGGCCGCAGTACTCGCGCACCACGCTAAATCGCTCGGCTTCAACATAGGCTTGGATCGCGGCGCCGATATCGCCCAAGGTCGCACCCGGACGGACTTGGCGAATACCCTGCCACATCGCTGCGTAGGTGGTTTCGACCAACCGCTTGGCCATCACCGACGGCGTGCCGACGAAATACATCCGGCTGGTATCACCGTGCCAGCCATCCTTGATGACCGTGACGTCGATATTGACGATGTCGCCGTCCTTCAGAACCTTCCCTTCGTTGGGGATCCCGTGGCAGATCACGTTGTTCACCGACGTGCACAAGGTCTTCGGGAAGCCGCGGTAACCGACGTTGGCCGGGATACCCTTTTGGACATTGACGATGTGGTCGTGGGCGATACGGTCGAGCTCGGCAGTGCTGATGCCGGGACGGACGTGTTCGGTCATCAAATCCAGGACCTCGCTGGCCAGACGGCCGGCGATGCGCATGGATTCGATGTCTTGCTCGGATTTGATCGAAATACTCATGAACCTATTATCGCCGATGCGCGCAAGGCGCCGTAAGGGGATTTCTGGTATTATTTCGTCCGCTGCAGTTTAAGCGGCCGCCATGCCGGGCGACACCGGCAAATACACACCAATCGACAATCCCTGCTCCGGGGTGCCTGTTTCGTGCAGGTTCGGCGGCAGTGACGATTGGGAGGCCCAACCCCGGAACCTCGCACGCTCGCGTGCAGCTGCCCTATTTTCCGGCAGTGGTTCCTTATTTATGGAGTTTTACGCAATGCCCCAGATCACCATGCGCCAAATGCTCGAAGCAGGCGTCCACTTCGGTCACCAAACCCGTTACTGGAACCCGAAAATGGGTCCGTACATCTTCGGTGCCCGTGGCAAGATCCACATCATCAACCTCGAAAAGACCGTGCCGTTGTTCAACGACGCCATGAACTTCTTGTCGAAGGTTGCCCAAAAGCGCGGCACCGTGCTGTTCGTCGGCACCAAGCGCAGCGCCCGTGACGCGGTCAAGGAAGAAGCTGAACGTTGCGGCATGCCGTTCATGACCCAACGCTGGTTGGGCGGCACGCTCACCAACTTCGCCACCGTCAAGAAGTCGGTTGCCCGTTTGAAGGAACTGGAAGCCGGTGAAAGCGACGGCACCTTCCAAAAGCTCGTCAAGCACGAAGTGCTGGGCCTGCGTCGCGAACGTGAAAAGCTGGAAGCATCGCTCGGCGGCATCAAGGACATGAACCGCCTGCCCGACGCGCTGTTCGTCATTGATATCGGTCACGAAGACATCGCCATCAAGGAAGCCAAGACCTTGGGTATTCCGGTGATCGCCGTGGTTGACACCAACTACGATCCGGCCTTGGTCGACTACGCCATCCCGGGTAACGACGACGCCATCCGCGCCGTGCAGTTGTATGCACGTGCTGCTGCCGACGCCGTGCTGGAAGGCAAGGCTGCTTCGCCGAATGCCGCTTCGGTCTCGGAAGACGAATTTGCTGAAGGCAAGCCGGCCCGCGGCCGCAAGCCCGCCGCCAAAGCCGCACCGGCCGCTGAAGAAGCCGCCGGCGAAGCCGACGCTGCTGCCGCCGAGTAATCGGACCGCAACATCCGGGCGCCACACTTTGGCGCCCGACTCTCTCACGTCACTGCGCGAATAGCGGTGACCGCAATACATTCAAGGAATCCGAAATGGCTGATATTTCCGCATCCATGGTCAAGGAACTTCGCGAGCGCACCGGCGCCGGCATGATGGAATGCAAGAAGGCACTGACCGAAAACAATGGCGACATCGAAGCCGCGGCCGATTGGCTGCGCAAGACCGGTCTCGCCAAGGCCGACAAGAAGGCTGACCGCGTTGCTGCTGAAGGCCGCATCTCGATGGCCACCGCACCGGGCAAGGCTGCTTTGGTTGAAGTGAACTCCGAAACCGACTTCGTCGCCAAGGACGCCAACTTCACCGGCTTCGCTGACCAAGTCGCACAAGCCGCATTGAACGCCGCCGACATCGACGCACTCAAGAACGAAAAAATCGGCGACGAAACCGTTGAAACCACCCGCGCCGCCGTGGTGGCCAAGGTCGGTGAAAACGTCCAGGTCCGTCGCATGGCCCGCATTGAAAGCGCGAACACCATCGGTGCCTACGTGCACGGCGGCCGCATCGGCGTGTTGGTTGAACTCAAGGGTGGCAATGAAGAATTGGCCCGCGGTATCGCCATGCACATCGCCGCGATGAACCCGCCCTACATTTCGCCCGCCCACGTGCCGGCCGAATTTGTCGAACGCGAAAAAGAAATCGCTTTGGCCCAAGTGAAAGACTCGGGCAAGCCGGCTGACATCCTTGAAAAGATGATCTCGGGCAAGGTCGACAAGACCGTCAAGGAAATCACCCTGACCGGTCAGCCGTACGTGTTGAACAGCGACCTCACCGTCGAAGCCGCCCTCAAGGCTGCCGGCGCCGAAGTCCTGAAATTCGAACGTCTCGCCGTCGGCGAAGGCATCGAAAAAGTGAAAGAAGACTACGCTGCAGAAGTCGCCAAGGCTATGCAAGTCTGATTGACGCTTTTCGCTTCAAAGAAAACCCGCCTTTCACGGCGGGTTTTTTTGTGCCCGTCGAAGGCAATCGACAAATAAGGTCACTTTTCAACGCAGAGAGATTCTGATGTGATTGAAATTTCAACTCTAAATGGTTGTTGATCACAATTTCGACACATAAATCAGGGATTTAGAGACGTAGTTCGGAATTTTTCTGTCGCCGATTGACGTTGGCATGATTCGTGCTTAATTCCCGATGCTCTTTCCACTACACCAATCGGATCTTTTTCATGATTCTTCGCACAGTACTCGCAATTGCATTGGCTTCTGTTGTTTCAGCACCGGCCATGGCCGACACCAAGCAGGCCTCTTTTGACGTCAAGATCAATGTCAAGAAGGCTTGCAGCATCAGCGTGGTCGCGCCAGATATGAACTTCGCTTCGCATGACTTCAACGAAACCGGTCCTTTTGACGCGACCAATGACATCTCGGTCAAGTGCACCAAGGGAACGACCTACAACGTCGGACTGAATGCCGGAACCACGACCGGTGGCACGGAAGCTGCGCGCCTGATGGCGGGCACCGGCGCCAACGTCGACAAAGTCGCCTATGGGCTGTACAGCAATGCAGGCCGTACGACCAACTGGGGCGGCACCATCGCGACGGGCGCGGTCGGTGGCACGGGCAACAACAACGTACAAACTTTGACCGTGTATGGTCGTGTTCTGTCTTCCGCGTTGAACGTGACCCCGGATGACTACAAAGACACCATCACCGCCACCATCACCTACTGATGCCATGACGCGCGGTCTGCTATTTCGATTCACTGTCTGGATTTTCGGATTTGCATTGGCGATGCCCGCAGGGGCGTCGTCATTGCAAGTATCGCCGACCGGATTGGAATTGAGTGCAGCGCAAAATGCCGACGCCTTGAGCTTGTCGAACACCGGTCAAACCCCGATCCGGGCACAGGTTCAAGTGTTTCGCTGGCGCCAAATCGATGGCAAAGATGTGTTGGAACCTACGCGTGATCTGGTAGCCACACCCGCCATGCTCTCGATCGCACCGGGAGCACGGCAACTTGTGCGCGTCGTGCGCGTAGGATCGGCCTCCACCAAAGAAGGCAGCTTCCGCATCATCGTCAGCGAACTTCCCGCGCCTTCTATCGAAAAATCGAAGGCCGGTTTGTCTTTTTTGTTGAAATACTCTTTGCCGGTCTTCATCGCGCCGCTTGAAAAATCCGACACGGCACGCCCTTCGCTCTCCGCGCGCGTTCTAGGCAATGCGCTCGAAGTTTCCAACAGCGGTGGCATGCACGCCCGTTTGTCGCAAGTTTTCTGGGTGTCTGCCGATAAGTCACGCCATGAACTGGCGCCGGGATTGTTGGGTTACGTATTGGCAGGCGAAACCATGCGCTGGCCACTTCCTGCCGGCACGACCCGTGGCAACGGCTATTTCGAAGCAGTCATTAACGATGATCCGAACGCTAGCAAGCTTCAGTCTTCGGTTGCGCCCTAACCTGCTCGCTTTTGCAGCTGCCTGTTGCCTCAGCGTCAGCGCCTTTGCCGGCGAAGACATCAGCGGCAGCTCTAACGCAACCGAGGCGGCCGAAGCCGCCGACGAAGTGTATTTGCAGGTCACAGTGAATGAACAATTGCGCGCGTCGCTCCATCGGTTCGTCCTGCGCGATGGCCGATTGTATGCAAGCCCTTCAACGCTCGAAGAACTCGGTCTTCGCGTCGCGGCGTCCGACAAGAACGAGCGCTTGGTGCCCGTCGAGCGCGAGGGCGTAAAAGCCCACTACGATGTCGCCGCACAATCTCTCACCCTGGTCGCCCCCATCTCCGAACTTGCGATCGGCACGACGCATTTGCATTCAATGCCCGACGCACCGGAACCCACCCCTGCACCTTGGGGCGGATTGTTGAACTACGACGTAGACGGGTTCAAGACCGGGAGTGCCACGCAAGTTGTGATTGCACCAACGGTTCGGCTCTTCGGACCGGGAAACGTAGTGTTCGAATCCAGTGGCATCGTGCAAACCGCCAATGCCGATCATCGGTCGCAAACGCGCGCGATACGTCTCGACAGCCGCATACGCTGGACGCGGCCCGACAAAGCCATCGAAGTCATCGTGGGCGATTTGGTCACGGGCGGACCGGATTGGGCGCGGCAAACCCGAATGGGGGGCGTGCGAATCGGTACGAACTACGAATCTTTGCAACCTTATAGGTTGCTTTCGCCGGGCCCTGTTTTCAGCGGTGAAAGCGCTGTGCCGAGCAACGTCGAGCTCTATGTCAATGGCATCAAGCAATTCGAAGGGGACACGCCCGCCGGTCGCTTCGTTGTTTCCGGCCTTCCTTCCATGGAAGGATTAGGCAACGCGCGCTTGGTCATGACGGATGCCTACGGACGTGCGCGAACTGTGGAGATTCCGTTTTATGGCACAAGACGGCTGTTGGCTCGCGGTCTCGATAACTGGTCGGTCGCCGTGGGTCGCGTTCGCCTTGGATACGGCGCCACGTCAAACCGGTATGACGGTACCGTTGCGCTCGACGCAAGTTGGCGCGGTGGATTGACCGATTCATTTACCGGGGAAGTGCATGCGGAAGCAAGGCGCGACCTGCAACTTGGCGGCCTCGGTGCGGCAATGGTTGCCGGCAATGCCGGGGTGATCCACGTGGCAATGAGCGGCAGCCGCTCGCGCGGATTGCAGGGCAGCCAAACGCGCTGGGGCTATCAATGGGCGAATACCCGATTCAGTTTGGCGTTCGATAGCCAACGCACGCATGGCGACTATCGCGATATCGCCGCAGTTTCCAGTGGCTTCCTATCAGCCGACAAGTCCGATTCCGCTAGTGCTGGGTTCAACAACGCACGAGTGGGCAGTTTCAATCTCACCTACGCAAACCTGCGGTATCCAGACGAGAATGGCAATCGCATCCTTGGCGCTTACTGGAACCGGACGATCGGCGACCGCTGGTTTCTTAGCGCGGGAATGCAACGCGACTTGGAAAACCCGCGCCTGGAAAGTTATCAACTCAGTTTGTCCGCAACCCTCGGCCAAGATCTGCAAGCCTTCAGTTCGATGCGGCATTCCAAGACGAACGACAGCTTCGAGGCCAACCTGATGAAGCAAGCTCGCGCCAATGGTGATTTCGGCTGGCGCGTGCAAGCCCGGAAAGACACATTGGGCGGCATACAAGGTCTCGTCGAAGGCCAATGGTTGACCAAAGCTGCTGAAGTGACTGCGGCCGCGACCAGCGGCGCGCGCGATCAGGGCAGTCAATACCGATTGGCTGCTCGCGGCAGTGTGCTGTGGATGGGTCGTAGCTTCTTCGCGTCGCGCGAAGTTGTGGACGGATTTGCCTTGGTTCAGACCGGCTTGCCGGGTGTGCCGGTCAAACTTGAAAATCGTGCGTACGGGGTCACAAACGCCGCCGGCGAACTCATCGTGACGCCTGTGATTCCCTTTCAGCACAACCGGGTTTCAATCGACCCGACCAACCTTCCTGCCAATGTGCGAGTCCAAAGCAGTGATCGTGACGCCGTTCCGGGCGCCAGTGGTGCGACACGGGTAACGTTTAATCTATCTCCCGTTCACGCGGCCGTCGTGGTTCTGTCGGATAAGGATGGTGCAGCGATTCCCGTGGGCAGCACCGTGCGACGGTTGAATGCAGATGGGTCGCAATCTGAGACCATCATGGGATACGACAGCGAGGTGTACTTGGAAGGCCTTTCGGAACACAACAAACTCATCGTCGAGACACCGGCAGGCGTTTGTCATTCAGAGTTCAACTACGATTCGAAGGCGCAGGGGATCCCGCGCATCGAATCCGTGCGTTGTGTCATGGAGGCAGAATGAATTCCCGGGCGCTGCTCTTGCTGTTGGCCATGCTTTGGCTGGTGCTTCACACGGCACCGGCGCGAGCTGCCACCACGTGCACCACTTCCGCGCCAGACATCGTCATCACCGGATATGACGGAACGGCACAGGCTTCCGCGAATACCACCATCACGGTCCGTTGTACGACGCCGGATTTCGCACTCTTCGGAGGCCGGGCTTATGTCAATTTGTGTCTATACATTGATGGACAGCCGCGCCGACTCGTCAACGGGGCAAGCACACTTGCGTATGAACTCTATACGGCGAGTGGATCGGTTTGGCAGGCGCCTTCTGCGTCACCGCCATCCCAACAAATGGTGAACCTCAACTACAGCGTTGGCTGGGGTGGAGGATCCGGCTCGGCAACGGTTCTGATCAACGCTCGTATTCCTGCGCAATCAGGAGCCGTGAATGGAACCTACAGTCACACGCTTCCAGGCGTGGCCACGAGCGCTGAATTCAGATCCAGTGAACCTGGATTTTTCGGTGATCCCACAGCACCGCCCGCCAGCTGCAAGACCGGGGACATTGCCGGCGCCAATACGCCGAATTTTCCATTCGCCACCACTGCACAAGTCACGACCACTTGCCAAATCAACACGGCCAGCGATCTGAACTTCGGCAGCGTCGAAGGCTTTATCACTTCTGCAGTCAATCAAACGTCGCAAATTAACTTGCGCTGCGTAGGTGGCACTGCATGGAAGCTGGGGTTGAACAACGGCATCAATGCCAATGGTACGCAGCGAAGAATGAAGCACAGCGCCGCGGCAGAATTCGTCGACTACGAGTTATATCGGGACGCCGGGCGTAGCCAGCGATGGGGCACGACCTTGAACAGCGACACGCAGAACGGTATAGGCACGGGCAACGCACAAACCGTGACCGTCTACGGTCAAGTCCCTCAGCAAACGGCTACCCCAGGCGACTATAGCGACACTGTCACCGTCACGATTACGTACTGAAACTCGGCGCATCGTGCTGCGACGCAACGTCCGCTAGAATATGGCCATCTTCTGCCGACAGGTGTCCCATGTCCGAACTCGTCTATCGCCGCGTGTTGTTGAAACTTTCAGGCGAGGCGTTGATGGGGGACGAAGACTACGGCATCGACCCGAAAATCCTGGGACGCATTGCCACCGAAGTCATTGAAGCGCGCGCGGCCGGTGCGGAAATCGCACTGGTCATCGGCGGCGGCAATATTTTCCGCGGTGCCGGACTCGCGGCCGGCGGCATGGATCGCGTCACCGGCGATCAGATGGGCATGCTGGCCACGGTGATCAACGCGCTGGCCATGCAAGATGCGCTGGAAAAACTCGGCGCGAAATGCCGGGTGATGAGTGCGATCAAGATCAACGACGTTTGCGAAGACTACATCCGTCGACGCGCCGTCCGTCACTTGGAAAAAGGCCGGATCTGCATTTTCGCCGCCGGTGTGGGCAGCCCGTTCTTCACCACGGACTCCGGTGCCGCGCTGCGCGCCATCGAAATCGGCGCGGACTTGCTGCTGAAAGCCACCAAGGTGGACGGCATCTACGACAAAGATCCGAACAAACACAGCGATGCGGTGCGCTTCGATGACCTGACCTACGACGAAGTGCTGCAACGTAACCTTCAGGTGATGGATACCGCCGCATTCGCCTTGGCCCGCGACAGCGCGTTGCCGATGCGCGTATTCGACATGTATCAGCCCGGTGTGATTTCGCGGATCCTCAACGGCGAACCGGTCGGCACACTCGTTCACGCCTGAGCGCCCCGAAGAGCCGGATTCAACGCTGTTCGCACACCTTCCCCTCTATAATGGGGAGTCAGATTCGCGGAGCTCCGAACATGTTGAACGAAATCAAGCAAGACGCGCAGGCGCGCATGCAAAAAAGCATTGAAGCCCTTCGCAACACCTTGAGCAAAGTGCGCACCGGCCGCGCCACCACGGCATTGGTCGATCACTTGAAGGTCAACTATTACGGCTCAGACATGCCCCTGACCCAGGTGGCCAGCGTCACCGTCAGCGACGCGCGTTCGCTCACCATTACGCCTTGGGAAAAACCGATGGTCGCTGCCATCGAAAAGGCGATCCTCGCCTCCGACTTGGGCCTCACCCCCAACACCGCCGGCACCACCATTCGCATCAATATCCCGGCCCTCACCGAAGAACGCCGCAAGGACCTGACCAAGGTCGTCCATGGCGAAGGTGAGGATTCCAAGGTGGCGATCCGCAACATCCGCCGCGATGCCAACCAGCAAATCAAAGATTTGTTGAAAGAAAAGGCCATCACCGAAGATGACGTGCGCCGCACCGAAGAAGAAATTCAAAAGATCACCGACAAGGCGATCAAAGACATTGACGACGTCATCAAAGAAAAAGAAGTTGAATTGATGGCGGTTTGACGCGTCGGCCCGCGACTGGCGCATGAATACACCGAATACCCTGCCAAGGCATGTGGCCGTCATCATGGACGGCAACGGTCGCTGGGCGCAGCAACGCCGCCGCCCGCGCATCATCGGCCATCGTGCCGGCGCGCGCGCTGTGCGCAATGCCATCGATTACTGCATGCAGCAAGGCGTGGAAGTGCTCACCTTGTATGCGTTTTCCAGCGAGAACTGGCGCCGGCCTGAAGAAGAAGTCAGCGGGTTGATGCGCATTTTCTTGAATGTGCTCGATACCGAAGTGTCGGAGTTATCGCGACGCGGGGTGCGCATCCGCTTCATCGGTGATCGCGCCGCCTTCAGTGAATCCCTGCGTGCACGCATGCAGGACACCGAGTCCGCTACCGCTGACAACACACAACTGACGCTGGTCATCGCCGCGAGTTACGGCGGTCATCAGGACATCGCCCAAGCGGCGCGCGTGCTCGCCCAACAAGTGGCAGACGGACAGCTGCGCCCTGAGCAAGTGGATGCAGAACGCATGGCGCAGCATGTGGCGATGTCGGATCTGCAGCCGGTCGACCTGTGCATCCGTACCGGCGGGGATTTGCGCATCAGCAACTTCCTGTTGTGGCAAATTGCTTATTCCGAACTGTGGTTCACACCGGTACTCTGGCCGGATGTGGACGCAAAACTTTTGTCCGAGGCTTTCAGCGACTTTGCCAGGCGGCAGCGTCGTTTTGGCATGACGGGCGAACAAATCGACGACGGCGCAGGAGCGGCCTTTACCCCATGACCCGTACCCGCGTAATTTCCGCCTTGGTGATGGCACCGATTGCGATCTCGGCCATCTTGCTGTTGCCGACGCCCTGGATGTCGGTGCTTGCCGCCGCCGTCTTCATGGGCGGCCTTTGGGAATGGCTGAAACTGTCCGACGTGGATGACACGCTGGCCCGCAGCATCCTCGTCGCCCTGAATTTGCTGTTGCTCGTGGTTCTGGTATGGGCCTCGCATTCGAAACAAGGTGGCACGACCGCCCTGCTCACTGTCATGACCATGATCGGTGTGGTGTGGTGGCTGATCAGCGCGCTTTGGTTGCGCTTCCCGGCCTTCGGCTCCCATCACGAACATTGGTCGCGCGTCTGCAAACTCTTTGCGGCGAGCCTTGCGATCCTCCCGGCTTGGTGCGCGTTGATGTTGTTGCACAGCGGCGCCGACGATGTCGTGCAACGCGGTCTTTGGAACGTGCCGGCAGGACATTGGTGGTTGCTCACGGCGCTTGCCACCGTGTGGATGGCCGATTCCGGCGCGTATTTCGCCGGCAAGAAATTCGGCAAGCGCAAAATGAGCCCGCGCATCAGCCCGAACAAGACCGTGGAAGGTCTGCTCGGCGGCATCGCCGCCGGCGTCGTGACTTGCATGATTTTCTCCCTAGCGACCGGCATTTCAGCCGGCGCGCTGCCGGCGGTGGCATTGGTGGGCATGCTGACGGTCGTGGCCGCTGTGATCGGTGATTTGTTTGAAAGCTTGCTCAAGCGCCATGCCGGGGCAAAAGACTCCAGTGATCTGATTCCGGGACACGGCGGTATTTTGGATCGGGTGGACAGTGTGCTGGCTGCACTGCCGGTCTTTGCCCTGTCCAAGCTCTTGCTCGGATTGTGAACGCCGACGCCCCACAACGCATCGCACTGCTGGGCGCCACCGGCTCCATCGGCACCTCCGCACTCGACGTCATTGCCCGTCACCCGGAACGGTTTGTTATCGACACGTTGGCGGCCGGCTCGCGCGTCGATGCGCTGATTGAATTGTGCAAAAAATTCCATCCGCGTTTTGCCGTGATCGCCGATCCTTCTGGTTACGAGGCGCTGAAAAACGGCCTATCCGATTGCGGTTTGCGCACCCAAGCCGCCGCCGGGGCAGCGGCGCTGAATGAACGTGCATCGGCGGAGGACGTCGATACGGTCATCGCGGCCATCGTCGGTGCAGCGGGTTTGGATTCCACTTTGGCAGCTGCGCGTGCGGGCAAGCGCCTATTGCTCGCCAACAAGGAATCCTTGGTTCTGGCCGGCGAGCTACTGATGCAAACGGCGCACGCATCGGGCGCCACCATCGTGCCGGTGGATAGTGAACACAACGCGATCTTTCAATGCCTGCCTGCCCATGGCGACAACCGAAATGTCTCGCGCATCATTCTGACTGCCTCTGGCGGGCCTTTCCGTGGAAAACGTCGTGCTGAGCTTGCCGAGGTCACGCCGGCACAAGCGGTTGCCCATCCCAATTGGTCGATGGGTGCGAAAATTTCCGTCGATTCGGCCACGCTCATGAACAAAGGTCTCGAGGTGATCGAAGCGCACCATTTGTTCGGGATGGCGCCGTCGCGCATTTCGGTCGTTGTGCATCCGCAGAGCATCGTCCACTCCATGGTGGAATACGACGACGGCTCAACCCTAGCGCAATTGGGTCGCCCCGACATGCGCACCACGCTCGCCGTCGGGTTGGCTTGGCCGGACCGGGTTGCGTCCGGCGTCGCCGGCCTTGATTGGCAACAGCACAGTCGTCTGGATTTCGAACCCCCCGATCTCGACACCTTTCCCGCTTTGCAGCTCGCCTTTGATGCGATGGCGACGGGTGGTACGGCACCGGCGATGCTCAACGCATTGAATGAAGTGGCTGTTTCAGCCTTTCTTCAGGCGCAATGCAGTTTCCTAGGCATATCCGCGCTGGTGGCGGCCGGTTTGAACACCCTTGAATCCGAACCCGCCAGTTCGCTGGATGCGTTGCTTGCCGCCGACCTGCGTGCACGTGCGTTTGGCGCGGAATACTTGCGTACACATTGATCCACCGCATCCGGGAATACGTCGCGCCGCATGAGTACATTTTTGGGATCCATCCTCTGGCTCGTCGTCACCCTCGGCGTGTTGGTGACCCTGCATGAACTCGGGCACTTCTGGATGGCGCGTGCGTTCGGCATTCGCGTCAATCGCTTTTCTTGGGGATTCGGCAAACCCCTGTGGTCGCGCCGGGCCAAAGACGGCGTTGAATACGCCATCGCCGGCATCCCGCTCGGCGGCTATGTCTCGATCCTGGAAGATCCGGATAACACATTGATTGAGCCGATGCGCTCGCAAGCACTCACGCACAAACCCAAATGGCAGCGCGCACTGGTGTTTGCGGCCGGCCCGTTGATGAATTTGTTTTTGTGCATCGTGTTTCTGTGGGTGATGTTGGTCGTCGGTCGTCCGGACTACACACCGGTCGTCGGTGATGTGCGCGGCATGGCGGCGGAACAAGGCTTCAAGCCGGGCGACACCTTGCTCAGCATCGGCGGCCAATCCGTTCCGACTTGGAATGACGCGCTGATGCCGATTCTGCGCCACGGCGTGGCCCGTGATCGCGTCACGACCGAAGTGCGTACCGCCGAAGGCGCGACGCAAACGCGCACGTTGGATTTCAGCGCGGTGCCCGCTGACACTTCGGACACGGCGCTCTTCGCCGCCTCGGGATTGATTCCCAAACATTGGCTGATTGCACCGGTGATCGGTGAGGTGCGTCCCGGCACGCCGGCGGCCGGCGTCCTGCAATCCGGCGACCGCATTCTCACGCTCGATGACCGTCCGGTGCGATCCTTCACCCAGATCGCTGAAGCCGTTCGCGCCGCGCCAGCTGAACATACGTTCACAATTTCGTTCGTACGCGACGGCGAGACCCAAACGACGCATTTGAAGCCGGCCCTGTCGGGCAGCGAGCGCTTGATCGGCATCGGCCCTGCCGCGACGACCGAACCGGGATTCGACACGGTCTACCGGCTTGGCCCCTTGGCCGCGATCCCCGCCGCCCTGCGCGAAACCGCCACTTTGGCGCGGGATACCGCGTCCATGGTGGTTCGCCTGTTCAGCGCACCCAGCGCCCGCGAAGGGGTTTCGGGGCCGATCACCATCGCGCGCGTGGCCAACGAATCCGCCGGACAGGGCTTTGCCTGGTTCCTGCGTTTCCTTGCGTTAATGTCTTTAAGCCTCGCAGTCATTAACCTTATGCCTGTCCCCTTCCTCGATGGCGGGCATTTGCTTTATCTGGCAATCGAAACAATCCGTGGTCGCCCCTTGGAACCAAGTGCGATGATGGTGGGTCAATTGCTAGGTGCCACCCTTCTCGTGAGCCTCATGGGGCTCGCGTTCTACAATGACATCTTAGGCCTGCTACGGTAGTCGGCCGGAAATAACGGAAATCATGATGACGAGACGTCCAACTCGCCGCCTCATTGCTCTCGCACTCGCTGCAGCGCTTTCAGTCCCCGCCTTTGCACAGGAAGTCGAACCGTTCCAGGTCAGCGACGTCCGCGTGGATGGTTTGCAGCGTATTTCAGCAGGTACGGTCTTCACCTATCTGCCGATCGAGCGCGGCGACACCGTCAATCAATCCAATGCGGCGGACGCCATCCGCGCCTTGTACAAGACCGGCTTCTTTGAAGACGTGCGCTTGAGCCGCGAAGGCAGCATCCTCGTCGTCAACGTGGTCGAACGCCCGGCGATCAACAAGATCGAAATGAAGGGCAACAAAGACATCAAGGAAGACGACCTTCGCAAAGGCTTGAAGGAAATCGGCCTTGAAGAAGGTGACACCTTCGACCGCATGAGTCTCGACCGTGTGACGCAGGAACTGACGCGCCAATACAACAACCGCGGCAAGTACAACGTCGAAATCAATCCGGTGGTGACCCAACTGGACCGCAATCGCGTCAATGTCGCGATCAACGTCAAGGAAGGCAAAGCCGCCAAGATCCGTCACATTAACGTGATCGGCAACGAATTGTTCACCGACAAGGAGTTGATGGATAACTGGGAATCCCGCCAGACCGGCTGGTTGTCCTGGTACAAGCGGGACGATCAATATTCGAAAGAGCGCCTTTCCGGCGATCTGGAAAAGCTGCAGTCCTATTACCTGGATCGCGGTTACATCGATGCCGACGTCACCCCCGACAACACCCAAGTCGCCATCAGCCCGAACAAGCGTGATCTCTACATCACCGCCGGCCTGACCGAAGGCGAACAGTACAAAGTCTCCACCGTCACGGTGAGTGGCGACACCGTGTTGCCGCACGAAGACATTGAAAAACAAATCAAGTTGTTTGTCGCACCGGACAAGGTGTTCTCGCGTCGCGGTCTCGAAGCGGCCAACGAATCGGTTGCCGCCGCGCTCAGCAATATCGGCTATGCATTCGCCTCGGTCAATCCGGTGCCGAATGTGGATCGCGCAAGCCGCACCGTTGCGCTCGACTTCCAAGTCAATCCGGGTCCGCGCGTGAACGTGCGCCGCGTGGTATTCGATGGCAACACCCGCACCGCAGACAACGTTTTGCGCCGTGAAATGCGTCAGATGGAAGGCAGCTGGTATTCGCAAGCCGCCATCGACCGTTCCAAAATCCGTTTGCAACAGCTCGGGTTCTTCGAAGAAGTGAAAATCGAATCGAAGCCCGTGCCGGGCACTCAAGATCAAGTTGATCTTGCCGTGAGCGTGAAAGAAACCAACTCGGGCACCATAAACTTCGGTGTCGGCTACTCGCAGTTGGGCGGCATCCAATTGAACGGCTCGCTTTCGGAACGCAACTTCATGGGCTCGGGCAACCAGCTCTCGGTCGCGCTGGCACGCAGCAGCTACCAGAAGCAGGCCTCGTTCCAGTTCTTGAATCCGTACTTCAGCAAGAACGGCATGTCGCTCGGCTACAACGTGTATTGGAGCGAGTTCGACTATTCGAACTACAACACGGCGCAGTACAACACCAGTGAAGGCGCCGCCAACGTCACCTTGGGCATTCCGTTGACCGAATGGGACTCCATCAATTGGTCGTTGGGCTATAGCCGCAAGCAAGTCTCGATTTTCCGTGGCTCCACGCCGCAATCGATCGTCGACTACATCGACGCGGTCGGGACCCGCACCTTCAATGCTTGGCGCACCTCGGTATCGTTCGCCCGCGACACGCGTGACAACTACCTGCAGCCGACGCGCGGTACATACCAACGCCTCGGCTTGGAAGTCACGTTGCCGAATTCGACCGTCAGCTATTACATCCTCGACTATCAATTGTCGAAGTTCTTCCCGCTGAGCGACAAATTGGTGCTGAACACCGTCGCCAACATCGGCTATGGCAATTCCTACGGCAAAACCTACACCCGCACCTTGAGTGATGGTCGCGTAGTGACTGCCAAGGGCATGCCGTTCTATGAGAACTTCTATGCCGGCGGCGTCTCGCAAGCAGGTCGCGTGCGCGGCTTCGTCGACAACACCTTGGGCCCGACGGATTTCAGCTCGTTCGGTTACAACCAACCGATCGGCGGCTCGATCAAGACCATCGGCTCGTTGGAACTGTTCTTCCCGAAACTGATCGACTCGCCTGCGGCACGTGTGTCGGCCTTCCTCGACTTCGGTAACGTGTTTGCCGACCGCTCGTCGATCAAGGCCAGCGAACTCCGCGCCTCGGCCGGTGTGGCGATGATGTGGCGTTCGCCGATGGGGCCGATCTCCATCAGCTATGCGATTCCGGTGCGCAAATTCCCGGGCGACCGTATCGAACGCTTACAATTCTCCTTCGCAGGACAGTTCTAACGGAGACGTGCATGCCGGCGACCCGCAGCACCGACGCCGGCTATACGCTGGAAGACATTGCCGAACGATTCGCCCTCACCCTTCGGGGTGAGGCAGGCACACGTGTCACCGGTGTCGCGACCCTGGCCAATGCCGCGGCCACTGATGTCGCCTTTCTCGCCAACCCGCTCTATCGCAATCAAGTGGCACAGACGCGTGCCGCCGCGGTGATTTTGCGTGAGGAAGACGCAGCGCTTGCACCGAAGGGTGCCCTGATTGCGCGAGATCCATACAGCGCGTTCGCCAAGATTTCCGCCCTGTTCGATCCGGATCCGGAACCGGTACCGGGCGTCCACGCCAGTGCTGTTGTTGACGACACCGCGACCATTGCCGCAACCGCGCAGGTCGGTCCGCATTGCGTGATCGGTGCGCGCAGCGTGATTGAAGACGGTGCCGTCATCGGGCCGGGCTGCATCATCGGCGAGGATTGCATCGTCGGCGCCGGCTGCAGCTTGGTCGCACGGGTGAGCTTGGTCAAACGTGTCCGCCTTGGGCGGGGGGTCCGCATCCATCCGGGTGCGGTGTTGGGCGCCGACGGCTTTGGCCTGGCACAAGACATTGACGCCAACGGCGAGCGTCATTGGATCAAAGTGCCGCAACAGGGCGGTGTCGTCATCGGCGACGATTGCGAAATCGGTGCCAACACCACCATCGATCGCGGTGCGCTTGATGACACCATTCTGGGTCGCGACGTGCGGCTAGACAATCAGATCCAAATCGGACACAACGTCGTGATCGGAGATCACACTGCCATGGCCGGCTGCGTGGCCGTCGCCGGCAGCACACGCATCGGCAGCCGCTGCCTGATCGGCGGTGCGGCTGGTATCGTAGGTCACTTGGAGATCTGCGATGGGGTTGTGGTCACCGCCATGAGTTTGGTGACCCATTCGATTGACACGCCCGGCCAATATTCGTCCGGCACGCCGTTGATGGACAGTCGTAGTTGGCGCAGGAGCGCCACCCGTTTCAAACAACTCGATGAACTGGCGCGACGGATCGCCCGGCTCTCGAAGGAGTCGTTGTGACCGCTTCAGTGCAATTGCCGTTGGACGTTGTAAAAATCAAAGAACTGCTGCCGCATCGCTACCCGTTTCTGTTTCTGGACCGCGTCGTTGAATTCGAGGCCGGCGCGCGTATCGTGTGCATCAAGAACGTCAGTGCCAACGAGCCCTACTTTGAAGGCCACTTTCCCAGCCGTCCGGTGATGCCGGGTGTGCTGTTGATCGAAGCGATGGCCCAAGCCGGTGGCGTGCTGAGCCATTTGAGCCGCGGCACTTCTTACGACAACGGACTCTCCTATTTGGTGAAGGTTGATGGTGCGCGTTTCTCGCGCATGGTCGGACCGGGAGACCAAGTGGCGCTCGAAGTGAAAATCAAACGTGCCATCCGCAACATGGTGTTGTACGAAGGTATCGCCCGTGTGGATGGCGAGGAAGTCGCCGCCGCCGAAATCCTCTGTGCCGAGGCCAAATAAGCCCATGCAAGATCTGATCCATCCCACCGCCTCGATCGACCCCGCTGCCCGTCTGGGCGAAGGCGTGCGCGTCGGTGCGTTCACGCTGATTGGCGCCGACGTCGTCATCGGTGACGGCACGGAGATCGGATCACATTGCAGTATTCAAGGCCCCACCCGAATCGGGGCCAACAACAAGATTCATGCGCATGTCGCCATCGGCGGCGACCCGCAGGACAAAAAATTTGACGGTGAGCGCACCACGCTCGTCATCGGCGACGGCAACACCTTCCGGGAATTTTGCACGGTCAATCGCGGCACCGGTCACGGCGGCGGCGAAACGCGCGTGGGAGATGGCAACTGGTTCCTCGCGTATGTGCATGTCGCACACGACTGCATCGTCGGCAGCCATTGCGTGTTTTCCAACAACGCGACGCTGGCAGGTCACGTCACCGTGCAAGATCACGTCATTTTGAGCGGCTTCGTCGGCGTGCATCAGTTCTGCCGGATCGGTGCGCATGCATTCGTCGGCATGGGTGCGTTCGTCAATGGCGACGTCCCACCGTTCGTGATGGTCGCGCAAAGTGATTACAGCCGGCCGCGCGGTATCAATACCGAAGGTTTGAAGCGTCGCGGTTTCAGCGCCGAACGCATCGCCTTGGTGAAGCGTGCCTACCGCGCGTTGTACATGGGCGATGCCAAGCTCGAGGAAGCGAAACAGGAACTCGCCGAAATCGCGACCGGCAGTGAGGACGTGCGCGCATTTCTTGAATTCATTGAACGCGGCGAGCGGCCGCTGTTGCGCTGAAGTGGCGCCGATGGGCCGCCCGTTGCGCATTGCCTTATGCGCGGGTGAAACCTCCGGTGATCAACTCGGTGCCGGTCTGGTTGAAGCACTCAAGCGCGAACTTCCCGACGCGCAATTCGCCGGTATCGCCGGCCCGCGGATGAAAGCTGCAGGCGTCGATGCCTGGGAAGACGCGGATGCTTTGGCCGTGATGGGTTTCGCAGAGGTGTTGTCGCATCTGCCGCGTTTGCTCAAGCTACGCAAAGCGTTTCGGCAGCGTTTGTTGGCATGGCGACCCGATGTCTTCATCGGTATCGATGCCCCTGATTTCAATCTCGGCATGGAAGCTTGGCTTAAATCCCGCGGCGTGCGTACAGTGCATTACGTGAGTCCGAGCGTCTGGGCTTGGCGGGCCGAGCGCGCGGAGAAAATCGGTGAGTCCGCCGATCGGGTGCTGTGCTTGTTTCCGATGGAACCGCCGATTTATGCGCAGTACGACGTCGACGCCACGTTCGTCGGACACCCCTTAGCCGATGAAATACCGCTGACACCTGACCAAGGCGCGGCGCGTTCGCATTTGGGCGTGGAAAACGCTTTGCCGGTCCTGGCTGTGTTGCCGGGGTCGCGGGCCAGCGAGATCGACAACATGTTGCCGGCCTTTCTCGCCGCAGCCAGTCGCGTACAGCAAGTCAAACGCGATCTGCAGGTGTTGATTCCGGCGGCGAATGCGCGCTGCAAAGCCCGGATTCAAGCACACATCACCACGCATGCCGCGCCTGATTTGCCGGTGCGCGTCTTCGACGGACAAGCACAAGCCGTGATGATTGCCAGCGATGTGGTCTTGCTTGCGTCGGGCACTGCGGCATTGGAAGCGATGTTATGCAAACGGCCCATGGTTGTGGGACACCGGATATCGGGACTCACCTATCGCATCGTCAAAGGCTTGGGCATGTTGAAATCACGATTCGTGAGCTTGCCCAATGTCTTGGCGGATCAAGCCCTGATTCCGGAATTGCTCCAAGCCGAATGCACACCCGAAGCATTGGCCGATGCCGTCCTGGCTTGGTTCGATGACCCAGAACGCAGTGCGCGCGTGCGCGAAACCTTTGCGCAAATCCATTCGCAATTGCGCAAGGATGCCGCAAGACACGCGGCGGAAGCGGTCGCCGAACTGATCACCCCGGCATGAACGAATTGCTCCGCGTCGCCGGCGTCGACGAAGCGGGCCGCGGTCCCTTGGCTGGCCCGGTTGTGGTCGCCGCGGTGGTCTTTCCACCCGGACGCGCGCCCATCAACGGGTTGGATGATTCAAAACGCTTGACCGCGGCCAAGCGCGAGTTGATGTATCCGCGCATTCTCGAACGTGCCTCGGCATGGGCGATAGAAGTGGTCGATGTGGAAGAGATCGATGCACGGAACATCTTGCAAGCCACTTTGCACGGCATGCGCTGCGTCGTTGCGCGCGTTCACGCGCAGGCAGATGAAATCCGCATCGACGGCAACATCGTGCCGAGTGGTCTGCCCTGCGCCGCGACCGCTTGGGTCGGCGGCGACGCGCGATGCCGCCGGATCATGGCCGCTTCGATTCTCGCCAAAGTCACCCGGGACCGGATCATGCTGGCATTGGATGCGGAATACCCGCAATACGGCTTTGCGTCGCACAAGGGCTATGGCAGTCCCGGCCACCTCGCCGCACTGCGCACTCACGGCCCCTGCCCCGCGCACCGGCGCTCGTTCGCACCGGTTCAGGCGGCGCAGATCGAACAAACCACGTTGGGATTCTGATGCCCGTTCACGGATTTGACCGTCTGCACTTGTCAAGCCTTGTTATGCGTCGCCGCGAACCCTACCCTCAATGTTCCCCGCACGCGCACACGGCATGAGCTCCCGCTTCACCCACCTGCAATTACACAGCGAATACTCGCTGATGGATTCGGTCATCCGTCTGGATGATCTGATTGCACGTGCCCGTGAATTGGCGATGCCTGCTGTCGCAGTGACCGACCGCAACAACCTGTTCGCCTTGGTCAAGTTTTACGGCAAGGCGGAAAAGGCCGGCATCAAACCAATTGCCGGCGCGGATGTTTCTGTCAAACATGCCGACGGCACCCGTTCCCAACTGACCTTGCTGTGCCGCAACCGGGACGGCTATTTGTCTTTGTCTCGCTTGCTGACGCGCGCATGGATGGAGGGTCACCAGACCGAAGGTGTCGCCATCAACTTCGATTGGATCGCCGAGGAAGCGCCGCGTGATTTGTTCGCGCTCGCCGGGTTTGATTCGGCCGTCGGTATTCATGCCTTGGCGCAAAAAGATGCGCTGGCAAAGCAGGAGACCGAAGCGCTCCTGTCCATTTTCGGTGAGCGGCTGGCACTCGCCGTCACGCGCGCACAACGCGAGAACGACGACCCGTTCAACGCGGCGGCGTTTGATTTGAGCAGCAGCTTTTCTGTGCCGGTGGTGGCCAGCAATGATGTCCGTTTCCTCGATGCCAGTGATTACGAGGCACACGAGGCACGCGTTTGCATCTCGAGCAGTCGCGTGCTCGATGACCCACGCCGACCGCGTCCCTACACGCCGGAACAGTCATTCAAATCGCCTGACGAGATGCGCGCGTTGTTTGAGGATGCGCCCGACGCGATAGACAACGCCAACGCCATCGCCCGTGCCTGCAATCTCGAGCTGCAGTTGGGCACTTATTTCTTGCCCGCGTTTCCGGTGCCCTCTGAGGAGACGCTCGAAACCTGGATGCGATCGCAGGCGCACGAAGGCCTCGAACGACGACTGGAAAAACAGCCGCTGGCCAACGGGCACACGCGCGAATCCTATATCGAACGATTGGACGTTGAACTCGGCGTGATTGCCAACATGGGCTTCGCCGGCTACTTCCTGATCGTGGCCGACTTCATCGGTTGGGCGAAGAAAAACGGTATCCCGGTCGGCCCTGGCCGCGGTTCGGGTGCCGGTTCGCTGGTGGCATGGGCGCTTGGCATCACCGATCTCGACCCGCTGCCCTATGACCTGCTGTTCGAACGCTTCCTCAATCCGGAACGCGTGTCGATGCCTGACTTCGATATCGACTTCTGCATGGATCGCCGTGACGAAGTGATCGATTACGTCGCGCAAAAATACGGCCGCGACCGCGTGAGCCAAATCATCACCTACGGCACGATGGCCGCGAAGGCTGTGGTGCGCGACACGGGCCGGGTGATGGGCTTTGGTTATGGCTTCGTGGATGGCATCGCCAAGCTCATTCCCATGACCTTGGGGGTCGGTCTGGAGGATGCGCTCGGCCGCACGGAAAAAGGCAAAAAAGACGCCAATTTCGCCAGCCCCGAATTGCAATCGCGCTACGAAAAAGAAGATGGCGTTCGCGACCTGCTTGATCTCGCCTTGAAGCTGGAAGATTTGCCTCGCAATGCCGGCAAGCACGCGGGTGGTGTGGTGATCGCGCCGACTCCGCTGTCGGATTTTTGCCCGCTCTTTGCAGAACACGCCGGCGAAGGTCTCGGTCGCAATCCGGTGACGCAGTTCGACAAAGATGACGTCGAAGCCGTCGGCTTGGTGAAATTCGACTTCCTCGGACTTCGCACGCTGACGATCATTGATTGGGCGGTGAAAGCGATCAATGCGCGTATTCGCGCCAACGAGCCTGACGCCGCACTGGTGGACATCACCGCCCTGCCGCTCACGGATACCGCGACCTTCGAGCTGTTCGCGCGCGGCGACACGGTTGCGGTGTTCCAGTTCGAATCACGCGGGATGCGTGAATTGCTGAAGAAAGCGAAGCCGGACACCTTCGAAGACTTGATTGCGTTGGTGTCCTTGTATCGACCCGGCCCGATGGATCTGATTCCGGACTTCATCGACCGCAAGCACGGGATTGCCGAGGTCAGCTATCCGCATCCCTTGCTCGAACCGGTACTGGCACCGACCTACGGTGTGGTTGTGTATCAGGAACAGGTGATGCAAACCGCGCAGATTCTTGCCGGTTATTCATTGGGCGGCGCCGATCTTCTACGCCGCGCCATGGGCAAGAAGAAAGTCGAAGAGATGGCGAAGGAACGCGCCAAATTCGAAGCCGGTGCTCAGGAAGTGCACGGCATCGCCCCTGCGGTCGCCGGTCCGATCTTCGACTTGCTGGAAAAGTTCGCCGGCTACGGCTTCAACAAATCGCACGCGGCCGCCTATGCATTGGTGTCTTACCAAACCGCTTGGCTGAAAGCGCACTACCCCGCCGAATTCATGGCGGCCGTGTTGTCGTCCGACATGGACAAGACCGAGAAGGTGGTCGGTTTTCTCAACGAGGCGCGCGCAATGGGTTTGACACTGTTGCCGCCGGATGTGAATGCCTCTCGCTACATGTTTGAAGCGATCGATCCGCAAACTGTGCGTCATGGCTTGGGCGCGGTGAAGGGTGTCGGTCAAAACGCCTGTGAAGCCATTGCCGAAGCACGTGACAGCGGCGGCGTCTTCAAGGACGTGATGGATTTTTGTGCACGCGTCGATGCGACCCGCGTCAATCGTCGCGCGATCGAAGCCTTGATTCACGCCGGTGCGATGGACGGCTTGGGCGGCAACCGGCCGACGTTGTTGCTGCAGTTCCCTGAAGCCATGAAGGCGCAGGAGCAGGAAGCCAAGGCGCAGGCGGTCGGCCAGGATTCCTTGTTCGGCGGCATGGGCGCCGCTGCGCCGCCGTTGCAAGTGGACCTGCCCACCGCCAGCGATTGGACGCTTGCGCAGCGACTCAAGGCGGAAAAGGACAGTCTGGGCGTATATCTTTCCGGGCACCCGGTGGACCCCTATCGCGACAGTCTGATCGCCATCACCGGACACGACCTCTCCCACCTGGAAAGCATCTGGAACAATCGCAGTGATCAGGAACGCCGTGGTTGGCGCCCTGAGGCCAACGCGATTCTCGGTGGCATGATCACCGGTTTGCGCCGCCGCGGCGAGACGCAGACGATTGCCACACTGGAAGATGGTCGCGGCCAAGTGGAGTGCATGGTCTTCCAGGAAGAAATGGAGCAGTTTGGCCATCTGCTGGCACAAGACGCCCTGTTGATCGTCGAAGGCGGCCTGCGTGAGGATGACTTTAATGGCGGCTTCTCTTTGCGCGCACGCCGCGTTTGGAACTTCCGTGAAATCCATCCGGCCTATGCCGAGCGCATCTTGGTGCGACTGGATGCCCGCGATGACGCGGCGGCGGCCCGCTTCCTCGAGGCGCTGAAAGCTTACCGGCCGGGTCTGACGCCCCTGCGTATCGAATTGCTGCGCGACGGTGTCCGCGGCGCGGTGGACTTGCGGGCGCCCCATGGTGTGCTGCCGGACATCGAGCTACCGGGCATCTTGCGCGCCATCGACGGCGTGAAGTCGGTCGCCGTTTCGTTCAGAAAGCCTTGGTGAAACCGACCCCTGCGTAGGGTGCGAAAACCGAAATCCGTTAGACTGAGCGCGTCGCCGGGCAGACCCACATGAATCCGAATTACCTAGATTTTGAACAACCCATCGCCGATCTTGAAGCCAAGATCCAAGAACTTCGTCATGCGAGCGCCGGACCGGCGGTCAATATCGACAATGAAGTCGCCGCGCTGCAAAACAAATTGCGCCAGCGCACGGCGCACATTTTCCGTGATCTGAGCGACTGGCAAATTTCGCAGTTGTCGCGTCATCCGCAGCGCCCTTACACCCTCGATTACATCAAGGTGATGTTCACCGATTTCGAGGAACTGGCGGGCGACCGCGCCTTTGCCGATGACAAAGCCATCGTGGGCGGACTTGCCCGTTTGAACGGTTCGCCGGTGATGATCATCGGCCACCAAAAAGGCCGCGACACCAAATCCAAGGTCAAGCGCAATTTCGGCATGCCGCGTCCGGAAGGCTATCGCAAAGCTCTGCGCTTGATGAAAATGGCCGAACGCTTCGACATTCCGGTCATCACCTTCATTGATACCGCCGGCGCATGGCCGGGCATCGATGCCGAAGAACGCGGTCAGTCCGAAGCCATCGCCCGCAACTTGCTGGAGATGTCGGAACTCAAAGTGCCGATCATTTGCTGCGTGGTGGGCGAAGGCGGATCCGGCGGCGCATTGGCCATCGGCGTCGGCGACCGGACCTTGATGCTCGAATACAGCACGTACTCGGTCATCACCCCCGAGGGTTGCGCGGCAATTCTTTGGAAGGATTCCGGCAAGGCCAACGAAGCCGCCGAACAAATGTCGATCACCGCCAAGAAGCTGAAAGGCCACGGCTTGGTCGACAAAGTCGTGCGCGAACCGATCGGCGGCGCACATCGCAACCCGGTGCAAACCGCCAAGCGTTTGAAGGCCGTGATCGTCAACGAACTCGAAGCTCTCAAGGCTCTGCCGGTCGACCAGCTCTTGCAAAAGCGCTATGAACGTTTGCGCGGTTATGGCGCCTACGCCAAAGCCTGAGCCGGTTTTCCGATGCCGCTAGAGCAAAGCCTGCGGCCCTTGCCCGCCGGCCTTGAAGGCGCCGGCTCCCGCATCGTTGTCGCCTACAGCGGCGGTCTCGATTCCACCGTGTTGTTGCATGCCTTGCGTCGTGTGTATGGCGCACGCGTTCATGCCCTGCACGTCCATCATGGCATGCAGACGGACGCCGACGCTTGGGCCGAACACTGCCTGCGCATTTGTAAAGAATGGGCCGTGCCGATCGAAGTCGCGCGCGTGCAAGTTTCCGGGAACGGACGCGGCCTCGAAGACGCGGCGCGTGAAGCGAGACGTGCGGCATTCTCTGCACACCTGAGTCAGGGCGACATTCTTGCCTTGGCACATCATCAAGATGACCAAGCGGAAACGTTTCTCTTGAATGCCCTGCGCGGATCGGGGCCGGATGGTCTGTCGGCCATGCCAATGCTGCAGGTCATCAACGATGCGTTTTATTGGCGCCCTTGGCTGCAAGTACCGCGCACACAATTGGCGCACTACGCGCAAAAACATGCATTGGAATGGATTGAAGATCCGACCAATGCGACGACGCGATTCGACCGTAATTATCTGCGCCTCTCAGTAATGCCTTTGCTTCGTGCGCGCTGGCCGCATGCCGCAGCGGCCTTTGCGCGCGCGGCGGAATTGCAAGCGCAGACGCGTTCCGACTTGGACGCCACGACGCGCGAGATGCTGGCGCAATGTCGACTGGCGGATGACGATTTGCGCGTGGATGCATTGATGCGCTTTTCGGTGGAAGACCGCGCGCGAGTTTTGCGTGCTTGGGTTGCTTCGCTTGGATTGCCGCCATTGGGGAGTTCGCATTTGCAGCAGATCGAACGGGATGTGTTGGCTGCCCGTCAGGACGCGACGCCGGTGTTCGAGTGGGCACAGGCGCGCATGCTGCGCTGGCGCGATGTGTTGCATGCGTCCAAACAAGATACCCCAGCGGAATTTGCAGAGGTTCGCTGGGACGGCACGACGCCGCTTCCCCTTCCGGACGGTCGACGCTTGCGTTTGATGCCTGCAGGTGCCCTACCGCAATCCTATACGTTAGTCGCACGTCGCGGCGGAGAGCGCATCCGATTGCCCGGACGCAGCCACCACACCGAAGTGAAGAAGCTGCTGCAGGCCTTGGGCGTGCCAGCCTGGCAACGCAGCCAGCTGCCGCTACTCGTGGATGAATCGGGGGAAGTCCATGCGATTCCGGGCTGGGCGGTGTCAGAGACGCTCTCGTCATGGCTGCAACGCACCGGATCGCAGCTCGTTCATGACACCGAGATTGACCCCGCTTGTCTTGATTGACACACTAGGTCCCATGGCTCGAAAAACCTCCGCAGAAGACAACGCCCCCGCGAATCCGGTCGCCGAATTCGAGACATCGCTGGACGCGCTCGAAGCGCTGGTGGCGCGCATGGAAGGCGGCCAACTGACGCTGGAAGAATCGCTCGCGTCTTACGAGCAAGGTGTTGGTCTCTATCGCAAATGCCAACTGGCCCTTGAACAGGCCGAGCTTCGCGTGAAATTGCTAACCGATCTCGACCATCCCGAAGCGGCCAAAGACTTCCCCGGCTTGTCCGACCCTGCCGCGCAATGAGCAACGAGCTGATCGCCGCGCGCGCGCAATTGGATGCGTGGCACGCGGCTATCCAAGATGCCTTGGACGCAGTGATGCTGCAGGCAACGGGCAATGAACGCCTGCAGGCCGCGATGCAACACGCGATCTTGAATGGCGGCAAACGCATGCGGCCGCAACTGACCTTGGCGACGGCGTATGCGCTGGGCCAGGATCCGATGCGCGCCATGCAACCCGCACTGTCGGTTGAATTGGTGCATGGCTATTCCTTGGTGCACGACGATCTGCCAGCGATGGACGATGATGCCTTGCGTCGCGGACAGCCCACCGTGCATATCGCGTTCGACGAGGCCACTGCGATTCTGGCGGGTGACGCCTTGCAAACCTTGGCCTTCGAGGTATTGAGTGCGTCGCCGCACGATGCAGAAACGCGCATTGCCATGGTGGCCTTGTTGGCGCGCGCTTCAGGGATTGCCGGCATGTGCGGCGGCCAAATGCTGGACCTCGAAGCGACCGGCCACGTGCGTTCGCAATCACTCACAGCGTTGGAAACCTTGCACGCCCTGAAGACCGGCGCGCTGATTCGTGCCGCGGTGTTGATGGGTGCACTCTCGGCGCAGGCGAGCACGGAAGACACTGCGCAATTGGCGGTTTTCGCCGAACGCCTTGGGCTCGCCTTTCAAATTCGCGATGACATCCTGGATATCGAAGCCGACAGCGGCACGCTCGGCAAGACAGCGGGCAAAGATGTCGAACAAGGCAAGACCACCTTCCCGGCCTTGATCGGCATGGAGGCGTCGAAAGCGCGGCTTGGCCAACTGCAAGAAGAAATGCACGCATTGCTGCGTGCATTCGGGGACGCGGCCGAACCGCTCAGATGTTTGCTCACGCGCGTCGTCGAACGCACGCATTGAGCGCGATGCTTATTTGAGGAAGCGCATCGTCATCGGATAGCGATACGACTGGCCTTCATAGGCCTTCATTGCAGCGATGATGCCGAACACCACCCAGAGCACCGCAATCGCAGCCAGTGCCACCACGATGACCAGCACCACCGGTGCGGCCACCAGCGCGGCAAGACCCAACGTGGCAATGGTGGCGATCACCGCACCCACGCCCAACACCAATCCGACAATCACCGCCAAACACGCGTAAAGAAACATCGACAGGTTGAAGTTGAAACATTCCTTAGCATGCTCGGCCGCGAACGGATGACGGTCGCGCACCACAAACCAGACGCAAATCGCGACCACCGCGCCTGCAATACCCACCATCCAACTGGTGAAAAAGGCGGCCAGCAACGCGCCCAAATGCACGCCCGCTGCCCACAGGCGCTCTTCTTGGCTCAGTGCGTGGTTTTCAATGGTTTCCATTTCGTTTCTCCAAGCTAACCCTCAAATTCAATATGCGACTGAACCCATGACAGTTCAACCCAACTGAAGACCTGTTTTTGAGGCGGTCAAGGATGGGCGGACCGTTCAGGCGGCGTTGCCGGCGACGGTCATCGAGGGCACCCGGATGGCGCCGACGTGCAGATGCGAACGCGGATCGAAGTCCGCCGAGATCGCATCCATCTCTTGGAACATGGTCTTCAAATTGCCGGCAATGGTGATGCCGTCAACGGCGTACGCAATCTCACCATTTTCCACCAGGAAACCCGCAGCACCACGTGAATAATCACCGGTGATCATATTGACGCCCTGCCCCATCAAACTGGTGACAAGGAAGCATCGGGGCGTGTCTTGCAAGATCGATTTCAAGTCCGGCGCGTTGGCATTCACCCGCAGATTGTGCACACCGCCGGCGTTGCCGGTACTCGTCAAGCCGAGCTTGCGTGCCGAATAGCTGCCCAGCAAATAGCGCTGCAGAACGCCGCCGGCAACGATTGCGGACTCACGGGTGGCCACACCCTCGGCATCAAAGGACGTGGAGCGGAATCCGCCGGGCACGTGCGGCGTTTCCAGAATATCGACCCAGGAAGGAAACACCGGCTTGCCGGCGTGGTCTAGCAGGAAGCTGGCTTCGCGATACAGCGCGCTGCCGGAAACCGCACCCAAAAACGCACCGATCAATCCGCGGGCCATTTCCGGCGAGAACACCACCGGCATCGCGCCCGTGGGCAAAGAACGCGGCGACAGGCGTGCAACGGCTTCGCTCGCTGCGCGCTCACCGACCGATTGAGCGCTCTCCAACGCATCGCGGCGGATTGCTGTGGTGTACCAACCTTCTCGTTGCATCGCTTCGCCTTCACCCGCGATCAAGGCGCAGGCCAAGGTGTAGCCCGTATCCCGCTCGGTGCCGATGAAGCCATGCGAGTTCGCATACACGCCTACCGCACTGCTCGCGGCCATCGTGCAGCCATCGGAGTTGGTAATGCGTTTGTCGAACGCGCGACCCGCCGCTTCACAGGCGATGGCCTCGGCGACGAAGGCGTCGGCGTCGTAATGGGTCGGATGCCAGAGATCAAAGTCGCGGATGTCCTTCGCCATCAAGTCGGCATCTGCCAACCCCGAGGCGGGATCGGTTTCGGTGTATTTGGCGATGGCGCAGGCTTGTTCCACCGTCGCCTGCAAACTTTCTTCTGCCAGATCGCCGGTGCTCGCTGTGCCTTTGCGTTGACCGAAATACACGGTCAACGACACCCCGCGATCGCGGTTGGACTCAACCGTTTCCGCCTCTCCCATGCGCACCGTCGCCGTGAGTCCCGACGACTCCGAACAGTCGACTTCCGACTGGGTGGCGCCACGGGCTTTGCACATCTCGAGGACCTGTTCGGCCACCGAAGTCAGCAGTGCGATGCGTTCCGCACTGTCGTCACGGGCGGGGACATCAATCGGGGTCAAGGTGTTCAATGGCGTATCCTATTTGCAGCAAGGAGAATGTTATGGCGCGCGGTCGCGACGTTGAAACCGGTGAATTCATTGGCGAAAGCCGTAGCCAACAGCGGCGTGACGCGTTGGATGTGCTGGCCTTGGCCGAAACCTTGACCGGCTTGTCCGACGGGCAATTGGCGAAATTGCCGGTGCCGGAAGATCTGCTGCCGCATATCCGCGACGCGCAACGCATCACGTCGCATATCGCCCGGAAACGGCAGATCGCCTTTTTGGCCAAGCAGATGCGTCGCGAAGACGATGACACGCTGGATGCCATTCGTGATGCGATGGATGCCAGCAGTGAAGGGTCGAAGCGGCAAGTGGCGCTGATGCATCGTGCCGAAGCCTGGCGCAGCCGCTTGATCGAAGGCGGCGACGAGGCCCTGACCGCGTTCATTGCGGAAACGCCGAATGCCGATGCGCAAAATTTGCGGCAACTGGCGCGCAATGCGCGATCCGAAATGGCCGCGAACAAACCGCCGCGCGCTTTCCGTCTGCTTTACAAGGAAATCCTTGCATTGCAAACGGAACTGGAACTGGCGGGTCGCGACGTAATCGAGCATGACGGGGAAGACGACGCGGCTTAAGCGCTGGTGCCGCCGACGGTGATTTCGCTGATCAGCACCGACGGCTGCCCCACCCCGACCGGTACCGATTGACCGTCTTTGCCACACACGCCGACACCGGCATCCAACGCGAAATCGTGACCGATCATGGTCACTTTCTGCATCGTTTCCGGACCATTGCCGATCAAGGTCGCACCCTTCACCGGTGCGGTGACTTTGCCATCTTCGATCAAGTAGGCTTCGGTCGCCGAGAACACGTATTTGCCGTTGGTGATGTCCACTTGGCCACCACCGAAATTCACCGCATACAAACCGCGTTTGACCGACCGGATCATGTCTTGCGGATCATCCTGACCCGGCAGCATGTAGGTGTTGGTCATGCGCGGCATGACGGTGTGCGCAAATGATTCGCGACGCCCGTTGCCGGTCGGTGCCGCGCCCATCAATCGCGCGTTCAAACTATCTTGCATGTAGCCGGTCAATACCCCGTCTTCGATCAACGTCGTGCATTGCGTTTGCTGGCCTTCGTCGTCGCAATTGAGGGAACCGCGACGCCCCGGCAACGTGCCGTCGTCCACGATTGTGACGCCGGGCGACGCCACGCGTTGACCCATGCGCCCCGCATACGTGGAGGTGCCTTTGCGATTGAAATCGCCTTCCAATCCGTGACCCACCGCTTCGTGCAAAAGCACGCCGGTCCACCCGTTGCCCAAGACCACCGGCATGACACCGGCAGGCGCATCCACCGCCTCGAGGTTCAGCAGTGCCGAGCGCAGGGCTTCGCGCGCGAACTTTTCAGGCTGGCCATTGCCCAACAATTCCCGGTAGTCATAGCGTCCGCCGAAACCTGCGTAGCCGGACTCGCGACGACCGTTCTGCTCGACGATCACCTGCACATTCAAGCGCACCAAGGGTCGCACGTCGGCAGCCAAAATGCCGTCGCTGCGTGCGATCAACACGGTATCCACCGCACCGGTCAAGCTGACAGTGACTTGCCTGACACGCGGATCCAGCGATCGCACCAATGCGTCGACGGCGCGAAGCGCAGCGACTTTTTCGTCATTGGCCAGTGCATCGACCGGATCGATTGCCGGATACAGAACGCGCGACGATTGTGGTGCGAGCGATTGCGGTGCCAGTGCCTTGCCGTCATTGGCAATCGCACGCGCCGCGCGCGCCGCGTCTTGCAGTGCCACCGCACTGATGTCGCCCGAATAAGCGAAGCCGGTTTTCTCGCCACTGATCGCGCGGACACCGACGCCTTGCTCGATCGCATGTGCGCCCGTTTTGACGATGCCGTCTTCAATGCTCCAGCTTTCGCGCCTGGAATGTTGAAAATACAAATCCCCGAAGTCGATTCCCTGCCCCATGAGCGTCGAGAACGCGGGATCGATACGCGCGATGTCGAGCTCGAACGGCATCAAGAGTTTCGAGGATGCGACTTCGAGCATGGATTGCTGTGAGGTGTCCAATTCAATCATTTCTTTTTTCCATTCTTGTCCACCGATTCCACATGCGGATCGCTCCAAGGCCCGGTGACGTGATAGGTTTTTGCCGCCATTTGACCCAAGGGCTTTTTGAGAATCTGCCCGGCAACCGCACCGATGGCTGCACCGATGGGTCCACCTGCGACCGCGCCGGCCACCGTCAACATGTTGCCGGCTTTTGGGTACACATCTATGGTTTGGTCGAAAGTCTGGGATTCAAGGTTTGCGCTGCCGCGTATGTCGATGTCGGCGGCGGGCCCCTTGATTGAAAAATGATCAGTTTTCGCATAGCCGGCATCAAAGCGGATGTCGCCACTCACCGTGTCAAAGGCGAAACCCTGTGAAAAGAAGTCACTGAAGTCCAAGGTCAGGCGTCGCGGCAATCGGGCCACACTGAACAACCCGATGACACGTCCAACGCCGGGCTCGACCTTGACCAAGCTGCCCTCACGCATGTCCACATGGATTTTTCCGCTGAGTTTTGCCGTTCGCAAATCCATCGGACTGGCCGGCCAAGCGATATCTGCCGTGATGGCACCGCGCCCTTTGGACACCTGACCCACCGCGCCGAGCGCATCGACCAATTTGCCCAAGTTGCGGGTGTCCACAGTGAGCTTCAGCGCGGTCCTTGACGCCGACGCATCGCCCAACCAACTGCCGGTCGCTTCCATTTGCGTTTGCGGCGCCGTCGCCGAAAAGCGATCGACGGACACCCCCGCAGGCACCTGCGATGTTTTCAGACGCACGGCCGTCAGCTCCGCTTTGTCCACCCAGAGGGATCGGATGCTCAGGTCCAACGGCGGCAGCTTGCGTGGATCGGACAGCAAGCCTGTCGCGGCGTCGGATGACTTGGAAGGTGTACCGCTCGTTTTCGGCATGGCGATGCGCAGACGATCCAATCTCCCGACGATCGGCGCGTTACGAGCGCTGCCGACATGAATCGTGCCCTGCATCGCAGTGCCTGTAATGTCGATCTGCTTGCCGTCGCGCGTCGGTGTCATGCGCAGACGTGCGCCCGGCATAGCGGTGTCACCCACCATCAGCCGGTCCGCCCTGACGTCCAAACTGTTTACCGTGAGCCCCGGCGCCCCGGCGCTTCCGCTATCCATCACCGCCATCCATGCCAGCGCATCCATGGCGGGCACCGCCCCGTTGATGGTCACGCCACGTGCCGGCGGCAATCCGGCAGGCGCACCGCCCAACATCACGGCTACGCCGGTATTGGTGCTATGGCGACGCGCACGGACATTGGCAAGTCGTCCCATGCTGACTTGAATCTCTCCGGGGCCATCTATCGGCAGCGGAATACGCACCGTCGTCGGCAAACTCGTACCCGACGATTTATTGAAAGGTGCGGGCAGATTCATCGCGGTACCGACGAGAGTTGAGCGCAACTCAAGCGCATTGACCGTTTGTGCGCTCGCGCCGCGCGGCAATGCCACACCGACGGTCCAATCAGAACGCCCTTCGACACGATTGCCAAGCCACGCCAAATCCGGCACACGCGCCAACAAGCTTCGCGCGCCGGCATTCACCATCAGCCCGCCTTCGAACATGTTGCGAGCATCTTGCGTCCCGCTGCCGACGCGTAAGCTCAGTTTGCCTGCCTGACCCTCGTGAATCACCGCCAAATCCGGTGCTTTGAAACCATCGCGATTGAACTCACCCACGCCTTTGATTTGACTGAATTGAAGCTCATAGGTCTTATGCGTGGCTTCCACGCCGTTCAAGCTCACTAGCCCGTTTACTTCGAACTTCGCTTCGTCATGATGCAGCGGCAGTTTCAAATCCACACGCGCGCTGGCCGGGCCGGTCGCAATGATCGGATCGGTGTGCTCGCCGAATTCTTTTTGCAACGGGCTGCTGCGAATCAATGCCAAGAACTGCGATGCATCGCCCGCGCCTTCACCATGAATCAGGAGATCAGGCTTTCCGAGATTCTCGATATCGGCCGTGGCCTTTGCGAGTTTGATGCCGCTGATGCTGCCGTCCGCCGAAATCGCCATCCCCTTGCCTTTGAATTGCAGCGCGGCGTGGTTGCCGACCACTTCCGGCCAATCGGGTTGGAATTTCATGCGGAAATTGCGTACGTCGGCCAGGACTTCAAACAAGCCGTTTTGCTGGTCGAACGGCCATTCGTCCAAGTCGCCGGACACCAATACTTGGCCGCGCTCGACGGTGCCGGCAACCAATGCCGAATTGAGCCAATTGATGGCGGGCTTCGACATCACGTTGTGTACCCAGAAACCGCGTGCTTTGGTGACTTGCGCCGGCGCGGTCAACTCCACCGCGATGTCGATCCGCGGATGGCTGCCGTCGCCCTCCCAAAACAGTCCACCGCGCGCATCGAACGACGCATCGGGCCCTTTCAATGACAAACCGTTTGTGCCGACATGGATACCCGGTCCCTCGCGCCAAACCACGACCGTGCCCTGCGGGTTGAACTGATGTGGCACGCCGAATCCAGCGGGCCAATCAAACGTCCATTCGCTCGATGGCGCCAGATCGATACGCATGCCGGCTTCGTCGGCGGTGATCCGACCGGAAACACCGCGAATGCCGGGCGTCGAGGCCACCGGGTTGACACCGAGTCCTACCGCATCTGCATCCAGTTGCACGCGTCCATTGGCGAAGCGTCGCATCACGACATTGTCGAGTGTGCCGGCAGGCGCGGCCTGCGCAAGCCATTGGCGGAATTTGGCCGGCATGCGATCGGTGAGATCGGCAAACGACGAGACCAATCTGAGATTGATGCGATCAACAGCGACCGACATCGAATCACTGCTGTTGACTTCCAGTCCCTTGAGCTGTTGTTGCTGCCCCTGGCTTTGTATCGCCAGCTCCGGAATCTGCAGCGACCATTTGTCGGCACCGCGCGTGAAGAATGTCCGGCCGGTCAACCGATCGATGCGGATGGATCGCGGTGTTTCTTCCAAGGCCGTTGACTGCAAACGAATCGCTTGAAAGTCCACGTTGCTCTGCACCGCCGCGACGCGATTGTTCTTCATTGTGAGCCAAGCTTGGCCACTGCCTTTGCCTTCGACAATGGCGACACCGGCAAATTTGAGTACCGACGATTGACCGGACAAATCCAAGGATTTTCCACCGACATAGACGCGACCGGCGCCTTGCTTGCGATCGAATCGCATGACCGCATCCACCGGCAATTTGGCATTTTCCAGCCAAGCCCGCATCCCAACACGCACCACATCGCCATTGACCTGCGTGCGCACATCAACATGAGGCGAATACAGATTCAGCCCCAGCGAAGGCGCCAAGACGCGCAGCTTGCCGTCGACGACTTGGAGTTCGCCCAAGCGCTCCAAGGTCGAGAACGGATCACCGCCGGTCGACTGGCCCGGCAAACCATGCACCCGCCATTCGCCGGCATCGCTTCTTTCGAGTGTGATGGCGACGCCGCGAATCCGCAGCTCGGTCAATCGGCGACCCGGCCACCAGCCGCTGTATTGCGACACCAATAGCTCGGCATCGCCCACACGCAAGGGATTGCCGACCGGACCCACACGCATATTCTTGAGTTTCAGCAGAGGACCCGATCGCGTCCATTGGGCTTGCAAGTTGTCAAAACGCACGGGCCGCCCGGCCTTCTTCGACAACCAAGCGCTGACCTGCTGCGGATGACTTTCCAACCAAGGCATGAAACGTGCGATGCCCATCATCAGCAACGCCAACAGCAAGAGCTTGGCGCCGAGCAGGTAGTAAACGCTTTTTCCAGCGAGATGAAGGTGCCGCTTCATGCCTTACAGCAGCACCACGTCGTACTGCTCCTGCGAGTAGTGTTCGTCGGCTTGAAAGCGAATTGTCTTGCCCAGGAATTCTTCGAGCTCGGCCACAGCCGCGGACTCCTCGTCAGTGATCCGGTTGACCACCAAGGTGGAAGCAATCACCAGCAGCTGGTTCGCATCGAATTGACGCACTGCACGGGTTATTTCGCGGAAGATCTCATAGGTGATGGTTTCGGAGGTCTTCAACGTGCCGCGTCCGTTGCAGGTAATGCAGGGTTCGCAGAGTTGCCGCTCCAGCGATTCGACGGTGCGCTTGCGGGTCATCTCCACGAGGCCCAGCGGCGAAAAATCGTAGACCGTGGTCTTGGCATGATCCTTCACCAACGAACGCTCAAGCGTTCGTAGCACCTGCCGGCGATGCTCGGGGTCGTGCATGTCGATGAAATCAATAATGATGATGCCGCCGAGATTGCGCAGCCTGAGTTGCCGCGCCACGGATTGCGCCGCTTCCAGATTGGTGCGGAACACCGTTTCTTCCAACGTGCGTTGACCTAGGAAAGAACCGGTGTTCACGTCCACCGTGGTCATCGCTTCGGTTTGATCAATCACCAGATAGCCGCCCGATTTCAACGGCACTTCCTTTTGCAGGGCCCGCTGGATTTCATCTTCTACGCCGTAAAGATCGAAGATCGGCCGCGCACCGGTGTAATGCTCGACTTTCTCGGCCAACTGCGGCATGTACTGTGCGGCAAACTCGCGCAATCGATCGCAGGTTTCGCGCGAGTCGACACGCACCCGCTCCACGTTGCTGCGCATCAAATCGCGCACCGCGCGCAAAGGCAGAATCAAATCTTCGTAAATACAGGCACCGACCGGCGCGGTGCGTGCGCGATCTTCGATCAGCCCCCACACGCGCGACAGGTAGGCGAGGTCCTCTGCCAAGGCTTCGGCAGGCTGGCTCTCGGCATTGGTGCGAACGATGAATCCCGAGCCGCCGGTCAAAGACAGCTCTTGCACCAACGATTTCAAACGGGCCCGCTCTTCATCCGCTTCGATGCGCGATGACACGCCGATCACTTTGGATTGCGGCAGCATGACGAGGTACCGTGACGGCACGCTCAATTGCGTGGTCAAGCGCGCACCCTTCGAGCCGATCGGGTCCTTCAAGACTTGGACGACGATATCTTGACCGTCTCTCAACAATTCCGAGATGGGTCTTACTTGCGGCGGCGGATTGCCCTCTTCGATGACAGCCTCGTCCGTCGGCAAGGGCGTGCTGTTGCGGAAAATATCGTTCGCATGCAAAAACGCGGCACGTGGCAAACCGATGTCGACGAAGGCCGCCTGCATGCCGGGCATGATCCGTTGCACTTTGCCCTTGTAGATATTGCCGACCACACCGCGACGCCAACCACGCTCGATGTGCAACTCCTGCAACATGCCGTTCTCGACGACGGCCACGCGTGTTTCGCGCGGCGTCACATTGACGAGAATGTCTTCCGTCATTGCGCCCCACCTGCGGCGAACAAACCGTATGCGCGCAAGGCATGGGCGGTTTCGAACAAGGGCAAGCCCATCACGCCGCTGGGACTGCCTTCGACATGCGCGATAAATGCTTGCGCCGCCCCTTGGATGGCATAGGCACCTGCCTTGCCCTCCCACTCGTCCCCGGCCAGATAGCCGTCGAGCATCGCCTGATCGAGCGTCCCGAAGCGGACGCGAGTCGTGGACATTTCCCGAAGCTCTTGACCCGCCGAGACCAACCACACCGCGGTGATGACCTCGTGCGTTTTTCCGGACAGCGCCTCAAGCATGCGTCGCGCATCGTCGCGATCGGTCGGTTTGCCGAAGACCTCGTCGTCCAAGACCACTTCGGTATCCGAACCCAAGACCACCGCACTGGGGTTGGACATGACCTTCAGCAATCCGGCGCCGGCCTTTTCACGGGCCACCCGACTGACGTAATCGGCGGGGGGTTCACCGGGCAATCGCACCTCGGGGATGTCCAAATCAAGCAGCCCGAATTGCACGCCCAAACGTGCGAGCAGGTCTGCGCGGCGGGGGGATCGCGAGGCTAAATAGAGCATCGCTCAAGAATACCGCGTGAACCTGTATGCACACAGGTTTCGCTGAATCTTTGGCAACCATTCCGGCGTATTCGACCCCGAACCCCATCATTCCCCGTTCACCGCCTATAACGCACTGTGCGTTTTGAACTTTGAGGAGCTGCTGTATGAACCACGCCCCGAAATACTTGGCCCTAGCACTGGCCCTTTCACTGACGAGTTTCGCCATGCCCGGACACGCCCAAAATGCCGCCACCGTTGCTGCCGGCACCCAATCCCAAGACGGCACACTGATCTCGGTTTCCGCGCAGGCCTCGGCCAAACGCGTGCCCGACATCGCGACGATCTCCACGGGTGTCGTGACCCAAGCGGAAGATGCCAATACGGCCATGCGTTTGAACGCCGAGAAGATGACCCGCGTCAATGCGGCCATCAAGACCGCCGGCATTGCCTCCCGCGATATCCAAACCAGCGGCGTCAATCTCAATGCGCGCTACGACTACGAGAACGGCAAGACGCCGCGGATCACCGGTTACGAAGCACGCAACACCGTCAGCATCAAAGTGCGTGACCTGACGAAGCTGGGCAAGTTGATGGACAGCTTGGTGGCCGCCGGTGCGAATGATTTGAACGGCCCGAGCTTCGAAGTCGACAAGGCCGACGAAGCCTATGACGAAGCGCGTTTGAGCGCGCTGGAGAAGGCGCGTAAGCGTGCCGATTTGTATGCGAATGCACTCGGCCTGCGCGTTCGTCGCATCGTCAGCATTGATGAGGGCGGCGGCATGATGAATCCGGTGCCGGTAATGCGAGCGATGAGTGCGAATGCCTACGCTGGCAAAGCGGCTGACACCGAGATCGCCCCGGGCGAAAGCAGCCTCGGTGTGACGCTCAACATTGTTTACGAATTGGGCAAGTAAACGCTTCTCAGAAGCAAACCCTTGCCATCGCTACGCGCGGTGGTAAGGGTGATTTGCCAGTAGGGAGGTCGCCCGATAGAGCTGTTCGGCCACTACGACACGCACCAACATGTGCGGCAACGTGAGCGGCCCCAAGGACCAGCATTCATCGGCCCGCGCCCGGACTTCCGCCGCGTGCCCTTCCGGACCGCCGATCAAGAACACCAGATCCCGTCCTTGGCCACGCCAATGTTCCATGCGTTGCGCCAGTTGCTCCGACGACCAAGTCTTTCCCGGCCCGTCCAGTGCCACCACCCAAGCGCCTTTCGGAATGCACTCGAGGACTCGCTGTCCCTCTTCAAAGGTGGCACGTTGCGCGTCGCGACCTTTGCCGCGAATGCCGGGCGCTACTTCATGCAACTGAAGTGGCAGGCTGTGCGACAAGCGTTTTTTGAAATCTTCGAAGCCTTCCGTCACCCAGGACGGCGGTTTTTCACCGACAGCGATCAAGTGCGCCTTCATGCGCGCACGCAGTCCGAATCAGCGGATATCGCTGTCACGCGATTCCGGCGGCTCGTCACCCACGGTCCACAGGCGCTCCAGCGCATAGAACTCGCGGACGCGGGGCAGCATGACGTGAACCACCACATCGCCGAGATCCACGAGCACCCACTCGGCCTCGCGTTCACCCTCGACGCCGAGCGGTTGGCAATCGAGCTTCTTGGATTCCCGCACCACTTCGTCGGCAATGGACTTGACGTGGCGGGTCGATGTGCCGGATGCGATGACCAGGAAATCGCAGACGCTGGTTTTGCCGCGCACGTCGATTTCGACCACTTCCACGCCTTTCAAGTTTTCAACGGCGGTATGCACGTGTTTCAAGAGCACATCCGCGGGTGGCGGCGGATTGGGCAGTTGGGTCTTGATGACGTGGGCTTGGTTGGTCAAGTGCGATTACTCCGGTGGATAGGGCGAATTATAGGACAGGCATCGCCTCGGGGCTCGACTCAATGCCCGAGGGGCACCGTTCTGCATCCCAAAGCCTCGAGCACGCCGTGAACGGCGGGCACGCCTGCCAACAGGGGTGCGGTTGCGGTCAAGAGACCCATCAAGAGGAGTCCACCTGCGGCCAGGTGCTTGCCGCGTCCGTGCTGCAATCTTTGTGCAACGCGCGCGCCGGCCCAGGTCAGCGGCACCATCGCCAACAGCGTGCCTGTGCCGAACGCGGCCATGGTCAGGGCGCCATGCCATGCACTGCCCTGCAACCATGCCGCGGTCAACAGGGTCGTGCTCAACCCGCACGGGAGCCAACCCCACAGCAATCCCGCCATCAAACGCTTCGATGCCGTGTCGGCAGGAACGAGTTGTTTTTGGAGCGGTTGCAACCATCGCCAATAGCGCCCGCCCGGCGACTTCAGGAAACCGAGTCGACCGCGCGTGTCCAACATGCGCAACGCGACAATGATCAGCACCACACCGACCAAAGACCGCAAAATCAAGGCCAGCTGGGCATTTCGCGCCACCTGAAGCAGACCGCTTCCCACCGCGCCGACGGCGGCACCGGCCAGTGTGTATCCGGCGACGCGCCCTATGTTGGGTTGCAATGCCACCCAGAACGAAGGACGAGCGGTACGCGCATTGATGCCGGTGGCGATACCGCTACACATCAATACGCAATGCGCACTGCCGATCAATCCGCTCAGGAGCGCGCCCGCAACAACAATCCAGTCAATCGGCATCGGCTTTTTCGGCGGCGGCGGTGGGCGCCTCTTCATCCACCAGGATATCGAGAGCGGCGCTTTCCAAATTGTCGAACTGACCCTTGCGCACCGCCCAGATGAACATCCAGATGGCCACGATCAACAGCAACAGACTGATCGGAATCAGGACCAGCAACATGTTCACGGCTTGCCGAGCTCCAAGCGCAGCGGGACGGCCGAAGGGAGTCGCACGCGTTGCGGCGCCGTTTCGACATCGTTTTCGCCGCGGTTCGCGGAACCATCGACCGAGAGACGCGCAAAGACTTCCACCTCCTCGACACCGCTCAGTTTGGCGGTCGGCATGGGACTGTCCGCATCGGTCAGACGCAGGCTTGCCGGGAGTTCAGACAAGGACAGCTTGCGCGCCGCCACCGGCATCGGCGGACCGTTCGGCACACGCGCGATGACGAACACGGCAGAGTCAGCGTTCCAACGCGGATCTTTCGCCAACGCAGGATTGATGGTCAGTGCGATGTCGATGGCATGCGTTCCCGCCGTTGTTTTCCGTTCGGGCATGTCGATGGCGGGCAGTCCCGCCGCTGTCCGCGCCAAATTGACTTGTGGCAGCAAGGCTTCCGCCGCCGCCGGCTCGACACGTGCCAACAGAGGCGTCCACATCTCTGCCGCCTCCGCGTTCTTGCCCTGCTGCCGCAACGCCACCCCCATGAACCAACGGGCGCGTTCGTTGTCGGCATCCAAACGCAATGCTTTGTCGAGCAGGGCCAATGCATCCGCATCAAACAAATGTTTCGGGTCTGCCATGGCGCGTGATTCGGCGGCATCGGTCAGCAGCGCGACGTTTGCAGGTGCCAACGCGCTGGCCTTTGCAAACGCATCGCGGGATTTCACGAATTGATTGTCCTGCCGATAGGTTTGCGCCAACAACGCCCATCCTTCGGCCTGGGCGGGATCTTTCGCCAGCGCGGTTTCCAGTTGGTAGATGGCGTCTTTCAAGGAACGCGGTTGGTTCACCAATCGCGCGTCCAATGCGGCCGACGTGCCCAACTGCGTGTAGAGCGCACCGACGCTGACCGCACAAATCAACAACAGCGCAAGACCCAAGACAAATTGGCGTTTAAACACGGGGTACAGCACCAGCGCCATGACTACCACCACCAGCACCGCGGCAATGACGAGGAATTGGGTATTCACCACTCTTGCTCCTCGTCGGATGTGGTCACGCTGCTTTTCGGCGAATTCGATTGACGGCGCTTGACCACGGCAAACAACACCAGTCCGCCCCCCAGTAACAGAAGACCCGGCGCCAACCAAAGCAGTACATTGGCACCCTGCATGCGCGGGCGGTACAAAACAAACTCGCCGTAGCGTTGCACCAGGAAGGTTTTGATTTCGGCATCGCTCATGCCCTTTCGCATCAGCGCCAACACTTCAACACGCAGATCGCGCGCGATGATGGCGTTGGAGTCCGCCAGCGATTGGTTTTGGCACATCACGCAGCGCAGCTCCGATGAAAGCGCATGAAAACGTGCCTCCTCTTGCGCGCTGCGGAAGGTCAAGGGCGCGATGTTGGAATCGGTTTGGGCGACCGCGATCGGCGCAACAAACATCCAGCCTGCGAACAAGACAGCGGCCATCAGGCGTCGAAGAACTACTGGCCTCATGCGGCTGCCCCCGGCGCTGTTTTGAAACGTTTGTCCGCGGCGGTGATGAAGGCACCCAATGCCATCAAGATCGCACCGAACCAAATCCAACGAACGAAAGGTTTCACATGTATACGGACAGCCCAACTGCTGCTGCCGCTGTTCGCCGCACCCGGCGCCATGTCCAACGGCTCGCCCATGGCGACATAGACATCACGGAAGACGCCGCGTGAAATCGCCGACTCGGTCATCACTTGTCCACCGGCAACGTACTTGCGTTTTTCAGGGAGCAGGACCACTTCCCCACCCTGCGCACCACGCATGATGACGCGGCCCTGATCGGAGATGTAGTTCGGACCTTCTTTATGCGTGGCGCCCTTGAACGTGAACGCGTTGCGTCCGATCGTCACCGTGTCGCCCGGCCGCATCGCCAACTCCCGTTGCGTGCTGAGTGCCTCGGTCAATAGCGCACCGACCAAAAACACGGCAATGCCCGTATGCGCGAAGGCCATCCCGACCATCTCCAGCGTCATTTTCGCGCCCGCGCTCTTGGACTTCAGACGCGTCTGCACGAAGCGCCAAGTCCCCAGCGCCACCCATACGGCGGCGGCGATGCCGGCCGCGGTTTTCAATCGACCTTGGGGCGCAACAAAGAAAGCGATCACACCGCAGACCAACGCAAACAGCGCCCAAGGCCACAGCATCCTGGCGACGCGGCTGCCCTGCTCACGCTGCCAATAGGTCAACGGTCCGAACGGAATCAACACCACCAATGGCGCCATCAACAGGATAAACAGCAGACCGAAGTACGGCGGACCGACCGACACTTTGCCCAAATTCAAAGCATCCGCCAGCAACGGATACAAGGTGCCGATCAACACCATCGCGCAGGCCGAGGCCAGCAACAAGTTGTTCGCCATCAACAGGGTTTCCCGCGAATTGAATTCGAACGGCTTCGCTTGCGCGGCGCCGTGGGTCGTATGGGCGCGCAGGGCATACAAAATCAAAGAGCCGCCGACAACACAGCCCAAGAACACCAAGATGAAAACGCCGCGTGTGGGATCCGCCGCGAACGCGTGCACGCTGGTCAACACGCCGGACCGCACCAAGAAGGTGCCGAGCAGCGACAGCGAGAACGCGGCGATCGCGAGCAACAGGGTCCAACCGGCAAAACTCCCGCGCTTTTCAGTCACCGCTTGCGAATGCAACAGAGCGGCACCTGCCAGCCACGGCATGAAGCTGGCGTTTTCGACCGGATCCCAAAACCACCATCCGCCCCAACCCAACTCGTAGTAAGCCCACCAAGAACCGATCATGATGCCGAGCGTCAAGAAGCCCCAAGCGGCATTCGTCCACGGGCGCGTCCAACGCAACCAACGCGCATCCATTTGACCTTCCAACAACGCGGCCACGGCAAAGGCGAACGGCACCGCGAAGCCGACATAGCCCAAGTAGAGCATCGGCGGATGCGCCACCATGCCCGGGTCCTGCAGCAAGGGATTGAGATCCTGGCCATCGGCGGCAGCGGGAAGCAATCGTTCAAACGGATTGCTGGTGAACACCAGGAAAGCAAGGAAGCCGGCTGACACAAAGCCCATCACACCGAGCACACGTGCCATGACCGTTAACGGCAGTTTTCTTGAGAACATCGCGACTGCGGCGGTCCACACCGCAAGGATCAATGCCCACAGCAACAACGAGCCTTCGTGCGCGCCCCATACCGCTGTGACGCGGTACAGCGTCGGCAGCAACGAGTTGCTATTGTCGGCCACGTATTTGATGGAGAAGTCCTGACGCAGGAAGGCCATCGTTAAGATCAGGAATGCCAAGCCCACCATGGCCAATTGCGCCGCCGCAGCGGGGCGGGCAATCTCCATCCAATCGCGCCGGCCACCATGCGCACCCCACAAGGGCAAGACGCATTGCAGGGCCGCCACGATCATCGCGAGAATGAGGGCAATTTGTCCGATCTCAGGCAACATTCGTGCCGTTCTCCAATAAGGCGCCGCCGGGCGGATACCCGACCATTGCATAACGCACTAGGATACCCCGCCCTCCAAGCCCGAACCGGACAGCCTCAATGCGTTCAGCGTCACAATCAACGACGATGCGGCCATGCCCACGGCGGCCATCCAAGGCGTCACCCAGCCCATGGCCGCAACCGGCAGGGCCACAACGTTGTAGGCCAGCGCCCAAAACAGGTTCTGCGCAATGACTTTGCGCGTGGTTCGGGCCAATCGCAGCGCCGCCGGCAATTTGGTCAAACGCGTGCCGGACAACACCAAATCGGCCGCACGCTGCGCAAGTGCGGCGCCCTCGCCCATGGCCATGGACACATCGGCACCCGCTAGTACCGGCGCGTCGTTGATACCGTCACCGACCATGCCGACCACATGCCCGATGGATTGCAGATTGTGCGCGCGGGCGAGCTTGCCTTCGGGCGTTTGCCGCGAAGACCATTCGGTGATGCCCAATGTCCGCGCAACTTCTGCCACTTTGGCCTCAGCGTCGCCACTGCAAAGGTGCAATGCAATGCCCTGTGCGTTCAATTGACGCACCGCTTCGGCGGCATCCGGGCGCAAGGTTTCACCCATGCCGAATCGTGCGACCACTTCGCCATCGGCACTCATCCACAAGTCACCATCGTCGACGTCGGCATTGCCGGTCACAAAGCGCGCATGGCCGATTTTGACGTTGTGACCGGCCACCTCACCGGTTGCGCCCGCGCCGTGCAAGACCTGCACGTCACGCGCAGCCAATCCCTGGTCAAACGGCAGGAACGCTTGCGCGATGGGATGCCCGGTGTCTCGCTCCAGCGCAGCGACCCACGCCAACACATCGGCTTGTTCGAATGGCGCGAGCAACGCTACACGCGCGAGGGTGGGCGAACCGGTGGTCAGTGTGCCCGTCTTGTCGAACATGACATCGGTCACCCGCGACAAACGCATCAAGGCGTCGGGGCTCAGCGGCAAGATGCCCCATTTCGACAAACGGCCGTTTGCCGCGGCGACCGCCGCCGGAATGGCCAGAGACAAAGCGCAAGGGCAACTCACGACCAATACGGCGAGCATCACTTCAAATGCGCGTTCAGGGGCATGCATACGCCAAAACGCGTAAACCGCGCAGGCGGCGATCACCATTCCCACAACAAACCATGCGGCGATTCGATCGGCCACATCCGCCAGATGCGGGCGGTGTGCCTGTGCACGTTCGACCACGGCAGCCAACTGCGAAATTCGCGTTTGCGCGCCCGTGTGGGTGACGCGTACGCGCGCCGGGGTGTGAACGCACATGGAGCCAGCCAACACCGTATCTCCCTGAGCCTTTTCAACAGGTGCCGACTCACCCGTGAGCAGACTTTCGGAAAACGCCGCGGCTTCCTCCAACAAAATGCCATCGGCGGGAACGGCCTCACCTACCGCAACGGCGACCACTGCGCCCGGGGTCAAACTCGCGGCCGGAACTTGAGCGCGGGTGACTTCGCCGTCTTCATGCCGGGTTTCCAAGGTGGCGAACTGTGGCCGCGCGCGCGCCAGCGCATCGACTTGCGCCGAGGCGTGCTGACGGACGCGCTGCTCCAACATCCGCGCGACGAGCAGCAGAAAGACGAACATCACCGCCGCGTCGTACCAGACATGCGGGCCGCCGCGCACGGTTTCCCACACACTCGCCGCCCACGCGCACAAAATGGAGATCGACACCAAAGCATCCATGCCCGGACGTCGGTTTTTCAACTCACGCCACGCGCCGGAAAGAAACGGCCAGCCTGCCCAAAAAACCACCGGCGTGGACACGAGGAAGGTGATCCAACGGAAAAAATCGCGCGTCGGAATCGGCATCTGGTTGCGCGTATCGAGGTAAAGCGCTTCCGCAAACATCATCGCTTGCATGCTGGCAAGACCGGCAACACCGATACGCACCAGCCAAATGTTGCGTTGTTTGCGCCGCGCCTCTTCTTGCGCAATGCCGCCTGCAAGAAAGGGGCGATAACCCAGCGCGTTGAGACGATGCAGCAAGAAGGAGAGTCGGGTTTTTTCCGTGTCCCAAACAATCCGAATGCGACCCGTCACGGCGTTGGCACTGACCGATTGAACGCCTGCCTCACGCATCAGCGCACGATCAATCAGCCACGCGCAGGCCGCGCAATGCATGCCGTCAGTGAGCACGGTGACTTCCCGGCCTCCTGCAACATCTCGCGCATGCTCACGCAATACCTCTTCACGATCCCAAATCGCCAAATCGGTCGGCGCTTCATCAATTCGTGGTGCGGGTGCCGTGCGCAGTTGGTAGTACGCGTCCAAGCGCGCGTCGCGAATCCATTGCGCGGCCGTCGCGCAGCCGTTGCAACAGAAGTCGTGCGTTGTGCCGTCAATCAGCGCCTGGACAGGTGCGGCGCCAAGCGGCTCATCACAGTGGAAACAGGTCGCGTTGGGTGTGTTCACAGGCGTGCTCAGCGCGTCGCCGCCGGCAGAAGGCGGCTTCACTGCGCGACGGCGAGTGACGGCGCGAGCAAGGCGGCCTGCTGTCCTGCGGGCCAGCGTCCTTCCAAACGCCAACTGCCATCCTGTGGTTCAAGTTCGAGCAGCCAGTCGTGACCTGTTGGCAGGGCAACTTCCGCAGCCCATCCATGAACCGTGCCGATCAACGACACGCTGCGATCCTCGTCGGCGGTGACCGGATGATGCAACTTCAAGATCAAGTTTTGAGAGCGATCGAATGTGCCCGATGCGGGATACACCTCAAGGCGCTTCCCGTCCCACTTGATCAAGGCCTTCAAGCCCCGTTGCATGGCTTGCTCAACCGGCCCTGTATTGGCAACTTGAATCTGACCGGTGCGTTCAACGCGGTCGGCAACCCGATCCACACCGCCCGCTCGGCTGGCCGCCCAAAACAATCCGCCGACGGCAAAAAAAGACAAGGCCGGGATTGCCGCCACCAACCACACCATGGGCTCGCGCCAAGGCGAGCGTTGTTCGGTTTTCATTCCATCGGCCCAAAGAAACTGCTTTTCACGTCGGCACGGCTCTGTCCGTCGGCGGATCGAATGGTGAACATGATCGCCTGACGTCCGCGCATCGACTTGGGCCCCTCAACCAACAAGGGTGCCTCCATCACGTCTCCCGCAGCCACATGCACAGGCTTCGTGGCGCGCAACGCCAACGATGTGCCCGGTGCCGCGAGGCTGACCACGTAGTCTTGCGGCAGATCGGTTTTGTTGGCGATTTTCAGGGTGTAGCCATTCTCGATTGCGTCGGCCGTCTCGCGGTACAGCGCGTTGCGATCCCGAAGGATGTCGGCAATCATCGTGCTGCGGTTGGCGAGGCCGTACATGAAAGCGGCGCACAGCCCCAGCAACAGAAATCCGTAGATCCAAATGCGCGGACGCATCACTTGGGTCGTGCCGCCATCAATGGCGTTCTGCGTGGTGTTGCGGATCAAGCCGTGCGGATAGCCCATCTTGTCCATCACATCGTCACAGGCATCGATGCAAGCGCCGCAGGCGATGCACTCGTATTGCAAGCCATTGCGAATATCGATACCCACCGGGCAGACCTGCACGCAAATCGTGCAGTCGATGCAATCTCCGAGTTCTTCCGGACTAAATTTCGGCAACGGTTCCGCGCTGCCGGGATCGAAAGTGATGGTGCCCTTGGCGTGGGCGCGGTTATCCGCGGCGGTCGGATGCTGGGCGACGCGGAAGACATAGTCGTAAGCCGTCAATTTGTCCAGTAAACCGCGTCCGCGTTCGAGCACGCTCGGCAAACCGCGCTTGCGCGGGCCGCGCGGTTCGCCACGCATGGGGTCATAAGCAATGATCAACGTGTTGCGATCGAACATCGCGCTTTGGAAACGCGCATAAGGGCACATGTATTTGCAGACCTGTTCGCGCAAGAACCCAGCATTTCCCCAGGTTGCCAACGCGTAGAACAGCACCCAAAAGGTCTCCCAACCGCCCCAAGCCAACTGCGGTAGACGCGCAGCCAATTCACGAATGGGCGTGAAGAATCCGACGAAGGTGAACCCTGTCCACAGGGCAAACACAATCCAGAGCAAGTGTTTACCCGTTTTGCGGACGATCTTGTTGCGATTCCATGGACCGGCATCCAATTTCATGCGGGCGTTGCGATCGCCTTCCGTCCAGCGTTCCATCCACAAAAACGTTTCCGTCCACACGGTTTGCGGACAGGCATAGCCACACCACAACCGACCCGCCAGCGCCGTGAAGAAAAACAACGCCATCCCCGCAATGATGAGCAACAACGCCAACAAAGGAAAATCTTGCGGCCACAAGGTAATGCCGAAAATGTGAAATTTCCGCGCCGGCAAATCGAACAGAATGGATTGGCGTCCGTCCCATTTCAGCCAAGGGAAGAGGTAGAACATTCCCAACAGTACGAAAACGGCGACCCGGCGCAGCCGGTCGAAGCGACCGCGCACATCACGCGGATAGACCTTCCGTTCGCTCACATAGTTGGAGAGATTCTCTTCCTCCAACGCAATGTCGATGGCTTTTTTCACTTTTATTCCAGCGGTATTTCCGCTTAGGTGTCCAATCTTTGGTTGAAACGGCTCGAGGGACGCAACAGCAACCACGTAAACAAACTCGACGCGGACGTGGCTGCCCAAAACATGAAGAAGCCGACCGTGTAACCCAAGCCGCGCGTCATCGGCAGATCGGGAAAGCTCATGTCACGCATGATGATCGGATCCACGAAGGCGAAGAAGACCATGGTGCATACGCCCGCCGCGAAAAAACTCGGCCACAAAATGGCGCCGATGCGTTGGGCCAACGGGCGGCGCGGATGGTCGAACGGGCGTTCGGCTTCCATCAATGCGCACCCGAAGATTCGGTTGGATGGGAGATGGACCAAACATAGGCACCGACCACCCGCGTGCGCGTATCACCGAGCAAGGGCAAGTGCGGCGGCATGATGCCGTGCCTGCCGTTTTGAATCGTCTCGCGAATGGCTGCGGTGGAATCGCCATACAGCCAATCGTGGTCGGTCAGGTCGGGCGCGCCGATGGCTTGATTGCCTTTGCCTTCTTTGCCGTGACAAGCAACGCACACGCCCTCGTACATCGCCTTGCCTTGCGAGGCCATATAGTTGTTTTTCAACAGTTCCGGATTCGACAAGGTACGCACATAGGCCGCCACGGCATCCACGGCGCTCGGACCGCCCATGCCGGTCAAGACGGTTCCCCAAGGTGTCATCAGGCCCTCGCGGCCATGTTGGATGCTGGTCAGGATGTCTTCGGGCTTGCCGCCCCACTTCCAGATGTTGTCGGTGAGATTCGGGTATCCGTTGGTTGCGCCCTTACCCGATGAGCCATGGCAGGTGGCGCAGTTGTTGGCAAAGATCGCGCGACCCATTTTGACCGCGGTCGGATCTTTGGCGATTTGGTCGATCGACATGCCTTTGTAGGGCGCGAATGCTTTGTCGATCTTCGCATCGTCGAGTTTCTTTTGCTGATCGTGCTCGGCCGCGGACGTCCATTTCGAGACGCCTTTGAAGTTGCCGAAGCCCGGATACCACACCAGGTAGCCGACCCCAAAAATGATCGTCATCCAGAACAAGATCATCCACCAACGCGGAAGCGGCTTGTTGTACTCGGTGACATCGCCGTCCCAAATATGACTGGTGTCTGTCGGCTTGGGATCTCCGGGGCGGCGCTTCGCGGTCCACATCAAAAGCGCGGCAACCCCCACGATATTGAAGGTGACAAGCACGATCACATAGATAGACCAACCGGTCGTCATTTCACATCCCCTTCCGATTCTTCCAGCGGCAAGCGTGCCGCAGCATCGAATACCTCGCGGCGGCGCGGGCTCCAAACCCACAACCAGCCTGCAACGAACAAGACCAAAAGAGCGAGCGAGATGATGCCCGACAAGGTGCCAGCGCTCATTGCGCACCTGCCTTCATGGCCGCGGCATCATTGGCGCGATTCTGCGCGCGCGCTCTACCCAGGCCCTGCAAATACGCGACCACCGCATCGAGTTCGGTTTTGCCGGCGACGTCTTTAGGTGCGTTGTTGATGTCTGCTTCGGTGTAGGGATCGCCCAAGCGCTTCAACGCGCGCATATGCGATTGCAACTGCGCGGGATCGATTTTGTTTTCAGCCAGCCAGGGGAACGACGGCATGTTGGATTGCTCGACCAACGCGCGCGGATCCTTCAGATGCTCGCGATGCCATTCATCACTGTACCGGCCGCCCACACGCGCCAAGTCCGGACCGGTGCGTTTGCTGCCCCATTGGAAGGGACGGTCATACACCGACTCGCCGGCCAACGAATACTGGCCATAGCGTTCGCTCTCGAAACGCAAGGTGCGGATCATCTGGGAATGGCAGTTGTAGCAACCTTCGCGCACGTAGATATCGCGGCCCGCCAGTTGCAACGCCGGATACGGCTTGATACCCGGCAACGGTTTGATGGCTTCGGCCTGGAACATCATCGGCACGATTTCCGCCAAGCCGCCGAAAGACACAGCGATGGTGATGAGGATGGCCAGCAGACCGACGTTGCGTTCGATCTTTTGGTGGGCGTTTGAGCCGGCGGCGTGATCCGGTTTCTTGTCTTGTGTGCTCATGTGTGTATTCCTCAGGCCACGCGCGCGTCAGACGGGTGCGGTTGCAGCACCGGATTTTGTACGGGTTTTGCAGCGGCAAAGGTCTTCCACATGTTGTAAGCCATCAACAACATCCCTGCGACAACCAACAAGCCGCCGGCGGCGCGCACAAAGTAGTACGGATACGTGGCCTGCAGAGCTTCGACGAAGCTGTAGGTCAACGTGCCATCGGACTTGGTTTGACGCCACATGAAGCCTTGCATCACGCCGGCAATCCACATCGATGCGATGTACAACAAAACGCCGATGGTGTGGATCCAGAAATGGGTATCGATCCATTTCACCGAATGCATTTGTTTGGCGCCCACCAACTTCGGCACCAAGGCGTAGATCGAGCCGATGGAGATCATCGCGACCCAGCCCAATGCACCGGCGTGGACGTGACCGACGGTCCAGTCGGTGTAGTGCGACAGTGAATTCACGGTCTTGATCGACATCATGGGACCTTCAAACGTTGCAATCATGTAGAAGCTGATCGCCACGATCAGGAACTTCAAGATCGGGTCGGTGCGCAATTTGTGCCAAACGCCCGACAGGGTCAGGATGCCGTTCATGGCACCGCCCCAGCTCGGTGCAAGCAAGATCAACGAGAACACCATGCCCACCGACTGCGCCCAATCAGGCAACGCGGTGTAGTGCAAATGGTGCGGACCGGCCCACATGTAGACCGCAATCAACGCCCAGAAGTGAACGATGGACAGCCGATAGGAGTAAATCGGGCGGCCCGCTTGTTTCGGCACGTAGTAATACATCATGCCGAGGAAGCCTGCGGTGAGCAGGAAACCGACGGCGTTGTGGCCATACCACCACTGCGCCATGGCATCCACCGCACCGGCGTAGGCCGAATACGACTTCATTGCACCCGCCGGCATTGAGATGTTGTTGACGATGTGCAGCAAGGCGATTGCCAGAATGTAACCGCCGTAAAACCAGTTCGCGACGTAGATGTGATTGACGCGGCGCTTGGCAATGGTGCCGAAGAACAACACGGCATAGGCGACCCAGACGACTGCGATGGCGATGTCAATCGGCCATTCCAGTTCGGCGTATTCCTTGCCTTGGGTGTAGCCAAGCGGCAGCGAAATGGCGGCGGCCACGATGATGGCTTGCCAACCCCAGAAAACGAAAGCGGCCAATTTGTCCGAAATCACCCGCGTATGGCAGGTCCGTTGAACCACATCGAGGCTGGTGGCAAACAATGCACAGCCGCCGAAGGCGAAAATCACGGCGTTGGTGTGCAAGGGACGCAGACGGCCGTACGACAGCCAAGGAATCCCCTCGCCCAATGTCGGCCAGTACAACTGCGCCGCAATGAACAATCCGACGGTCATGCCCACAACGCCCCAAATCACAGTGGCGATGGCGAACTGCTTGACGACTTTGTCGTTGTAATAACCCAGCGGTGCGGCCTGATTGGTCGCGGCCACCGTTGCTTGAACGGATGCATTACTCATTGCGTTTCTCGATCCGGCACAGTATCCATCAAATCATAGTGCCGCATTCAAGAAAAAGTCACCTTGATCCAGATCAAATGCTCACAGCGAACGTGAATAAGTCGGACTGGTCGAGGCGGCGCGGCTTGCCAGATATTTGTCGAAGCACATGGCGATATTGCGCAGAAACAGCCGCCCCTTGGTGGTGACTTGGAGGCCGTCTTCATCGCGCTGCAACAGGCCGTCCTGCTCAAAGCCGGCGGTCGCCGCGAGTTCGGATTGAAAATAAGACGCCGCATCGATCTGGTATCGGTTTGACAGCTCGGTCAGGGGGACTTTTCCCTGACACATCAGGCCTTGGATCAGATCCGCGCGCAAGATGTCGTCTTCATCCAAAGTCATCCCGCGAAACACCGGCAAGCGCCCGTCGTCCAGCGCCGTCTCCCAGCCGGGCAAATCGCGGGGGTTTTGACTGAAGGTATCGCCGATTTTGCTGATGGCACTGACTCCCAGCCCCAACAAGTCGGTCTCGGCGTGGGTGGTATAGCCCATGAAATTGCGGTGCAATGAACCGGCCGCCTGCGCGCGCGCCAAACTATCGCCCGGCAGCGCGAAATGGTCCATGCCGATATAGACATAACCGGCCGCCGTGAGGGTTTCAATCGCGGTTTGCAGTAAGCGGAGACGTGTTTGCGCCGTCGGCAACAGGCTCGCATCCAGCTGTTTTTGCGGCTTGAACAGGTGCGGCAAATGCGCATAGCCGTAAACAGCCAGCCGGTCCGGACCGATGTCCAACACTTCATCCAAGGTCTTCTTGAAGCGATCGACCGTTTGATTCGGCAAGCCGTAGATCAAATCGATGTTCACCGATTCGAAGCCATGGGTCTTGCAGGCATCAACGATGGCACGCGTCTCTTCGATCGATTGCACGCGATTCACCGCGGCCTGCACTTCCGGATTGAAATCCTGGACGCCCAGACTGGCTCTATTGAACCCGTAGTCGGCGAGTTTCGCGATATCCGGCGGTGACACGAAGCGCGGATCAAGTTCGATCGAAATGTCCCGATCGCGGGCACGGGAAAAATTGAACTGCCCGCGCAAAACCTCGACCACCTCGCCCAATTGCGCCGGCGACAGGAAGTTGGGCGTGCCGCCGCCGAAATGCAGTTGCACCACTTCACGATCGCGATCGAACTGCTTGGCAGCCAAGTCGATTTCGCGGTAGAGGCGCAATAAGTACGTCTCCGCCTTGGCCTTGTCGCGCGTGATGATCCGGTTGCACCCGCAGTAGAAGCACGGAGACTCGCAGAAGGGCACATGTACGTACAGCGAGAGCCTTCTCGGAATCGGCTCATCATTGGAGCGGGCGATCGCGGCCGCCAGATCCGGCGGTCCGAATCGATCAGAAAATTGGGGAGCAGTGGGATAGGAGGTATAGCGCGGCCCTGCCGTATCGTAACGACGAAGCAATTCCGGTTCGAGGGAGATGCCGACGGGAGTCATGCCAATGAATTTAGGCGTACCCGAAGATATTTGCGTTGACCTGAGTCAAATCAGGTGAATTTCTTGCAGGACCACTTCCTAAAGAAGTGGTGGGCGGTACAGGGTTCGAACCTGTGACCCCTACCATGTCAAGGTAGTGCTCTACCGCTGAGCTAACCGCCCGTGAAGCCGGCAAGTATAACGAAGCTTTACGCTTTGCTCAAGCGAAAAGAAAGCCGCCCGTTCGGGCGGCTTTCCCGGCGATCAACTCGAGGCGGGGCTCAGGCCTGCCCGTCGGCCGGAATGCGCAGCACCTGACCCGGATAGATCTTGTCCGGATGCTTCAACATCGGCTTGTTGGCTTCGAAGATCTGGTTGTACCTGTTGGCGTCGCCGTACATTTCTTTGGAAATCTTCGACAGCGTGTCGCCCTTCACGACGGTATAGGTACGCGAGCTCCAGCCCTCGCCACCGCCGCCACCCGAACCGATGTTTTGCACCGTTTCGACCGAACCTTGAACGTCGCTGAAGTCGGCGTTGGTGGCCGGCACGGTCAATTGGTCGTCGACTTTGTCGATGCCTTCGATGTTGCCGGCGATCAACACAGCCTTTTCTTTGCTCATGATGTCGGTCGCTTGGCCGCTCAGCTTGACCGTCGAACCGTCGACTTCGATGGTCATGCCCGAATGGTCGATGCCGTTGTCAGCCATGGCCGCTTGAATGGCGCCTTCGGCTTTGGCTTCACCCGGCTTGAAGATTTTTTCGCCTGCGTCCTTTACGAAATCAAAAAAGCCCATGTGTTGTCCTCGTATCCATGTGAGTTGGGGGAAGAGAAATACCAGCCTCGCACGGTCGATGTTAGGGGCGCATCAAGATCGACCGCAGCGCTCAACCCAATTCAGCTTCCCGCAATATTCGCAACTGATCCCGCGTGCTGGCGGCCTCTTCAAACTCGAGGTCACGGGCATGTTGATACATCTTTTGCTCGAGTGCCTTGATCCGTTTCGCCAGCACCTCGGGCGACAAGCTGCGCGGATCGACTTCCGGTTCCGCCACGCGGCGCGTGCCCTTGCCTTTGCCTTTTGCATCACGCGCGGCGGCGGCGTCTTCGCGCGCACCTTCCATGATGTCCATGATCGGCTTGCTGACCGATGTCGGCACGATCCCGTGTTCCAAGTTGAAGGCCTCCTGCTTTTCGCGCCGGCGTTGCGTTTCGTCCAGGGCCAATTGCATCGATTTGGTGATGCGATCGGCGTACAAGATGGCCTTACCACGCACATTGCGGGCGGCGCGACCGATGGTTTGGATCAAGGAACTGCTCGAGCGCAGGAAACCTTCCTTGTCAGCGTCGAGGACTGCTACCAAAGACACTTCCGGCATGTCCAAACCTTCGCGCAACAGATTGATGCCGACCAGCACATCGAACTTGCCAAGGCGCAAATCACGGATGATTTCCACGCGCTCAACGGTATCGATATCGGAGTGCAAATAGCGCACGCGCACACCGTGTTCATCGAGATACTCGGTGAGGTTCTCAGACATGCGTTTGGTCAAAGTGGTCACCAACACGCGATCGCCCATGGCTACGCGCTGATGAATTTCACCCAGCAGATCATCCACCTGCGTGCCGACGGGTCGAATCTCCACCTTGGGATCGATCAGGCCGGTTGGACGCACCACCAACTCCACGACTTCATCGCCGCTCTTTTCGATCTCGTATTTCCCAGGTGTTGCCGAAACAAAAATGGTTCTCGGCGCACGCGCTTCCCATTCCTCGAAGCGCAAGGGGCGATTGTCCAAAGCCGAGGGTAGACGGAAGCCGAAATCGACCAAGGTCTCTTTGCGTGAACGATCGCCTTTGTACATCGCGCCGATTTGCGGCACCGTGACGTGCGATTCGTCCACCACCAACAGCGCGTCCGGCGGCAAATAATCGAACAATGTCGGCGGCGGCTCTCCCGGCAATCGGCGGGTCAGATGCCGTGAATAGTTTTCGATGCCGTTGCAGAAGCCGACTTCCGCCATCATTTCCAAATCGAAACGTGTGCGCTGTGCCAAGCGCTGCGCTTCCAACAATTTGTTTTGAGCGGTGAGTTCCGCCAATCGATCGACCAGTTCAGCCTTGATGGTTTCAATGGCATTCAACACGCTCTCGCGCGTACTGGCGTAGTGCGTTTTGGGGTAAACGGTGTAGCCGCGCACTTTTCGCTTGATCGCGCCGGTCAACGGATCGAACAAGGCCAGGCTTTCCACCTCGCCGTCAAAGAGCTCGATCCGCAACGCCTCTTCTTCGCTTTCCGCCGGATGCACGTCGATGACCTCACCCCGCACGCGAAAGGTGCCGCGTCGCAATTCGACGTCGTTACGCACGTATTGCAATTCAGTCAGATGTTGGATGAGCGCACGTTGTTGGATCCGCTCACCGACGGCCAGGATCAAGCGCAATTTCAAATAGTCTTCCGGGTCACCCAAACCGTAAATGGCCGAGACCGTCGCCACAATCAGTGCATCCGGTCGCGACAACAAGGATTTGGTCGCCGACAGCCGCATTTGTTCGATGTGTTCGTTGGTCGAACTGTCTTTCTCGATAAAGGTGTCGGACGACGGCACGTAGGCTTCAGGCTGGTAGTAATCGTAGTAACTGACGAAGTACTCGACGGCGTTGTTCGGAAAGAACGACTTGAATTCCCCGTACAGCTGCGCGGCCAGGGTCTTGTTGTGCGCCATTACCAAGGTCGGCCGCTGAATCGCTTGCACCACGTTGGCAATGGTGAAGGTCTTGCCGGAGCCGGTCACTCCCAACAAGGTTTGGTGGGCCAAGCCGGACTCGAAACCTTCTATGAGTTTGGCGATGGCCTGCGGCTGCTCGCCGGCGGGTTGGTATGGCGAGTAAAGCTTGAAACCGACATCTTCTGACATGGGGCAATTCTGTCCGGTGACCGCAGCGCTCGGGTGCGTTGCGAATGCATCAGTGTATGGACTCGGGCACCAAGACGGCGCGAAACAGGAAAACCCGACACTGCCGGCAGATTGTGCCGCTAGTCCGTCGCAACGGCTGAGACCAACATGAACACACGGAAGACGGGAGTACGCCATGGACGGCAAGCAGACGGGTTTCACGCTGATCGAACTGTGCATCACTGTGGTGGTTGCGGCATTGCTGTCGGGCATCGCCGCCCCCGCATTTACCGGATTGATCCTGCGTCTTCGCGCAGACACGCTCGTTTCCAGCATGACGGTTGATTTCGCATCGGCACGCGTTCGGGCAATCTCCAGGGGAACCGACGTCGTGGTCTGCCCCAGCGCCGGCGGGACGCAATGCGATGTCAGCACCGATTGGTTGCAGGGATGGATGTCATTTGAAGACCGGAATCGCAATCGGCGGCGAGACGATGGCGAGGAAATCGTCTATGTCCGGCAAAAAGGCCACACCGGCGGCTTGGTGGTGACGTCCACGGCCGGACGCAAATCCATCGTCTATCGCCCGGATGGATTCAGCATGGGTGCCAACCTGACGGTCAGCTATTGTGTGAAAACCAAGCTGCACGCCAAGCTGGTCGTTAACAATGGCGGGCGCACACGGGTTGAGCGCCCCGCCAAAGAAACGGTCTGCACCGCTTGACCCCCCGCTCCGGACTCTTTAAAATCCCCGTTCCCCGCCCGAATAGCTCAGCCGGTTAGAGCACTTGACTGTTAATCAGGGGGTCGTTGGTTCGAGTCCAACTTCGGGCGCCAGAATTTGAAAAAGGCCTGCGAGCAATCGCAGGCCTTTTTCGTTTTATTTCGCGGTGTGCGGTATGTTTCGATTCAAGGAGAAACCCATGATCACCGCCGCCGTTCACCCGTCAGAACAGAGTTCACGCGCATGAAGCGGGGTGAGGTGCCTGCTACGGGCGGCTTCGCGCAGGGATCATCGGGATGGCTGAAAAAAACAGCGATGTATGTGAGTTTGTGGCTATTTCCGTATGTCACCGGATCGGCGCAATCCAAGCCCGATCTGCCGGCCACGACTAAAACGTCTCAGATCGCAACATCAGCCGACCCTGCCACCTTCAAAACCATCCAAGTCACCGCCACACGCACGCAGCGCGATCGCCATTCGACCGCGGCCTCGGTGTCTGTCATCCGTGCTGAAGACGTGCCGGAAGGCGCCAAAACGGGCTTGTCGGACATCGTTTCGACCACCCCGGGCGTGCTCGCACGGTCACGTCAAAATTTCGCTCAGGATGAGCAAATCTCCATTCGCGGCTTCGGCACGCGTGCGAGTTTCGGACTACGAGGCGTGCGCTTGTTCGTCGACGGCCTGCCTGCCACGATGCCCGATGGTCAAGGACAAACCGCCCATTTTCCGCTGAGCGCGATCGATCGTGTCGAAGTACTGCGCGGCCCTTTCACTGCACTGTATGGCAACGCTTCCGGCGGTGTCATTCAACTGTTTACGCCAGATGATGAAGGTCCACTGCACATGAGTGGCGGATTGACGGTCGGCAGCTACGGACTGCGTCGTACCAATGCGTCAATTGCAGGAGGCGTGGGCGAGAACAGTGCGTTGCGGGTTTCCGTCGAGACCTTGGATACCGACGGCTGGCGCCGACATGCCTCCGCGCAACGCAATGGTCTGTACGCAAAATGGCATACACGCTTGGGCGCCGGTGAATTGACCTTGATCGCCAATGCGTTCCGCATGCCACGCGCCGAAGACCCGCAAGGACGCACATGGCAGGAAGCGGTGGATGAACCTAGAGGGGCGAGTGCCGGAGCGTTGCGCTTCAACACGCGCAAATCCGTGTCCCAAGACCAACTGGGTGCCGTATACAGCTGGACGCGCGGCGACCAAACCGTTCGTGTCATGGCCTATCGCGGGCAACGCGCGATCGAGCAAGTGCTTTCGACGCCGGAGAGCGCGCAGCGCAGTGCCTTGAGCGCGGGCGGCTGGATCGATCTCGACGCGCCCTTCGCCGGCATCGACGCGCGATGGATGGCGGTGCATGGGCCGATTGAATGGGTGGCGGGCATCTCGGCGGAGTCGCAAACGCAATACCGACGCGGGTATGAAAATTTTGTTGGTGCCATTGCGGGTTTACGCGGCGCCCTGCGTTTGCAACAAACCGACCGTGTTCGCAGCCTCGACCCGTATGTTCAGGCCACGCTGCACCTCAGCCCGACCTGGCGCCTGAGCGCAGGGGTGCGTCACACGCAAGTCGACTTCAGTTCGCGCGACAACTTCATCACCGCTGACAATCCCGACGATAGCGGCCGACTGCAGTTCAAGGCTTGGTTGCCCGTGCTGGGATTGAATTGGCAACCACGCGCTGACCTGTCCTTCTTCGTCTCTGCCGGTCGCGGGTTTGAAACGCCGACCTTCAATGAACTCGCCTACCGAAGCGATGGCGGTACCGGTCCTAACTATTCACTCCTGCCGATGCGCACGCGCAGTGTCGAGGCCGGCTTGCACGTCGGCAGCGGGCGTCGCTTGACGGCTGAATTGTCGCTTTTTCAAACCGATACCCGGGATGAACTTATCGTCGGCGCGAGTGTGGGCGGACGCACCTATTTCCAAAACGCGGGACGCGCGCGCCGCGCCGGTGCGGAAGCCGGCATTCAATGGCAGGCGACGGAGGCATGGCGGGTGGAAGGCAGCGCCACGTGGATGCGCGCGAGATTCCGAGATGCTTTTACCGGCTGCTCGATCACTGTGTGCAGCGCCACGCCGCGTGTCGTGCCGGGCTCGGCCATTCCCGGCGCACCCGAATTGCAGGCACACCTTGCCCTGCAATTCGGCAGACGCACGGGTTGGCAGGCGCGTGTGGAATCCCACTACGTCAGCCGAGTCAGCGTCAACACCGCGGGTGATGCGACCGCACCGCCGTATGCCCTTGTTGATGCGCGAATGGCCTATGGTTTTGAAGCGGGTGGTCGAATGGCCCGCGTCTCCCTCGGCGTGGACAATCTGGCCGATCGATTTCATATCGGCTCGGCCATCATCAATGATGCGAATGGCCGCTACTACGAGCCCGGTCCCGGACGCACATGGATGCTGACGTTCGAGCTGGATTGAATCGATCGAATCTGAATCTTTGGACACCGTCAGGTCATCCCACCGGCCGTCAGCGGCGTTGACGATGTGCGCAGCGATTTTACGCATGCGCTCTCTCCGACTTCCAGGACCTGTCCATGAAAACGCTGCTGCGCCTCCTTCTGATCACCGCGTTCTGTTTCCCCTCTCTGGCCGATGCACAACCCGCGGGCGATCGCATCGCGCGAATGCGTGGTGCCAGCCGGCAAGATCGGCCCGTCCGTGTACCGGCGGGCACACAAAGCTTTTTAAACCTTGCCTACGGGCCCGACCCTGCACAAAGATTCGACCTTTGGATCCCCGAACGTGCGCGCAATGCGCCGGTCGTGTTTTATGTTCATGGCGGTGGCTGGGCCAACGGCGGCAAAGACAATCCCGGCATTGAAACCAAGCTCGCCTATTGGATTCCGCGCGGCTACGCGGTTGTCTCCACCAATTATCGATGGGTCCCTTCAGTGAATCCGATCATGCAGGCCGAAGACGTGGCTCGTGCATTGGCCAAGGTTCAACGCAATGCGAGGAAGTGGCACGTCGACCCATCGCGCGTCGTTTTGATGGGGCATTCGGCCGGCGCGCATTTGGTGGCTTTGCTCGGCGCCAATCCACGCATGTTGACGGACGCCGGTGCGCGCAGGCCGGTCGGCATCGTTTCATTGGACGCCGGCGCATTGAATGTCCCGAAGTTGATGTCGCAGCGAAGGGTGCCGCCGCTGTACACAAACGCCTTTGGCTCCGACCCGCGATTTTGGGCGCGGAGCTCGCCACTTGATCAACTGGGAAGAGACGCCGTACCGATGCTGATCGTCTGTTCAAGTACGCGCCATTTTCCGACGGCGCCTTGCGTCGAAGGGCGTGAGTTTGCCGGCAAGGCGGCGCGTTTGGGCGTTCCTATGCGCATGCTTCCCCAAGCCAAGAGTCACGGCGAAATCAACCACGATCTGGGAGAACCCTCTGCCTACACGAATGTCGTGTCGCAGGTCATCGATCGCTGGGTTAAGTGAAAATAAAAACGGGTGCCTAAGCACCCGTTTTCTTTCCAAACAACGCTGCGAGGATCAACCGCGCGGCGCATTCCGGTTGGTACGCACCGGCGGACGATTGCCTGCCGGACGACCTGCAGGCTTGCCCGCATGGGCTTGTGCCTTCGGCTTGCCGAAACCACCCGGTGCATTGTTGTTCGAGTGCGAGCGTGTCGCACCGGCGGCGCGCGGCGGACGCGGACCGCGCGGCGCTTGCTTCGGCGCCTTGGCGTTGAGGTTGATGGCACGCGTCGGCGTAAAACCGTTGACGTGTTCCATCACGATGTCTGCGCTCAGCACACGCTGGATTTGCTTCAACAAATGGCCTTCTTCCGCACAGACCAGTGACAGCGCTTCACCGGTCGCGCCGTTACGACCGGTACGGCCGATGCGGTGCACGTAATCCTCGGCGACCATCGGAAGGTCATGATTGATCACCAAGGGCAGATCCGGAATGTCCAAGCCGCGTGCAGCCACATCGGTGGCCACCAGAATGCGCGCCTTGCCCGACTTGAAATCGGTCAATGCTTTTTGACGCGCACCTTGGCTCTTGTTGCCGTGAATGGCCACTGACGGGAGGCCCGCCTTTTCAAGCTGTTCGGCCAAACGGTTGCAACCGTGCTTGGTCTTGCCGAAGACAATGACTTGGTCCTTGTGACGCTGGGACAGAATCTGCACCAACAAATCTTTTTTGCGCGAGCCATCCACCGGATGCACACGGTGCGTCACGGTGTGCGCCACGGCGTTTTGCGTGGCCACTTGCACTTGCTTCGGATTGTTCATGAACTCCAAAGCGAGTTGCTTGATGCGCGCTTCGAAGGTGGCCGAGAACATCATGGTTTGGCGGTCTTTTGGCAAGCGGTTGATGATGCGCTTGATCGCCGGCAAAAAGCCCATGTCGAGCATGCGATCGGCCTCGTCCATCACCAGCACTTCAATAGCGTCGAGCTTGACGCTGCCGCGATCGAGATGGTCGATCAAACGACCGGGGCATGCCACGAGCACGTCCACACCCAGACGCAGTTGCTGCACTTGCGGCTGCATACCCACGCCACCGAACAAGGTATTCACGTTCAGGCGCAAATGGCGGCCGTATTTCTTGAAGCTGTCGGCCACCTGCACCGCCAACTCACGCGTCGGCACCAAGATCAGTGCGCGCGGCTTGCGCGGGCCGGCCGGTGGCGTGGTTTTGCTGAGGCGGTTCAGCACCGGTAGCGCGAATGCGGCCGTCTTACCGGTACCCGTCTGGGCCGCACCCAAGACGTCATGACCCGACAGCACGAGCGGAATCGCTTGCGCTTGAATCGGGGTAGCGGTGTTGTAATTGCGTTCCGAAAGCGCACGCAAGATTGCGGGCGAAAGCCCGAGGGATTCAAAATTCATGTTGGCTCCAAAGCGGTGCGCAACCCCGGATATCAGGGCTGCGTTTGACTCGGAGCGATCCACATTCGCGCTGCAAGCCTGGGAAATGACGGTACTGAATCAGTCCAGACCGTGTTCGTGCTGCGAAAGACGTGCGATAGAAGAGCCGGTTGATGCGAAAGCATCAAGCGGCGGGCTGCCTGGGAAAACGGACCAGCCGAGCGCGAACCGGCGAATTGTACAGGAAAAATCAAAGGGGCACCGCCGATGATGAACCGGCGGTGCGTACAGGTCAGAAGCATTCAGCAACGCTGGCGGCCGTACCCGATTTGGTCTTGGTGCCTTTTTGGTCAATCGTTAGCGTGCCGCAGCGGGCGTCGTTCTGCGCTGCGGTCGGAACCGCACGCATCGTAAAGGCCGTTGCAGTCGCAGCCGCGGTAAGGCCCACAGTGTAAAACTGTGCAACCTCGCCCATGCAACCCAAGTTTGGCAAAGCCGCACCGGCATACGTCATATTCGTTGTGTAATAGCGCTCCATGAATTGCGTTGCTTCCAACATGCAACCAGCGGCGGCGGCGCGCCGGGTCTTGCGTACGTGTTCAACATAGCTGGGATACGCGATGGAACCCAATATGGCGATGATCGCAACGACGATCATCAACTCTACGAGGGTGAAACCTGCGATACGTGACTGTTTCGAAGCAAACATGGTTTCTATCCTTTCCATCAGTTATCAGGCGCGACGATCTCGCGCCAAGTCATGCGCTGGGGAATTCCGCCCAACGGAAGTGTTCGCCTGAAACTTACCGGTGAACCGCCACCGCCGTCGCCGACAGTTGCAAGCTGGGAAGTGACGTTCACCTCGGTGGGCATACCGCCGATGATCCCCATCGAACCCACCAGACCGTTCGTATTGTTGGCGCCCGGAATCGTGGCGTTGGTATCGAAGTAGCTGTTTTGCAGCGGGCTCGTTCCCGTGAACACATTTACGACATTGAGGTAGCCGCTGCCAAGTGCGCCGGAACAGTCACTGCCTTGTGCGGGGATCACAGAGGTGAGCCACATTGCAGAACCTACAATTGTGGGTGAGGTGATCACGCGTTCGCCATCGGCTGTTGCGGCGGGAACACCCAGATTGATATACCAACCCTTCTTCCCTGCAGGCAAGTCTTGGTACGACTCGAATCCTCGCACCGGCAAGCCGTTCAATGTTCCTGTGAACGGGATTGTCCTTTGCAGCAAATCGACCTTCGCAACCAGTGTGCCGAGGTCTTTGACGCCGTACATGCTTTGGGTTTGGCTGACATAGCCCGCGTTACCCGGCACATCGGACAATGAAATCAATCGACCGGTACCGAAGCCAACGAAAATCTGACCGTTGGTGTCGCGTGCGACCGAGATACCGCCTGTGATGGGCTGCGGATTCGTTCCGTCGGTGGTCTGAAAGATCTTTGTGCCGGCGAAGACCGCAGGAAGCGGACGTGCCGCGTTAATTACTGAGATATCCCATTTCCAGACGCGACCCAGAAGGTCGCCGCCATAGACGGTATCCATCGTGCCGTTTGCATCCAGGTCGGCCAGGCCCGTGGACATCATTCCGTTGTTGGTGGCATTGTCGGTGGTGAGCTTGTAGGTATTTGCAATTGCGCCTGTGCTAGTCAGCTCGTAGACGAACAGGACTGCTTTTCCACTTGTGCTGTCAATACCGTTCGGAACAAAGGCGAAAACCGTTGGCTTCCCGAGCGCGTCCAACTTGTTGCTCTTGCGTAGACGAACATTTCCCAGAACGTAGCCCATGTCGTTGTCTACGCCGTACGTGTTGTCCCACAGGAAATTAGCGATTGACATCGTTGCGGGATTGGTAACATCCAGCGCAAATACACCTTTGGCGCCGCGCCCGGGCGCGCCCACCAGAATATTCTTGCCGTAGCCCTGATTCGCACGCGACACCACATCGATCTGACCATCCATGAAGTACCGATGCTGGTAATCGGTACTGCTCAAGGTCTTCAGGTCGGTGATCAATACGCCTTTGGGAATATAGGAGAACAGCACTTTTCCATTAGTAGCATTGATGCCATGCAGGAAGCCATCATTGGCACCCACGAAGACTGTGCCAGAATCAGCGCTGTAGGACGGCGAGGAATCCACGATGTCGCCGATCGGATAGGCGCGTTGACGGAGGGTACCGTTTGTGCGGCCGATTTCCTTGCTCTGATCACCATTGATGTAGCGAATGTTGTCATCCCCCGCAACCGCGTCTAGCCCCCCGGTACGTTCGAACTGGGCAACGCCGGGGTAGCTTGCATCAAACCGGACGGGCAAGCCGTTCCAAGTTGTGAAGACGAATCGATTCGCGAAATTTGCGTTGACGCCGGTGGTGCCGAACGTGTTCGACAAGGTCCACAGCGGCGTGGTAGACACCCCTGTCAAAGCCGCATTGAAGGGACTCGCCGACATGTCACCGATCCAGGAGCCCGACGTGAACTTTGCCGAGAACGTCAGGGTGCCGGCATCGGTTTTCGTCGAGCTCGAAGCGATATTGGAGCCCGAAGCCGTGCGTTCTGAAATCGTATCCAGTGCCGCCTTGAGTGCATCCGCGAACTGATCTGCATCACCCGCGACCACGAACTTGCCGTGACCGTTCAAGCTGGCATGCCACAAATCATCAATCCGGTCTTCATCTTCGGTATCGGTCGGATCGGCCCAGGTGCTTGGCGGTGGGTTGTTCGGATTCAGCCGGCCTTGCAGGCCGATCGATACACCAAAGGTCACCATATGTTGCCAAGTGGCCGGATCGCTCGTCGACGGACGGACATTGTTCGGCCAGCTAGCGCCGGTTTTCAGATCGTTGGCCCAGTACTTGTACGCGACGTCAGCCAAAGTATCGGCGTACGCATCAGAGTAAGTCGAACCCGAGTCAGCATTGCCCACGGCCGTGTAGCCCGACTGATCGTTCCAGAAACCGTCGGTTGTAAGAATTGAATAGTTCTGCCTGCAACTCAGCATCCGATTAGAAGAGTCTTTCCATGGGTCGTCCGTGGAAAAATATCGAGCCGAGCGCTGCAAGGCACCCTGTAACGGCGTACCGCTGCTGGCCGTTGCGCCGTGGAGTCGCGCATAAAACGTATCGCGATTGGCACCTGAAAACGCGCCATCCGCTACGGTAAAGGGGATCGGAAACGCCGGACTGGAACCCGCGGTGTTAGTTGTGCTTCCGCCGCGATTCCAGATAGTGTCGAAACCGACTCGATATCTCGAACCCAAGCGGCCGAATGCTTCCGATGCGCCCGCCTTTGCCGTCTTGGATCTTGTTCTGAAATACTGATACCAGTTGGCGTAGTTTTTGAGCTCGGCCTGTTGCAAAGCAGACGTGTTGCCGCTGGGAGTCATGTCTGCCCAAGCGACTCCGGTGACGTTGTAAGACACGTTGGAAATATTGTTGTTCGTGTCCGCATAGATCAGAAAGTAAATTGTCGTGGCGCTTGAGTCCGCAGTGAACGTCAGACTTTTGGGATTGCTATTGGAAGTGTTTGAACCATATCCATTGTTCGAACAGTTGTTTGAGCGGTACGCGTAGATATCGGCTCGAGTGCTTCCTGTAACCGTGATGGTGATTTCCGACTTGCCGGAAAGGGGAACGGAAATACAGCTGGACGAACTGTTTGAATTGATACGCGCAATTGTTGCGCTCGCAAGCGAACTCGACGCCCCTCGCTTTTGTACTACGCCGCCGCTGTAACTGGTCGATGAGCTGGAGGTGGAAATCCGATATTTATCGTAGTTGGCTTCGACGGTGCCCGGATTGGCAATCTTTGGCACATAAAAGTAGGACTCCGCGGAATCCCGCAGATCGATTCGAGACGCCGTCGGGCTTGTGGTACTGCTGGCAACTTGCCAGAAATCCGCTTGCGCCAGCCGGTCTGTCAACACCGTGCTCGAAGTGCGCCACGGCGAATAGGTCTTAGTCGGATTGTAATAAATCGAATTTGTTACGTAGGATCGATCGCTTACCGTATCCGCGAGGTTATTGGCATCGTCAGGCATTTTCGTGAATGCCATCGAACCCGAGTCATCCAGGATCAAAAGGATGTTCGGTGGAATACCCTCGCCACCTGTGATGAGCGGAGAATTCGGGAAGGTAGCCGCATTGACTTGGACGCCCGCCAACGTACACGCCAGTGCGGCGATTGCAGTGAGCATCCGTTGTTTGGGAAACATTTTGCTATTTGAGTTTTTCATGAGCTTCACCTGACGGCCTTTCAACGGCGGTACAACGACTGCAACATGACCTGCGCACCGTTGGGCGTGCTGGCAAACGACGTGATTCGAAACACAGCTTGGTCAGGCGGTGTTTCCACCGGCTCCTTGGACCCGTCCACACCTTGACCACCGGCCGCGGCACCGCCGGTTGACATACCGTAGTCCTCGATTACAAAACGCGGGCGGATCGCCGTGGGTCCACTTCCCAACGCAGTGCCCTGCGCATACCCTGGTGCGGAAGTATTGGTCCAAAACGCTGTTGATTCCCAATTTGGCGTTGCCGACGCAAGCGGACTGGCACATCGCCCGGCCGTGCAACCATTTGCAGGCGCCGTCGCAATCGTTCCGTCGCGAACGGCAAGCTCCGCCTCCCGCATACCCGCCTCCGCGGCTTGGAACGCAGCGGCTCGTGCCAGAGTATTTGCGGCCATCCGCTCCTGCATGATGGCACCGCGCATCGACGCCAAACCAAGGAGCGTCACTACAATCAAAAGCATCAGCACTACGATGAGTGCCGCCCCTTCTTGAGTGTCACGGATGGACGTACCGGTGCGACTGTGGATGTTCATTGGATATCCAAATGGTTTCGAAGTGCGATGACGTCCACTGCTGTCCGGGTAAGCGCGGCGTTATTGGTGCCACGGATATCGGTCGTGGATTGGGCGCCTTGTGCGGCGACAAAATTCATGCCCACGCGGACCGCCGTGACAGTTGCCCATTGTGCGGCGCCTACCGCGCTGGCGTCGACAAATGCGGTGGAGTTACCGATTTTGTAACTGAGTTGCAGACTGGTGACGCCCTCTGCGATCTCGCTCGCGGTTCCATTGACGGTGCGGAACAATGAGGTTCCGCCTCGCCCGTTGTTGGCAATCGACCACTGGATTGCTGCAGGAACGATCAACATGGCCGGAGACCTTCCCCGTTCGGCGCTTGCGCCGCACGTCGCTTGGTCGATGCTGTTGAAACAATAGCCGACATTGCTGGCGACCGCGTCGGCGCAACGGGCATAATCCGGTTGACGCGTGAAACCCCGTCCGCAATTACCGGCACCGTCGTGGCCTACGATTGTGCCGCCACTTGTGATCTTCGTGGCCGAAAAAATCATTGCCGTATCCGCGTTGCACACCATTAAGGTCTGGCCATTTACCAGACCGGCCGTGTCGCTAACTGTCAAATCTGCGCCGGGCGTCGCGTGTGCGGTGACACGCGAGCGACCGCCCGCGTTGTAGACCACCACATTGTCACTTGTACCGCCTTCCGTGCCCGTGAGTCCCATCTGAAATCGCGACCAAACCGGGCTGGATCGATCGGCCAACAAGTTCACCGGGCCCACCGTCGCGTTGAAACGCGTGCATGGGTTCGCGCCGGCTTCTCTCAAATCGCGAGACATGAGTTCGAATGCGGCGCGTTGGTTTTCTTGAATTCGATTGATCGCTTCTGTCGAACCGTACACGCGCTTGTTGGAAAGAAAAATGCCGCCGGCAGCCGCGATAACGAGAAGACCTAATACCAAGGAAATCATAAGCTCCACTAACGTGAAGCCTTCCTGCCCATGTGTTTGGAAATTCGAACGACTCATATGCGGCTCCGAACAACAATTTCTTGTGTCTGGCTTCCGCCGGTCGCGCGTTCGTCACTCCAACGAACGCCCACTTCGCAAATCTGAGTGCCCGCATCACAGACGACTCGTCCGCGCGCGTCAGGTGCAATCGTGGTCTGCAGACTGTCCAGCCAACCCTCCATCGTGCCCGCGGTACCGCTGCCGCCGCCGGCCGTGTAGGTATTGGTATTGAATCCACCAATATTTCCTCGATTACCACGGATAATGTCGAACATGGAATACACCTGCATCGACGCCTGTGTCCGTGACGCAGCGCTTCCCGCGTTCTTGAGCGTGATCGCCTGAAGCGCGGCGATACCCAAGATTCCGATGGCGAGCACCAATACGGAAATCAGAACTTCAAGCAAACTCACGCCCGCTTGACGGCAACGGCTGTTCCTGGTTTCTAATCGCTTCTTCATATTGACCTCAGTTTTCGCCCGGGTTCGCACAAGCCGCAGTCGCGGCACGCCGCGCCGTTGTAACCCGCCCCATAGATGAAGTGACGTCCATCGCATTGATTCCGGTGATATTGCTACCGCAAACTGCCAATGTTGCAGTGGTCGGCGCTGCCGCCCCCAAGCCCGCCTTGGAGAATCCCGAGGGTCCGAAGGTGACTCTGAAATTCGCAGCGACCAGATTCGGGCTGCCTTGAACAGCGATACCAGGCGGGAGGTTGATGTCACGTACCACGTCGTTGCCGGTGGTCAGGACGATCCATCGCGTGCCTGCCGAGTTTGCACATGTCGTGCCATCGGCCGTCGGGCACAGTGAAACGGTTTCCCGCCGGGAAACAGCCGTCATTCGCGCGGTCTGCATCGCGCCGACAAATTCATTGCCAGCATTGGTCAAACGAGCGCGACGCGTCATTTGAACAACGTTCGGCGCGGCAATTGCGCCGATAATGGAAATCAGCGCCACGACGACCATCAGCTCGACAAGGGAGAAGCCAAGGTGTTGTTGTTTGTATTTGTGGGTGGAACTGCGCACGCGGGATCCCCTACTATTCAAGTTGCACGTTAATGCGCCTGCCGGAGGCCGGCGTGGCCATCCGACAGACGGCATTTCATAGTAGCTGAACGGCTACCCAACGCGGACGCTAAGATAGCGTATGCCGACCGATTCGAGACACCCGCTCGACACCTTGTTCGAGCCCGCCACCCTGATCAGCATCTTTGCCGCGGGCGAACTCTTGGCATTGATCTTGGCTTTGGCGCCCGAGCTTCAGGAGGCTCGCCTGATCCGGTTCGGCGTCCTGTCGTTCGCCATCCAGTGGATTGCAATTTTCACGCTTTCTCTGCTCTACCTTTTTCGCAAGCCTTTGCGAGCATGGCCGGTGTGGAGGGTGATACTGCTAGCGACGACCTTGATGTTTGCATTGACGGTGGTTTCTTCGGGCATCACGCAGTGGTTGCTTGTGCCGGGGCAGTCAATCATGCAAACGGGATTGCGGTTGTTCGGGGCGTTGCTTTGCATGATGTTGTTCGGTCTGCTCGCCTTGCGAAGCCACTGGACCGCGCAATCGCAGGAATACCGCGCCAAACAATCCGAACTCTCCGCGTTGCAAGCACGTGTCGATCCGCACTTTCTGTTCAACACGCTGAACACGGCCATCGCATTACTGCACGCTCGACCGGATGCGGCCGAACAGGTGCTGCTCGATTTGTCAGACCTGTTCCGTGCAGCCTTGTCGGAGACCCAGATCATCTCGTTAGAAAAAGAACTCGAACTCACCGACCGCTATTTGGAAATTGAGCAAATACGTTTCGGCGATCGCCTCAGGATCATGCGCCAATATCCGGAGCAATTGCCGGATATCTCCCTGCCGTCGCTTTCCATCCAACCTTTAGTTGAAAACGCGATCCGACACGGCATCGAGCCGATGCTGCGCGGCGGCTGTGTCGTCATTCGCGTCGATGCCCAACGCGACAAAATACTGATCGAGATCGAAAACGAACGCGGCAGGGCAGACGCATCGCCACCGCGCGCTGGCCACAAGGTGGGCGTTGCCGGGGTCAAGGCGAGAATCCTCGCCGCGACACAAGGCATCGGCAGCTTGGAAACCGAAAGTGACGATACGCGCCACCTCGCGCGTATCGTCCTGCCCCGCTAAATCAGCGTACCACCCGATAGCAGGGTTGGTATTCACCGCTGATTTTCATGCGACGCTGATCGACAAAGGCACGCAACAAATGATCCATGGCTTCCATGATGTCGGGGTCACCATGGATTTCGAACGGGCCGTGCTCTTTGATGCGACGGACGCCCTGCTCTTTCACATTGCCGGCGACGATGCCGGAGAAGGCACGGCGCAAATCTGCGGCGAGGTCTTGCGGCGCTCTGCCCTTGTGCAATTGCAATCCGGCCATGGCTTCGTGGGTCGGGTCGAACGGCACTTGGAATTCGTAAGGAATTTCCATTGCCCAATTGAAGAAGAACGAATCGCGATTGGCGATCCGGTACTCGCGCACGGCGCGCACACCCTTCACCATCGTGCGTGCCACCAAATCGGGTTGACCCACAATGATTTCGTAGCGCGAGGCCGCATCCTCACCCAAGGTCATGCGGATGAAGCGGTCGATCTGCTCGAAATAGGCCGCCGCTGATTTCGGGCCCGCCAGAATCAAAGGCATCGGCAATTTGCGATTTTCTTCGCGCAACAGCACGCCCAACAGATACAGAATCTCTTCTGCCGTACCGACGCCGCCCGGGAACACAATGATGCCGTGTGCCATGCGTACGAAGCCTTCCAGGCGCTTCTCGATGTCCGGCATGATCACCAAGTGATTCACGATCGGATTCGGTGACTCGGCGGCGATGATCCCGGGCTCGGTCAAGCCGATGTAACGGGAACTGCCGCGGCGCTGTTTGGCGTGGGCAATGGTGGCGCCTTTCATGGGCCCTTTCATCGCGCCCGGGCCGCAGCCGGTGCAAATGTCCATGGCACGAAGACCCAGTTCGTACCCGACCTGCTTGGTGTATTCGTATTCTTCTCGGCCAATGGAATGTCCACCCCAACACACGACGAGGTTCGGATCGCCCGGCTTCAACACACGTGCGTTGCGCAACAAGCGGAAGACGTTATCGGTAATGCCCGCAGAGGTTTCCAACTCCTGCGAATACTCCGGCCCCATTTCAATGGCGGTATACACGAGGTCGCGCACGACGGCGAACAACAGATCGGCGATACCGCGAATGATGCGGCCGTCGACGAAGGCCATGCCCGGTGCATTGATCAAATCGATGCGGATACCGCGGTCTTGTTGGTGGACTTGGATATCGAAGTCCGGATAGGCGTTGGCGGCGGCATTCGGATCATCCGAATGGGCGCCGCTGGTCAGCACAGCCAGTGCGCAGTTGCGCAGCAAGCCATGCATGCCGCCCGCCGATGCATCACGCAGTCGGGCGACTTCTTCGCGGGAAAGGATGTCGAGATGCCCCTTGGGGTACAGGCTGGCATTGACGGTGGTAAGCGCTTCTTCAAGGGTGGGCAACGGATCGGTTGCCGAGTCTTCTATTTTTTTATCGTTCATCGATTGATTCTAGACACTTTGTCGGGGAAAAAACAAAAACGGCCGGGTTTCACCGGCCGTTTTCTTGTCATCAATCCAAGTTCGATCAGAACTTGTAACGCAGACCCACTGAAACGGACCACTGCGAGATACCGACGTTGAAGCCGTCGGCGTCGCCGTTGGCCACGTTCGGCGTTTGTGCGCTGGTGTAGCTGTACACGTACTTGCCGGTTGCGGGGTTGATACCGACATAGTTCGCGACGGCCGAGCTCGAGTTGAAGCCGTAGTCGATAACATTCCCCCAATCACGGCTGATCATGTTGCCGACGTTTTGCACGTCCATCCACAACTCAGCCTTGTGACCCTTCCAGAAACCGGGCAGTTCTTGGGACAGACGCAGGTCGAACAGATTCACCCAGCTGGCGCGACCGCCGTTGACCGGCGCGACACGACCCTTGTAACGGCTCAATTGACGGTTCCCGTCGAGGTAAGCGAAGAACGCGTCTTCCATCGCTTGGTTGTTGGTGAAGACACCCGTTCCGCTCAGCGTACCGAACTGCACATCGCCACGACCGCTCGGCACATACAACAGATCGTTGAAGGTGCGGCTGTCGCCGTTCATGTCATTGAAGTAGACCCAGCTGTACGGACGGCCGCTGCGGCCTTCATAGACCAAGCCGACTTTGGTTTGGTAGTCGCCGAAGAAGTTGTGCTTCCAAGTGAGGTTGCCCGAGAGACGATCGCGGATTTCGTAGCGCGAACGGCCGACAGCGTCGTCGTTCGCGTTGAAGACCGGATTCGTCCCCCAGCCCGAGCTTGCGGTCGAGCTGGTCAGCGCGCTGATTTCATTGGCGTTTGTATAGGTGTACGCCAAACTCCAGGACCAATCGCTGGTCTTGGTGAACGGCTTGGACAAGCTCACCGTGAATTGTTGCGACGAACCCTTGTCGGACGCTTCCAGCAGGAACACGTCACCCCAGCCGTTCGGGCGCTTGGAGCGCGCGGTGGTGTTCAGGGTCGGGGTGTTGGCCCAGTACATGTCACGTCCATCCGGACCTTGACGGGTCGGCGAAACCAAGTCCAAACGCTTGTAGTACAAGCTGGTGTTGGCTTCTGTGGCCATCAATTCGGCCGAGAAGATCATGTTGTACCAAGGCAAGCCGACGTCCAAGGCCAGGTTGGCTTTCCACACTGACGGTTGTTCGAAGTCCGGCGAAAGGAAATTGACGCTTTGCGAGGGCGGCGTGGGTGTACGGGTCGAGTTGTAATAACGCTCGACTTGCGTGTAGTTCGGCCCGTAGGTGTTGAACGAGTTGCCCAGCCACACTTGCGGCGAATCGCCTTGGAACAGACCGACGCCACCGCGGATTTGCGCCAGCGAATCATCACTGAGCTTGTAGTTGAAGCCGATGCGCGGTTGGATCAAGAACTTGCCACCACCGATATCGGTGTTGTTGTAGCCCCACACCGACTGGGCGGCCGCGTTGTACGGCGGCTTGTGGTCGGTCGTGTAACGGTCTGCGCGCAGGCCGTAGGTCAACGTCAGCGCGTCGGTGACATACCATTGGTCTTGGACAAACAGGCCCAAAGCGTTGTACTTGTACTTGGCCGCCATGTTGTCGACGTCGCCATTCAGCGGCGTGCGCACGAGCGAGTAGCTCGGGGTGTTGGCCACGAAAGCGTTGACGTTGTTGTAGTAGTACTGGCCATCGACGTACGGCGCAAAAACGTTGTAGATGTCATTGGTGGCGTAGTCGGCACCAAATTTGATGTTGTGGTTGCCGAGGATCCAGGTGCCCGCGCCGTAATAGTTCCAGGTCTTGGTGTAGAGCTCGTTGTATTGCGAATTGACTTCCGTACCCAGGAACAGGTACGGCGATCCGGCAACGCCGTCGGTCAGGCTGGTACCGTAGCTGATGCGGATTTCCGGCGTGCCTTCGGTCGGCGTGTTGCGCACCGCGGCGTAGTCGCGGAAGCTGACCTTCATTTCAGTGGAGAAATTGTCGGACCAATCGCTGAACAATTGGGCGACGTAATTCTTGATGTTCTTGTCGTGCTGGTACCAGTACGAACTGAGCGATGCAGCAGTGGTGCTGAAGCCGTTCAAGCGCAGTTTGCTTTGCTCGAGGTCGCTGTAACGCACGCTCATGCGGTGCGCGTCACTGATGTTCCAGTCAAGCTTCAAGGCGCGTTCGGTCAACGTGGTATCACCGTTGCTGACCAAGCCACCTGCCGGCACACCGTAGCGCGATTGGAAAGTGCTTTGAACGCGCGCGATGTCCGCATCGGAAATGCGGCCCGCGCCGTACGGCGAAGCTGCGAGATCCGCACCCGGTGCTGCCTGTTCGAATTTCTCGTAGTTGGCGAAGAAGAACAACTTGTCCTTCACGATCGGGCCGCCCAAGGTGGCGCCCAAGGTCTTTTCTTGCGTGAAACCCTTGAAGGTGTCGCCGTTGACTTTGTCGAGGCCATAGTTGCGCGGTGCGCGACCGAACCATTCGCCGTCACGGAAGGTGCTGTAGATCGAACCGTGGAATTCGTTGGTGCCCGACTTGGTGACGGCATTCACGACCGCACCGGTACCACCGGTGATGGTGACGTCGTAGTTCGACAAATCGATATCGAGCGCCTCGATGGCGTCCATCGCCACCGGTTGGCGACGGGTCGGCATGTTGTTGCCTTCCAAGCCGAAGGTATCGCTAGCGGAGACGCCGTCGACCCGGATGCTGTTGTAACGGGGGTTTTGACCGGCGGCGCTGATCGAACCCGAAGCGCGGTCAATGAAAGTCACGCGCGGATCGAGGCGCATGTAATCCTGGATGTTGCCGCTCGAGGACGGCAGCGATTCCAAGGTTTGGCGGGTCACGTTGGTGCCCGCGCCGGCCTTGAGCGGCGAGAACACGGCGGCATCAATCGCCGACACGGTGATGGCGTCGAACGTACCGGCGGCCGTACCACCTTCCAGTTGCGCGTCGACTTGCGTGGTTTGGTTGACGCTGAGGTACACGTTGTTTTCCGTGTCGCTACCCGAGCCGGCTTTGTTCACGGCGATCGTGTACGGGCCACCCACGCGCAGACCGCGTGCGTTGTAACGACCGTTCGCGTCGGTGGTGACGCGACTGGTGGTACCGGATTCAACGTGGGTGATGACCACTTCAGCGCCGGCAACCGGCGAACCGTTTGCGGTGACTTGACCGCCGACGCTCGCAGAGGTGCTTTGAGCAAAAACAGGAGCAGCGACCAAGGCTGCCATCAAGCCAAGCGCCAGCTTGGACTTGCGGAGTTGATTCGGATTTCGCATTTAGAGCCTCGATTTCAGGGCAAACACTTGAGAAAAGGTGCGGCCGTCATCGTGCTCGAAGCACACGGTCGCGCATGTATTAAAACTGCGTTAAACAGTATGCCATTTCAATGACATTCATGTGACATCCCAGGCAGCATGCGCTAGCGGATGTGGGATGGCCATCACGCTATTTTAACAGTCTCTCAAGGCACTGATCCGACATAGGTTTTGATGCCGTCCAGGAACATTTGCACAGAGATTGCGACCAGCAGCATCCCCATGAGGCGCTCAACCGCGATCAGGACCCGCGGGCCGAGAAATTTGTAGAGCATCGTCGATGACAACAAGATGACCGCCGTGGCCACCACGGCGATTAATAGCGCGAGGCTCCAATCCCATTCGCGACCCGGATATTGGGTCCCCATCAGCATCACCGTCGCCATGCCCGAGGGGCCAGCAATCATCGGCACGGCGAGCGGCACGATGAAGGGTTCGCCGTCGGGGAGTTCACCCATGATCCCTTCCGGCGGCGGAAAGATCATGCGGATGCCGATCAGGAACAAGACGATGCCGCCGGCGATGGCGACCGACTGCTGTTCGAGATGCATCACGTCGAGCGCGTATTTCCCGAACCACAGGAAAATCATCAGGACGACGAACGCGATAAAGACTTCGCGAATGATGATCTTGCGCTGCCGTTCCGGCGGCAGTGGCCTCAAAAGGCCCAAAACCACGGGCACGTTACCGAGCGGGTCGAGAATCAAAAACAACAGCAAGGCGGCGGAAATGATGGTCATGCGGGCATGCTATCCGTACTGTCGTCCCCCATCATGGCGCGAATGCAGAGCGCTGCATACTGCGCCGGCACCACGGCGGTGAAATCACGCTCGGCGATATAGGCTCGCGAGCGCAATCCGGTGCGCATCGGCCCGGGTTCGATGCCGATCACTTTGATCGCCGTATTGGATAGTTCGCCCTTGAGCATCGGCACCAAGGCATGACGACCGGCGTTGGCCAAACCATAGCCACCCCAATACGGGCGGGAGGTGCGTGCGGTGTCGTCGAGTGCGATAACGACCACCGCCGCTTCGGATTTTTGCAGGGCCGGCAAGCAGGCCATGGTTGCCCACACACAGGCGGTGAGATTGACATGGATGGCACGCGCGATTTCCGCCGGATCGGTCAGTTCGACCGGTGTCAAACCTTGGAAATGCGCGGCGGCATGGAACAAACCGTCCAAACGACCATGCTCTTCAGTGATGCGCTCGGCCATTTCCGCCCATTGCTCGGGGGAAGCACCTTCCATATCGAGCGGATACATCTGGACGAAGTCGCCGTCGGCTTCGATTTGCTTGGCGAGTTTCTCCAGCATGCGAACGCTGCGCCCTGAGATGATGACGCGTGCGCCCTCTTTCGCGAAGCTGCGCGCCGCTTCCGAACCCAAACCGCCTTGTGCACCCAAGACAAGAATGACCTTGTCTTGAAGCCGCCGTGCTGCGGTCATGCGCTCTGGGCTTCGGCCACGAGACGGGTCAGTTCGCCCGACTCGTACAGTTCGGTGACGATGTCGCAACCGCCGATGAGCTCGCCCTTGATGAAGAGCTGCGGGAAGGTCGGCCAATTCGAGAAACGCGGCAAGTTGGCGCGCACTTCCGGGTCTTCCAGGACATTCACCGTCGCCATATTTTCAACACCGGCGGCCTTCAGCGCTTGAACCGTACGGCTGGAGAAGCCGCACATCGGGAACTGCGGCGTACCCTTCATGAACAACACGATGGGCTTGGATTCAACGGTTTCCTTGATGCGGTCGATCACACTCATGTCAGCTCCGTGGTTGGCCGTGACAACACGCCAACACCAGTGAATTTACAATGCGTCATTGTAAACCCGCAGCAAACAAACTTGGAGTCGCCGCATGGCCATCGAATTGCCCGCCCTTCCGTACGATCGCAACGCCTTGGAACCGCATATTTCCGGTGAAACGATCGATTTCCACTACGGCAAGCATCACAAAGCTTACGTCGACAACCTCAACAAGCTGATTGAAGGCACCCCGTTCGCCGACAAGTCGCTTGAAGAAATCGTCAAGACCTCCGATGGCGGCGTTTTCAATAACGCGGCGCAGGTCTGGAACCACACCTTCTATTGGAACTGCATGACGCCCAACGGCGGCGGCGAACCGACCGGCAAGTTGGCCGATGCCATCAATGCCGCCTTCGGTGATTTCGCGAAGTTCAAAGAGCAATTCACGGATACCGCCGTGAAAACCTTCGGTTCCGGCTGGGCGTGGTTGGTTCAACGCAAGGACGGCACCGTCGCGTTGGTCAGCACCTCGAACGCCGCGACGCCGCTCACCGGCGACGACACCCCGCTGATGACCTGCGACGTGTGGGAACACGCGTACTACATCGACTACCGCAACCTGCGTCCAAAGTACTTGGAGCACTTCTGGAATCTAGTGAACTGGGAGTTTGTTGCGGGGAATATGAAGTAATTGCGGGAAAAGCACCTCATCCGGCGCTGCGCGCCACCTTCTCCATCAAAGATGGAGAAGGGAGGTGTTTCGAAGGGATGCTGCCCCTCTCCATCTTTGATGGAGAGGGTGCCCCGAAGGGGCGGGTGAGGCGCTCTTAATCACCTCACTTCAAGTCATACCCATACTTAGCCGCCAACTTCCCATCATCGCCCGACTCACCATGGCAGGCTGCGAAATAAGTATTGGCCGGAATCTGCATGGCACCTGCCATACCGGCCGGCGACAGTTTCAAGTCATCGCCCTGCCCGCCGACCGAGGCGTAAGGATGCTCGCGTGAGCAGACCACGACGCCTTTCGGCTTGTCACTTTTCCACGTGATCTGCACACCGTTCGCATCTGCGGGATAGTCAGACGAGTGCATCGATTCACCGCGCTGAAAATCAAAGTTGTATTTCGGTTCGGCGTCGATGCCGCCGCGTTCGACCTTCAGTACTTTCAACCAATCGCAGGTGCCCATTTCACAAGTGCCGCGGATGACGAATCCGACCGGCAGCGTGTTGATGAAGGCCATGTTGGGCTGACCTGATGCGTTCGACGTCGCAACCGAGGTGACGGCGGCGTTGGCGTCTGTGGCGGCAGCTTTTTTGCGGTTGGGTTTTTGGGTGGACTGTTTGGCTTGTTCCGATTCGGCGTCTGCGGAGTCCGAAGCGCCGCAGGATGTCAACGCCAAAGCAAGCAATGTAAGTGTTACAAGGTGGGGGATTTTTTTATTCATCCACCCATCTTGCAACGAATCAATTTGAAAGTGCGTGAATCACGGGTGAAACTTGCGCTTTTCTTGCAAGCTCGCCGCCAACGCGCTCCAGCGCACGCGACAATTCTTCCGGCGTATCCGCACGCAAGGTGGCGTGACCCACTTTGCGTCCCGCGCGTGGTTGCTTGCCGTAATCGTGCCAATGCCCACATGCGTCGCGCAGGACCGGTGTGGGATCCGGCATCTCGCCGATCCAATTCAACATGCAGGCATGGCCGAGCATGCGCGTGCTGCCCAAAGGCATACCCAATACGGCGCGAAGGTGGTTTTCAAACTGCGAAGTTTCGCTGCCTTCAATCGTCCAGTGACCGGAATTGTGCACGCGCGGCGCCAATTCATTGGCCATCAACTCGCCGTCCTTGCAGAAGAGTTCAAGCGCACACACGCCGACGTAATCCAATGCTTCGACCAAGGACTTCGCATAGGCATGCGCACGTGCTGCCAGCGCATCATCGACGCGTGCGGGGGCCAGACTCGCCGACAACACGCCATCGACATGCCAATTTTCTGTCAACGGCCAGGTTTGGAATTCGCCATTGCGACCGCGCACGGCAACCACGCTCAGTTCACGATCGAAATGGACGAAGGCTTCCAAAATCAGCCCGGTTGAAAACGCTTGCTCCCCCAAGGCATCCCATGCGGCTTCGATGGATGCGGGCGAGTTGTCGCGAATGCGGAATTGCCCCTTGCCGTCATAGCCCAAACGTCGGGTCTTCAGGATGCAGGGCGCGCCCAACTTCTCGACCGCGGCTTCGAGATCGGCGCGCGAGGTGATGTCTTCGAATGCAGGCACAGGAATGCCGAGTTCCTTGAAAAGGGTTTTCTCGGCCAAGCGATCCTGGGCGGTCGCCAAGGCGCGCGGATTTGGAAATACCGGCACGAACTGGGTCAACCACTCCGCACTTTCCGCCGGCACATTTTCGAAATCGAAGGTGGCGACATCAACTTCCGATGAGAATTGCGCCAGCGCATTTTCGTCGCGGTAGTCCCCAAGCAACAGGGGTGCGAATTGACCCGCGCACGCATCTTCAACGCTGTCCAACACCAAGAACCGAAGACCGAGCGGTGCGCCGCCCAATGCGATCATGCGTGCGAGTTGTCCGCCGCCGAGGATGCCGACCGTAGTCATACGCGCGGGTCGTCGTGTTGCAAGACCGCGTCGGTCTGTTGTTGACGGAACGCCTCAAGGGCTTCGGCAATCGCCGGATGATCATGCGCAAGCATCGAGGCCGCGAACAACGCCGCATTGGCCGAACCCGCCACGCCGATGGCAAACGTGGCGACTGGAATACCGGCCGGCATTTGCACGATAGAGAGCAACGAATCCAATCCGTTCAATGCGCGGGATTGCACCGGCACACCGAGAACGGGCACCGAGGTTTTTGCGGCCAACATACCGGGCAAATGCGCGGCGCCGCCGGCCCCCGCGATGATGGCGCGCAATCCGCGCGACTGCGCTTCCGCCGCATACGAGAACAGGACATCCGGCGTACGGTGCGCAGACACCACGCGCACCTCGTGTGCAACGCCCAGCGCGTCAAGCTTTTCCGAGGCCGGCCGCATGGTCTCCCAATCGGATCGGGAGCCCATCACGATGCCCACCAACGGGGTCTTGGAATCGGACAACATGGTGTTCTCCACAGCTAAAGACGTATTCTAGCCATCACCCACGGAAACGCGAAATGTCATGGACAAGAAACTGCTCGACCTGCTGGTGTGCCCGGTGACCCGCCAGCCGCTGTCACTGTTGGATGCCGCACAGCTGCAACGCTTGAACGAATCGATCAAATCCGGTGGCGTTGCCTTCGGCGAGGACATCCAGGCCGATGTTCTGAAGGAGGCCTTGATCACGCGTGACGGCAAGCGCGTCTATCGCGTCGACGACGGCATTCCGGTCCTGCTTCCCGAAGCCTTTGCCGATGGCGCGGCGCTCGGATTCAAGCCCGCATGAGCCACCGGCTGCAAATCGTGCCGCCGTTGCCCGAGGTGGTTGCGGAGGATATCGCCAAAGCATTCCGGGAAGACTTGGGCACAGGCGACCTGACCGCGAGTTTATTGCCGGACGCGCCGGATAGCGCCTATTTGCTGTGCAAAGAAGATTGTGTGGTGGCAGGCCGCCCGTGGTTTGATGCCTGCCACAAGGCCTTGGATCCCAACGTCGAGATCCAATGGCTGGTTTCGGAAGGTGATCGCGTCAAGAAAGGCACGGTCATCGCCTTGCTGCGCGGCATGAACCGCGCGCTGGTCAGCGCCGAACGTCCTTCGTTGAATTTCCTGCAAACCTTGTCCGGCACCGCGACCGCCACAGCCGCTTTCGTCGATGCCATCGGCGAACTGCCGACGAAAGTGCTCGACACTCGCAAGACCATTCCCGGGCTGCGCATGGCGCAAAAGTACGCGGTACGCATGGGCGGCGGTGAAAATCACCGCATCGGATTGTTTGATGCGGTGATGCTGAAAGAAAATCACATTCGCGCTGCCGGTTCATTGAAGGCTGCAGCCGAGCACGCACGTTCGCGTTATCCCGATGCGCCTTTGATCATCGAAGTGGAAACACTCGAACAACTGCGCGAAGCCCTTCAGACCGATTGCACGCGCATCTTGATCGACGATTTCGAGCCAGCGATGCGCAAAGCCGCCGTGCAAATCGCACGTGATGAAGGTGGCGGAAAAATTCCGCTGGAAGTCTCCGGCGGCGTCGATATGCAAACCATTCGCGGCATCGCCGAAGACGGTGTCGATTATGTCTCGATCGGCGGTTTGACCAAACACGTACATGCGATTGATTTTTCATTGAAGCTCGGCCCGCCACCGATTCAGCCAACGTGAACGCCGCGGCTGGTAACTTGTTTTGATTCGAATTCAGGAGCAAGGGATATGCGCGTTTCGAACTGGATGATTGCGCTGGCAAGCGGCGTTGTCTTGGCCGGTTGTGCGAGTACGCCACCGCCGAAGAAAGCCCCGCCTGTGGTTTCGGCACCGTCTAATGGCAGCTCGCAAGCACCTGCGGTGACGCCGCCGGTGATACCGTCCGGCCCCATTTACGGCGGCTCCACCGCTTCGCGAATCGTGCAAGTGGCCCTGCGCGAAAATTACAACTGGTACCAGCCTTTTATCGACGTCAACGGCGGCCTGCGCTATCAGCGCACCACCGAGTCGGAAAAAGTGCGCTTGGCCGATGGCACGACCAGTTGGGAAAAAGTGGTCACCTACTGGCGCAACAGCGGCACCTTGTATTCCATGATGGACAGCGGCATCAGTGGTGCCAGCACCTGCCAAAGCACGAGCTATTCCAGTGCCGAGTGCCGCGCGTTTTTGCTCGACAATCCCTGGTCTGCGGCCTTCATCTCGTATGTGATGTTGCAAGCCGGTGTGACCAACTTCAACACCTCGCCGGCGCACATCGATTACATCCGCGATGCCTATAACGGCAGCGGTCCGTTCTTGATGATGAATCCCGCCACGACCCAACCGTCACCCGGCGACATGGTCTGCTATGTGCGCAATACCCGCGCAATTATCGGTTATGAAGGATTGATCGCCGCGTTTTCAAACAATCCGAGTCTGCGGCAAGCCGCGCATTGCGACGTAGTGGTCAAAGTGGATCGTACGGCGAAGTTGATGGAGACCGTCGGCGGCAATGTTTTGAACGGTGTGACGTTGCGCAAGTTGCGCTTGGATGACCGTGGCATTGCGATGCTGCCGCGTCCGGTGGGTTTCGAAGCCGCAGGTGACGGCGAAGATGCCGGCGACAGCAGTTGCACGCCGGCCAATGAGAACAACTGCAGCTTGAATCGCCAGAATTGGGCAGCCCTACTCCGCTTGCGCACGCCTTGAGGCCGGCGTCGTGCCGGCAGCAATCATGCCGGCACGGCGAGTCCTTTCTGCACCGCTTCACGCGCGAGGAAAACGTCCAACACACGTTGCACATGCTTGAAGTCGGCATAACCAACAAGGTCGCCGGCCGCATACCAATCGATGAAGTTGCGCACCCAGGGAAAAATGGCGATATCGGCAATCGAATACGTGTCTTCGACCATCCACTCACGTCCTTGCAGGTGACGATCCAAGACCGATAGCAGTCGTCGGCTTTCGTCCACATAGCGTTGCAAGGGGCGTTTGTCTTCGTAGGCACTTCCCGCGTATTTATGGAAGAAGCCGACCTGCCCCATCATCGGGCCGAGACCGCCCATCTGCCACATCAACCACTGCAACACCTGATAACGCGCGGCGCCGGAAGACGGCAGCAATTTTCCCGACTTTTCGGCAAGGTAAATCAAGATGGCACCCGACTCCCAGACGGCGACCGCCTGCCCGTCCGCGCCGACCGGATCGATCATCGCAGGAATCTTGTTATTGGGATTCAATGACAGGAATTCCGGCGTCAGTTGATCCTGTGTCGCGAAGTCAACCTTGTGCGCCTCATAAGGCAGCCCCATCTCTTCCAAAGCAATCGATGCCTTGACGCCATTCGGCGTGCCGAGCGAGTAAAGCTGGATGCGTTCGGGATGTTTGGCCGGCCATTTTCCGGTAATCGGGAAGTCGTTGAGCTGCATGGGTCAAGCCGTTTTGGGGTTCGGGTCGGAGTGTAAACTGGGTCATGAAAAGTTTTGTCATCTTCGGAGTGCGCGCACAGTGATGGGAGAAGCACTCTTTGCGCTCATCGCGTTCATGCTGTTGTTTTTTTGGTGGGACAGCACGCGCAAAGCGGCTGACCGCGCACGTGAACTCGGCAGGAATGCCTGTAAAGCAGCCGGGGTGCAGTGGCTGGATGAAAGCGTGCAGCAAATCAAATCGCGCTGGACGCGCAGTGATAGTGGTTGGCTGACGTTGGAACGCACTTATCGTTTCGATTATTCGCACGATGGCGCGGAGCGGCACGAAGGACGCTTGGTGTTGCGCGAGGGGCGGCTGGTGGGGTTTGTGGGGCCTACGAGAGAGGTGGTGGCTTTTCAGTAAAGCGCCTCATCCGGCGCTGCGCGCCACCTTCTCCACTGCGTGGAGAGGGAAACACTCCCCTCTCCATCTTCGATGGAGAGGGTGCCCCGAACGGGGCGGGTGAGGCGCCTCTTCCGGCGCTGCGCGCCACCTTCTCCACTGCGTGGAGAAGGAAGTACTCCCCTCTCCATCTTTGATGGAGAGGGTGCCCCGAACGGGGCGGGTGAGGCGCTCTTAAACGAGTTACTTGACGATGCGCAAATGCGCCCCACGCTTCGGCGCAGGCGGTGTGTCGTCCGGCGGCGTATCCGTTTCGGACGCAGTCACCGACGATTCGTCTATCGACTCCGAACGCGCAATATCCGCGGCTGTGATCGCGGGCGGTTCATTCGAATAAGCGGGCTCGGGTGGCATCCCCATCCCCGCACCGGTCTCACGCGCATACACGGCCAAAACTGCCGCCATCGGCAGGTAAAGCGATTGACTCACGCCGTTGAAGCGCGCGGAGAAAGTGATGGCGTCATCGCCCAAGTCCAAGCCTTGGGTCGCCCGTGCGGCGATATTCAAAACGACCTTACCGTCTTGGGCGGTACCCGGCGGAATATGCACATTCGGTTGCGTGGCATCCACCAACAGGTGCGGTGTCATGCCGTTATCGACGATCCATGCAACCATTGCCCGCACGAGGTACGGGCGTTGCGGTGTCATCTCCATTGCCGGAACTTGCCCGATTACTCGGGCAAGACGCGCAGCTTGCGCTCGGCTTCGGTCAGACTGCGTGCAAAGCCCGGATTGCGGAAGATGCGGTTGCCGTAATCTTCGATCGCTTTGCCGTCTTTGGGCAGCGGAATGTTGAGTGCTTCCAAACGCCAGATGATCGGCGCGATGGCGCAGTCGGCCAAGGACATTTCGCTGTTCAAGAAGAACTTGCTGGCCTTGAACAACGGTACGGAAGCCGTCAGAAGCTCCGACAGACGCTTACGACCTGCATCGGCTTGCGATTTGTTACCCATCTGGATGGCCTGCACCTGCGGCACCCATTCGTGCTCGATGCGCAAGGTGGCCAGGCGCACGCGTGCGCGGGAAATCGGATCCATCGGCATCAATGCCGGATGCGGATAGCGCTCGTCAAGGAATTCAGTGACCACCAAGGCCGCATACAAGACCAAGTCGCGCTCGACCAAGGTCGGCACCGACTGGTACGGGTTCAGATCGATGAGATCTTCCGGGGGTGCTTGCGGATCGACAGGAACGAGATCGTAAGGCACGCCCTTCGCAGCCAAGACCAAGCGCACGCGATGGCAGACCACATCATCCAAAGCAGAATAAAGCGTCAGTCCATTACGGGCGCGGACCGGCGAGCTCGCCAACAATCCCTTGTCGATCATCAATGCACGTCCTTCCAGTACTCGTTCTTGAGGAGCCACGCCAACAACGTGAAGATGGCGAGGAAGAGCAACACCCACACACCCAAGGCCGGACGCTTCAACACTGCCGGCTCACCCGCGTAAACGAGGAAAGCGGTGACGTCGCGGGCGACCTGATCGAATTCACGCGGTTTCAGCGTGCCTTCTTGGGCCAATTCCAGACGCTCGACCGGACGCTCGCCGTTTGAATCGGCTTTGCCGTAGACCGGTTGCTGCACGCCTTGCAGCGACCACAGCGGGTTCGGCATGGAGGCACCGGGGAACAAGGTATTGTTCCAACCCACCGGGCGGGTTTCATCGAGGTAGAACGACTTCAGATAAGTGTAGATCCAATCTTCACCGCGAACGCGCGCGATCAAGCTCAAATCCGGCGGCATTTTGTTGAATGCCGCTTGGGCCATTTCCGGCGTCATCGACGACAGGATGTGGTCACCGAATTGGCCGCCGGTCAGGTTCAATTGTTCCTGCACGTCTTTTTCGCTGAGGCCCAGGTCTTCTGCCAAGCGGTTGTAGCGCAAGTGCTTCAACGAGTGGCAGCCGGCGCAATAGTTCATGTAGTACTTGGCACCGCGCTGCAAGGAGCCGCGATCGGTCAGATCGACGCCCGCTTGCTGGGTATCGCCGCCTTCGCTCGCCGACGCCACTTGCGCGCCGCCCAAGAACAGGCCCGCCACCAAGGCAAATACTTTGAGAGCGGAGAACTTAGTCATGCATGGTCACCCGTTGCGGAACCGGCTTGGTCTTGTCAATCGAAGTCCAGATCGGCATCGTCAAGAAGAAGAGGAAGTAATAGACGGTCAGGATGCGGCCGATGACGGCTTCCTTCGGATCGGTACCCGGGCCACCGCCGATGATGCCGAGCCAAACGAAGCTGAGCACGAACAAGCCGAGCATCAACCACGACAGCCAACCGCGATAGCGGTAGCTCTTGACCTTGGAGCGGTCGAGCCAAGGCAACAGGAACAGCACGACAATCGCACCACCCATCACCAAGACACCCCACAACTTGATGCCGAAGAACGAGGGCACCACGCGCAACATCGCGTAGTACGGCGTGAAGTACCACACCGGCTTGATGTGTGCCGGCGTGACCAACGCGTTCGCCGCGGTGAAGTTGTCGTGTTCGAGGAACAGACCGCCGAAGTTCGGAATGAAGAAAATGATGAAGGCAGCAACCATCAGGAAGCAGCCGACAAAGAAGGTGTCCTTCACCGTGTAATACGGATGGAACGGCACGCCGTCTGCGGGCGCGGTCGGCGACCAACGGTTTCCCTTCGGACCCTTCTTGATTTCAACGCCATCGGGGTTGTTCGAGCCGACTTCGTGCAGCGCACCCAAGTGCAGCACGACCAGCAACAACAGAACCAGCGGCAACGCAATGACGTGCAGCGCGAAGAAGCGGTTCAAGGTAGCGTCGCCCGGGTTGAAGTCACCCATGATCCACTGCGTGAGGTCGCCACCGATGACCGGAATCGCGCCGAACAAGGAAATGATCACCTTGGCGCCCCAGAACGACATCTGACCCCAAGGCAACACATAGCCCATGAAGGCTTCGGCCATCAGCACCAGATAAATCACCATCCCGAGCAGCCAAACCAGCTCGCGCGGCTTCTTGTAACTGCCGTACATCAGCCCGCGGAACATGTGCAGGTAAATGCAGATGAAGAACAACGAGGCGCCGGTGCTGTGCATGTAGCGGATCAGCCAGCCCCACTCGACGTCGCGCATGATGTATTCGACCGAGTCGAAGGCTTCTGCCGCGCTCGGCTTGAAATGCATGGTCAGGAAAATCCCGGTGAGGATTTGGTTGACCAGCACCACCGTCGACAAGATGCCGAAGATGTACCAAATGTTGAAGTTCTTCGGAGCGTAGTACTCCGTCATGTGCTTGCGGTACATGGGCATCAGCGCGGGTGCGCGCTCATTCACCCAATCCATGACGGTGTTCGCCGTACGAATCGCGATATTCGACATTGGGATCAGACTCCTTGCGGGTCGACACCAATGACAAGCGTGCTGTCATCGGCGAAGTGGTACGGGGGCACCGGCAGATTGGCCGGGGCCGGCTGCGACTTCAGCACACGGCCGGCAATGTCGTAGCGGGATTTGTGGCAGGGGCAGAAATAGCCGCCCTTCCAATCCGGGTCGAAAGGCATCGGCTTCACTTCCGCATGCAATTCGGGCGCGCAACCCAAGTGGGTGCAAACGCCGATCAAGACCAGGATTTCCGGCTTAAGCGAACGATGTTCGTTCTGGGCGTACTTCGGCTGCTGGTCGGTGTTGTCCGATTTCGGATCCGCCACCAGCGCGTCCATTTGCTTCAGCGTTGCCAGCATGGCCGGCGAGCGCTTCATCACAAAGATCGGCGAACCGCGCCAAGCGATGCCGCTCAGCTGCTGACCTTCAGCCAATTCCCCGATGGAAACATTGACCGGACCGCCCGCGACCTTGGCGCGCGCGCTCGGGTTCCAGGACTTGATAAAAGGAACTGCAGCGAAACCTGCGCCGACCGCACCTACCACCGCAGTGGTAGCTGTCAGGAACCTGCGCCGGCCCGGATCATTCGGACCGTGAACTTCATCGTGGGCCATTCGGCACTCCGCAACGTGTTTTGTCTAACTGGCGCCAAACAGGAGGAATCCTGTTTGCACATGACCCACAAGTTTACGGAACGCTTAACAAAACCACAATATATTGAATGGGCGAATCGCTGCCACGCTTGGCCGGCGTCGGCGTTTTCAGTCCTGACGCGGGGTGTTGCGGTAGCGATCCGCCAGCATGCGGACGCGTTGGACATACACGCGTGTTTCGGCATACGGGGGCACGCCGCCGTATTTGCCCACGGCGCCTTCACCGGCGTTGTAACCGGCGGCCATCAGCGACAAGTCGCCTTTGAATCGCTTCAGGAGCCAGGCCAAATACTGCACGCCGCCCTTGATATTCGACCCCGGATCGAAGGCATTGGAGACGCCGAAACGGCGCGCCGTCGCCGGCATCAACTGCATCAGGCCTTGTGCCCCCACACGCGAGAGCGCACGCGGGTTGTAGGCCGACTCGGCATGGATGATGGCGCGGATGATCGACTCCTCCACCCCGTACATGCGTGATGCCTCGGCAATTTCGGCGGCAAAGGCGTTTGTATTCAAGCGCAGCGTCCGGAAGTTGACCGTGGACTTGACGTCGCAGGCGAAGCAGGACTCCATGAAGCTGTAATTGATGGTGCGGATGGCACCCGCTTTCATCCCGGCTGGCGGCACGCTGGTGACGTAGCGCGTACCGTTCTTCATATAGGAGTACACCTGACCGCTCACCCGACGCGGCCCGCCCGATGTCGGTTTGACCGGTGCGGCATTGGCCACGGTGATATCCCGGGTCGGCTTGGCGTCACTGCTCGCGCTGAGCGGCGACAAGGTATAGCCGGCGTTCGATTCGGCAGCCAGCGGCGCAGGCTCAACCGGTCGGACTTTGCGACCACTGGGTGTCTTGATATTGGTGACGGCTTTGCAGGACTGGCCGGCAATGCGCGTCGAGGTATAGGTGATCGCCGAAGGGCTGGTGCAGCGATACAGGCCCGAAGCTTCCGCACGCAAGGCGCAAAGTATCAGCAACAACGCAGCGACGAGGCGGATCCCGATTCCCATGGGCGCAGTCTCCACGCAAAATTAACAAATTGCAAGCCATTGATTTGATTGAGTCAGCTGAATGCGCCGCAAGTGGGTGGGCCTTGCGTATACTTGCGCCCCCGGCCCGGAATCAGCTCCGCGCCCCCGGAGATGACCATGAGCATTGAACACAGCACGCACAGCACCGCGGATGCGCCCTTGCAGGCGCGCGGCAAAGTTTTCATCGAAACGCACGGTTGCCAGATGAACGAGTACGATTCGGCGAAGATGGCCGACGTTCTTGCTGAGCACGAGGGTCTGGCGCTCACCACGGATATCGCCGAAGCCGATGTCATCTTGGTGAACACTTGCTCGATCCGCGAAAAGGCGCAGGAAAAGGTCTTCAGCCAACTGGGGCGCTGGAAAGAATTCAAGAAGGGTGGCAAGCCGGTGATGATCGGCGTGGGTGGCTGCGTGGCTTCGCAGGAAGGCGAAGGCATCGTCAAACGCGCGCCCTTCGTCGACCTGGTCTTCGGCCCGCAAACATTGCATCGTTTGCCGGAGATGTTGCGCGCACGCCGTGCGTCGGGTCAGGCACAAGTGGACATCAGTTTCCCGGAGATCGAGAAGTTCGATGCCCTCCCCGAACCGCGCGCCGATGGCCCGACGGCCTTCGTGTCCATCATGGAAGGCTGTTCGAAGTACTGTTCCTTCTGCGTCGTGCCCTATACGCGTGGCGAGGAAGTCAGCCGCCCGTTCGAAGACGTCTTGTTTGAAGTCGTGCAGCTCGCCGAAAAAGGCGTGCGCGAAATCAATTTGCTCGGACAAAACGTCAATGCCTATCGCGGGCCGATGGACGATCAAGGCAACGTCGCCGATCTCGCGTTGTTGATCCGTACCATTGCTGAAATCGACGGTGTTGATCGCATCCGGTTCACTACGTCACACCCGCTCGAATTCAGCGATGCCTTGATTGAGGCCTATCGTGATGTGCCGAAGCTCGCCAATTATTTGCACTTGCCGGTGCAGTCCGGTAGTGACCGCGTTTTGGCAGCGATGAAGCGTGGCTATACCGCGCTTGAGTTCAAACAAAAGATTCGCAAGTTGCGCGCGGTTCGTCCGGACATCTCCATTTCATCGGACTTCATCGTGGGTTTCCCCGGTGAAAGCGATGCGGATTTCGACAAGACCATGAAGCTCATCGAAGATGTCGGCTTTGATCAAAGCTATAGCTTCATTTACTCACGTCGACCGGGGACGCCCGCGGCCGATTTGCAAGACGACGTTTCGGACGAATTGAAACACGCACGTCTCTCACGCTTGCAAACGCATATCAATGCGCATTCGTTCGAGATTTCAAAGTCGATGGTGGGCAGCGTGCAACGCATTCTCGTGACCGGCGTATCGCGCAAAGACGCCAACGAACTCACCGGGAAAACCGAGAACATGCGTCAGGTCAATTTCGCCGGCCATCCGCGTTTGATCGGTGGCTTCGTGGATGTCGTGATTACCGACGCGCTGACCAACTCCTTGCGCGGACGCGTGGTAACGACGGACGCTCAACGTTCGGAGTGACCCCCGCGATAGTAGTCGCGACCCGATAACAAATCGGGACGAATCAAATCGACGAAGGCGCGTGCATGCGGCGAGAGGAATTTCCCTTTCCGCAGCACCAATCCATAGGTGCGCGAGGGGAAATATTTCGCCAATGAGCGTGTGACCAATCGCTCGCGATCTTGCGCGGTCAAACAGATCGACGTCACGATGCTGATGCCCTGCCCCATCGCCACATATTGTTTGATGATTTCCCAACCGCCCACTTCCAGCGCAACGCTATAAGGCACACGCGCACGCTGAAAAACGAGGTCGACGAAGCGGTAGGTGGTGAGTCGCTGCGGCGGCAAAATCAATCCGTGCGGTGACAAATCCGCCAGCGTGATTTCGTCTTTCTCCGCCAACGGATGCCCCAAGGGCATGATCAAAGTCGGCTCGAACGTGTAGGCCGGTTCGTAGCGAATGTCATTCGGCACATCGAGCATCGAACCGACGGCGAGATCCACCTTATCTGCGCGAAGCAGTTCAAGACCGCCCGCGCCGGTCACGTTGTGCAAGGTCAATCGAATGGCGGGGTTGGCCGCCTTGAAGGCGGCGACGATCGACGGCAGCAAATGCAAGATGGTGGAAGTGCCTGCCGCAATATGCAGTTCGCCGGCGCCGGAACCTTTGAGCGCTTTTTGAAAGTTCGTGTAGAGATTGTCGAAGCCTTCAACCAGCGGCGCGACCTGTTCGAACAACAAGCGCCCTTCGTCCGTCAATTCCAATCGCCGACCGCGGCGATGAAACAGCGTGGCCCCGAACTCCCGCTCGATGGCTTGAATTTGCAAACTGACGGCCGGTTGGCTCAAAAACAGCGCTTCGCCTGCCCGTGAAATCGACCCGAGTCGCGCCACCTGGCAGAAGGCCCGCAGCGGCTTGAGGCGGCTGCCCTTGTAAGAGAATCGCGGCGCTGTTTCGAGGGACTTGGCCATGGTCGGCACTTCTCGTATTTGTTTTTTTAATATTTACCATTGACAACTTTGCTTTGCAAAATACTATTCGCCAGCGGATGGTTGATTTGCAGCACGTCGCTGCGCCGACCCCAAGCCTCATGTCCGCTCAGTTGCAAACCCCTACATTCGATCTACCTTTGGTACGTACGTCGACCAGCGGCCAAGGCGGCCTGCTGGGCGAAGACGCACTGGCCTTTCTGGCCGCACTTCACACCCAGTTCGAGCCGGGTCGCCAAGCCTGCCTCGCGGCACGCGCAGTGCGCCAAGCCGCCTATGACGCCGGCGCCCTCCCGGATTTCAGATCGGACACCGCGGCGCTCCGCCAAGGCGATTGGTCGGTCGCGCCCATCCCGCCGGCACTCTTGCGCCGCCAAGTGGAGATCACGGGCCCGGTCGATCCGAAGATGGTGATCAATGCGCTGAACTCCGGCGCCGATTGCTTCATGGCCGATTTTGAAGACAGCACCTCGCCGACGTGGCCGAATCTGATCGCCGGTCAATGCGCCTTGCGTGATGCGGTTTCCGGCACGTTGACCTTCACCGGTTCGAACGGCAAGACCTATGCGCTCGTCGAAGAAGACTGTCGCGCCGTATTGATTGTGCGTCCACGTGGCTGGCACTTGGACGAAAAACATGTCGAATTCAACGGCAGGGCGATGTCCGCCGCGCTGTTCGATTTCGGGGTGTTCGCGTTTCACAATGCGCGCGCATTGGCCGACAAAGATCGCGGCCCTTACTTCTACCTTCCCAAATTGCAGTCCATGGAAGAAGCCGCGCTGTGGGAATCGGTCATGGCATTTGCCGAAGCCGAATTGGGCTTGGTGCATGGCCAGATGAAAGTCACCGTGCTGATTGAAACACTGCCGGCGGCGTTCGAAATGGAGGAAATCCTGTACGCGCTTCGCCATCGCATCGTGGGTCTGAACTGTGGTCGCTGGGATTACATTTTTTCGTACATCAAGACCTTGCGCATGCATCGGGATCGGGTGTTGCCCGAACGCGGTCAAGTCACGATGCTGCAACCGTTCTTGAAAGCCTATTCGGAACTCTTGATTCAAACCTGTCACCGTCGCGGTGCATTTGCGATGGGCGGGATGGCGGCGCAAGTGCCGATCAACAACGATCCGGTGGCAAACGACGCGGCGATGGCGCGTGTGTCGGCAGACAAGCAGCGCGAAGCCGGCGCCGGCCACGACGGCACTTGGGTTGCCCATCCCGGCTTGATTCCGATTGCGCGTGCCGCCTTCGCCGAGCATGTGGCCGGTGACAATCAATTGAGCGTGCGACGTGATGACGTGTCGGTGCGCGCAAGCGATTTGTTGGCGCCTTGCGCGGGCACGATCACCCGCGCCGGTTTCGACAACAACGTTGAAGTCTGTGTGCGCTATCTCGCCGCGTGGCTGTCCGGCAATGGCTGCGTGCCCATCCATCACCTGATGGAAGACGCCGCAACCGCCGAGATTTCACGTGCGCAACTGTGGCAATGGATCCACCACGGCGGCATCCGTCTCGACGACGGGCGTCCGGTGGATTTCGATCTTTTGGAATGCGCGTTGATCGGTCTGCCCTCGCGACTTGCCGCGGCAAACATCGTCGGCGCGTCGCGCATTGACGACGCCATTGCGCTCTTGGTCGAACTGACACACGCCGATTCACTCGCAGATTTTCTCACCCTCCCCGCTTACCAACGCCTGCCCTGATCCTCCACACCGGAAACCATAAGGAAAAACCATGAACCGCACTCTGCCGACCGCTCAAGAACTGCAGCATGATTGGGATAACAACCCGCGCTGGACGGGTGTCCGTCGCGAATACAGCGCCGAAGACGTTGTCCGCCTGCGCGGCACCGTCCATGTCGAACATTCCATCGCGCGCTTGGGCGCCGAGAAACTCTGGGCGTCCCTGCACAAGGAAGATTTCGTCAATGCCTTGGGCGCCTTGACCGGCAACCAAGCCATGCAGCAAGTCAAAGCCGGTTTGAAGGCCATCTACCTCTCCGGCTGGCAAGTCGCCGCCGATGCGAATCTGGCCGGTGAAATGTATCCCGACCAATCGCTGTATCCGGCGAACTCGGTGCCGCAAGTGGTGAAGCGCATCAACAACACGCTGTTGCGTGCAGATCAGTTGACCCACGCCGAAGGCGATCACAGCATCGACTACTTGCAACCGATCGTGGCCGATGCGGAAGCCGGTTTTGGCGGGGTGCTCAATGCCTATGAATTGATGAAAGCAATGATCGAAGCCGGTGCCGCCGGTGTGCATTTCGAAGACCAACTGGCATCGGTGAAGAAGTGCGGCCACATGGGCGGCAAAGTGTTGGTACCGACGCGCGAAGCCATCGAAAAGCTGACCGCTGCACGCTTGGCGGCCGATGTAATGGGCGTGCCGACACTGATCGTTGCACGCACCGATGCCGAAGCCGCGGACTTGCTCACCAGCGATATCGATGAGAACGACCGTCCGTTCTGCACCGGCGAACGCACCGTCGAAGGTTTTTACAAAACGGACAAAGGCCTTGATCAAGCCATCAGTCGCGGTCTCGCCTATGCGCCGTATGCCGACTTGGTCTGGTGTGAAACCGGCAAGCCCGATCTGGAATTCGCACGCAAGTTCGCCGAAGCCATCCACGCGCGCTATCCGGGCAAGCTGCTCGCCTATAACTGCTCGCCGAGCTTCAACTGGAAGAAGAATCTGGACGACGCCACGATCGCCAAGTTCCAGAAGGAAATCGCCAGCTACGGCTATAAGTTCCAATTCATCACCTTGGCCGGCTTCCATAGCTTGAACTACGGCATGTTCAACCTGGCGCGTGGCTACGCGGAGCGCCAAATGAGCGCATTCGTCGAATTGCAAGAAGCCGAATTCGCCGCCGCAGAGCACGGGTTCACCGCTGTCAAACACCAGCGCGAAGTGGGCACCGGATATTTCGATGCGGTCACACAAACTATCCAAGGGAAGCAGTCCTCAACGGTGGCGTTGAAAGGCTCCACCGAAGAAGAGCAATTCCAACGCGAAGCCCAAGCCGCCTGACAAAAAATGGGGTCAGAAGAAATAACGAAAAAGGGGGTCAGAGTGAGTTTTCAATAGAAAAGTCACTCTGACCCCCTTTTTCCAAAATTCAATCTGACCCCTTTTTTGGTGGCCTTCATATGGCGCGCAGTACCCTAGCGGGATGACACAACATCAAACCGACTTCACGCTGGATCCCGCCGACACTGAACGCTTGGCCAATCTGGCTGGGCCCTTCGATGCGCATCTGCGCCAGATCGAAATGCGACTCGGCGTCGAGATCGCCAACCGCGCCAATGTCTTCAGTGTTCGCGGCGACGACAAGACGTCAGTGGCAAAGGCAGAGAGCTTTTTGCGCGATCTCTATGCGGATATAGAGAATGAAACCCTGGATGCGCAAGGATTGAATGTTCGCTTGGCGACGGTCGCTCACGAAGCGACAGAAAGACCCCCGGCAACGTCTGACTACGTGCCGCAGGACGTCACCGTCCGCGTGAAGAAAGGGAGTATTCGCGGCCGCGGCGACAACCAGAAGAAATACCTGCACGCCATCGCCACGCACGATATCAACTTCGGCATCGGGCCGGCCGGTACGGGCAAAACCTTCTTGGGTGTCGCCATGGCCGTCGAGGCCTTGAACGAGTCCCGCGTGCAACGGATCATCTTGGTGCGTCCAGCCGTCGAAGCGGGTGAAAAACTCGGCTTCCTGCCCGGCGATCTGACGCAAAAAGTGGATCCCTATCTGCGCCCGTTGTACGACGCGCTCTATGAAATGCTCGGCGCGGAAAAAGTCGTCAAGCTGCTTGAAAAATCCGTCATCGAGATCGCACCCCTCGCCTACATGCGGGGTCGCACCTTGAATGATGCGTTTGTCATTCTTGACGAAGCGCAGAACACCACCATCGAGCAGATGAAAATGTTCCTGACGCGTTTGGGTTTCGGCAGTACCGCGGTCATCACCGGTGACATGACGCAAATCGACTTGCCGAAACAAGTGAAGTCGGGCTTAAAAGACGCGATCGAAGTGCTGCGTGATGTCGACGGCGTGAGCTTTACTTTCTTCCAAGCCAAAGACGTGGTTCGCCACCCGTTGGTGGCACGCATTGTCACCGCTTATGACAAACGCGATGCCCGCGTGGAAGTCGAGAACGCACGGCGCAATCCCTCGCCCATGGACGACGCCGGCGGCCAGGGGTTCTGATTCCGTTTCAACAAGTCGAATAGAATCCGCTCATGACCAAAGGCCCCCTCACCCTGGAAGTTTCTGTCGCTTATGCGCTGCCGCGCAAAGGCATTCCTGCCGCGCCGAGTTTCCGGCGCTGGGTGCAAGCGGCCTTATCCGGGCGCATCAAGGATGCTGATCTCGCCATCCGGATCGTGGACATCCCTGAGGGCCGACATCTCAATGCGCACTTCCGCGGCAAGGATTACGCCACCAATGTCTTGAGCTTTCCGGCGGAGCGCCCACCCGGGCTACCCAAATCGGCGCGCTTCCCCTTGCTTGGCGATCTGGTTCTGTGCGCACCGGTCATTGCCCGCGAGGCGCAAGAGCAAGGTAAAAGCTTGTCGGCCCATTACGCTCACATGACGGTTCACGGCAGTTTGCATCTCTTGGGCTGGGATCACGAGTTGGAAGCCGACGCGTTGGCGATGGAGCAATTGGAACGCGACATTCTTGCCGAACTCGGTTTGGACGACCCCTACGCCGAATAAGGCATCGTCACGATTCGTCAATCCGGCTCGGTTAAACTGACCGCCATTCAAAGATTCATCGTATCGCTCCCCCACATGGCCGACGAACCCGACAGTAGTCAAAGTCAACCCGAGCATCGGAGTTGGCTTGAAAGAATTGGCGCCGCACTCTCCGGCGAACCCACCACACGAGGCGATGTCCTCGAGTTTCTCCGCGATGCCAGCGCAGACGGGCTGATCGGCACCGATACGCTGCGCATGCTCGAAGGCGCAATTGCGATTTCAGAATTGACCGTCGGCGACGTGATGATTCCGCGCGCGCAAATGTCGATGATCCAAGTGGATTCGCCGCTGGAAAACGTTTTGAAGCAAGTCATCGAGTCCGGACATTCCCGACTGCCGGTGCACGGCGAAGATAAGGACGAAATTCTCGGCATTCTTTTGGCCAAAGATTTGCTTCGGGTGACGGTGGAAGGCAGCGGTCAACAACTGCGTGAACTGTTGCGCCCGGCCTTCCTGATTCCGGAAAGCAAGCGACTGGACGTGCTGTTGCGCGAGTTTCGCTTGTCACGCAATCACATGGGTATCGTCATTGATGAATACGGCGGTGTGGCCGGCGTGCTGACCATCGAAGACGTGCTTGAGCAAATCGTCGGCGATATCGATGACGAACACGACGACGCCAGCGACGAAACCGCGCATATCCAAGCGCAAAGTGACGGCCAGTACGTTGTTGACGCGCTGACACCCATTGCGGATTTCAACGAGCGTTTCGGTGCCGATTTCCCCGAAGATGATTACGACACCATCGGCGGCCTTGTCACCAATGCCATTGGACACCTTCCCGAATCCGGCGAAGAGCTGACCATGGGTCGGTTTGTGTTCCGCGTGGTCAACGCGGATGCGCGTCGCGTGCATGCGTTCCACGTAGGTGTGCACGGCGAACGCTGATGCGGTCATTCTTTTTGCGTCTTGCGGTCTTGTTCCTGATGTCTGCGTGCTGGTGCCTGTCGGCATCGGCCGCGCCACGGGTCGGCGTGATGACGATGGCACCGGGCGAGATCTTCTGGGAGCGGTTCGGACACGACTCTCTGGTGGTCGTCGATGACGCGACCGGCAGCGCCACCTCCTACAACTTCGGCTATTTCGATTTGGCCGAACCGGGCTTCGTGAAGAATTTTGCGCGCGGAAGAATGCAGTACATGCTCGCTGCAATTCCTTTGCAGGATGATTTGGCCAATTACCGGGAAGAAGGTCGCGGGGTCAAGATTCAATGGCTCAATCTGACCGACGCCCAGGCCACATTGCTCGCGGCACGTTTGGCGGAGAATGCCAAACCGGAGAACGCACGGTATCGCTACGACTACTTCCGCGACAACTGCACGACCCGCGTGCGCGATGCGCTGGACGGCGTGCTGGATGGCAGAATCGAACGGCAACTGAGCACCACCTCCAACGGTGATTCATTCCGCAGTGAAGCCCTGCGACTTTCCACGCCGACTGTTTGGATGTGGCTGGGATTTGATTTGGGTTTGGGCCCCGAAGCCAGCAAGCCGCTGTCCTTCTGGGATGACGCCTTCCTACCCGAACATCTCGCAAGCGGATTGGACCGCGTCAAGTTGGCGGACGGGCGCCCGTTGGTACGAAGCACCGAAACCTTGCTGCCGCACCGCTTGGATAATCTAGACAAAACACGCCGTTTGAACGTGTTTGTCATGGGTCTGCTTGGCGCGGCCTTCGGAGGCCTGTTGTATTGGTTGGCGACCGCAGGTCATCGCAAGCTTTTGGGCGCACTGCTTGGCATCACCTGGCTGAAATGCGGCATTCTGGGCTGCGTGCTGCTGCTCGGTTGGTTGTTCACCGACCACTGGGCGATGTGGCGTAATAGCAATTTGCTGTTGTTCTCGCCACTGGCACTGTGCTTGTTGCCCGCGGCCGTGTGCGTATACCGTGGCCGTGCACCGGGACGATTTGCGGCAATTCTCTCCTGCGTGCTTGCGCTGCTCGCCGTCTTGGCCACCTTCATTCTCTGGATCTTCAATCCACAACCGAACGGCGCATGGATTGCACTGATGCTGCCCATCCTTGTCGCCATCACCGTGGCGTTGCATCATTTGGGTTCCGAAGCTTCGAAGTAGTACGTCATGGCGATTGCCCCAGCCTTGAAAGATGCACCGGTCGTTGTCAATTGCCGCGTCTATCGCCAAGGTCGAAGTGAAAACATCACCATCGACGCGATCAGTGATGTTTTGGCGGTCGACGATGACAGTTATGTATGGGTAGGTCTGTACGAACCCGACAACGCCTTGCTCGGCAAATTGCAGGAAGAGTTTTGCCTGCACGATCTCGCCATTGAAGACGCCTTGATGGCGCATCAACGTCCGAAAATCGAAGCCTTCGGCAACACCCTCTTCATGGCGGTGCACACCACGCAGCTGGTGAGCGAGCACGTCAGATTCGGAGAGACGCACATTTTTTACGGGCGCCGGTTCTTGATCACGGTACGCCACGGCGCATCGAATTCCTTTGCGGTGGCACGGGAGAAACTCGAACTTCAGCCGGAGTTGCTGGCCATGGGTCCCGCTGTCGCATTGCATGGCGTCTTGGATTTCATCGTCGACGACTACGCACCCATCGTCAACGACTTCGAGGAGGAGCTCGACGAACTCGAGCAATCGATATTCGCGGAAGAGGAATATCGCCGCGATACGATCCAACGCCTTTACACCCTGCGCAAAGAGCTGACGCAAATGCGCATGGCGGTGTCGCCCATGCAAGACATCATTTCGCAGTTGATGCGCTCGGAGAACCCGGGCATTCCGGATGTCGCCAAGCCGTATTTCCGCGATGTCCGCGATCACGCCGGCCGCACCGCCGACATCATCGATACGCTGCGCGAAACCGCCAGTGCCGCGATGAGCACTAACCTGTCATTGGTGACGATTCATCAGGGCGAGGTGGTCAAGAAACTCGCGGGTTGGGCGGGACTATTGGCCGTGCCCACTTTGATTGCCAGTTGGTACGGCATGAATTTCAAACATATTCCGGAGCTCGATGGTCGTTACGCCTATCCGATTCTGATCGGCGTCGTCGCGGTGGCCTGTGCATCGCTCTACCGGTATTTGAAGCGCGTGCATTGGCTCTGAGACATCTCAGCCGGCGAGCGCCCGCAAGATGAGCCCCATCACATAAGCCAGAACCGTGCCGGTGGCGTAGCCCAAAGTGCCGAGCAACGCGCCCACCGGCGCCAACGCCGGGTGGAAGGCAGCCGCCACCACCGGTGCAGAGGCCGGGCCACCGATGTGGCTTTGCGAACCCACCGCGAAATAGAAAAACGGCACGCGCAGCATTCGCGCGACCACCCAGAGCAATGCCGCGTGAATCGCGAGCCAGAGCGCACCCAGCAAGAACAGCATCGGTTTGTCGAGCAGCGCGGCGATCTCCATCTGCATCCCGATGGAGGCGATCAGAAAGTACAAGAGCACCGTGCCGAGCGTCGAAGCACCCGCGCCTTCCAGTGTGCGGGCGCGCGTCAAGCTCAAGCCCAAGCCGATCAAGGTGCAAATCGCGATCATCCACGGGAATGCTTGATGCAAGCCCATCGGCGCGGCCCACGTCGTGTGCGCCGCCAAAAACGCCGCCACGACTTTGGCAAGCGCATGCGCAAGTCCCACGGCACCAAACGCGATGCCGATCAAGATCATCCAATCGCTCAAGGCAGGAATGCGTTCATGCGTGGCTTTGTAGGCCGAAACTCGTTCGCGCAAACTATCCAACGCGGAAGTGTCCGCCCCACGCTTTTGATCCATGACCGCGGCGCGTTGCGCCCACAACAGCAACAGCGCCATCCACACATAGGCAACACCCGCGTCCACCACGGCAAATTGCCCGAAAGTGGTGGCATCGACATGAAACACTTCCTTCATCGCCAACATGTTGGCGCCGCCGCCGATCCAGCTGCCCGCGAGCGCAGCCATGCCGGCCCAGGTGTCGCCTGCCATCGTCTCAGGCGCGAGCACGCGCATCAGCAAGAACGCCAAGACACCACCGAGCATCACGCTGGCAGAGGTCGCGACATAGATCACGAGGAGTTTTGGCCCCAACTTGGCAATGGCGCGCAAGTCGACGGTCATAGTCAGCAGCACTAGCGCCGCGGGTAACAACACGCGGCTGGCGACGGGGTTGTACAAATGGCTTTGGGCGCCATCAATCAACCCGATCGAGTTGTAAATGCCGGGAATGAAATAGCACAACAGCAAGGGCGGGACGAAGGCAAAAAATTTCCGCCAAGGTCCCGATGGCCGGCTGGCGCCATAAAACACCAGGCCCAACGTTGCCGCAATCAGACCCAGGACGACGATGTCGTCCTGGATCAATGCCGGGGCCTTCAACACCTCAATTGCCGATGTGTTTCTTCAACCAATCGTTGACCGTGTGGTGCCAGAGCACGCTGTTTTGCGGCTTCAACACCCAGTGGTTTTCATCGGGGAAATAAAGGAACTTCGATTCGATACCTTGACGCTGCAAGGCGGTGAACGCGCCCAGTCCCTGCTCCACCGGAATGCGGTAGTCCAATTGGCCATGGATGATCAGCTGCGGCACTTTCCACTTGCCGGTGTGATTGACCGGATTGAATTTCTCATAGCCGTTCGGATTAGCCCAAGGCGTGCCGCCGTTTTCCCATTCGCTGAACCAGAGTTCTTCGGTGGCGTAACCCATCATGCGGTTGTCGAACACACCGTCATGCGTCACCAAGCACTTCCACGCCTGGTTCCAATTGCCGGCGATCCAATTGACCATGTAGCCGCCGTAGCTTGCACCCAGGGCACAGGCCTTGTCGCCGTTCAAGAAGGCGTATTTCTTCTGTGCGGCCGCCCAGCCTTTTTGCAAATCTTCCAACGGTCGATCGCCCCAATGCTGACTGATCGAATCGGTGAAAGCTTGGCCGTAACCGGTCGAGCCGTGGAAGTCGATCATCACCACTGCGTAGCCCTGACCGGCATAGGTTTGCGGGTTCCAACGATAGCTCCAGCCATCGCCGAAGCTGCCTTGCGGACCGCCGTGGATGAGGAAGGCGACCGGATAGGTTTTGCCCTCTTCATAGTTCCAAGGTTTCACCACGTAGCCGTGGACGGTTTCATTGTTCCAACCTTTGAAACTGAATTGCTCGTATTCGCCCATTTTGACGCCGGCGGTTTGCTCGAGCGCACTCGGCGTGATCGCTTCCCAGCTTTGTCCGTCGGCGGATGCGACGAAGATTTGATCGCCCGACTTCATCGAATTGCGCGAGAACACCATGCGGCCATCACGCATGTCCACCGACGACACGCTGCCATCGGCGATCAATCGCGTGGCTTTGCCGGTGGCGACGTCCACGGAGAACAAGGGGTGTTGACCGACATCGCCCGCCGTTGTGTAAATGGTTTTTCCGTCACCCGACAACACGATGTTGTCCGCAGAACGGTCCCACTTCGGCGCGATTTCGTGCGCTTTGCCCGATGCCAGGTCCATTGCCATCAATGCAAAACGATCGGCTTCGAAGCCCGGCCGCTTCATCGCACGGTAGTACAAGGTCTTGCCGTCCGCGCTGAATACGGGGCCGGCATCCCAGGCTTTGTTCGACGCGGTGAGGTTGCGCGGCGCACCGCTGCCGTCGGCATTCACCAAAAGAATGTCGAAGTTGGTGCTGGTGGGTTCCATCGCATCACCCGCCCGCACCGACACCGCCAATTGCTTGCCGTCGGGTGACCAAGCCAGATCGCTCAAATCACCAAAGGGTTTGGAGGGGATGTCGCCCATGATGGCGCCCGTGACCAATGTGGCTGCCGCCGTCGCTTTTTCGCCCACCGGCGCGACAAACACGCGGTTGTAGCGACCATCAGCCCAAATATCCCAATGGCGCACGAACATGCGATCGAAGACTTGACCGCTGCTCGGGGAAGTTTTTTCCAACCGCGCCTTGGTGCACTTCAACACATCGTCTTTGCAGTCGGGAAACGCGGCCATCGCGAGAGCGACGCGTTTGTTACCCGGCGCCATTTTGTAGGCATCGACATCCAACGCCATGTTGGTGATTTGTTTGGGTGCGCCACCGGCAAGTGCGATCGCATACAGCTGCGAGCTGCCGTTCTTGCCGCTCAGGAAATACACCGTCTTGCCATCGTCGGACACCGACGGAGAATTCACATTCCAACCGGCCGGCGTGAGTTGACGGGCTTTGCCGTTGGCGGGCTTCACCCACAGCGCCGTGCTGGCTTTGGTGACTTCGGCATTCATCGAACGCTTGGTGTAGACCACGTCGCCGTTGGCGGCGAGCTGCGGTGCGCCGTAGCGATCGAGCTTCACCATGTCTTCGACGGTGAATCCGCGTTGCGCCTGCGCGGCGAGCGGCAGCGCGGCGGCGATCATCATCGGTAGCAGTGCATTTCGAAATTTCATGGCATTTCCTTCACTTTCAAGTTCAAGCGTGCGCCGGATCGGCAACGTATTTTTCTTTGGTTGCCGTGCGATACAGCAGCCATGCAACCAGGGCAAGAACGGCCAAGCCGACATACTTGCTGAAGTGGTAAGCCTCAGGCAAAGCCAGTACATCGGCGCGCTTGCTGATCACGATCGGAATGGCGATCGCGATACCCATTAGTGCTTCACCGGTGATCAGACCCGCGGCAAACAAGGTGCCCGGACGATGCACGCGATCACGTGCTTCATCGCTCGCACCGAGCACGCCTTGGCGACGTTCGACGATATAGGCGAGCAAGCCACCGAGGAAGATCGGCACCATCAATTCAAGCGGCAAGTAAATGCCGATTGCAGCAGCCAACACCGGCACACGGAAAGTCGACTTGCGCGCTTTGAGCCACTCGTCGAAGGCGATGATGGCGGCGCCGATCACCGCACCGATGCCGATCATGTCCCAAGGCAGTTTGCCGCCGAACAAACCTTTTGCCACCGAGGCCATCAAGGTGGCTTGCGGCGCGGCAAGTGCATTCGGATGCGCCGCATCACGGGCACCGATCCCGTAAGCCTGTGCCAGCAAGTTCAATACCGGTGCCATGATCAGCGCACAAGAGAAGGCGCCGATCATCAACATGACTTGTTGTTTCCAAGGCGTCGCGCCGACGATATAACCGGCTTTCAAGTCCTGCAGGTTGTCACCGCCCACCGCTGCGGCACAGCAGACCACCGCGCCGATCATGATGGCCGCCACCGCGCCCAAGGGTGCACCGCCACCGCCGACCGGGGCCTTGCCCGAAGCGCCCAGCAACAGCAGCAACACGGCCGAAGCGAACAGGATGGTCGCAATCGTGATACCGGAGACCGGATTGTTGGACGAACCCACCAATCCCGCGAGGTAGCCGGAGACGGACACAAACAGGAAGCCGGCAACAATCATGATGATCGCCATCGGCACACTGACGGCCCAGTTGCCGACAATGGCTTGATACAGGAGCAACAACGGCAGAACAAACAAGACCAAGCCGATCAGCATCCACTTCATCGGCAAATCGCGCTCGGTGTGATGAACGATGGCGCCGCCTTCCGCCCGGGCGGCGGCGATACCGCTCTTGATGCCGGACAGCAAAGATTTGCGCAGCGAGAACAAGGTCCAGACACCGCCGATCAACATCGCGCCGACACCGAGGTATCGGATCTTCGCCGACCAGATGGCGCCGGCGGCATCCGCGGCACTCGCGTTGGCGAGCTCTTGTGCCATGGCAGGGTCGGTGTGCAAGAACATCGCGTGATACATCGGGATGGCGATGTTCCAAGACAGGATGCTGCCTGACAACACCACAATGCCGATGTTCAAACCGACGATGTAACCCACACCGAGCAAGGCGGGCGACAAATTGGTGCCCATATAGCCCAGATATTTGCCGATGAAGCCGCTGCCCACCGCGTTGTCCGGAATGAGCTTCATGCCGCTTTCCGCGGCGAGTTTGACGATCGCGCCGAGCGCGCCGGAGATGCCGAGAATCTTCAAGCCCGGGCCCGGATTTTCACCGGCTTTCAACACTTCGGCGGCTGCCTTGCCTTCCGGGAAAGGCAGCGGTTCTTCGACAATCATCGAGCGGCGCAACGGCACCGAGAACAACACGCCCAACAAACCACCCAAACCGGCAATGGCCAAGACCCACGAATAACGGAAGTCTTGCCAATAGCCCATGATGATGAGCGCGGGAATGGTGAAAATGACGCCCGCGGCGATCGACGAGCCGGCCGATGCGCCGGTCTGGACGATGTTGTTTTCAAGAATGCTGCCGCCGCCGAGGAGCCGCAACACGCCCATGGAAACCACGGCGGCGGGAATGGCGGTGGCAATGGTCAGGCCGGCAAACAAGCCCAAGTAGGCATTGGCGGCCGACAGGATGACGGCAAGCACGATCGAAAGAATGACCGCACGAAAGGTTAATTGCCGAGGCGAACCGGCGTCGGTTGTATTCATGGAACCCCCGAGGGTTGAGATTCCATGAAACTACGGTGAAACGCCTTTGAAGTCCAGCCGCATCAATTGGGAGAGATAAATCCGGTCGCCACCGGACCGCGAAGTATGGCTGCCGCGCTAAATTTTCTCCAATTTCTCAAGTTCAAGAGTTGGCGATATTTGCAAGATCCCGATCGGTCCAGTCTTAAACATGCCTCTGAGTGTGAACCGGAATCACTAACATGACGCTGCGGATTTGTTAAACCATCCTAGGGACAGGTCGTCCACTACCCAGTCATGATCAGGTGCCCTCATCGACATATGAACACCTACGAATTCAAAGCCTTTGTCGCCGACTACGGCATAGATTGAACTAGTACAGCTAACGCCTCCATATCCCACCAGTTTTTGTCGGACACCAATAAGACTGACAGCTTTCACCTTTCCAACGGCTGCTAGAACTTCTTGCGAGTGCGCTATTGATGAAGTCGCTATCGGCTGCGAAGTTGACACAAGCGAAAATACAAAAACGTAAGCAGCCATCAACGCCACAAGGGCTCCAAAGGACAGAATCACCTTTTTTGTTTTCATCTACTGGACCGACCAGTTTTTCCTAGACACTCTGGTGCCGCTCTTTGAATAACGCCTTTCAAACTCTACAGGGGACAGGCCGTCAGCGGAACCAAGTCGCCTGATCGGGTTGTGAAAGATCTCGATGCAATCGAAGACATCTTGTCTCGCTATCTCCCGGCGACGGTAGATTCGACCCTTCATCAGTTCCTTCTTCGATGCGCCGAAGAAACTCTCTGCTAGCGTTGTCATGACGGGTTCCGCAACGGCTCATGCTGGAAACATCCGATGTGCCGTCAGGAACGATTGCTAATCTGAGCGGGTGAACTGGCTCCCCTGATCGGAGTGCGCCATAGACATAAGTACGAGTTACCGAATTGCGCCCAATCTCAAAAAAACGGGCGCACTAGGCGCCCGCGGTATTGCTTGCAATCTGCTTTGAATCAGAACGGAATATCGTCGTCGGGCATACCGAAGTCATTCGGGATCTGTGCCGGTGCCGGCGCGTTGGCCGGTTCGCGGCGCTGCGCCGGTTGACGGGAACCGCGGTTGGCGTAGTCGCTACGTTCGTAACCACCACCACCGCCGCCTTCGCTTGAACCACCGCCACCGCCCAGCATCTGCATTTCGTCTGCAATGATGTCGGTGGTGTAGTGCTTCTGGCCGTCCTTTTCGTACGAACCGTATTCGATACGGCCTTCGATATAGACGGTGCGCCCCTTCTTCAGATATTCGCCGGCGATTTCACCGAGCTTGCCAAAGAGCGTGACACGATGCCATTCCGTCTTTTCCTGGTTGTTGCCATCACGATCTTTTCGAACGTTGGTCGTAGCCAGGCTGAGCCGACAGATGGCCATGCCCCCTTGTGAAAACTTCACTTCGGGGTCGTTGCCCAGATTGCCGACCAGGATCACCTTGTTAATTCCGCGAGCCATTTCTTTCCTTCGTCTTGGTCTTGGTTTATGAATGCCCGAGATTGGGCGAGACCATTGGATGATATCAGCGCGGAGTCGCCAATCCTGAGATATCCGATACTCAGGTAGGGTTTCCGGACCCCATTTATAATCGGGGTCTGACCCACCGAAAGTCGATCATGCCCAATTCCGCCGTTCTTGCCTTGAAAGACATCCAAACGCTGGCCGCGCCCGACATGGCGGCCGTGGATGCCCTGATCCGCAAGCGGCTGGCGTCCGACGTCGTGCTGATCAACCAAGTCGCCGAATACATCATCGGTGCCGGCGGCAAGCGTTTGCGCCCGATGCTGCTATTGCTGGCGGCGCGCGCGCTCGGCTACCAAGGTGCGGATGCGCACCAATTGGCGGCGGTGGTCGAATTCATCCACACCTCCACCCTGCTTCATGACGACGTGGTGGACGAGTCCGACATGCGTCGTGGGCGGCAAACCGCCAATGCGGTCTGGGGCAACGCCACCAGTGTGTTGGTGGGCGATTTTCTGTACTCGCGCAGTTTCCAATTGATGGTGGAATTGCAGCGCATGGATGTGCAGACCCTGCTCGCCGACACCACCAACATGATCGCCGAAGGTGAAGTGCTGCAGCTGCTGCATGTGCGCAATCCCGATACCACCGAAGCCGCCTATCTACGTGTGATTGAACGCAAAACGGCCATCCTGTTTGCCGCGGCCACCCAACTGGGCGCCATGCTGGCCGGGCGCGATGCCGCCACGCAAGACGCCTTGCGCGAATACGGCATGAAGCTCGGTTATGCCTTCCAAATCGCCGACGACGTGCTCGACTACACCGCGGACGCCGACACCTTGGGCAAGAATTTGGGCGACGATCTGGCGGAAGGCAAAGCCACCCTGCCCGTCATCCACGCCATTGCCCATTCCGATGCGGCGACCAAAGAGCGCCTGCGCGCGATTGTGCAAAACGGTGAAATCGAGGCCCTGCCGGAAATGGTTGCCGCGATTCATGCCTGCCAAAGCCTCGAGTATTCAAAGGCAATGGCGGAAAGCTACGCGCGCGAAGCCGAGCTTGCGCTGGCTGGCCTTGAAGACAACGACGCCGTTGCAGCGCTGCGGGGCCTCGCGCATTACGCGATTTCCCGCAGCCATTGAGCATTAAGGTGTAGCGGCAAAGCGTCCTTTGAAGAAGGCGTGCATCATCATGTACGCACGACGCGCAGCACGCTCGTTATAGCGGCAACCATCGGCGTTCTTTCCTTCCAGCGCAAAACAATGTTCGGCGCCGCTGAAGTTGACGAATTGCCAATCAGCACCTGCGTTGTCCATTTCTTTTTCAAATGGCACGATGTCCGGCGCAACGCCTTTGTCATTGGCACCGTTCAACACCAACAACGGCGTCTGCACGCTGTTGGCCGCCGCCGGCATTTGTGTCGACAAGCCGCCATGGAAGGTGACAATCCCGGCCAACGGTACACCGCTGCGCGCCAGCTCCAAAACAGAGGTGCCGCCGAAGCAGAAGCCGAATGCGCCGATCTTGTCGCGATCCAGCGGCGCTTTGCCCGACTGCGCAGTGAAGGCCGCTAACGCAGCTTTCATCCGGTCGCGCATCAGCTGCGGCTTGGGTGCCAACTTCATGACTTGGGCCTTGGCCTCGGCATCGTTTTTCGGATGCACGCCTTTGCCGTACATATCCACGAGCAGCACGACATAGTCGCGACCTGCCTGTTGTTTTGCTTTGGCAATGGCGGCATCGTTAATGCCCAGCCAGTCCGGCACCATCAGTAAACCGGGCCGTTTTTCGGCCGTGGCATTGTCGTAGACCAGCACGCCCGAGTAGGTCTTTCCGTCCACCTGCCATTCCACAGGTTTGGAGGTCATCGCCGCGGAGGCATTGAGTGATGCAAAGATGGCGAGAGCCGCTAGGGCCGTCAGATGCTTTTTCACGTGTTGGAATCCGAAAAGGGGTCAACACACTTTCTACGCCAAAGGGTGTGAAAACCACGCTGAATCAATTTGGGGAATGGCGTCGGGGAAATTTCATCTGACCCCATTTTGAAAGTCACTCTGACCCCCTTTCTTAGTGGACGCCTTGGCCGGGGATTTCGCCGACGCGATCGGGATCGAAGCCGGCGATTCTGGCGAAGTCTTTGCCGCGTTCGACGTAGTCCTTGTACATGCCGAAGCTTGGGGCACCCGGCGACATCAACACCACGCCTTCGCCTTGCAATGCTGCGCGAGCCTTTGCGACGGCATCGGCGAGATCGGTGGCGGAATCCAGTCGTACGCCCTTCGCTTCACAGGCGCGGCGAATGATCGCGTTGATGCGTGGTCCTATGGCACCCATGGTGACAATCGCGACGGGGGCGTCTTGCAGCAAGTGGTCGGCGAACGGATACCAATCCAGGCCGCGATCGTGCCCACCGAGAATGATGGCGACCTCTCGACCGGCATAGACATTCAATGCCGCGCGCGCAGTGTCCGGCGTCGTGCTGATCGAATCATTGACGTACTCAATGCCGTCCTTGATCCCCATCGACTGCAGTCGGTGCGGCAGCGGTTTGAAGGCCAAGGCCGACAAGGCCAAATCGCGCGCATCGAAACCCAAGGCTTCCAAGGCCAACAACACGCCGCACAGGTTGCCGCGATTGTGCGTGCCCGGCAGCGGCATCTTCGACACGTCGATGATTTTTTCATCGCCGCGGTAAATCTCATTCCCACGCAAATGCCAACCTTCGGGATGGTTGTACCAATGCACCTGCGAACTTGGCAATGTGAGCTTGGCGAGTTTGGCATCGGCGGCGTTCAACACGGCGATATGGGGCTTGGCATCGGTGAGCAATGCGAGTTTGTCGCGGACATACACCGCTTCGCTCCCGTGCCAGTCCAGATGTTCGGCGATGACATTGGTGACCAACGCGAGATGCGGACGGACGCCACTGGCGGCCACCTCACGCGTCTGAAAGCTCGACAACTCAATTGCCCAAAAGTCGGCGCGCGCATCGATCATGTCGGCAAGCGGCATGCCGATATTGCCGACCAGTCCGACCTGTTTTCCTGCCGCGCGCAGCAAATGCGCTAGCAAAGCCGTCGACGTGCTCTTGCCTTTGGTACCGGTCACGCAAAGGGTTTTGTCACCGGCGTGTTCGGCGAACCACAGGCAGGTACCACTGCTGAACACGGTGCCATGCGCGGCGGCGGCTTCGACCATCGGTTGATACGGAGAAATGCCCGGCGACTTGAAGACAACGTCGTAATGCGACAACACTTCGGCATCAACATGCACGTTGCAGACCACGCGCGGATCGTTCATCGCCTCGACGATCTGCGCCTCAACGTCGTTGCAAATCACGGTCAAATTGAGGTCGGGCAGTTCGGCGCGGATGGCCTGATAGACCGCCCTGCCTTCCTTGCCCCAACCCCAAATCGCGACGCGGCGATTCGCCAGCTCAAAAATGCGCACGGACTTTCTCCCACACATGGGCGGGAATGCCGTGTTCGCCTTCGAGCGTCAACAAGGATTCAATCGACAAGTCTTCGGCGGCGAGCTGCGGCGCGATTTCCCGCGCGAATCGTGCCACCAAAGCATCCTCGTCCCATTCGGAACGCTGGGTCAGTGCGGCCAGCGCGGCGCGCGACTCTTTGGCTTCACCGACGCATTCGAAAGGTTTGTGATTGCGATATTCGAGCAAGGCGTCGTAGCCCTCGATCTGGCTTTCATCGTCCAACAAGTTGCGGCCGAAAATGGACACCAATCGCGTCTTGGCCATAAACGGCGCCAATGCCAAGAATACGAAGTGGCACTTCGGACAGACACCGCACCAGCGCTGCGTCGGTTTCTCGCCCAAAAGATGGAAGTTGCGATTGCAGCTGGAGAACCAGGCGTCATATTTATCAGTGCGGGCGAACTGACGGGCCACGGCCAACTCGGACAAGGGTCGCAACAGCGAGTAGTAGCGCAAGTCCGCCGCTACGCGCTTGCGCACGATGTCCGCGAACGCACTTTCAAACGCCCAGCCCTTCGACCATTGGTGGTTCACTTCGCCGGTGCCCTCGATCAGACTGCCGTAGCTTGCCGAGCGCTCGTTCGAGAACACCACCTGATTCGCACCGGTGACAATCGCGGCCAACACCAAAATCGCCGAGTTCACCGCCGTGACCGGAATATGTCCGTTCCACGCGCCCAAGCGATTGAGCTCAAACAGCTCCGGTGCCAACTGACGCGTGATGTTCAAGGTCGGCAAGCCGGTACGTGCGGCGCAGGTGGCAATCAATTGCGAGCCGCCGACCCAACTCACCACGGGATTGACGCCGGCATCGCGCAGTGCCTCGATCGACACCAGCGAATCCTTGCCGCCGCCGATCGCGACCAAGGCACGCTCTGCCAATCCGGCGTCAACGGCCGCGGGCGCAGATTCGGCCGCATGCGGAAAGGCGATGCGGCCGTGCAAATCCAGACCGTTCCGATAGGCGAACTCACCCAAGCCGTTCAAATACACCGAATCGAGGAACCGCGCGAGATCGGCATCGATTGCACCGCTTTCGATGGTGATTTCCGGCGGTACCGCTGCTTTGTAGTAGCTGACACCGGCAATCAAATGCAGCAGCTGCGTCGCGGCTTCGGCCGCTTTGCGCCGGGTCGCGTCCAAGTTGAACGGCGCGCCCGGAATGACCACGGTCTCCACCATCAGAGGGCCATCGTCGAACGCATAGGCGAGTTTTGCCTCGCCGGTCTCGGTGTCGAAGCTGTGGCTGACGAATCGGAAACGCGCCACCGACGTACGGTCGAATTCCATAATATTCACTCGATGATTTCCTCGTGCGGCAAAGCCCGCATGTTGTATCTGCTCGCCATGGTCATGCCGTAGGCACCCGCGTCAGCAATCAAAATGACGTCATTCTCAGACGTCGAAATCGGCAACTCCCGGTCATTGCCGAGGACATCGCCACTTTCGCAAATCGGACCGACCACATCGAACTCCGCAAGCGCACTGCCGGCGGGTTTCGACAGGTTGTGGATGCCGTGCCAAGCGTCGTACAACGAGGGTCGGATCAGGGCATTCATGCCCGCATCCAGACCGACCCGTGCCACACCCGACTTGTGAACGACTTGCGTCACGCGGGTCAACAGCACACCCGCCTCGGCCACCAAGAATCGTCCGGGTTCGCAGGCCAATTTATAGCGCGGGAAGCTGTCTTTGATGCCTGCAATTGCCTCGGCAAATCCGGCGAGATCAAACGGCTCCGCATCCGGCGTGTAGGGAATCGGCAGACCTCCGCCCATGTCAATCCATTCCACAGAGCCGATCTGCTCGGCAATACCAATCAGCTCGGAATAGACTTGCGCCCAATGCGTTGGGGATTCGATGCCGCTGCCCAGATGCGCGTGCAATCCGGTGACGCGAATATTCAACGCACGTGCGGCGCGAACAAATGCGCCCAAGCGCGTGATATCCAATCCGAACTTCGAGGCCGCACCCCCGGTGACCACCTTTTCATGATGGCCATCGCCATGGCCTAAATCGATTCGCAACCAAAGGCTGCGCTCTTTGAACACCGCCGGCCATCGCTCCAACACTTCCACGTTGTCGACCGTGACCGTCGCGCCCAGTGCCAGCGCACGTTCGTATTCGCTGCGCGGTGCAAAGCTTGGCGTGAACAGGATGCGTGTGGGCGACAAATCGGGCAGATGCGTTTGCAAGTGTTCGATTTCATCCAAGGACACGCATTCAAAACCGAAGCCCGCCTGCGCCAGCGTTTTCAATATGGCCGGGTTGGAATTGGCTTTCATCGCGTAGTAACGCGCATCGAACGCCTTGATCGCATTCAACTGCGCGGCACGCTCGCGCACGGTGGGCAGGTGATACACGTAGCTCGGTCCATGTTGCGTCCCGATGTCGATGAGGCGTGCCTGCTCAGCACGCCACCACGCGTCGGGCTTGGGCGGACGCGCCTGCAATAACTGCCGCCAACTCGGACCGAAGATCTCGCGCTCCCGAATCGGCATGGCGCCGCTGCGGATCAGTTCCGCGTGCAGCAACGGAATCATGCCGTCGGCGTCGGCCTCATCAATGACGAAGGTCAAGTTCAAATCGTTGGAGGATTGCGAGATGAGATGCACGCGTTCACGCCCGAACGTCGCCCAGACGTCGGACAACTTGTGCAACATCGAGCGCATGCCGCGCCCGACCAAGGTGATCGCTGCACACGGCGCGATCACTTTCACTTTGCAGATGGTGGAAAGATCGCTGGAAAGCCGCTCGAGCACGTCAGTACTGACCAGGTTTTCGCTCGGATCCAACGACACCGTGACGTTGGTTTCCGACGAACCGATCAAGTCCACCGACAATCCATGCGCCTTGAAGCGCTCGAAAATATCGGCGAGGAAACCCACCTGTTGCCACATGCCGATCGATTCCATCGACACCAGCACGATGCCGTTACGACGACTGATGGCTTTGACACCCGGAACGAGTTTTTGCATCCGCGAAATACGCGTACCGCCCAAATCCGGGTTCGAGGTATCCAGAATGCGTATTTCGATATCCGCATCTCGACAAGGACCGATCGCGCGCGGATGCAAAACCTTGGCGCCGGTGGTGGCGATTTCCTGCGCTTCCGCATGATCTAAGCGGGAAAGCAATCGTGCCTCCGGCACTTCGCGCGGATTGGCGCTGAACATGCCGGGGACATCGGTCCAAATTTCAACGCGATCCGCCTTCAACAAGGCACCGAAGTAGGCAGCCGAGGTATCGGAACCGCCACGACCCAAGATCGCGGTGCCACCATCGGCATGCCTTGAAATGAATCCTTGGGTAATCCCCAAGTGACCGATCGCGTTGCCGAAGCGTGCGACTTTGGCTTCGTCGTGCGCATGCAGGCAATTCACCGACAGCCGTTTCGACCAATCGCTCTGGTTCGGCAACTCTAGTGCCGTCAACCAATCACGCGCATCGGCCCAGCGCATGTCATAGCCCTGGGTTCGAAGATATTCCGCACCCAACGACGACGACAGCAATTCGCCTTGGGCCAACACTTCCGCTTGCCAGTCGAGCGGACGGACGGCAGCGCGCGGGTCTTCGCACAGCAATTCTTGCAACGTCTTCAAACGCGTGGCCAGCACGCCGTCGGCCGACAAACCGAGGGAATGCGCAAATTCCCGGTGCAAGGCAGCGATCTGCGCATAGTGTTCGACCGGGTCGACCGCACCTTCGGCAACGGCCAACAGCAAGTTGGTGACGCCAGAGACCGCCGACACCACGACCAACACCCGTTTTCCTTCATCCAGACGTGATTGCGCCAAGCGTCCGATGGTGTCCCATCGCTCGCGTCTTGATACGGAAGTACCGCCAAATTTGAGGACGACCCATTGCGGGTCAGAGGTTGTTGTCATGAGTTGTGGGATGATGCGCACCCAGAACGGGGCAAATAAGGGATTCTAGCGAATCCCCCGTCCCGCGGATGCCTCGAAGACGCGTTGGAGCAAGATGAAAAAGTCGAGACGTTTTACCCAAGTGGATGTATTTGCCAGCCGACCCGGTGCCGGTAATCCGCTGGCCGTGGTGTTGGACGCGGAAGGCCTCGACGATGCCACCATGCAGGCCATCGCGACTTGGACGAGTTTGCCCGAGACGACCTTCGTTTTTCCGGCACCGCATCCCGGGGTGAGCTATGGCTTGCGCATTTTCAGCCCGCGTCGCGAAGTGCCGTTCGCCGGACATCCGAGCGTCGGCACCGCGCACGCGGTGTTGGAAGCAGGCTTGGCCACGCCCGTGAACGGCCAGTTGATTCAATCGGGTATCGCCGGCGACCTGCCGCTGTTGGTGAGCGGCGAAGGCGATAAGCGGACCATCGCCATTCGCACACCGCGCGCGTCGCAGCTGCGCCTGGGTACGCCTGACGACGTCGCATTGGTGGCGGCGATGAAAGGCATCCCCCGCGGCGCACTGCCGCCGGTCCTGATGGACGGAGGACGTCGTTGGTGGTTGGTCGAAGTCCAAGACGAAGCCACGTTGCGTAGCGCCCAGCCCGATTGGGAGGCGATCGCGACCCTTGCGGAAGCCACGCAAAGCATGGGCGTGTTTGCTTATGCCCGCAGTGACGACCCGGTGTACTACTACGCCGTGCGTGCTTGGGTGGGCGCGCCGGCTCGATTCGAAGATGCGGCATCGGGGGCTGCCAATGCGGTCCTCGCGGCTTGGCTTGCTTCACAAAATGCCATTCCCGGTGACGGCCACTTCTATCGTGTGAGCCAAGGGCGCGAAGTCGGCCACGACGCGGTCCTGGAATTGACCGTGGACGCGGAAGGCCATGTGTGGTCTGGCGGTCGCGTCTGCACCGTCGTGAACGGTGCGATCGACTGGCGCGATTGAACGCGCGCTGATGACCTACCGGCCGCTGTGTGCGACCGGTAGGCAGGCTTTTCAATCAGATGGGCCGTACGTCCACGCGCACGCGTAGTTCGTGGCCCGGATCGTAGGGCAAACGATCGGTGTAAGTCCGGCCGCGATATTCATAGGTCACGTCGTACCAAGCACCACCGTCATTGCTGTAGCCCCGGTTGTAGTCGCGCGGATCCGCACCGACGGGAATCGGATCACAGACCGTGACTTGCGGGCGACGCTCGCGATTGCGCTGCGCATTGTCATAGACGCCGGTGCCGGCCACGCCACCCAACACCGAGCCGACCGCGGTACCCAAATAGCGCCCAGAGCCGCCACCGATTTGGCTGCCGACCACCGCACCCACGACCGAACCGACGACGCCTGCGATAGTGCGTCCGGTGCCGTTGCCATAGGTGTTGCCGTAACCGTTTCCGTAGCGGTTATCGGGATAGCCGTAACCGTTGTTGTAGCCGCCGTTGCCGTAGCGGTTGTCCGGATAGGACGAACCGTAACGATCCTGCGGATAGTAGCCACCGCCATCGGTGTAGCAACGCGATCCATTCCGGCTCGACATATTCGACGTACTGCGCGCGGCGTAGTTGTCGACGCGCTGCACACGTATCACGCGCGCCATGTCGTATTGCGCATTGTCCGCGTAGCGACCGGAGGTTTGTCGGTCGTTCCAGCGCGAATCATGTTGCGGTGCAAACTGCGCCGCCGTTTGTGCACTTGCCAAAGAGGCAGCCAATGACATCGGCAAAATCGCCGCACGAACCCAAACTTTCATTGCCTTGCTCCCTTGAATGCAGCGGTACATCTGCGGGTCACACAGTGCGCCAGAGGGCCTAAAAACATGCTGAATCAAGCCATTGGATATCGAAGTTGTTGCTCACCATTCACTTGCCACCGGAAAAGGCGGCGTCCGAAGCAAAATGCGGTTTCAAAAAAAACTGAAAAAAATCGTTAAAAACCCCTTGTTGGGCGTAATTCCATGCAATACAGTGAAGTGCCGGTGAATACCGCGCCACATCAAATTCCCTACGAAACGAGGATCGTTCAAAACATGGCCACGAAGAAAGCCGCCAAAGCTGCCAAGGCAGCACCCAAGAAGGCTGCGAAGGCAGCGCCGAAAGCCGCACCGAAAGCTGCAACGATGAAGCCGATCAAAGAAGCCCTGACCAAGTCGGGTCTGGTTGCGCACATCGCCGACCACACCGGTGTTGCCTCGCGCGACGTTCGCGCCGTGTTGGCTTCGCTTGAAAGCACTGTCCACGCTTCGGTCAACAAGAAGGGCGCAGGCTCCTTCACCATGCCGGGCCTGTTCAAGATCTCGGCGGTTGAAGTTCCGGCACGTCCGGCACGCAAAGGCATCAACCCGTTCACCAAGGAAGAAGTGACCTTCAAGGCACGTCCGAAGTCGACCAAGGTGAAAGTGCGTCCGCTCAAGAAGTTGAAGGACGCTGCCGCCTGAGGCGATCGCGATTCTCGATGAAAGGAAAACCGGCCCACGTGGCCGGTTTTTTCTTGGCCGAAAGCCCACCGTTTACCCCGCTACTTAAACCATGGATGAGTCGCCGCGGCGGCAATGACGTGTTCTTCATGACGCCACGCGCAGTCTGCTGCGATGGATACTTTCAAGACTTTCGGACGTCGCGTCCTATTGGCAACCGCCACCCTGCTTCTCCTCGCCGGCTGCGCGAATGTCGGTCCGGTGCTGAGTGCGATTCTGAGCAACCGTGTGGCGTTCACGCCCGGGCAGTTGCAAACCCAACTGGATCGGCGCTTCCCGCGCGACTACCAACAGGCCAATGGCTTGGTGACATTGCGGGTGTTGAATCCGCGACTCAGCATCGTGCCGGGTTCTCCGCGATTGCGTTTGGACTTTGATGTCGGTGTCGGTGCGCTGGGCCGAAGCCCTGATGCCGGCGACAGTCACTTTGCCGTCACCAGTGGCATCCGCTTTGATCCGGCGCGCATGAGTCTGATGCTCGACGAACCGGCGGTCGAAGATGTGAATCTCAACAATTTGAGTGCGTTGAACGGACCAGCCAAGAACGCATTGACGAATTGGCTGCAAGACTACGCGGCCAAGGAACCGGTCTATACATTGGACGCGTCCACTCAGGCGCAATTGCGTGGTCGTGAAATCAGTTCGACCATGATCGAAAACGGCATGGTGGTGGTGAACTTGCGCCCCGCGACTTCAGCGACCGGCACTTCGGCGCCCAGCAACGGATGGACCCACTGATGCGCGCACGGACTTGGCTCATGTCGGCAACCTTGGCTGTTGCCGTTGTCACCACATTGTCGTTTACCGCGTGCAAACGTGACGCTGCGCCGGTGACACCGGAAACCGGCATGAATGCCGATGGCAGCAGCAAAGGATTGCCGCAACCTGCCGCAAGCGGCAGCCGCAGTTCAATCACCGGCACGCCCACCGATAACGGCTATATGAATTTGCCGCCGGTTACCCGCATACCCGGCGGCACTGGCAATGGCGTATCTGGCACAGCGCAACCGCCTGCGGTCGTGCAGGCGCTGCCACCCGTGCCGACCACAACGACGCCGGCGCCACCCACGACTTCCGGTCCGGTCGCGGCCGTAATCGACGCCAACGACGCGCGTGAACCGACGGTGGACGACGCGAAACGTTTGATTGAGGACTATTACGCAGCCGTCAACCGCGGTGCTTACGACAGTGCGTATCGCATGTGGTCGAACAACGGCCAAGCCAGCGGCAAGACCTTGCGTGATTTCACCAATGGCTATGCGGATACCGCAAGCGTCAGTGTCAGCTTGGGCGATCCGGGTCGGGTAGATGCCGGCGCCGGTCAGCGTTATATCGTGCTGCCCGTTCGTATCGTCGCGCGTCAACGTGATCAGTCGACCAAGGAATTCCAAGGCAGCTATACCCTGGGCCGCACGGTTGTCGACGGCGCAACATCTGCGCAGAGAAATTGGAGCATTCGCTCCGCCAGCATCGACACAGTGCGCCCCTGATTCCGACGAAAAAAGAGGCCGCGTTGCGGCCTCTTTGACTTGAACAGCGCGCGTTATTTGCGCTTGGCGACTTTCTTTTTCTTTTCGGCTTTTTTCTCGCCTTCTTTGGGCTGCAACATCGTGCCGGTGCAATTTTTGCAGCCGCAGCGGCAGCCCCACAATTTCTTCAACGCCGGCGTATGCGGCTCATCCAACGTGATGCCGTAGTTGTACGTCAGTTCTTCGCCGGGGCGGATATCACGAATCGCCTCGATGTAGACCTTGTCCTTGTGGCGTTTGCCTTTCTCGTTTTCGTCGAGCACCGCTTCGCAGTTCGGTGAGCAGCTGTGATTGATCCAGCGCGCGACATTGCCTTCCTGATTGGCATCGATCACATACTCATCGTTGAGTGTGAACAAGAAGGTGTGTCCGTCTTCCTCGACCTGACCGTATTCCTCATCAACCTCCGCATGTGTGCGCAAAGCGCCCTTATAACGGACCACGCGTTCGCCCTTGGCGATGGCTTCGGTGGCGAACACGCCATTACCGTGAATATCCGACTCGCGACGCTCAATCTTCTTATGCTTCTTTGCCATGCGATGCTGCCCTTGGTGGAACAGCGAGTATAAGGTGCGCCGTTGCGCGACTGGTTGCACGGAAGTTGAATGCAGCACGGTCAATCCGTACAATATTGGTCTGTTATACGACCCGCCGCCCAATGCTCCGCATCGCCCGACTCACCGATTACGCCACCGTCGTCATGACGGTCCTGGCGGAAGCACCCGACGCGGTGCTGAGTACCACCGAGCTTGCGGAACGTGCCGGCCTCGAAGCCACCACCGTGGCCAAGGTGCTCAAGCCGTTGGCACAAAGCGGACTGGTCGAAGGTTTTCGCGGCAGTGCCGGTGGCTACAAGCTGGCGCGCGACGCCCATCGCATATCGTTGGGTGACGTGGTCGAAGCCATGGAAGGACCGTTAGCCATGACCGAATGCTGCAGCCAACAATCCGGCTGCTCGATCGCGCAAGGCTGTCGCTCGCGTCATGCCTGGCAGCGGGTCAATCATCTGATCGCCGACGCATTGCGGGCTACTCCGCTGTTGGCGTCCGAAGGACAACACAAATGAACACGCGTAACGCAGAAATCACCGAACAACTCGGTCGCCGCTACGAAGCGGGCTTCATCACCGAGATCGAATCGGAATCGTTGCCGCCCGGCTTGAACGAAGACATCATCCGCGCCTTGTCGGCAAAGAAAGACGAGCCGGAATGGATGACCGAGTGGCGCCTGCAGGCCTTCCGCCATTGGCTGACCATGGACACGCCGGAATGGGCCTATCTCAACATTGCGCCCATCGACTTCCAAGCCATCAGCTACTACTCGGCACCCAAAGCCAAATACAACTCGCTTGATGAAGTGCCGCAAGAGCTCCTCGATACCTACGACAAGCTGGGTGTGCCGCTGCATGAGCGGGCGAAGCTCGCCGGCGTCGCGGTGGATGCCGTGTTTGATTCGGTCAGTGTCGGCACCACGGTCCACAAGGAGTTGGTCGAGCGCGGCATCATTTTCTGCTCGATGTCCGAAGCGATCAAAAACCACCCGGATCTGATCAAACAATATTTGGGCACGGTTGTACCGGTCGGCGACAATTACTTTGCCGCGCTCAATTCCGCCGTCTTCTCCGACGGCAGCTTCGTCTTCATTCCGGAGGGCGTGAAGTGCCCGATGGAACTCTCGACCTATTTCCGCATCAATGCCGGCCACACCGGTCAGTTCGAGCGCACCTTGATCGTCTGCGAAAGCCGCGCGCAAGTGAGCTACCTGGAAGGCTGCACCGCACCGATGCGCGACGAGAACCAATTGCACGCCGCTGTGGTGGAGCTGGTCGCACTCGAAGATGCCGACATCAAATATTCGACCGTGCAGAACTGGTATCCCGGCGATGAAAACGGCGTCGGCGGCATTTACAACTTCGTGACCAAACGCGCGGAATGCCGCGGTGACCGCAGCAAGGTCACTTGGACCCAAGTGGAAACCGGCTCGGCCATCACCTGGAAGTATCCGAGCTGCGTATTGAAAGGCGACGACAGTGTGGGTGAATTCCATTCGGTTGCACTCACCCATCACCGTCAGCAAGCCGATACCGGCACAAAGATGATCCACGTGGGCAAACGCACCAAGTCAAAGATCGTCAGCAAAGGCATCAGCGCCGGCCATGGTCAAAACACCTATCGCGGCCTGGTCCGGGTGGAAAGCGGTGCCGAAGGCGCGCGTAACCATACCCAATGTGATTCGCTTCTGATCGGCAAGCATTGCGGTGCGCACACGTTCCCTTACATCGTGGCCAAACACCCCAGCGCCACCATCGAACACGAAGCCACCACGTCGAAGATCAGTGACGACCAATTGTTCTACTGTCGTTCGCGCGGTATCGGCGAAGAAGACGCCGTCTCCATGATCGTCGACGGTTTCTGCCGCCAAGTTTTTCGCGAGCTGCCGATGGAATTCGCCGTCGAAGCCAAGAAGTTGTTGGAAGTCTCGCTCGAAGGTGCGGTGGGCTAAGCGCCCACGGCATCTCGCACTCTCATCCGGAGCACATACACCATGTTGTCCATCGAAAACCTACACGCCCGCGTCGAATCGCGGGAAATCCTCAAAGGTCTTCAGCTCGAAGTGAAGCCCGGCGAAGTGCACGCCATCATGGGCCCCAACGGTGCCGGCAAATCCACGTTGGGCAATGTGCTCTCAGGTCGTGACGGCTATGAAATCACCGAGGGCTCGGTGCAATTCGAAGGCCGCGATCTGCTGGCATTGGAACCGGAAGAACGTGCCGCGCTCGGCGTGTTTCTGGCGTTCCAATACCCGGTGGAAATCCCGGGCGTCAACAACACGTATTTCTTGCGCACCGCCTTGAATGCACAACGCCAAGCGCAGGGCAAACCGGCATTGGACTCGGTCGAATTCTTGAAACTGGTGCGCGAAAAAATCAAAGTGCTGCACTTGCCCGATACCTTGTTGGCACGGGGCGTCAACGAAGGTTTCAGCGGCGGTGAAAAAAAGCGCAACGAGATTTTCCAACTCGCGGTGTTGGAACCCAAGCTTGCGATCCTTGACGAAACCGACAGCGGGCTCGATATCGACGCGCTCAAAGCGGTGGCAGATGGCGTCAACGCCCTGCGCTCGCCGGACCGCTCTTTCATTGTGATCACCCACTATCAACGTCTGCTCGACTACATCAAGCCGGATGTGGTGCACGTCTTGGCGGACGGTCGCATCGTTGAAACCGGTGGTCCCGAGCTCGCGCTGGAATTGGAAGCGCATGGCTACGCCTGGATTAAAGACCGGATCGGTCCGACGGCAGTGTCGACCCCATGAGCGCACTGCTTGAAAGCCTGACGCAACCGCAGAATCCGCTGAGTTCGGAAACTCGGCTGCAAGCGATCCGCAATGCCGGATTGCCAGGGCGCCGCGAAGAAGCTTGGCGCACCACGGCGCTGCGCGCCTATGAACGCCGCAGCTTTGCCGCAGCGACAACGCCGTCGGTGGACGCTGCGGATATCGCCCATATTCCGGCGCCGCGCGTGGTGTTTGCGAATGGCCATTACGTGGCGGAGCTCAGCGATCTGAAAGGCAGCGAGGGCCAGTTGTCGATTGCGGTCGGTCCCGGCAACAACGCTTACCAAATTGAATCCTCGCCCGCGCGTTTCCTTGAAGACATCGTCGAAGCCCAAAACGGCCAAGGCTTGAATGTCACCGTCCTAGCCGGAAAGACGGCCCATCTGCATTGGGTCAATCTCGCTCAATCTGCCGAGGCGGATGTGGTCTGGCACGCCCAACACCATGTGCAAGTGATGGAGGGCGCCAAGCTTTGCCTCATCGAGCACCATGTGGGCAACGCAGGCGCCTCGCATCTGTCGAATAGCGTGTGCACCTTGCGTTTGGATGCCAACGCGCAGTGTGAGCACCTGCGCGTGCAAACGCTCGGCGCCGCCATGCTCAGCTTCACCAGCACGCATGCCAGTTTGGAACGCGGCGCGCACTACCGCCGACTCGACCTTGAATTCGGCGCGGCCCTGGCGCGGCATGTCTTGGATGTGGAACTGCGTGGCGAAGACGCTTTTTGCGAGGCACACGGTGTTGCCGTCGCCAGTGACAAGCAACATCTGGACACGCGTTTGAATGTCAGCCATATCGGCAAGAACGCCCGCTGCGATTTGCGCTGGCGCGGTATCGCCAATGGTCGCTCGCGCATCATCACGCATGGCGGCATCCGCATCCGGCAAGGCGCCGACGGCAGTGATGCCGCATTCAATTCCCGCAACATCTTGCTGTCCAATACCGCGACGGTCGAATCACAGCCGGTGCTTGAAATCCACGCTGATGAAGTCAAGGCCGCGCACGGCTCGACGGTCGGACAACTAGATAGCAACGCCCTGTTCTATTTGCGCGCACGCGGCATCCCGGAAGAAAAAGCGCGGGCGATTCTCACGCGCGCTTTCGGCAATGAAGTGATCGACTTGATTGAAGACAGCGTCTTGGCAGAGGCCGCCAATGCCGCTTTGGCCACGGCGATGCGGGAAAAGACCTTGTGAGCGACCGGGACTGGCAAGCCATTCGGGCGGATTTTCCGTTGCTGTCGCGCACAGTAAACGGCAAGCCGCTGCGCTACTTCGACACCGCCAACACCAGCCAGAAACCTGCGGCAGTGATTGAAGCGACGGATGACTTCTATCGCCAACACAATGCCAATGTGAGCCGCGCGGTCCATACCTTGGGCAGCGAAGCGACGGAAGCCTACGAGGACGCACGAAAAGCCATTGCCGCGTTCATCGGCGTGCCGGCAAACACACTGATTTTGACCAGTGGCACCACTTTCGGCATCAACTTGGTGGCCTATGCGTGGGCACTGCCGCGATTGACCGCCGGTGACCGCATTCTGGTCACGCGCATGGAGCACCACGCCAATATCGTGCCCTGGCAGTTGATTGCCGAACGCACCGGCGCCCGTATTGAGGTTGTGGATTTGCTGCCGGATGGCAGCTTGGATCTTGCCGGCCTCTATGCCGCGATGAACGATACGGTGAAACTGCTGGCACTGACACACGTCAGCAACGTCTTGGGCACGGTGAATCCCGTTCAAGCCATCTGTCGCGAGGCGCGCAAGCACGGCATCACGACCTTGGTGGACGGTTCGCAAGCATTGCCGCATATGCCGGTCAACGTTGCCGCATTGGGGTGTGATTTCTATGTGGCCACCGGACACAAGCTCTGCGGCCCCACCGGCACCGGCGTGCTCTGGGGACGCAAAGAACTTCTGGATGCCATGCCGCCTTTCATCGGTGGCGGTGAAATGATCAAGGAAGTGCGCTTCGAGGGCACGATCTTCAACGACGTGCCCGCCAAGTTCGAGGCCGGCACACCCAACATTGCCGGCCATGTCGGTCTGGGTGCCGCGGTTCGCTATCTCTCCGGCATCGGCATGGCCGAGATTCAAGCGCGTGAATCCGAGTTGTTGGCCTATGCCACCGAACAACTCGCCAAGATCGACGGCTTGCGAATTTTCGGCACCGCGCCGGACAAGGCGGCCATTATTTCCTTTGCCGTCGAAGGCGCGCATGCCCACGATCTGGCCACCTTGTTGGATCTCGAAGGCATCGCGGTGCGTTCCGGTCAACATTGTGCGCATCCGCTGATGCAGTTCCTCGGTGTCAGCGCCACCTGCCGCGCTTCCATCGCTTTTTACAACACCCATGAAGATATCGACGCACTAGCGGCGGCGATCATCAAAGTGCGCAAACTCCTGCAATGACGATTTCACTCACCTTCCGCGACGCGAACCATGCCGATATTCCTTGGCTGGTGGACTTGGTGACCCGAGCTTATCGGGGCGATGCCAGCCGCAAAGGCTGGACCACGGAAGCCGACTTGCTAGACGGCCAACGGATCGATGCCGAACGCATGCAGGCGATTTTGGATGCGCCGCAAAGCATGGTCTTGGTGGCAGCGCTGGACGGACAACCGATGGCCTGTGCGCAAGTCGCGATGGAAGACGGCGCCGGCTACTTCGGCATGTTTTCGGTCGAACCCGAGGCACAAGGCGGCGGTATCGGCAAACGTGTGTTGGCGGAAGCCGAGCGCATTGTCCGCACGCGTTGGCAGGCCCCGTTGATGCGCATGACCGTCATTGACGTGCGCGACAGCTTGATCGCATTCTACGAGCGGCGCGGCTACGTGCGCACCGGCCGTCATGCGCCCTTCCCCTACGGCGATGAGCGCTATGGCATTCCCAAGCGCGATGATTTGCGCTTTGAAATCCTCGAGAAAGGGTTGATCGATGGCTAACTGGACGCGTCTTGCGCATATTGCCGAAATCCTCCCCGGTGAGCGCATGACCGAATGGGTGGATGACCTGCCCATTCTCATCACCAACATCGACGGCGCGTATTACGCCGTGGAAGACAAGTGCACCCATGAAGACTTCGAATTGAGTGCCGGTCCGATCGACGCCGCGACAGCGACCATCGAATGCGTCCTGCACGGCGCCCGCTTCGACCTGAAAACCGGTGAAGCGCTGTGCGCGCCCGCCTACAGCCCGGTGCGTGCCTTCACGCTCAAGATCGAGGACGACTACCTGTTCGCCGATCTCGAATGAGAATGACATCCAAAATCATTTGCAAATAGGAATCACTATCATTTAGACTAGCGGCTCGCATTCAGCAGGCCACTCTCTTGATCGTTTCCCGTAAATACGCTGGTAGCCAGCGTCAAGCACTGACCCAAGCTTCGTTGAAGTCCCTCGCCGCCGCCGGCATCGCCTTGAGCGCCGCGCAAGGCGCATGGGCAGCAGACACCACGACCGCCGCCGCCGACACCTCGGCAGAACCGCAGCGCGCCGCCAAGACGCTCGACGCTGTGAACGTTCGCGGCCTGCGCGACACCTCCGCGTCCAACAAATACACCCAAGCGCTTCAAAACACGCCGCAGACCGTGCAAGTGATCGGTCGCGAACTGATCAAAGAACAAGGCGCCACCACCCTGTCGGAAGCCTTGCGCAACAGCGCCGGTGTCGGCACCTTCTACGCCGGTGAAAACGGCAACACCTCGACGGGCGACACGATCTCGATGCGCGGTTTCGATACTTCGAACAGCATCTTTCTGGACGGCATTCGCGATGTCGGATCGATTTCCCGCGACATCTTCAACATCGAGCAAATCGAAGTGGTGAAAGGACCGGCGGGCACCGACACCGGACGCGCCGCACCCACCGGTTCGATCAACATGATCACCAAGCAGGCGCGCTTGCGTAACGCGATTTACGGCACCGTCTCGGCGGGCACCGACAACCAAAAACGCATCACCACCGATTGGAGTCAGAAAATCGGCGCCACCTCGGCCTTGCGCCTCAACGCGATGTGGCAGGACAGCGATGTCCCGGGCCGCGATCACGTCAATAACAGTCGTTGGGCGATCGCACCGTCCTTGGCCTTCGGACTCGGCACTCCGACGCGTCTGTACCTCAACCTGTTCCACATGAAGCAAGACAATGTGCCCGACGGCTATGTGCCGACCATCGGCCTGCCCGGCTGGACACCGCAACCGGGCCTGGAAGCTTTGGTCGGCCATCCGGTGAATCCGGAAAACTTTTACGGCACCTCGTCCGATCACGACAAGGTCACCGCGCAAATGGCGACGTTGCGTTTCGAACATGATTTGAATGAGCATGTGACGATCACCAACACCACGCGTTGGTCGCGCACCGAGCAGGACTACATGCTCACCGCGTTCATGTCGACCGGCGGCACCGTCGCCAACCCGATGGCTGGCAACATCAAATGGACAAATCCTGCCGACCTGTCGACCTACACCTTGAATCGCAGCCATCCCACGTTCAAAGAGCAACGCAACGGATTGCTGGCCAATCAATTGAATCTCGGTGCGGATTTTGCCACGGGCACTGTCCAACACGCGCTTAGCGCCGGTCTGGAATGGACGCGCGAATCGCAGGACTTCCGTGCCCAAGGCGCGGCCAACGGCAGCAGCTGGACGCCGGCCAATCTCTATTCACCGGATTGGAATGCCACGGGTTTGGTGTGGAACTACACGGGTGCGGAAAACCACGGCACCACCACCACGACCTCGTTGTATGTGTTCGACACCCTCACCTTCAGTGAAAAATTCCTGATCACCGGCGGCGTGCGTGCGGACCGTTACAAGACCGAGTTCAAGAGCTCTACTGTGTGTAGCGCGACGCGTGCCCCATTGTGCGGCAGCAACCCCGCGGGCACCGTCTATGACAATCCGTTGGTGACCTTGTCCGATACGTTGATCAACTACAAGCTCGGCGCCGTTTACAAGCCGATTGAAGACCTGAGCCTGTACGCGAACTACGCGATCTCCTATCAGCCGCCGGGCGGCGCGAACTTCTCGCTGAGCACGGCCAACAACAGCTTGGACAACCCGTCCATGGATCCGCAAAAGGCGCGTACCGTGGAACTCGGCGCGAAATGGCGCACCTTCGGCGGACGTCTCGGACTGGATCTTGCCCTGTTCCGCACCAACGTCACCAATGAAATCAACACGCAAGTGTTGGATGCCAACGGCAACCCGACCCAAACCGGCGAAAAGGAAGTCAAAGGTGTCGAACTCTCGCTGTTCGGCAACCTCACCGAAGCTTGGACAGTGAGCGCAGGCTACACTCACCAAAAGGCGGTGGTGAAAGAAGGTGCGTTTGTCACTGCCGACGGCACACCGAATCTCACCTATACCCCGGGCGACAGCTTCACGGCTTGGACTTCCTACAAACTGCCGTTCGGCCTAACAATCGGTGGCGGCGCACGTCACATGGGCGGCCTGCATCGCGGTACCGACGGTGCGGTGGGTACCCCGAGCTACACAGAAAGCTACACGGTCTATGACGCCGTGGCGGCTATGAAGCTCACCGATTCGCTCGACCTGCGTTTGAATGCCTACAATTTGGGCAACAAGAAATACGTGGCATCCATCAACAAGAGCGGCTACCGCTATACCCCGGGTGCGGCCCGGAGTGTGCTCTTGAGCTTGGATTTCAAATTCTGATCCGCGCCATTTGCGAGTTCCGCCATGCTTTTGCATATTCCATCCGTACTCAGCCCTGACGAACTTTCCGCCATGCGGAAAGCACTGGCGAGGGCGGAATGGACCGACGGTCGCGAGACCGTCGGCACGCAGGGCGCAAAGGTCAAGCGCAACCAGCAACTTCCGGATGCATCGCCACTGCGCGCCGAATTGGCGCGCATCGTCTTGTCTGCACTGGCGCGCAATAGCACCTATTTTTCCGCCGCGTTGCCCCTGAAGACTCTGACACCCCGCTTCAATCGCTACAGCGGTCATGGTGAATACGGCTTCCATGTTGACGGCGCCGTGATGCGTGCCGACGCCGATGTGCAATTGCGATCCGACCTCTCCTGCACCTTGTTCCTTGCCGATCCCGACGACTACGACGGCGGCGAACTGGTCATCAGTGATACTTACGGAGAGCATGCGGTGAAGTTGCCGGCCGGTGACTTGATCCTGTATCCCGCCAGCAGTCTGCACAAAGTCGAGCCCGTCACCCGCGGCGAACGCCTCGCCTCTTTCTTCTGGATCCAAAGCATGGTGCGCGACGATGCCCGTCGCCGCATGTTGTTTGATATGGACCAAGCCATCCAAGCCTTGGTCGGCGATAACGCAGATGCCACCGCTACCCTGCAACTCACCGGCATCTATCACAACCTGCTCCGGCAATGGGCGGAAACATGAGCCGCGCGCAGGACGATCTGCCATTGCAAAAAGAGGCGGCGGCCAGGCAGCGGCGTGGCTATTGGCTGCGCACCTTGCACCAATGGCATTGGATTAGCGCGGCCGTTTGCATGATCGGCATGCTGTTGTTTTCAGTTACTGGCATCACGTTGAACCATGCGTCGAAAATCGAGGCGGTTCCGAAAGTCAGCCATCTTGAAGCGCGCGTTCCGTCGACGGTCCTCGCGCAATTGCAGGGCGCGCACACCGATGAGGCACCCCTGCCGCCGGCCCTGACGGAATGGCTGGCGTCGAAACACGGAATCGATGCGCGCAGCAAGAAAGCCGAGTGGTCGGAAGACGAGTTGTATGTCTCGATGCCGGGTCCCGGCCGCGATGCTTGGTTCAGTGTGCAAAAGGCCGACGGCAGCTTCGAGTACGAACGCACCGATCGTGGCACCTTGGCCTACCTCAATGATCTGCACAAGGGCCGCAACGCGGGTGCGGCGTGGACTTGGTTCATCGATATTTTCGCCGTCGCTTGCATCGTGTTCACCCTGAGCGGCTTGTTTTTGCTGTACCTGCATTCCAAGCAACGAAAAATGACTTGGCCGATGGTCGGTCTCGGTTTGTTGATTCCGGCATTGCTCGCCTTGTTGTTCATTCACTAGTTTCAAGAAAGGATCCGTCCATGCGCGTCACCGTTTCTCTTGTCATCGGCAGCCTGTTGGTCGCCCCGGCCCACGCCGGCGAACTCACCGTGAATGTCGAAGTACCGCGCATCAATGCGGCTGAGTACCACCGCCCGTATGTGGCGGTCTGGATTGAAGGCGCCAACCAACAAACCGTCGCGAACTTGTCGGTCTGGTACCAACAAAAAGACAGCAAAGAAGGTGCCGGCACCAAATGGCTTCCCGACCTGCGTCAATGGTGGCGCAAAGGCGGCCGCAGTCTGAAAGTGCCCGCAGACGGCATCAGCGGCCCGACCCGTCCGGTCGGCAAACATGCGCTCAAGTTCGATCAACGCCATCCGGCCTTGGCGAAATTGCCGCCGGGCAAATACAGCCTGGTGGTGGAAGCGGTGCGCGAAGTCGGCGGCCGTGAGCTGGTCAAGATTCCTTTCGAGTGGAATGGCGCACCCAGCGCCGGTAGCACGCAAGGCAAAACCGAATTGGGCGCGGTCAGTCTGACCGCCAAAAAATAACTGGAGATCCTCATGATTCGTACCCGCATCGCACTCTTCGCCGCGCTCAGCGTTTTGCCTTTCAGCGCCATGGCCCACAAAGCCTGGATCTTGCCATCGCAAACCGTCGTCTCCGGCAACGCGCCCACGGTGACCTTCGACGCGGCGGTCTCGAATGATTTGTTTTATTTCAATCATGTTCCGCTGAAACTGGACAACCTCGTAATTACTGCACCCGACGGCAGCACGGTCAACGCAAGCAACACGGCAACCGGAAAATACCGCAGCGTTTTCGACCTCGAGCTCAAGCAGCAAGGCACCTACCGCATCGGTGTGGTGAACAGCGGCTTGTCGGCATCTTGGGACGAGAACGGCACAGCGAAACGTTGGCGCGGCAACGCGGCTACCTTCGCCAAGGAAGTGCCGGCCAATGCCAAGGATTTGAAAGTCATCCAATCGGTGGGTCGCGTCGAAACTTTCGTCACCAACGGTGCCCCGAATACGACCGCACTGAAGCTGCAGGGTGAAGGCATCGAGCTGGTGCCGGTCACCCATCCGAACGATCTGGTTGCCGGTGAAGAAGCGAAGTTCAAACTTTTCATTGACGGCAAACCGGCACAAGGTCTGGAAGTGGAAATCATTCGCGGCGCGACACGCTATCGCAATGCCCAAGACGAAATGAAACTCAAGACCGATGCCAACGGCGAGTTCACCGCACGCTGGAACGACGCCGGCATGTACTGGCTTGAAACCACCTCGCAAGACAAGAAAACCAATGTGCCGCAAGCCAAGGAACGCCGCTTGAGTTACGTTGCGACGTTCGAAGTTTTGCCGCAATAAAACGTGACAGTAGAGATCGCCTCTCTGGGTGGTGAAACCATGGGTACGACTTGGCGCGTACACATGGTGGCACCGCGCAAGGCCGATCTGCGCCAGCAGCATCGCCGCATTGAATCGCTGTTGCAGGGGCTGGTGCAGGAAATGAGCACTTGGGAAGCGGATTCGGTGATCAGCCGATTCAATCGCGCCGAGCCCGGCAGCGTGCACCAATTGCCGGCCGACTTTGCACACGTCCTCACTTGCGCCATCGAGATTGCCGCGCAGTCCGACGGTGCCTTTGACCCGACAGTCGGTGACTTGGTCGGCGTGTGGGGCTTTGGCGCACACGCCCGGCGACCTGATGAGATCGGCAATCCCCAGGCGGTTGATGCCGCGCGCGTGCATGTCGGCTGGCGCCGGCTCGAACTGCACGACAGTCAGCTGCGTCAACCCGGTGATCTGCAATTGGATTTATCGGCGATTGCCAAAGGTCATGCCGCGGATGCGATCACGCGCTCGCTTCAACAGAACGGCATCGACCATGCCTTGGTCGAAGTCGGTGGTGAATTGCGCGCCAGCGGACTGAAGCCGGACGGTAGTCCTTGGCGGGTCGCCATCGAGGACGCCGTCGACAAAGACTTGCCCCGCGTCGTCGCGTTGCGCGGTCAAGGGGTTGCCACCAGCGGTGACCGTTGGCACTACAACGACCTGGCGGACCGGCGTATTGCGCATACCTTGGACCCGCGCGAAGGGGCGCCGGTCACGTGCACACCGATGACCGTCACGGTGATTGCCGACTCCGCCATGCTTGCCGACGGTTGGGCCACCGCCATGCGTGTACTCGGGCCCGAACGCGGTGCCCGGCTCGCACAAGCGCATGCACTGGCCGTTCGATTCCACTGGTTGGAAAACGACTTGCCGCGCGAACAGATGTCAGAAGCTTTCCAGCTTCTGCTCGCCGCATGATTACGACCGCACCACGAACCGGTACCGTCTCTGCCTTTGGCCAGCTGCTGATCGGCGCGCTGTTGTTGGGTCTGGCCGTTTGGTTTTGGCACTTGCAAGGCAGGCCTTGGCCGACGATGACCCGCTCGCGCCCCGCACAGTGGACGGCACTGCTGGGCATCATCGCGTTCACGGCGATATCCGCGCCTGCCCTGTATTCGCGTCGCCATAAGAACGTTGTTAGCGAGCACAACCCGGCCGGCGCGCTTTGGCATGTTTTTCATGCCAGCCAAACCGGCTTCGCACTCGAGTTGGCGGCCCGCACTGTTTCCCTGCTAAGGGGCGCCGGTCATGCGGCGGCGCTTTACCCGCTCAATGCGTTTGACGGTGAACGTTTTGCCGAATCGCGCTGTTTGTTTTTGGTCAGCACCACCGGTGAAGGCGACCCACCGGATCCCGCCTTGGCCTTCGTGCAACACGCCATGCGCGCGCCCCGGGCACTGCAGGGCATCGAATACGGGATTCTGGCCTTGGGCGACCGCAGTTATGCGCACTATTGCGCCTTCGGACACGCCTTGGATCGGTGGCTGGCGGCGTCGGGTGCCATGCCGATGTTCGATTTGGTCGAAGTCGACAATGCCGCGGCACCCGCGCTGCAAGCATGGCAAGCGCACATCGCCGCGCAAACCCACACCGAACAGCAAGACGCGTTTGCGCGTGCGCCCCTGCAAGCATTGGCTTTGTCCGAGCGCGTGCACGTCAATCCCGGCAGCGCAAGCGCTGCAGCTTTTGAACTGAACCTCGCGCCGGTGCAGCCGGGCATCGAATGGCAAGCCGGCGATATCGCCGAGATTCGCATCGGCCCGGCGGATGCCGATGCCGACATTTACCGCGAGTATTCCATTGCCAGCCTGCCCGTCGAAGGCCGTCTCTCGCTGCTGGTCCGGATGATGCACACACCTGATGGCAAACCCGGTCTTGGTAGCGGCTGGCTTTGCCAACAAACCAAGCCCGGCGATGACATTCAACTGCGTATTCGCCGCAACCCGAATTTTCATACGCCTGACGGTGATGTTCCGTTGATCTTGATCGGTAACGGCACCGGGATCGCCGGATTACGCGCACATCTCCGCGCCCGGATCGGTGCGAAGCGGCATCGCAACTGGGTGTTGTTTGGTGAACGCAAACGCGCCCATGACCGTTTCTACGACCGGGATTTGGCGACGTGGTTGAATGAAGGCGCCATTGCGCATTTGGATCGTGTCTATTCGCGCGATGCGGATTCACCCCATCGCTACGTGCAAGACGCACTGGCCGCCAACGCCGATCGTTTGCGCCAATGGATGGACGAGGGCGCCGTGATCATGGTCTGCGGCAGTCGGGAAGGCATGGCGCCCGGTGTTGACCAAGTGCTGCGCGATACGTTGGGAGATGCCGCCGTCGATGCCTTAATGGCCGATGGCCGCTATCGTCGCGATGTCTATTGATTCAAGACGCGACCTGATCGCCCGCAGGGCGTAAACGCGCGACAAAAACAGTGCCGGCGCCCTCCATTCGCAACTTGCTGCGTTCGCCACCACGCACACAGAGCGTGTCGCCACGCCCTAAAGACGCACCGGCATCGGTCAGCGTCAGCGAACCGGCAGCAACGTGCACGATCCAGGTTTCCTGCGGCGCTTGGCACAACAGCCAACTGCCCACCACCGGTCGCACATCGAAATCGGCCGCCAAATGCGAGCGACGCCACATCAAATTGAAATCCCGCGTCGCACCGTCGGTCGGTCGTCCGGTCAATGCGGCTTCTCCCTCGAATCGCGCAAAGCCAAACGGCGGCGTCAACGCGACGCGACGACCGTCGTCGAAATCCAAGGCGATCCCCTCGCCTTCCAACAGAACAAGAATGCGATCAATGCCGGGAAATTCGGAGAACGGTGCCGTGGCCACCACATCGGCGATGGATATGCGCCAATCCCAAGCATCGCCACTGCCATCACGGGCGATCTCTCGTGTCGTACCGGCGCCATTTTTCCATGGCTGCGCGATGAGCTCGTCGAAACGAATGATGTCGAAACCGGTGGTCATGCGCGAAGTCTAACGCGGTACGCGACGCCACTCCGGATCGCGCGTCTGCGCGGGCTTGCTCGCGACGGTGATACGGGCCCGATTTTTTTCCAGCGTCTTGGCGCCGATGCCTTTGACTTCCGCGAGGTCTTCAATGCGCTTGAACGGCCCGTTGGCCTCGCGGAAGGCGACGATCGCAGCGGCCTTGGCCGGGCCCACATTCAACAAAACGCGATCCAAGGTCGCCACGTCGGCGAGGTTGATATCGACGGTTTCGTCGGCCAACACCCGACCGCTGACACACATCAGCAGGCAGAGCGCCGCAGCACGCAGAAAGTTCAGATAAAACATGCGAATCCTTTACAAGGCAGGAAGCCCAGTCTCGCGAGTCCGCCGGTTTGACACCTTCCGTATACCCCTAATTTCAGGTAGGTGATCTCCGCACTGATCCGCACCTAACACTACGCGGGCTAAAATCGATGCTTGGATACAGGAGCCATCATGGATAACCAGCGCCTCAGTGATTTCGTCAACGAAAAGTGGGACAGCGAGATCGTTCCGCAATTGGTCGAATACATCAAGATTCCGAACAAATCCCCCATGTTCGACACCGATTGGGTGAAGAACGGCTACATGGACAAAGCGGTCGCGCTGATGGAAACCTGGGCGCGCGCACAGAAAATTCCGGGGATGACGGTGGAGGTGGTGCGTCTGGATGGCCGCACGCCGCTGATCTTCATCGATATTCCGGCCAGTGGCAGCGACAACGCCGACGACACCGTGCTGCTCTACGGCCACTTGGACAAACAACCCGAAATGACCGGTTGGGACGAAGCCGAAGGTCTGTCGCCTTGGACCCCGGTGTTGAAGGGCGACAAGCTCTACGGCCGCGGCGGCGCCGATGACGGCTATGCGATTTTCGGTTCGCTCACGTCGATTCTGGCGCTGCAATCGCAAAAGTTGCCGCATGCGCGCTGCGTCATCTTGATCGAAGCCTGTGAGGAATCCGGCAGCTACGATTTGCCCGCCTACGTCGACCATCTCGCACCGCGCCTCGGCAAGCCTTCGTTGGTCGTGTGTCTGGATTCGGGTTGTGGCAATTACGATCAACTCTGGTGCACGACCTCGTTGCGCGGACTCGCTGGCGGCAATTTGCGCGTCGACGTTTTGGAGGAAGGCGTGCATAGCGGCGACGCATCCGGCATCGTGCCGTCGAGCTTCCGTTTGCTGCGTCAACTGATTGATCGCATCGAGGACGAAGGCACCGGCAAGATCAAACTCGATGGCTTGCATGTCGAGATTCCGCAGGAACGCATGCAGCAAGCCGCAAAAGTGGCGGAAGTGCTGGGCGATGAAGTGTTCGACAAATTTCCGTTGGTGGAAGGCATTCAACCGATGGCCAAGGAAAACACCGAGCTGGTGCTGAACCGCACTTGGCGTCCCGCACTCTCGGTGACCGGTGTCGACGGCATGCCCGCACTCGATTCCGCCGGCAACGTCTTGCGTCCCTACACCGCGGTGAAACTTTCCTTGCGTTTGCCGCCGACTTTGGACGGCAGCACCGGTGGCCAGGTCTTGCAAGAAGCCTTGCTCAAAGATCCACCGAACAATGCCAAGGTCAGCTTCAGTCTTGAAAAATCCTCCACCGGCTGGAACGCACCGGCCCTGTCACCGTGGTTGTCCGAGGCGATCGACCAAGCCAGCCATGCGTTCTTCGGCAAGCCGGCGATGTACATGGGTGAAGGCGGCACCATTCCCTTCATGGGCATGCTCGGCGAAAAATTCCCGGCGGCGCAGTTCATGATCACCGGTGTGCTCGGTCCGCATAGCAATGCCCATGGTCCGAACGAGTTCCTGCACATCCCGATGGGCAAGAAACTGACCGCCTGTGTGGCCCATGTCATCTCGGCCCATTTTGCCGCGAGCCAACGCGGTGAAACCACCGGATCGGGCGTGGCGGCGGACTCCGGTGACCGCCATGGCGACCATGGTTGCTGCTGAACGAATTTAGGTACTATGGGGACTCAACCCCTTGGCTTTCTGGAGATAGATACATGTTCGCATCGTGGATCGGTTACATCGTCGGTGGTCTGGTTATCGGTATTCTCGCGCGCTGGATCAAACCGGGTGCAGACCCGATGGGCTGGATCCTGACCATCGTCCTCGGTATTCTCGGTGCATTGGCCGGTGGCTATTTGAGCCAAACAATGGGCATCACCAACACCTTGGTGCAATGGGCCCTTGCCATCGTTCTCGCCATCGTCCTGTTGTTCATTTATGAAATGATCCGCAAGCCGAAAACGCGCGTTTGATCCCGACTGACAAGTGTTGCCACAGAACCCCGGCTTGCCGGGGTTCTGTTTTTCCGGACAATGTTTTCCATGACTGACTCAATCGACGACATTCGCGCTGCAGAACGCCTGGCTTGGGCACGTGAGGCATTGCAAGACGGTGACATCGGGCTGGAGCGCGCCTCCACCGACGCCGGCTTCCGCAGCTATTGGCGCACGACCGCCTTATCGCCCTCGCGCATCATCATGGATTCGCCGACTGACAAGGAAGATGTGCGACCGTGGTTGCGCATGCGCGACATTTTGGAAGCGGCAGGTGTGCGCGTGCCGGGTTTGCTGGCACAGGACACCACACAGGGTTTTCTGCTGTTGGAAGATCTGGGCGCGAACACCTATTTGCACGACATCGACGCACACAATGCGGATGCTTTCTTCGACGCCGCCATGATGCAGTTGATCAAGCTGCAAAAAGCTACGCCACCCGACGACTTGCCACAGTACGACGACGAGATGCTCGGTCGTGAGCTTCGGTTGTTCGACACTTGGTTCTGCGGCACGCACCTCGGCTTGAGTTTGGATTGCGGCGAGATGGAGATGCTCGACGCGGCCTATCGTTTCTTGATCAACAACGCCTTGGCACAGAACACCGTTCTGGTGCACCGCGACTTCATGCCGCGCAATTTGATGCAAGCTGAAAACGGACCCGCAGTACTCGATTTTCAAGACGCGGTAGTCGGCCCGATTGCCTACGATGCGTTGTCGCTGTTCAAAGACGCTTTCCTCAGTTGGCCGACTGAACGCGTCGACACCTGGCTGCAGCGCTACCACGCCATGGCGGATGCCGAAGGTCTGCCGGTACCTGCGCTTGACGCCTTCATCCGCGACGCGGAGCTCATCGGTGTGCAACGTCACTTGAAAGTGATCGGCATTTTCGCGCGTTTGCATCATCGCGATTTCAAGCCGAAATACTTGACCGATGTGCCGCGGTTTTTTCATTACCTCGACGCGGTGTTGCCGAAGTATCCCGAGCTTTCCGCACTGCAATCCTTCATCGACACGCGCATCAAACCGGCCATGGCGGCGCTGGAAGCCAAGCAAACGGACGCACCGGCGTGAGCACACCGGCCGCACTGATTTTTGCGGCGGGTCTTGGCGAACGTATGCGCCCGTTGACCGACCACACGCCCAAGCCCTTGCTGGAGGTCGGCGGCAAACCCTTGGTCGTTTGGCATTTGGAAAACCTGGCACGCGCGGGTGTCAAACACGTGGTATTGAATACGTCTTGGTTGGCCGAACAGTTCGAACCGACACTCGGTGACGGCAGTCGCTGGAACCTGACGCTCAGCTACGTCTATGAAGGCGGTGTTCCGCTGGAAACCGGCGGCGGTATGCACAATGCCTTGCGCGTTCTGCAAGACGCGCAGTCGCCGGAGGCGGCATTCATCGCGGTCAACGGCGATGTCTGGACAGACTTCGAATTCTCACGGTTACCTGCGCAACCACGCGGCGCCGCACACTTGGTGTTGGTCGATAATCCGGTGCAGCACCCCGGCGGAGACTTCGCTTTGGATGCTGACCATCATGTGCATCCGACCGGGGCGGAAACGCTCACGTTTTCAGGGATCGGCGTTTATACGCCGAATATTCTGGAAAACTGGAGAGCTGTCATCGGCGATGCAGCGGGCAGCCGCGAAACACCGCCTCGATTCAAACTGGCGCCGCTCTTACGACACGCCATGCAACACGGTCGTGTCACCGGCGAACACCACCGCGGACATTGGACCGACGTCGGGACACCCGACCGTCTGGCCGCGCTCGACATCGCGCTGCGTTGATGCCTTAAGCGCCCGATTGCTCGGGAAAGATGTCGCGCAAAAAGGGAATGGTGATTTTCCGATGCGCCGCCAACGACGCCGCGTCAATCACGTCAATCGCCGCGATCAACGCACGCGCGTCGCGGTCGAACCGTCGCAACATCCACTGCACGGCGGCATCCTCCATCTCCATGCCGCGTGCGGCGGCAGCGGCTTGCAACATCTGTGCGCGCCCGGCATCGTCCAACGCGCGCATCACCACGTGCTCACACTGCGCCAAGCGCGAACGCAAATCGGGCAAGACAAACGTCGTTTCTTGCACCGGTTTCGATAGCGAATAGACGATGTTCGCTTTCGCATCCGTCATCGCGTTGTGGAAGTGGAACAGCGCCTCTTCATCGGGGTAGCCACCCAATACCGAGTCCGGATGATCGACGCACACCAACGCATGTGACTGCTGCATCGGCAGCACCTGCGCCAACGCACCGCGCAATGGTGTCACTGACAGGTAAGCCGCAGAAAGGCCGGCACGACGCGCATGCGCCACCATCGCCATCAAGACATGCGTCTTCCCGGACCCAACCGGACCACTGACACAAAGATGGGTGTGAGACTTGCCCTCGGCAATCGCTTCCAGACGCGCGCGCAACCCATCATCCAGCCCGATCAACGCATCAAAACCGATGTCGCGCGCCGATCCGAGTGCCAGTGGCAACTGCGGAATACCTGAATTCATGTCAGGCCGTCTTGCGATTCCGGCAACGCCGCGTCATCGATGATGATGACGGGCTTGTCATGAAACTGCTCGCCGCCATAGAGCTTGCTGGCGGTGTAACGTTCGCGGGCATAACGCAGCAAGACATTCGCCACCGCTGCCACCGGCAAGGCGATCAACATGCCAAGGAACCCGAACAATTGCCCGCCGGCCATCACCGCGAAGATCACTGCGACCGGATGCAGGCCGATACGATTACCGACGAGCTTTGGCGTCAACCAATAGCTTTCGATGACCTGGCCCACAGCAAACACCACGGCAACGCCGGCGATGTGTTGCCAATCACCGAACTGCACCAACGCGGCAATGCTGCCCAACACGATGATGGTGGCAGGACCGAGGTACGGCACAAAAGTGAAAAGGCCGCCCAACAGGCCGATCAGGATGCCGAGTTCCAGCCCGACCAAACGCAGCCCGACCGCGTACAACAGCGCGAGCACCAACATCACCAGAAGTTGACCGCGCAGAAATTCCCGCAGCATTTGGCTCGATTCCGACGCCAAGCGATGCACCGTTTCAATATGATCGCGCGGCACCAATGACTCGACACGCCCGACAAACAAATCCCAATCACGCAGGAAGAAGAACGTGAGCACAGGAATCAAAACGACGTTCGCTGCCATCGCCAGCAAGGCGAAACCCGACTTGCTCACATAGGAAAGCACTTGGCTCGCGAAATCGCCGGCCTGGCTCCAATGCGAACGCACCAGTTCGAACAAATTGTCCGGATCCAGATACCCGGAAATGTTGAGGTGGAGGCGGTGCTCGATGGCCGGCACCAAGGTCCCGAGCACCCAATCGCGGTATTTCGGTAAGGACTCGATCAGCGTCACGATCTGGCGCTCGATCATCGGCACCAAGACCAGCAAGCCGATCAAGGCGACCGTGGACATCATCGCGAACACAATGATCACCGCAGTATTGCGCGACAAACCGCGCGCCTCGAGGCGATCGGCCAACGGATCGCCCATCCAACCCAGAAGCGCCGCAACAGCGAATGGCGTCAATACCGGTGCCAGCAACCACAACACCCAGAGTGCGAAAAACGCGACGGCAGCCCACTGCAATCGCCTGAAAAACGTGGCGATGTCATCCAAGGCGATACGGGAATCCTGCGTCATTTGAGCCTGTAGCTTGCGCCCGTCATGCCTTCGTCGGTGGTATCGGTATCCACGCGTTCAAGCTCGACCATCGCTTTGTCGAAGTCGTCTTGTCCGCCGACCATGCCGACTTCCAGGGTCAAGCTGCTGCCATCTGCCGAGAGCGGCGTCAGCGACTTCACGCCCGACTTCGATTCGATGGCGTTGATCAACGCGCGGTAACGATCGCCCGAATCGACACCGGTCACGGTCAGCACGAATTCGGTCGGTTTGACCACCACCGGTTCCGGTTTCTTGGCGGGACGACCGCCACGTGCGTATTTGCGCAACAGGGCATCGCCGGCGATATCCGCACCTTTGGCCATGGCCTTGCGTGCGTCGCCATCGACGGCACTGGAGCGCGACAAGACGCGGCCTTTGTCTACAAAGGTCCAGTCCGCTTTCCATCCCGCACCACTGCGATAGATCTTGCCGATGAGCTGCATGGGCGGTTGATAAGCTTGCGAGGCGCGGGCCACGGCGGAGGTATCGCCACGCCAGATCGCGCCGGCGACGGCTTGTTCGGCGGCATTGCCGGCCGGCAGACCCAAGCGGTAACCGCGCGCTTTGGCGCGATCCAACACAGGTCGCGCGGCATTGACCTGCGGCAAGCCCACCAATCGCGGGCCGGATCCGTCATCAATGGCCATCCACAGCACGGGTTTCGGTCGCGGCGTCGGCCACACAGGCAGGCCGGACTCGCTGACCAGTTGATTGATCTTCGACTCGTTGAAACGGACGACCAGCATGGTCTTGAACGTGGGGGCGCCGGTACTTGAGGTTCCCTCGTCTTGGCGGTAGTCGTAGCCGCTGGCGTAGCTCGATGCGTTACGCAGTGCTTCGGCCACGCCTTCGCGCGTGATCGGGTTTTTGTCGCCGGTGACGTTGGTCAGGACTTTGAGCAATGCGCGGGCCATGCCGTTGTTGCGCTGGGCGACGGTCTGGTTGTTCACCGGCACTTCGGCGGCATACGCGCCGGTCGCTTTGACCGCATCCCCTTCGACACGCTGTGCGTGCGCAGGCCCGAAAGCCAGCATCAATGCCATGAACCCTGCAGTTAGAAATCCTGCGCGCATGCCCGTTCCCACGTCCTTTGCCGAAAGAATATGTTGCCGCATCCCAGATGAGCCGTCCATCACACCGCCTGCGCCGGCCTCGTGATTGTTAAACTTGTCGGCTCAAACCAGTACGCCGGACGCCCCGTGAGCCAACCGATTGATGACGCCCAAACCCCGATGACCTACCGCGATGCCGGCGTGGATATCCATGCGGGCAATGCCTTGGTCGAACGGATCAAGCCGCTGGTCAAGCGCACCACCCGTCCGGAAGTGATGGGCGGCCTGGGTGGCTTCGGCGCCCTGTTCAATTTGTCCGGCAAGTACCGCGAACCCGTGTTGGTCTCCGGCACCGACGGCGTCGGCACCAAATTGAAGTTGGCACAGCAGTTCAACCGCCACGACACCATCGGCATCGATTTGGTGGCGATGTGCGTGAACGATGTTTTGGTGCAAGGCGCGGAGCCCCTGTTCTTCTTGGATTATTTCGCCACAGGCAAACTCGACGTGGATACCGCCGCCAATGTGATTGCCGGCATCGCCAACGGCTGCGAACAATCCGGCTGCGCCCTGATCGGCGGCGAAACCGCTGAGATGCCCGACATGTACGCGCCTGGCGAATACGACCTCGCCGGCTTCTGCGTCGCGGCGGTCGAGAAGGACGAGATCATTGATGGCAGCAAAGTCCGCGAAGGCGATGTGCTCATCGGTATCGCTTCCAGCGGCCCGCATTCGAACGGCTATTCCCTGATCCGCAAGATTCTTGAGCGCAGCGGTGCGCCGCACGACACCGACATCGGCGGCGTGCCGTTGATCGACGCGTTGATGGCGCCGACGCAGTTGTACGTGAAGCCGGTGCTGAAACTGCTCAAATCGCATGAGATTTCGGCCATGGCGCATATCACCGGCGGCGGCCTGACCGAAAACATCATCCGTGTGATTCCCGATGGTCTCGGCTTGGACATCGACGCGCGTAGCTGGGAAATGCCGCCGGTCTTCCAGTGGCTGCAGCGCGAAGGCAATGTGGCACTGCCGGAAATGTGGCTGACTTTCAATTGCGGCATCGGTTTTGTCTTGATCGCGCCGCTCGCCAGTGTCGCGGCAATTGAAGCGGAACTCGATACGCAATCACTGCGCCATTGGCGCATCGGTCAAGTCGTCAAGACATCCGACACGGCATCTCGCGTCCACATCGGCTGAACTGACATGGGCCTGCGCATCGCCGTGCTCTGCTCCGGGCGCGGCACCAATTTGCAAGCCGTTCTGGATGCGATTGCGCAGAAAACCTTGAACGCCGAGATCGTCGGCGTGTTTTCAGACAAGCCGGCGGCGCAAGCCTTGAAGCGCGTGCCTGAAACCTTGCGCTGGTCACAGCCTGTGCGCGCTTTCGAGACGCGTGAGGCTTACGAACACGCGCTCACCGAGGCCGTCGCGGCGGTGCGACCCGACCTGGTGTTGTGCGCCGGCTATATGCGCATCTTGTCTTCGCATTTCATAACGGCGCAGCGCGGACGCATCATCAATGTCCACCCGTCCTTGCTGCCGAAATTTCCCGGACTCGATACCCATCAGCGGGCGCTGGATGCCGGCGAAACCGAACATGGCGCGACCGTGCACCAAGTCATTCCGGAATTGGACGCGGGGCCGGTGCTCGGACACAGCCGTTTGAAGATCCGCCCGAATGAGAACGCCACCGAATTGGCGGCTCGCGTATTGGATTGCGAGCACGTCTTGCTGATCCGTGTATTGGAACAGCTTTGCAGCGGCACTCTGAAACTGAACGAAAACGGCGCAATTTCGGACGGTCATCAAGAATTTAGGCCCCTTCAGATAGAGTGCGGCGGATGAAACCTCTCCCTGCCCGCTCAATGGTCGCCATTGCCGCGCTTTGCGCCGGCACAGGTTTGGCCTACGCGCAGCAACAGGCCGCACCGAAGGATGCCGTACCGGTTTCTTCGGCTCCGACCACGCAAACCACGCCAGCCAATCCGGTGGTGCTGGAACCGGAGAAGCAAATCCTGGTGACCGGGCAACCGCGCGCACTGCAGGGCTTTCAATCGAACTATCAGGTCTATCGCAAAGGCAGTTTGGCCGGCACCGCAATGATGCAAGTGGTGCGTCTCGGGCCGAATCGATGGCGCGTGGATCTCGGCATTCGCGGCACCAAGGGCTTGGCCGGTTTCGCGGCGCTGAATTCACAACAAAGCACAGTGTTCGACCAAGTCGGCACGCGCTATGTTCCGGTGTCGCAAAGCACCGTGCTGAAGACGGTGCTGAGCTCGGACAAGATTGTCGGTACCTACAACTGGCAAACGCAACAAGCGCGCTGGACCGGCGACATCAAGAAGTCGCGCCAACTGCCGGTGGCACTGCAGCCCGGTGACATGAACTTGCTGCTGGTGAATTTGGCCGTGGTGCGAGATGCCCGTCCGGGTCAGGCCTTGAACTATCGACTGGTGGATCGTGGCCGCGCCAAGCCAATCCATTTCCTCGCCGCCGCGGCGCAGGAAACGCTGAAGGTGGGCGAAGATGGTTTCCAAGCGCTGCCTGTACGTCGCACCGGTGTGTCGGCAGACGAAAGCCTGACCGTTTGGGTATCGGAAGGCGTGCCAACGCCGATCCGGATGTTATTGGTTCAAGACGATGTCGGTGAACTGGATCTCCAGCTCGCCTCTTACAAGGTGATTCAATGAAAATTCGTTCCGTTTCCTCGTTTGCCGCTGTGAGCTTGGCCGCGGCGCTGTTCGTGACTGGCACGGCGCAAGCCGAAGGTCTGCAACCGTTCAACGCCACCTACAAAGCCACGTATATGGGGATGTCCGGCACCGGCAAGATGTCGCTGTCGCAATCCGGGTCGCGCTACAAAGCAGTGTTGAGTGTCGACGCCATGCTCGGTTCGGCCGCGTATTCGAGCGTCTTCGACGCCAGCGGCGCGCAGTGGAAGATGGTGTCGAGCGCGGATAACCGTAAATTCGTCGGCAAGAAATTGAACCGTTCGGGCACCTTTGATTGGGGCAAGGGCGAGGCGCGTTGGAGCGGCGATGTGAAAGCTGACCGCCAAGGTCCGATCAAACTTCAAGCCGGCGACGTGGATCCGTTGGCACTCGACCTTGCGTTGGTACGTGACGTAAAAGCCGGCAAGCCGCTGCGCTACCGCATGCTGGAAAACGGGAAAGCCAAAACCATGAACTTCACGGTGGCTGGCAAAGAGAACGTGACCGTGGGCGGCAAGACCGTATCTGCGACCAAAGTCGTTCGTAACGACAAGGGTGACGAGCTCGCCGTGTGGGTCGCCGACGGCTACCCGGTGCCGGTGCGCTTGCGCCAGACTGACGACGGCGCAGTGACGGACTTGAAACTGCAATCCGTCAATTGATGGCCACGGTTGCCGCTCGGTCAGAGTTGTGACTTGAGCGGCAGTACGAATTTTTCGAACAGTTTTTCTTTCAGCGGCCGCTTCTCCCACATCTCGTAGGTGTAGCGCACCGTCAGCTTCAAATCCTTCTCGAAGATTTGCGTCATATGCGCGGCGAAGGCCGCGCTATAGATGTTCAAGCTCGCCTCATCATTCAAGCGGAATGACCGCACATCGAAATTGGTGGAACCCACCGAGACCAACAAACCATCCACGATCAACAGCTTGTTGTGCATCATCGTCGGCTGGTATTCGTAGATTTCGATGCCTTCTTTGAGCAAATCACCCCAATGGGCTTTGGACGCCAGTCGTACGGAGTCCGAATCTATGTGTTTGCCCGGCACGATGACGCGAACTCGCACGCCGCGTTTGCGCGCGGCTTGAAGCGCCTTCATGATCAGATCATCGGGCACGAAATAGGCGGCCTGCAGATCGATGCTGCGTTCGGCCGCCGCGATCGTCATCAAATACATGAGGTGCATGCTTTCGCTGCCGCCCGAGGGCGAGGCGATAAATAGTTGCGCATCCATGTCGCCCGCCGCCGGCAGCGCCGGGAAGTACTTCGGTCCGTTCAAGACTTCGCCGGTGGTCTTGATCCAGTTGTCATTGAATGCCGCTTGCGCCTGCGCCACCACCGGCCCTTCGAAGCGGAAATGCAAATCACGCCAGTGGTCGGCATCTTGGGCATGGCCCTCCCACTGGTCGGCCACGCCGACGCCGCCGGTGAAACCGATTTTGCCGTCAATGATCAACAGCTTGCGGTGCGTGCGGTTGTTCATCCGACCGAGGTTGTACCAACGCAACGGACGGTATTGATGCACGCTGGCACCACTGCTTTTCAATTGCTCCAGCATCGCTTCGTCCATCTTGACGCTGCCGACCCAATCCAACATCACCCGCACTTGCACGCCGGCGCGCGCACGCTCGCTCAGGGCATCGACGAATTGTTGGCCCACATGCCCCGACCAATAGATATAGGTTTCAAAGGTGATGGTGTGTTGCGCACTGCGAATGCCGTCCAGCATCGCGGGGAAAATTTCATCGCCGTTTTCCAGCGCCTCGACCGTATTGCCTTGGGTGATCGAAGGCCCGAGCAAGACTGAGAGTTCGCGTTCGTATTGCGGATCGTCCAAGTTGTAGCGATGTTCAATCTTTCGCTCCAACTTCTTTTCCGGCGTGGCGAAATTCATCACCAACACCACCGCCAAAACACTGGCCAACACGGTCAACAAGATCGTCCAGATCATGCGCTTCTTACTCCAGTGAATGCGATCTCTCAGTCTCATGCGATGCGCCGGATCGTTGCTCCCAGCCCGGCGAATTTCTGCTCGATGTTTTCGTAGCCGCGATCCAAGTGATAAATGCGATCAATTTGGGTTTCGCCTTGCGCAACCAAGCCGGCAAGAATCAAACAGGCCGATGCGCGCAAATCAGTGGCCATCACCGGTGCGCCGGAGAGACCTTCCACGCCGCGTACCAAGGCCGCGTGGCCATCGACCTTGATGTCGGCACCCAAACGTTGCAGCTCTTGCACATGCATGAAGCGATTTTCAAAGATGGTTTCGTTCACCACCGACGCGCCGTCTGAGATACAGGCCATCGCCATGAATTGCGCCTGCATGTCGGTGGGAAACGCCGGGTGCGGCGCTGTCACGATGTCGACCGCCTTTGGACGTTTGCCGTGCATGTCGAGCCGGATATCCGTGCCGTTTACAGTGATTTCCGCGCCGGCTTGCTCAAGCTTGCGCAGCACGGCATCCATGGCATCGGGATTGGCGTTCTTACAGGTCACACTGCCACCGGTCATGGCGGCGGCCACCAGGAACGTCCCCGTTTCGATGCGGTCGGCAAGCACGTTGTGGCTTGCGCCATGCAAACGCGGCACGCCGCGGACGATGATGCGCGAGGTGCCGGCGCCTTCAATGTCCGCACCCATGGCGATCAGGCAATTGGCGAGATCAACGATTTCAGGTTCCATCGCGGCGTTTTCCAACACCGATGTCCCTTCCGCCAACGTGGCCGCCATCAAGACGTTTTCGGTGGCGCCGACGCTCACCATGTCGAACACCACTGTGGCCCCTTTCAATTTCTTTGCCGTGGCACGAATGTAGCCGTGCTCCACCACGACTTCGGCACCCAAGGCTTCCATCCCCTTCAAATGCTGATCCACCGGACGGGAGCCGATGGCGCAACCGCCGGGCAGCGATACCTCCGCGGCACCGTGTTTGGCCAACAAGGGCCCCAATACCAAGACCGACGCGCGCATGGTGCGCACCAATTCGTACGGCGCGACGTGGCTGTTGACGGTGCGCGGGTCGACGACGATCGCGCTGTCCTGACCGGTGCCGAAGGTGGACTCGTCAACCGTGATGGTTGCGCCCAGACCCTCCAACACCTTGGCCGTGGTTTTCACGTCGTGCAGGTTCGGCACATTGCGCACCGTGACCACATCGTCGGCCAACAAGGTCGCGCACAAAATCGGCAACACCGCATTCTTGGCGCCGGAAATCACTACTTCGCCGTCGAGCACCACGCCACCTTCCACCACAATTTTTTGCATTTGAATTCCCGGTATCGGAAGTGCTCAGCGACCAGCGGCCGCGGCTTCTTCCTGCGTCAAAGTCTTGAGTGCCAGCGCGTGGATTTCGCCGCCCATCTTGTCCCCCAAGGTGGCGTAGACCAGACGATGACGTGCCAATGGCAACTTGCCCTTGAAATCATCGCTGATGACCTGGGCTTCGAAATGCACGCCGTCATCACCCTGCACCGCCACGCGTGCGCCGGGCATTCCGGCTTCGATCATGCTGCGGATGGTGTCTGGATTCATGGGCTTCTCTCGCGCGGTTTAAACTAGCCCTACAGCGTAACGGATGACCGTTGAAATGTCCGAGAAAGGATTGCCGGATCCCATGGATTTCGCCGCCAGTGGGCGCCGGGTGTTTGACATCGAAGCCGACGCGTTACGCGTGGTCGGCGGCCGGATTGACGGTGCTTTCAGCGCCGCCTGCCAGGCCTTGATGACCACTACCGGCCGGGTAGTTTGCGTCGGCATGGGCAAGTCGGGGCACGTGGCACGCAAAATCGCAGCCACGCTCGCTTCCACCGGCACGCCGGCATTTTTCGTCCATCCGGGTGAAGCCGGGCATGGCGACCTCGGCATGATTACCGATGCCGACACTGTGTTGATGCTGTCGAACTCGGGCGAAACCGACGAATTGCTGATGCTCTTGCCGGTCCTCGCCCGTCAAGGCAACACCGTGGTGTCGATGACGGGGAAACCGGAATCACGCCTGGCGCGCGCTTCTGCCGTGCATCTGGATGTCAGTGTTCCGGCCGAAGCCTGTCCGCTGGATCTCGCCCCGACCAGCAGCACCACCGCCGCCTTGGCGATGGGCGACGCCCTGGCCGTGGCCTTGCTGGAAGCTCGCGGATTCACCTCCGACGATTTCGCCCGCTCCCACCCGGCGGGCAGCCTGGGTCGGCGCCTGTTATTGCACATCCACAACGTGATGCATGTCGGCGACGAGATTCCGCGCGTGGGCCAACATGCAAGCCTCGGGGATGCGCTCGTGGAAATGAGCCGCAAACGCTTGGGCATGACCGCCATCACCCGCGAAGACGGACACCTGCTGGGACTGTTCACCGACGGCGACCTTCGCCGCACGCTCAATACGCCCGGGCTGGATGTCCACACCACCCCGATCGAATCGGTGATGACGCGCACGCCGCGCACGATCGGCCCCGATCAATTGGCCGTGGAAGCGGCGAAATTGATGGAAACGCATCAAATCAACGCCTTGCTGGTGGTGGATGACAACGCCAAATTGGTCGGCGCGCTGAATATTCACGACCTGTTGCGGGCCCGCGTGGTCTGATTGCCTATGCCTTCCATCCCCCATTCACCCGATCTGCAATCGCGCGCCGAAGCTGTGCGCTTGGTGGCCTTCGACATCGATGGCACCCTGACCGACGGACGCTTGGTGTTCGACTCGGAAGGTCGTGAACTCAAGGCCTTTCACTCGCAAGATGGCATGGGCATTGCCCTGCTGGTGCGCCACGGTTTCGAAGTTGCCTTTGTGACTGCCCGGGAAAGCCGGATCGTTGAAGCGCGCGGGCGCGAACTCAAGGTGCAGCACGTCTTTACCGGCGAAAAAAACAAGGCTGGTTGCATTCGCGCCTTGGCCGCCTCTTTGGGCCTCACACTCGAGCAAGTCGCCTTCATGGGCGACGATCTGCCTGACTTGGAAGTCATGCGTTTGGTCGGCTTGGCGGCGATTCCTGCCGATGCGCACGCCTGCGTGAAACCGATTGCGCACTTCGCTGCGCAAAAAGCCGGGGGCCGCGGCGGTGCACGCGAACTGTGTGATGTGTTGCTTGCCGCACACGGGTTCGCGGATGCCATTTACAACGCGGGTGACGCGCAATGAACTGGCGCACTGCAATCACGCTGGCGTTGGTGGTGGGTGCCCTGTTGTCGGGCATCGCCGTTTGGCGCGCGCAAGAACGCTTGAAATCGGTAGCGCCGGATGCGGCCGCGCCCGACTATGTCCTGCACGACTTCAGCATCGTCGCGCTTAACGCCACAGGGCAACGCGCTTTCACGTTGAAAGCGCCGCTGTTGGAGCGCAACCCGAACGACCACAGCATGACCCTGCAAACCCCGACCTTCACCTTCCCCGACAAACAAAACCGGCTCTGGGAAGCAACGTCCAAGACCGCTTGGGTGTCTGACAAGGCCGAAGAAGTGCGCTTGCGCGGCGATGTCCTTATGCGGTCGCCGACCGGCCAAAGCCAAGCCGAACTGCGCAGCGACAAAATGAATGTTTTCCCGCAGCAAAACCGCGCCGTGAGTGACGACTTGGTCACCGTATCGCAGCCCGGCGTTATACTTCGCGGTCGTGGTTTCGAAGCCCAAATGGACCAGGACCGCGTCAATCTGAAATCGGAAGTCCGAGCCCAATATGATCCCAATGTCTCCCGCTAAGCGCCTGATCGGCGCAGTCGCAGTGGCCGTCCTCTTCGTCGGCGGTGCCCATGCGCGTTCCAGCGATCGCAAGGCGCCGATGAATATCGAGGCTTCCACCCAACAGTGCATTCTCGGCGCATCGATGACCTGTACCCTGACCGGCAATGTGATCATCACCCAAGGCACCCTGAAGGTGAACGCCGCACGCGCGGTGATCACCCAAGCCAATGGTCGTCCGCAACGCGGCCAATTGAGCGGCGGCGTCACGGTCAGCCAGGAACTCGACGACGGCACCCCGATGAGCAGCAAATCGGCCAACGCCGACTACGACTTCGTCAATGAAGTGATCACCTTGTCGGGCAACGTCACGGTCACCCAGCCGCGCGGTTCGATGTCGGGTTCGCGCATCGTGTACAACACCAAGTCCGGCCACGTGAACAGCGGGGGCGATGGCACCCGGGTCAAGATGGTCATCATGCCCAAGGGTTGACCGATGCTGATTGCTGAAGGACTGCGCAAGAAATACAAATCCCGCGAGGTTGTCAAAGACTTCGGCTTGAGCTTGAATCCCGGTGAAGTCGTCGGGCTGCTCGGTCCCAACGGCGCCGGCAAAACCACCTGTTTTTACATGATTGTCGGCCTGGTCCAAGCGGATGCGGGTCGCATCGTTTTGGACGGTCAGGACATCACGTCGAAGGCCATGTACACGCGCGCCACGCTCGGTGTCGGCTATTTGCCGCAAGAGCCGTCGGTGTTCCGCCGCCTGTCGGTTCGCGACAACATCAAGCTCGTGCTGGAGTTGCGCAAAGATCTCGACAAGAAAGGCCGCGATCGCGAACTCGAATCGCTATTGGAAGAACTGCAAGTCACGCACGTGGCAGATCAACAAGGCGCCAGCCTGTCCGGCGGTGAACGTCGCCGCGTTGAAATCGCGCGCGCCTTGGCCGCCAAACCGCGGCTGATGTTGCTGGACGAACCCTTCGCCGGTGTGGATCCGATTTCCGTCACCGAAATCCAGCGTATCGTCCGTCACCTCAAAGATCGCGGCATCGGCGTGCTAATCACCGACCACAACGTGCGCGAAACCTTGGGCATCTGCGAAAGGGCGTATATTCTCAACGAGGGGGCCGTCTTGGCGCAGGGTACACCTGACGAATTGCTGGCTGATGCTGATGTTCGCCGTGTCTATCTCGGTGAGGGCTTCAGGCTTTAGGGCAGTGCCGCGCCAACCGGTCTATCGTGCGCCGGAGGACTCTTGAAGCAACAACTGCAAGCGAAACAATCGCAACAACTGGCGTTGACGCCCCAGTTGCGGCAATCCCTGCATTTGCTGCAAATGTCCGCGCTCGAATTGGATGCGGAAATTACCCGTGTTCTGGAAGAGAACCCGCTGCTCGATTGGCTGGAAGATGCTGAAGTCCTGCCTGAAAACGGACACATGCCCGACGCGCCGGATAAGGCAGCCGATGCCGTCGATGCGCCCGCCGAACCACGCGACGAAGCCTTGGACTCGATCTCCGACTGGGCGAGCGACAAGGACATCGCTTGGGAACACAGCGGCGGCCAGGGCAACGGCACGGGCGACGATGATGAAGACGACGACAGCACCCGACGCGGCGAACGCATCGTCGCGCAAGAGACGCTGCACGAACATTTGATCTGGCAATTGCGCATGAGCCAAATGCCGGAACGCGCGCAGGCCATCGGCGCGGCCATCATTGACGGCATCGACGATGACGGCTATTTGCGCGAATCGATGGATGCCATCCGCGCGGTCTTGGCCCCGCAGTACATGGTGGAAGACGCCGAGATCGAGCGGATCTTGCGACAGATCCAGATGTTCGATCCGGTGGGCTCGGGCGCACGCAACTTGTCGGAATGTTTGTCGCGGCAGCTCGACTTGCTTGTCGGCGACCCGGTCTTGATTGCCCATGCGCGCAAACTTTGCGAAGAATGCCTGGAGCGGCTGCCGAAAATCGGCTTGACCGGCATTGCCAAGACGCTGGGCTGTGACGAAGCCACCGCGCAATCGGTACTCGAGTTGCTGCGATCCCTGGACCCGAAACCGGGCAGCGCCATCACGCCATTGGAGGCCGATACCTATGTGGTGCCCGACGCCATCATCTGGCGCGACCAAGGCGTCTGGCGAGCCGCCCTCACCGGCCACTCCGTGCCGCGGGTCGGCATCCACCAAGCCTATGTGCGCATGATTGCGCAGGCCTCGCGCGAAGACGCCGGCTACTTGCGCGAACACCTGCAGGAAGCGCGTTGGATTTTGCGCGGCATCGAAGCGCGCGGCGAAACCTTGTTGAACGTGACGCGCTGTTTGGCGCGAGAACAGTCCGCGTTTTTGGAGTTCGGTGAACTCGCATTGCGTCCACTCACCTTGCGTGCCATCGCGCAAAAGTTGGCGTTGCATGAATCCACCGTATCCCGTGCCATTGCGCGCAAATATGTCCGCACGCCCCGCGGCACGATAGCCATGCGCAGCTTCTTTGCCTCGGGTATTGATTCCGACGCCGGCGAAACCTCGAGCGCCGCGATCCAAACCATGATTCGCGAACTGATCGAGAAGGAAAACCCGCGCAAACCGCTGTCCGATGCGGCGCTGACCAAGCAACTGAACGACAACGGGGTCCCGGTCGCCCGTCGTACGGTGGCCAAATATCGCGAGGCGATCGGCTTGCCTGCGTCTTCGGAACGGGTCCGCTTGGCCTGAACGTTAATTTGAAGAAACACTTACGCTTTCTTCATTCACTTTTACAAAGATTTGGCGCATTCTGGAGTTGCAAACGGTCACAACCACAGGAGGAAAGACAATGCGTATTGATGTCCATGGTCACCAAATCGAAGTTACCGATGCACTCCGCAACTACACCACCGAAAAGATGGAACGCCTTGCGCGGCACTTCGACCATCCGTTGGATGTACGTACTCAACTTTCCATTGACAAGCCGAACCACTGCGCCGAAGGTCACGTCACGGTTTCAGGCAAAGTGCTGCACGCCGATGCCAGCGCACCCACGATGTATGCCGCCATTGACGGGCTCGTCGACAAGCTCGACCGTATTTTGATGAAACACAAAGAAAAGATGGTGGACCACCACCGCGGCGACAGCCTGTCGCGAAGCGATACGATCGCCTGATCTTTCGACCCGGCACGGGTCAACTTGCTATCCTTCAAGGCTCGACACCATGCGAGCCTTGGAGAGCGTGCATGACTTCACCTTTACTGGACTTCGATCGCGTCATTTTGTTGTCCGACGCTGAAGACCGTGAAACCGTTTTGCGGGAAGCCGCCTTCCTGCTTGCTTCGCCCGGACTCGACGGCGAAGCCGTCTACGAAGCACTCCGACTTCGCGAAACCATGGGCAGCACGGCACTCGGTCAAGGCGTCGCCGTACCGCACGGCCGCGTCGACAACCTCGACGCACGGCGCGCCTGCTTTATCAAACTCGACAAACCGGTTGATTTCGGCGGCGAGCAAGCCGATTTGATTTTCGCGTTGCTGGTACCGAAGACGGGGCAGCAAGGCCATTTGCAGTTGCTGGCGAAAATTGCCGAAAAACTGGCGCGCGACGGATTCCGCGATGCCTTGCGCAATGCGAACACCAAGGGTCTGCTCTATGCCGCGCTGACGTCATCACAGGGGTTCGGCGAATGATTCCCGGCGTCTCCTCGCAAGATCTTTTCGATGCATTGCAAGACAGGCTCGATTGGCGCTGGGTGGCCGGAAAAAGCGGCGGTGCACGCCGTGTGGAAGCCATCAACACCAACGCACGTCGACCCTCGCACTGCGGCTATCTCAACATCATTTATCCGAACAAAGTGCAGATTCTCGGTACCGAAGAGCTGCAGTGGTTGGATACACTGGAGTCGCGCGAGCGTTGGCGTGTGATCCAGCGCATCTTCGACACAAGCCCGCTCGGCGTCGGACTCAGCAAAAATCAAAACTGCCCCGAGGATTTGATCGAAGCAGCCAACGAAACCGATACACCGATCTGGATTTCGCCGCGTCGCGGGCACGAACTGCTCAATCACATCCAATATTGGATGGCGCGCCGTCTCGCACCGCGCACCACCTTGCACGGTGTGTTCATGGAGATCTATTCGACCGGCGTGTTGATCACCGGCGAATCAGGTTCGGGCAAAAGTGAACTTGCCTTGGAACTCATCACGCGCGGCCATCGTCTGGTGGCGGATGACGCACCCGAATTCACCCAAATCATGCCGGACGTGCTAGACGGCGCCTGCCCCGAACTCTTGCAGGACATGATTGAAGTGCGTGGCTTGGGCGTGCTCAATGTGCGCAACATGTTTGGTGACACTTCGGTCAAACGCAACAAGTACCTGCGATTGATCATCCATCTCACACGGCCGCATCTCGAGCCGCGCGCCACCGGCATGGAACGCCTCACCGGCGAAGTGGATACCGTGCGCGTGCTCGATCTCGATGTGCCTCGTATTACCCTGCCGGTGATGCCGGGCCGCAATTTGGCGGTGTTGAGTGAAGCGGCGACGCGCCAACATATCTTGCGCACCAAAGGCGCCGATCCGGCAGCCGCGTTCGTGGCACGCCATTCGCATTTTCTGGAGGCCTCGGAATGAGTGCGCCGGCCCTGCGTAAATTGATCATCGTGTCCGGCATGTCGGGCTCCGGCAAAACGGTCGCCTTGCGGACGCTCGAAGATCTCGGTTTCCATTGCGCCGACAATCTGCCCTTGGAAATGCTGCCGCAATGGGTGGAGCATTCCGATGAAGGCGACGAGGAGACGCCGGTCAATCTCGCCGTCAGTCTCGATGTGCGAAGCCGCGGCGATTTGGCACGCACGCCTGAGTTGTTGTCGTCGGTCGGCCGGCTCGGGTTCGACCCCAAACTGGTGTTCTTCGATGCGTCGAACGAATTCCTGTTGACCCGCTATGCCGACACCCGCCGTCGCCATCCTTTGAGCAAGTACGGTTTGGCACTGGCCGATGCGATCACGCTTGAACGACAAGTCTTGAAGCCGTTGTCGGCGTTGGCAGACATCCGCATTGATACCGGCGGCATGAATGTCCACCAGTTGCGCCGTGAAGTCATTACCGCGTTCGCTCTGTCCGATGAACGCACCTTGTCCTTGTTGTTCGAATCCTTCGCCTATCGCCGCGGTATCCCGGGCGACGCCGATTTCGTGTTCGATGCGCGCATGCTGCCCAACCCCCATTGGGACGCCGTCCTGCGTCCTTTGTCGGGTCGCGATGCCGAAGTGCGCCAATATTTTGAAAGCCAACCGGACGTCGGCATTTATCTGGACCAGATTCGCGGCTTCCTCGACACTTGGCTGCCGAAAATGGAGACCGACACCCGCAGCTATGTCACGGTGGCATTCGGTTGCAGCGGCGGCCGGCACCGTTCGGTGTACCTGGCAGAGCAACTGGCACGCCATGCCCGCGAAACCGGCTGGCAGGAAGTGGCCACCTATCATCGGGAGCTCGAATGAGTGTCGGCATTCTGCTGGTGACACATCCGGGGATTGCACCGGCGTTGGTCTCGGCGGCGCGCAAAATCGTCGGCAATTTTCCGCTCAAGGTCGAAACGTTTGAGATGCCGTTCGAGTCCAGCGTCGAAGAGGCCTTGCCCTCGGCCAGCGCCACCTTGCGCAAAGTAGAGAGCGAAGACGGCGTGTTGATCTTGGTGGATTTGTACGGGTCGAGTCCGAGCAACATCGCCGCACAACTGGCACGATTGGGTACGCCCGCACGGCGCGTGGCCGGGCTGAACCTCTCCATGCTGTTGCGTGTCATGAACTATCCGGAAAATAAACTCGATGCGATGCAATCTGTGGCCTCGCTGGGCGGGCGCAACGGCGTGATTCTGGACGAGATTTGAGATGATTGAAAAAGATATCCAGGTCATCAACCAACTCGGGCTGCATGCGCGCGCCAGCGCCAAGCTCGTGCAACTGGTCTCCGGCTATCGCTCGGAAGTGATGATGGCGGCCAAGGGGCGTGACATCAACGCGAAAAGCATTATGGGTGTGTTGATGTTGGCTGCCGGCGTCGGCACCGTGGTGCGTGTTCGTGTGGACGGGCCGGACGAAGTCGCCTGCATGAATGCCATCGAAGACCTGTTCAACCGCTATTTCGACGAGGGCAGCTGATGCGTCGCGCCATCCAAGGAATCCCGGCAGCACGTGGCGTCGCTTTGGGGCGTGCGCGCGTGCGCATGCCGCTGATGTTGGAGGTCGAGCGCGAAACCATCCAGCCCGACGAGGTTGAGGCCGAAGTCGAACGCGTCCATGACGCAATCGAGTTCGTGCGCGCGGAAATGCACGAATTGCGCCAACGTTTGCATGGCGCCTTGGCACACGAGATCGGTGAGTTTCTCGATCTGCACGCCTTGATGTTGGACGATCCGGAATTGCTGCAGGGTCTGGATACGCTGATTAGGACCAAGGGTTACACCGCCGATTACGCGCTTCGCAAACAACGCGATCGCGTCGCCCATGTGTTCTTGAGCATGGACGACCCCTACTTGCGCAGCCGGATCGATGACATCGACCAAGTCATCGGCCGCCTGCATGCCGCGCTGCATCGTCGTGACGCCGATCTACAGGGCGTTGCCGGCGATATCTTGGTGACCGACGCAGTGGCCCCGGCGGAAATCGCCCAATTGCAGGCCCAAGGCGTTCTGGCTGTTGTCACCACGACGGGCAGCTTGCTTTCACATACGGCCATTCTTGCGCGCAGTTTGCATCTCCCACTGATAGTCGGCGCCACCCAAGCCCTCACCAAGATCAACGACGGCGATGTGCTGATCGTCGATGCCCTCGAAGGCTTGGTGATTTGCGAACCCGATCAAACGGATCTGACCGCGCACCGCAAACGCGTCGATGCCTTCAAACGCGAACGCAAGCAGCTCAACCGTCTGCGCCGGGAACCGACACGCACGCGTGACGGCGTGGATATCAAGTTGTGGGCCAATGCGGAATCGCGCGAAGACATCGCCGAAGCGCACGGATTGGGGGCAGCCGGCGTCGGTCTGTATCGCACCGAGTTCCTGTTCCTCGGTACGCACGAAATTCCCGACGAAGAAAAACAGTTCAACGCTTACCGCGATGCAGTGCTCGGCATGACCGGACGCACCGTCACCATCCGCACCCTCGATTTGGGGGCGGACAAATCCGATGACACCGGCCTTGCATTGCGCGACGAACCCAACCCGGCTTTGGGCCTGCGCGGGATTCGCCTGTCCATGTCGCGCGAGAAACTCTTTGAAATCCAACTGCGCGCGATTGCACGCGCTTCGGCCTATGGACCGGTGCGTGTGCTGTTGCCGATGATCACCTCGCGCGAGGAAGTCCTGTATGCCGCGCGTCTGTTTGATCGTGTGCGCAAATCGCTGGCCGAGGAAGGTGTGGCCGTTGCCGAACATATTCCGCTCGGCGCCATGATTGAGATTCCCGCGGCGGCGATCGCCCTGCCCACTTTCGTCTCCAAAATCGATTTTCTGTCGGTCGGTACCAACGATCTTGTCCAATATCTGTTGGCGGCCGATCGCAACAACGAAGCGCTCGGCGATCTTTACACGCCCTTGCATCCGGCCTTCATTCGCATGCTGTCGGACATCGTCCGCACCGCGCGCAAAGCCGGCAAGCCGGTGGCAATTTGCGGCGAAATCGCCGCGGATGAGGCATTCACGCCGTTGTTGCTCGGCTTGGGCATCGAAGAGCTCAGCATGCATCCCGGCAGCTTCTTGCAGATCCGAAAGGCGGTTCGCGAGATCGACCACGCGCAGCTGGTGCAATCGAGTCGGGCCCTTGCGCGCGCGAAAGATCGTGCGTCGATCATGCGCTGGTTGGAAAGTCGAACCGCTTGAGGGTTCCCAGCGGCGACATCTGCTGGGATAATGCGCTGATGAACATGTGATCCCGTCGCGCCGCCGGCTCGACACCCGCCCGCGACGCGCCCGAAGGCACGCTGCATCTCACAGGACCCGTGCCATGGCAGAAGCGCTCCGCCACGACAAGCCTGCACGCCAACTCCGACTGTTGTCGGATGCGTTGGATAGCGGCCGTCTGGGCCCGGTCCGGCGCTTGGTGCATTCGCTCTCACCGGCGGAAATCGGCAACCTGCTCGAATCACTGCCGCCCAACAAACGCAGCGTGGTGTGGGGCCTCGTCGATCCGGAAGATGACGGTGAAGTGTTGGTGCACGTCGGTGACGAGGTGCGTGAAAGCCTGATCGCCGACATGGACCAAGACGAGCTCATCGCGGCCGTCGAAGACCTCGACATCGACGATTTGGCCGATCTGGCCGAAGACCTTCCGGACACCGTCATCGACGAAGTCTTGAAGTCGATGGATCGCGAAAACCGCGAGCGCCTCGAACAAGTCCTTTCGTACGAAGAAGACACCGCCGGTCGTTTGATGAACCCGGACGTGGTGACCGTGCGTACCGACACCACCGTGGATGTCGTGCTGCGCTATTTGCGTCTGCGCGGTGAATTGCCGGATCACACCGATCACATTTATGTCGTCAGCCGCCGCCACCAATACCTCGGCCGGATTTCGCTGCAGAGCTTGCTCACCCACGAGTCGAGCACGCCGATCAATGAACTGATCGATGACGAACAACCGGCTATCACGGTGGAAGAAACGGCGGAAGAAGTCGCCCGTCAATTCTCCGACCATGACTGGATCTCGGCGCCCGTCGTGGATGACGGCAACATCCTGCTCGGCCGGATCACCATCGATGACGTGGTGGACATCATCCGCGACCAGGCGCAACACCAAGCCCTGTCTGCCGCGGGTTTGGATGATGAGGAAGATTTGTTCTCGCCGGTCCGTCGTGCCTTCCGCCGTCGCTTGGTGTGGCTGGGCGTGAATCTCGGCACGGCATTCCTTGCCGCGTCGGTCGTCGACCGTTTCCAGGGCACCATCGAAAAAATTGTCGCCTTGGCCGTGCTGATGCCGATCGTCGCCGGCATGGGCGGCAACGCAGGCACGCAGGTGTTGGCGCTGATGGTGCGCGGCCTCGCGCTCGGTCAGATCGGCGCCACCAACATTCCCGTGTTGGTATGGAAGGAATTGCGGATCGCATGGATCATCGGTTTGGCGCTCGGCGCCTCACTCGGCTTGATCGTGTTGTTATGGTTCCATGACTGGCGCCTGTCATTGGTGATCGGCTCGGCGCTGACCATCAACCTGACTTTTGCCGCGTTAGGCGGGGTTTTCGTCCCGGTGACCTTGAAACGCTTCGGTTTCGATCCGGCCTTGTCCGGCGGTGTAATCCTCACCACCATCACCGACGTGATGGGCTTTCTCACCTTCCTGGGCTTGGCCACACTGTTGCTGCTCTGATGGCAAAGTCCGGCGTGATTGCAATCATCGGGGGCGGCCCGGCGGGGCTCATGGCCGCCGAATGCGCACGCGCCCAAGGTGCGGAAGTTCATCTCTTCGATCACAAGGGCTCGGTGGGACGAAAGGTGCTGATCGCCGGCAAAGGTGGCCTCAATCTGACCCATTCGGAACCGCGGCCCGCCTTTGATCTTCGTTACCGCGAACGCGCCACAGAAGTCGGTCGTTGGCTGGATAGCTTTGACGGCGACGCCTTCCGCGCATGGGTGCACGACTTCGGCATCGAAACCATGGTCGGAAGCAGTGGCCGGGTGTTTCCCGAAGATCTCAAAGCCGCACCCCTGTTGCGCGGCTGGGTCAAACGTCTCAAGGCACAGGGCGTTCACTTCCACGTCGACACACGTTGGCAAGGCTTCGACGAGACCGGTGCGTGCAAATTCGCCACAAGCGCGGACACGTTCACCCAATCCTTTGATGCCGTGGTCCTCGCACTCGGTGGCGGCAGCTGGCCGCAACTGGGTTCGGACGGCCAATGGCCACAACTTTTGGAAGCGAAGAACGTCCGCGTTCGCCCCTTATTGCCCGCGAACTGCGGTTTCGAGACGCGGTGGAGCGAATACTTCAAATCCCGTTTCGCCGGCCAAGCATTGAAACGTGTGCGCGCCAGTCGATTCGATGATTCGGATTTGGAAGCGACACGCATCGGCGAATGCGTGATCACCGAATATGGTTTGGAAGGCAGTCTGCTCTACGCCCTATCGGCACCGCTACGCGACCGGATTCTGGCACGGGGTGAGGCGATGCTTGAATTGGATCTGCAACCCGACGTCGAGCGCGCGACCTTGGTGCATCGGCTTTCCCAGCCGCGCGGCGGCCGTTCATTGGGTGAGCACTTGCGTCGAAAAGGTGGTTTGAATCCGGTGCAGGTCGGCTTGGTATTTGAACAATTGGGCAAGGGCGACCACGGCGCGGATGCCTGCGCGAATGCAATCAAGTCTTGCAGAATCAGACTGCGTGCACCCCGGCCCATTGAAGAAGCCATCAGCAGTGCCGGCGGCGTCTGTTTCGATAGCTTGGATGGCAACTTGATGCTGACCGCACTGCCTGGCGTGTTTTGTGCCGGCGAGATGATTGACTGGGAAGCGCCTACCGGTGGCTATTTGTTGACCGCCTGCATGGCCTCCGGGAAGGTTGCCGGCGAAGCGGCGGCGAAATGGATCAAAGGCGCCGCCTGATCAATGGCGGGCGCGCGCCGCACGTTGCGGAAAGAAAATGATGCAAGCCGCAATGAACACCAACAGCACTGCCGAGGCGGAGTAGCGACTCAGCGCCAACCCACCTTTGACCACCGGTTTGTCCAAGAAATCGCCGAGCACGGCGCCGAGCGGACGCGTGAGGATGAACGCCGCCCAGAACAATGCGGTCGGCGACACTTTCCGACTGAAATACAAACCCGCCACCACCAATAGCAAGCCACCGAAAATCAGCATGCCGCCGGTGTAGCCCAAACCCGCGGTGTCGGCGACCCAATCGCCCAGTGCCGTACCCAGGGTTTGCGAGCAGGTGATGGTCAGCCAATAGAAGGCTTCCGATTTCGCATCACCAACGCTGTCCACCGCGACCGTTCCTGTGGCTTTTTTCCAAGCAAACAAGGACGCAAAGACCAACAGCAACAGCATGGCCGAACCGCCCGAATACCCGACACCCATCGCGCGTGTGACAAAGTCCGCCAACGTGGTTCCGATCGTGGTGCTTGCGATGATGGCAAACCAATACACCCAAGGGTTGAAGGTGCTGCGCCGAATTTGCAGGGCAACGGCGGCGAGAAAGACCACAGCGAAAATCGCCGTACCGATCAGATACCCCATACCGTTGGCACCCGGTGAGGTTTCGCCAAGCCAAGACATGGTCACTGCATCGCCGCCGGTCTCGCCCAGAGTCGTGGCCGCAATCTTGATTAACCAGAACACCAAGGTGACTTCCGGGACTTTTGCCAAAGTACGGCGGACGAGGGTGGTATTCACTTCAACACCTTCGCATTGCGGAAAGTCTTGCCGACTTGCGCATCGGCACCTTTCCAACGCATCGATCCGTCGGCAAAAGCCGCCGCTGCGGTCTGGTAGTAGCTGATGGCCTGCAGCGTGGTTTTGGGATCTTCCGCGATCGCCGGTTGCGATTGGTCACCTCCGAAAGAGGGACGCAAGTTCTCCACTTTGCGATGCGGCGCAAGTTGCACCAAACGGCCGGGCTGCAAGTATCCCAACAACTGATAGGTGCCGACAAACGCACGCGCGGTTCCCACCGGTGGCTGGAAGACATCCACGCCATAAAAGCGGCTGTCATAGTCCATCCCGAGCAAACCGAGAATCGTCGGCGGGATGTCGATTTGGCTCACCATGCGGTCGAACCGTCCCGGTGCGACATTGCCGGGGGCATAGATCCACATCGGGATGTGGTAGCGGAACACCGGCAGTGCCGCTTTCCCTGCACTCGATGCGCAGTGATCTGCCGTAATCACAAAGACGGTGTTGGCAAACCAGGGCTTGCTGCGCGCACGGCCGATGAAATCCCCGATCGCCCAATCGGTGTATGACACCGCGCTCTCACGCTTGCCTTGCGGCCACGGTCCGCGCCCTGCCGGAAAGGTATACGGCCGGTGATTGGAGGTCGTCATCAGATGGGCAAAGAACGGACGACCGGCTTTGGCATCCGCATCGAAGCGCTTCAGAGCCAAGGTATACAGATCTTCGTCGGCAACGCCCCAGATGTTTTCGTGATGAATCTGGTCGTTCGGAATTTCCGTACGATCGTGCACGTCATAACCGTTGTTGGCAAAAAAATAGTTCATGTTGTCGAAAGCGCCGTAGCCGCCGTACAAGAACTGCGCGTCGTAGCCTTTCGAACGGAACACTTGACCGAGGCTGAAGAGTCCTTCGTTGTGATCACGTTTGACGATGGACTCCCCGGGCGTCGGTGGCACCGACAACGACAAGGCTTCAAGCCCGCGCACCGTGCGCGTTCCTGATGCCCAAAGATTCGAGAACATCAAACTATCCGGGGTCAGCGAATCCAAAAACGGGGTGAGCGAGGCTTTTCGTCCGTAGGCACCGGAGAAATCCGCCGACAGACTTTCAACGCTGATCAGCACCACGTTCAGTCGCTTTTCCGGCTTGGCATTGCTGATGTGCCGTTCGATCCCGGTGGGCGAAAGAAAGGTCGCGTCCGACGTCGCGACTTGCCGTCTGACTTGTTGCCAGGCGTCGGCGATCGGCACGGTGCGGTAGTAACGGCCGTAGTCCAAGGAGGCATTGCGATAGGCCGAGAAGAATTGATAGATGCCATTGCCGGCCAATTCATTGACATAGGCATTGCCGTTGCGATCCTTCATATCGCCGTTGACCAACCAAGTGGCCAACACGCTCACGACCAACCACGCCGCTACGACGGCGGTGCGACCCAAGAATCCCGGACCGTCTGCGCTGATGGCGCGAAGTTTGCGGGTGAAGTGGAAAACCGCCGCAGCGACGACGGCCAGTGCGAGCAAGATCTTGCCCACCGGGTAAGACTGCCGGATGTTGCCGATGACCTCGGTCGTGTAGACCAAATAGTCCACCGCGATGAAGTTGAATCGCGCTTGGAACTCTTCCCAAAACGTCCATTCGGAAACGGCAACAAACAACAAGGCGGCGAGCAAGAGAAAACACAGGGTGCCGACCAGTGCGCGCGCCCAGCGTTTGCCCATCCAACGACGCGGCATCAACCACAACAGCAAGACCAGTGGCCATGCGAAGTACACCATGGCGATCAAGTCGTAAAAAAGTCCCACGCCGAACACGTACGCCCAGGCGCCGACCGAGGTGCCGACACCCGAACCCGTCGCCCACAGCAAGACCGCGCGTGTCAGGAACGAGACGAGCAAGAAGCAAGCACAAAGCCAGACCAAGGGCCGGAAGTGGTAAAAGCCGGAAGTTTTGAGATCGGACATCGGATTGACGCATCATTGGAAACAAGGTCATCCTAGAAACGGCTACGTAAGGCGATCTCAGCCCAATCTCAGTCATTCGTTAATTGCCGCCGGCCGTATCGGGAGGCCGCTTTGCCCCGCAGGATTCTCATGTCCCAACCGGTCTTCCAAACTGCCGCCATCCGTGTGCTGATCATCGAAGATCAGCACGACATCGCCGCCAACATTTGGGACTTTTTGGAAAACCGGGGCTATCAGGTCGATCACTGTGCGGATGGGAGCACGGGGCTTGCCCGCGCGCTGGACACCACCTTCGACGTCATTGTGTTGGATATCGGCCTGCCGCGCATGGACGGTCTCGAACTGTGCCGCCGTTTGCGCGAGGCTGGCAAAGGTGTGCCGGTGATCATGTTGACCGCACGCGACACGTTGAATGACAAGTTGCTCGGCTACGGCGAAGGCGCGGACGACTACCTGGTGAAGCCCTTCGAAATGCGCGAACTCGAGGCACGCATCCGTGCGGTGTTGCGTGGTAAAACGCACACCGCGCTCGTCAACGGCGGGCTGTCATACGACCCCAAGACCATGGTCGCGAGCCGCGACGGTCAACGCATTGCGCTGACGCGGCTTCAAGGTGCGATATTGGGCATTCTGTTGATCGAATCACCACGCATCGTGACTTACGCGCAAATACTCGACGCCGCTTGGCAGGCAGGCGATGGCGACCTGCCCGCCTTGCAAACGCAAATCTACGAGTTGCGTTTGCTGATCGACAAACCTTTTGAAACACCGCTGATCCATACGGTCCGCGGTATCGGCTATCGCTTGGAGCACATTGCATGATGTCGACATTGCCTCTGCGCCGGCGGGTCGCCCTCGCCTTCATGGCACTGGGTTTCATCTTGAGCACGCTCTTCGCGGCGGCCGCCATTTTCATCACCGAAGATTACGAGCACGTCATCGCCAGCGAAATCCTGCACGGGCAAGCCGATGATTACGCGCTGCGCACCGCCAATCATTTGCCGGCAACGCTGCCGCAAACGCAACGGCTGAGCGGCTATCGAATGGATGATCCGGCCCTGCCGCGGCAACGCGCCACACTGAAGCCCGGCGTGCACGAGGATCCGGACAATGATGGCGTGCACATTGGTGTCTTCGACACCGCCGTCGGTCGTTTGATGTTTGAAATCGATCTCAGTGACATCGAGCGGCTCGAACAGCATCTGAATATGTTCTTGGCGGCTCTCATCATTCTTGGTACCGCCGTAGCCACCTGGCTCGGTTGGCTGCTCGCCGGCAGCGCGTTGAAACCGCTGCGAACGTTGGCCGCGCATGTGGATGCCCTGGCGGTCACGCCTGCACCCTCTCATCTTGCCGACAACACCGCGAACGATGAAGTCGGTCAATTGGCGCGCGCCATCGACGGCTATCAAGCACGAATGGTGGAAGCCGATGCGCGCGAACAGACCTTCTTTGCCGACGCGAGCCATGAACTTCGCTCTCCGCTATCGGTCATTCAAGGTGTCGTCGATGTCATGCGCGACACTCCGTCGGCTACTCCGGCAGCCCAAGCACGCGTGCAACGGCTTGAACGCGGTGTGCGCGACATGCGCCATTTGTTGGAAGCAATGTTGTCTTCGGCCAGGCGCGCAACGCCGGTGACCGAAGCGATTCCTGCCGAAGCCTTTCTGCGCAGTGCCGGCGAAGAAGCCTTGGCGGGCAAAGAAGACATCCGCCTTCAGGTCAACGCGTCCGGTGATCTGATGGCCGCCGCACAAGAGGCGCGGCTGCTCATTCTCGGGCTGGCACAAAAGTTGGTGCAAGCGCACGTGTCCGGGCAATTGACGCTGACACTGGCGCCCGACCAACTGGATATGGCATTCGATGATGGCTCAGGCGCGCCTTTGGAAGCAGCGCAGTCTGCGCGCGCCGATACCGGTACCGGTTCCGCGTTGATGGATCGCTTGGCCGTCCGCCAAGGCTGGCAGGTAGCATTTAGCGATGCCACCCATATACGCGTGCAGTTGAAATAATTCGGGGATTGAAGCGGGAAATGGTGGGTCGTGATGGATTCGAACCATCGACCAGCGGATTAAAAGTCCGATGCTCTACCGACTGAGCTAACGACCCATGCGCTTCGCGTGAGCCGCAAATTGTAGCATTCAGATCGCGTAGTGGGTAGGGTCCGGAATGCCGGCGGCGGCAAATCCCTCCGCCCGCAATTTGCAGGCGTCGCAATGACCACAGGCCCGACCTTGTGCATCGGCCTTGTAGCAGCTCACCGTTTGTGAAAAATCCACACCCAGTCGCACGCCTTCGCGGGCAATGTCGGCCTTGGACAGGGTCATCAGCGGCGCATGAATTTTGAATCGGGTGCCTTCAACGCCCGCCTTGGTAGCGACATTGGCCAGTGCTTCAAAGGCGGCGATGAATTCCGGGCGGCAATCCGGATAGCCCGAATAGTCGACCGCGTTGACGCCGCAAAAGATGTCACGCGCACCCAACACCTCTGCCCAGCCGAGCGCGGCGCTCAGCATCAGGGTGTTACGTGCCGGCACGTAGGTGCTCGGAATCGATTCGCCGATCACGTGTCCGTCGTCGTCCGTCGGCACCTCGATATCGGCCGTCAATGACGAGCCGCCGATGCTACGCAAATCAATGCCGACCACTTTGTGTTCGATCGCACCCAAGCCATTGGCCACGCGGCGCGCGGCATCCAGCTCGGAGACATGGCGCTGACCGTATTGAACGCTCAATGCCGCGCAGTCGAAGCCTTGGGCATTGGCCATCGCCAACACCACGGCGGAATCCATGCCACCTGAAACCAACACCACTGCCTTGGGTTTGTTGCTCATCGGCCTTGCGCCTCGCCCCAGAGTGCTTTGTGCAATTGCATTTGGAATTTCACCGGCAAGCGCGCATCGATAATCCATTGCGCAAGATCCGCCGGAGCGATTTGTGCGTAGCTCGGCGAGAACAACACATCACATTTTTCAGCAAGATTCTGCGTTCGCACGATATCTGCCGCCCAATCGAAATCTTCACGGCTGCAAATCACGAATTTGACTTGGTCGTTCGGCGTCAACAAGGCCATGTTCGACCACAGGTTGCGTTCCACCTCACCGGAACCCGGTGTTTTGATATCGACGATGCGCGATACGCGCGTATCGACGTCGGCGATGTCGATGGCACCCGAGGTTTCGAGCGAGACCACGTAACCTGCGTCGCACAACTTCCCGAGCAATTGCACGCAGCGTTTTTGCGCCAAGGGCTCGCCGCCGGTCACACAGACATGCCGCACGCCGTGGCCACGCACGGTCGCCAAAATGTCGTCGATCTCTTGCCACTCGCCACCATGGAAGGCATAGGCGGTGTCGCAGTAGGTACAACGCAGCGGGCAGCCGGTGAGCCGCACGAAAACCGTGGGCCAGCCGGCATCGCGTGCCTCGCCTTGCAAGGAGAGAAAAATTTCGGTGATGCGCAGCCGCGTGGGCGATACGGCGACGGGCTCGAGGACAGCGTTCATCCCGCCATTTTACCTTGCCGGCGACGCCGGTTATTTGCTGTTGAGCTTGGCCTGCGCCTGTTTCGCCGCGTCACTGCCTGCGTATTTCTGCACCACTTGCTTCCAGGTGGCCTTGGCCTGCGTCATCTGCTTCATTTCGGCCTGGCTCATACCGAGCTTGAGCAAGGCCCCGCCGGCCTTGTTATGCGTGGGGTGTGCGGCCGCCATGGCCTTGAATTGCTCGGCGGCCAAGGGGTAGTTGCCGGTTGCGTAATAGCTCTCGCCCAACCAGTACTGGGCGTTGGGGGCCAGATCTGATTTCGGATACGCCCCAAGAAATGCCCGGAAACCCCGCGCGGACGCCACGTATTGGCCGGCCTTCAACATCTTCATGCTGGCGTCGTAATCCGCCTTGTCGTTGCCGGTGGTGGCCGCCACCGGCTCGGGGGCAGCCTCGACGACGGGCGACTGGGTTTCTTTGGTCCGTTCCTTGACCGCTTCCTTGGTAGCAGGCTCGACCGGGTTTTCGGCCGGTGTACCGCCTTCCAATCGGGTGATACGACCGTCCAAATCCAGATATTGGTTGCGTGAACTTTCGCGCGCTTGGGCGTCGGCATTGCGCAGCTCTTCGATCTCGCCGCGCAACTGCCGGACCTCTTCACGCAGCACGTTCACCTGCTGCACCAATTCCAACCGGGCCGGATCTTCTGCCTGCTTCTGCTCGATCGCAGCAACGCGCTCCGCCAAGCTTTGCCGTTGGGCAAAGACCGGCGTTGCCAGCACCAACATGCCGAGAAACATCAAGGAACGCATGGCAAAGCTCCGATCAATCACGGCGTGACGTAGTTGATTTCCACGCGACGGTTCTTCGACCAGCAGGACTCATCCGGCGTGCGGCAGGTCGGTGCTTCTTCGCCGTAGCTGGTGAATTCGATTTGGCCGCTGGACGCACCCATCGCGCTCATCGCTTGGCGAACGCTTTTGGCACGACGCTCACCCAAGGCCAAGTTGTATTCGTTGCTACCGCGTTCGTCGGTATGTCCGTCGAGTTTCAAACGTGCGGTCGGGCGATCGCTCAGATATTTCGCATGGCAACCGATGGCGGATTGGAATTCCGGCTTGGTGATGTCCGAATCCAAATCGAAGTAGACGACGCGATTGCGCAAGCAGGTGTCGCGATCCAGATCGGCCGGCGTGTAGGCGCCGAGCGGTGCGGTCGAGCCGGTATTGCCTTGTTGGTTGTTCGCATTGGCGTTGTCGTCAACCACCACCGGGCCTTCCGCCGGCTTGGTTTTCTTGCCGGAACAAGCGGTCGCGGCGAGACAGGCGGCGATGATCAAAACGGGATAAATCTTGGAAGTCATGTGCGGCTCCAATGGGTGGATCAGGGAGAATTTTTTCGCAGGTTCGACCAAGCGGGGTCACGACCCGACACCGGCAAACGTTCTTTCACGCGGCCATTGGCGGCGGAAACGTGGAGCGCATCACCTGCGCCCTCTCGTGAACTGTAGGCGACCATGCTGCCATTCGGCGCCACCGTCGGCGACGAATCCAAGCTGCCGGATGACACCACGTTCCACTGTGCACCCGGCTTGTCTTTGTCCATCACCGCGATGCGATAGGCACCACCGGTGCCCTGGCTTACCGCGATCACTTTGCCATCCATCGACACAGCGGGATCCGCGTTGTATTCGCCTTGGAATGTCACCCGCGAGGCGCTGCCGCCGTTCGCACTCATGTGATAGACCTGCGGACGGCCGCCGCGGTCGGAGGTGAAATACACGCCATCCGACGCCACGGCCGGACTGGTATCAATCCCCAATTGCTGCGTCAGACGCGTGGCACCACCGCCACCCGCGCCGATGACATAAATGTCAGGATCGCCGTCCTTGGACAAGGAGACGAACACACGCGAACCGTCCGTCGAGAACGCCGGTGCCGCATTGACGCCTTTGTAGGAGGCCAACGTGGTTTCGCCGCCGCCGTCCACATTTCGGACCTTCACTTCGCTGTTGCCGCTCGCGAACGAGACATAGGCGATCTTGCTGCCATCCGGACTCCATGCCGGAGACATCAACGGCTGGTTGGAAGAATCCAATACACGCACGTTGTAACCGTCGGCATCGGCGATGGCCAGGCTGAAACGCGCGCCTTTGCCGACGCCGCTGGATTGAATGAAGGCCAGGCGGGTCCAGAACGCACCAGGTTTCCCGGTCACTTTCAGGTACACGTCATCGGCGATTTGGTGTGCGATGTCGCGCGCCGCATTGGCGGAGGAAGTCTTGGCAAAACCGAGCACGCGCTGCTGCGTCGAGACGTCGAACAGTTCGTATTCCACGCGCAGGCCGCCACTGGCGCGGCCGATCAAAATGTAGTCTTGGCCGGCGTCTTGCCATGCCTTGAAATCGATATCGCTGCCATTGACCGGGCGCTGCGGCATGTTGGCCACCGGCATCGGCTTGAATTGGCCGGAACGGTTCAAGTCGGCCGCCACGACGGCAGAAACATCGGTCTCGCCGGCACTGCCGCCGAACGGTACAACGGCGATCGGGAGCGCTTCATCACGTCCGCCTATCAGATCCACTTGCGGGTTTTGCTGGGCATGGGCACCGGTTGCCGCCATGAAAAGCACAGCGAGAGACAAGGTACGCTTCATGAAAATTTCTTATCCGTGGGCATGACTTGAGGTTAACGAATACGAACGCGATTGGCTGAACCCGTGTTCAGTCTCGCGCGACACATCCCCTTCACCTTACTTGGACGGATAGAAATTCACGGTGAAATCCCGCGCGTAATCGTTCTCGAAACCCTTGAACGGCAACGGACTCGCTTTCATCACCGCGTCGTGCACGCTTTGTTTCGCCGCAGCTGAATACGGGCACGCCGGTTGCACACTGGCGGAAATCACTTCGCCACCCGGAATGATGCGAATGCGAATCGGACAGGCCTGGTCTTTGGGAATCCCGTCGGGTCGCAACCATTGCCGTTCGATGGCTTTTGCCACGGCATCCAACCAACGTTTCTGATTGCCCGAAGTACTACCGGAAGCATCGCCTTTGCCCACCGAAGACTTGGTGCCGGTGCTCGACTGACCCTTCGGATTACCGGACGTCGTTGCCGCACCACCGCCCTCGATATCCTTCAATTGTTCCGCACGCATGCGCGCCATCGCCTCGGCACGTGCTTTGGCGGCGCCGGTCGGTTGGGTTTGCGGCTTTTGCGTCGTGGATTTCTCCACAGGTTTTGTGACCGGCTTGGCGGCGGGCGCTTTTGCCTGTTTCTCCGGCGCCGCTTTGGCAACTTTGGTTTCGAGCGGTTTCTTCACCACGGGTTTTTCCAACACGGGTGCCGGTGTTTGCACCGGCTTCTCCACTGCTGGCGCGGGCTCGGGTTCCGGTTCCGGTATCGTTTCAGGCAAAGGCGTGGGCATCTCTTCGGACACCACCGCCTCGGGCTCGGGCGTCTCCTGCGGTGCCGGCAGCGGTTCGCCCGCCATGGGCTGCGGCGCCCCGGTGATGGCTGACTGCAAGTCCGAAGGGAGGTCGCCGAACTTCACCATGCTCGCATCGATGCCGGCATCGCCGCCCGCGCTCTCGGTTTTCTTCACCGAATGCCAAGAGAAAAGCAGCGCCGCCAAAATGAGTCCGTGCAACAACACCGACATCGCGGTACCGCGAAACGTGTCATTCCGCCTGCCTTTCATGGCGCCTTGGTTTGCGAGGGAATGCTCATCAATCCGGCCTTGGCCACATGCGCTTCCGACTGCAGCAAGGACAGCACGTCATACACCGTTTGATAACTCGCCGTGCCATCGGCAGCGACATAGACGGGCGCATCCGGATGCGCTTTGGCAAATGCCGACACCTGCGCCACCAGATCTTCTCGCGATAGCGGCGTGTTGCGCAGGGTATCGGCAGTCAGGAACAACTCGCCCGCTGCATTGACGCTGACGATCGCGGGCTTGGTATCGGTCTTAATGGTGCTGGCTTTGGACTGCGGCAAATCCACATTCACGCCCAAGTTCAACAGCGGTGCGGTTGCCATGAAAATAATCAACAGCACCAACATCACATCGATGTAAGGCACCACGTTGATGTCGGCCTTCAACGCACGTTTACGCCTGCGTGTGTGACGAACAGCCATGCGTCAGTCCGGCAGCGGCGAGTGACGCTGAAGAATTGAAGAGAACTCTTCGGCGAAGGTGTCGTAACGCGAGGCGATGCGCTCGACGCGTGTGGCGTAGCGGTTGTACGCCCACACCGCAGGAATGGCCGCGAACAAGCCCATGGCGGTGGCAATCAAGGCTTCGGAAATCCCGGGCGCCACCGTGGCGATCGTGGCCTCTTTCAATTTGGCCAAGCCTTGGAAGGAAATCATGATGCCCCACACCGTGCCGAACAAGCCGATATAGGGACTGATGGAACCGACGTTGGCCAGAAATTCGAGATTGTGCTCGAGGCCATCCAATTCGCGCGCCGTGGTGGCACGCATCGCGCGTTGCGCCGCTTCGATTTGCATGCGGCTGTCGACGTTGCCGCGTTGCTGCAGCAAACGGCGATATTCACGCATGCCGGCCTCGAAAATCGATTCCATGCCCATGCGTGCATCCCCTTTGCGCTCGGCGTCTGCCTGCAAACGGGCCAAATCCGCACCGGACCAAAAGCGTTCTTCAAACGCCTCGGCTTCATTCATGGCGCGATCTATCACGCGTTTTTTGCGAAAGATGATCGCCCAGGACGCAATGGACACGAACAGCAAGATGCCCATCACCAACTGCACCGGGAGCGAGGCATGCAAAATGAGTTGCACGAAATCGATGCCCTCATCAGAGACCGGCCCCTGCGCCGGCAGCACCGTGTCAACCACTTCCTGCAAACTCAATCCACTCATGCATTCCTCGGATTCTTAAGGGTGTCTATCAACGACACGGGAATCGGCGCGGGACGGAAGGTATCCGCATCCACCGATGCCACGCGCACACGCGCTTCGACCAACACTACACCGTCACGTTCGACTGTTTGATTAACGAGCAAACTGGCGCCGCGAAATTCCGTCGGCATGACCGAAACGGTCAATGCATCATCCAAGCGCGCCGGGCTGCGAAAGTCCAACTGCATTGCCCGCACCACGAAAACGATGCCATGCGCGGATTTGACGGCGCGTTGGTCACCGAGCAAATCGCGGACCCATTCACTTCGCGCGCGCTCCATGAAAGCGAGATATTGCGCGTGATACACCACGCCCCCCGCGTCGGTGTCTTCCCAATACACCCGCACCGGCCATTCGAAACGACTCACGCCTCGGGCTCGCCGGCGTCGAATAAATCCGCGGCCGGGGCCTTGGGCTTGAGCCCCAAATGCCGATAGGCGCGGGCCGTGGCCATTCTGCCGCGCGCGGTGCGCACCAGAAAGCCTTGTTGGATCAGGTAAGGCTCGATGACATCCTCCAGCGTGCCGCGCTCTTCACTCAATGCCGCGGCCAAGGATTCGACACCGACCGGGCCACCTTCGAAGAAATCGATGATGACGTTCAACATCCGCCGATCCAACTCGTCAAACCCTTGCGCATCCACTTTCAACATGCCGAGTGCGGCCTGCGCGATGTCGCGACTGATGTGGCCGTCCGCTTTCACTTGCGCGTAATCACGCACACGCCGCAGCAGGCGGTTGGCAATCCGCGGCGTACCGCGCGCTCGACGTGCGATTTCCGACGCACCTTCCGCTTCGCAATGGATACCCAAAATGCCGGCGGCGCGACGCACAATTTGCGTGAGCTCGTCGACCTCGTAAAACTCGAGCCGTTGCACGATGCCGAAACGGTCACGCAAGGGCGCGGTCAAAAGACCGGCGCGCGTTGTGGCGCCGACCAGGGTAAACGGCGGCAAATCCAATTTGATCGACCGCGCGGCCGGACCTTCGCCGATCATGATGTCGATCTGGAAATCTTCCATCGCCGGATACAGCACTTCTTCAACCACCGGCGACAAGCGATGGATTTCATCAATGAACAGCACATCGTGCGGCTGCAGATTGGTGAGCAAGGCGGCCAAATCACCGGCGCGTTCGATTACCGGACCGGAGGTGACACGCAGATTGACGCCCAGCTCGTTGGCAATGACATGCGAGAGTGTGGTCTTGCCAAGGCCCGGCGGCCCGAAGATCAAGACGTGATCGAGCGCCTCGGTACGCGACTTGGCCGCTTCGATATAGATCTGCATCTGCTCACGCACGGGCGCCTGACCGAGATAGTCGGCCAACCGTGCGGGCCGGATCTTGGCTTCGCTGAGATCGTCTTCGCGGGTCGCGCCCGCGCCAATGATGCGTTCGTCACTCATGGTCAGATTGTGACACGCGGCTGTCGCAACAGCCGCGATCAGATACGGACTTGCGCGCCCAATTCCACCAATCGGTTGGACGGAATGCGGAAGAAGCCCGTGGCCGGCGCCGCGTTACGGTGCATCAGGGCGAACAATTTGTCGCGCCACACCGGCATGCCGCGATTGGCGCTGGCCAAGATCGTTTCGCGGCTGGCGAAATAGGTCGTATCCATCGGATCGATGCATATTTCACCCATGTCGGCGCAACGCATCAATGCCTGCGGAACATCCGGTGTTTCCATGAAACCGAAACGGACGATGATCTTGTAGCAACCATCGCCAACACGCACCACCTTCAAACGCTGTCCGGTGTGCGCATAAGGCACCGTCAGGGATTCCACCGTCAAAAACACATTGCGCTCGTGCAGCACTTTGTTGTGCTTCAAGTTGTGCAGCAAGGCGTGCGGCACGACGCCCTTGTCGGCGGTCATGAACACCGCGGTGCCCGGCACACGAATCGGGGGAGACAGCATCAACCCATCAAGGAAGGTGTCCAACTGAATCCCTTCGCTTTGCATTTCCGCGCGCAGCAATTCACGGCCGCGACGCCAGGTGCGCAGCAAGGTGAATGTCACCAGGCCGAGCAGCAGCGGGAACCACGCGCCATCGAAGAACTTCACCCCGTTGGCGATGATGAAGGCGATTTCGACCACGCCGAACAGCACGCAGAGGGGAATGACCCACATGCGTTGGCGCGGCCACAAACGATAGGCAACCAGGCCGAGCAACAAGGTATCGATGAACATCGTGCCGGACACCGAAATGCCGTAGGCGGTTGCCAATCGTGTGGAATCACGGAACGTGAGCACCAACACAATCACGGCGATCATCAAGAACCAGTTGATGCCGGGCACGTAGATCTGGCCGATGGTGTCGCTCGAGGTATGGCGGATCTGCATGCGCGGAATGTAGCCGAGTTGCATGGCCTGACGCGCCACCGAATAGGCACCGGTGATCACCGCTTGCGAAGCCACGACAGCGGCCGCCGTGGCCAATACGACCATGGGGATGCGCGCCCACGCGGGTACGGCCTCAAAGAAGGGATTGGAAACCGACAAAGGGTTGGACAGGATCAGAGCGCCCTGCCCCAAGTAATTCAGCACCAGACAAGGCAGCACGAAGAAGTACCAGGCGTAGCGAATCGGCCGTGCGCCGAAATGGCCCATATCGGCGTACAGCGCTTCACCGCCGGTCACCGCTAACACCACGGCGCCGAGAATGAAAATGCCGTGCCAGCCGTGATCGATGAAGAAGTTCATCCCCCACACCGGGTTCAACGCCTTCAAAGTTTCCGGCGCCTTGGTGATGTTCACTACGCCGATGACGGCGATCGAGACGAACCACAACACCATGACCGGCCCGAACACCTTGCCGACTTTGGCGGTGCCATAACGCTGCGAGGCAAACAGGCAAACCAGAATCACCAACGCAATCGGCACCACCCAATGCTGCAGTGCCGGTGCCGCCACACCTAGACCTTCAACCGCCGAAAGCGTTGTAATGGCCGGGGTGATGACGCCGTCACCGAAGAACAAGGAGGCGCCGAAGATGCCCAAAATACCCACGGCATACGCAGATCTCGACGTTTTCGGCAGCGTCCGTTGCGCCAAGGCCATCAAGGCCATGATGCCGCCTTCGCCTTCGTTGTCGGCATTCATGATGACGGTGACGTATTTCAAGGTCACCACAATCATCAACGACCAGAACGCCAGCGACAGCACGCCCAACACGGTGTCGTGATTGGCGACCAAGCCGTAGTGTTCGATGAAGGCTTCTTTCATGGTGTACAGCGGCGAGGTGCCGATGTCACCGAAGACCACGCCTACCGCACCCATCACCAAGCCGGCCAAACCGCCCTTTACATGGCCGTGGCCGGCATTCGGATCGTGCAATTCGTTTGTGGACACTGTTGCCATTTATAACCCCTGCACCGCTTTCGCTGGCGCCAATGAGCGCCCATGGTACGCCTAACGCAAAGCCTGTTGGAGCGCTTTTCGGATGATGGATTCGGGTGAGTCACCCTCGGCAGACACGGCTTTCGCCATGCGCTCGGCTTCCACCGGCTTGTAACCCAGTTGTTGCAGGGCAATGATGGCCTCGGACAGCGCATCATGGGCCACCGGCCCGGCGCCCAGGGCGGGTCCCGCAGTCGGCAAACTCCGGTCGCGCAGCTCGACCACCATGCGCTCGGCAGTCTTTTTGCCGATGCCGGGCACGCGGGTCAGCGCCGCCACATCCGAAGATTGGATCAATCGTGCGAAGTCACCGACGCTGACGCCGGAGAGCACCGCGAGTGCGATTTTGGCGCCGATGCCACTCACCCGCTGCACATCGCGAAACAGCTGTCGTTCGCTGTCGGTCAAAAACCCGTAGAGCGAGACGCTGTCTTCTTTCTGCGCATAGTGCGTGAACAGTTGAACTTCCTTGCCGATTTCCGGCAATTCATAAAAGGTGCTCATCGGCGCTTCAAGTTCGTAGCCCACACCGTGCACATCCACCACCAACCACGGTGGCTGCTTGTGGATCAACGTGCCTTTCAATCGACCTATCACTGCAAGCTCCGCGGATTCATCGTTTCGACCATGCTTGTCGGATCCCGACACCCAGACGCGACGCGCTCGCACGCACATGCGCGTGCGTAATCGCAATTGCCAAGGCGTCGGCCGCATCTGCTTGCAATTTTTGTTTGATGTTCAACAAAACGCCCACCATATGCTGGACCTGGACTTTGTCGGCCCCGCCCTTTCCGACGAGCGCCAACTTCACTTCCTTGGCAGCGTACTCCGCCACCGGTAGTCCGCGCGTCACGCAGGCAACGATGCCCGCACCGCGCGCCTGACCGAGCTTGAGCGCCGACATGGCGTTGTTGGAGAGAAACACTTGTTCAATGGCCGCTTCATCCGGCGCATAGGTCTCGATCACGCGCCATAGACCTTCGGCCAACAACTTGAGCCGTGCCGGAAAGTCGTACGCTGCCAGCAATACCAAGGCCTCATGATGAACGTGCACCACGCGACCGTCCGCCTGTACATCAATAATGCCGATGCCCGTGCGTTGTGATCCCGGATCGATGCCTAGGATGCGTGTCACGTATCAGGCCGGCAGTTCCGCATTGCTATGGACCGACTGCACGTCATCCAGGTCGTTCAAAAACGCCAGCAATTTTTGAACTTTTTCCGCCGTTTCGCCATCCACCGCAATGTCGTTGTCGGCACGCAAGGTAATTTCGGCATAGCCCGGCGCCAAACCGGCGGCTTCCATGGCGGCCTTGACGTCATTGAACGCATCAGGCGAGGTCAGCACGTCAATCGCGCCATCTTCCGGATACACCACGATGTCGTCGGCACCCGCTTCAATCGCCGCTTCGGTGACGGCATCTTCATCAGCGCCGGCGTCGTAACTCAGCACGCCCAATTTCTTGAACATGAAAGCGACGGAACCTTCGGTGCCCATGTTGCCGCCGAACTTGCCGAATGCGTGCCGCACTTCGGCCACCGTGCGTACACGATTGTCGGTGAGGCAGTCGACGATCACAGCAACGCCGCCGGGCGCATAGCCTTCGTAACGGATTTCTTCGTATTCGACGCCTTCCAATTCGCCCGACGCTTTCTTGATGGCGCGCTCGATCACGTCTTTCGACATGTTGACGCTCAAGCCTTTGTCGATGGCGGTGCGCAAGCGCGGATTGCCACCGGGATCGCTGCCCGCGGTGCGCGTGGCAACCGAAATCTCACGGATGATCTTGGTGAAAATTTTGCCGCGTTGTGCATCTACGGCGTTCTTGCGCGACTCGATCGAAGGACCACGACCCATGGGGTAACCAGACTAGTTGGGAATCCGGAGATTTTACGCGATTGCGCTTCAAGCCAAGGGCTTGCGCAGGATAAATTCCAGATCGTTGGTTTCGCCGACCGGATAGAGATAGTCCCCGGCGTGCTCAAAGCCGAAACGCGCGTAAAAGCGCTGCGCACCGAGGTTTTCACTCCAAACGCCGATCCACAGATTCCGCGGCGCAGAGGCTTCCATCCATGCCATCGCGGTCTCCATCAAGCGGGCGCCCCAACCACCGCTTTGCGCGGATTTGCGCAAGTAAAGGCGCAGCAATTGCATGTCGCCCGGCTGCACCTCGGCATGCGGGATATCGGCCGGGCCGGCATAGGCAAAACCCACCGGCGCACCGTGTGCATCTTCCAACAGCCACGCCGCGTAGCCCAACTCGTTGAAGCCGTCGAGGTAGCCCTTTTCGGTATAGGTATGCGTCAGGTAGTTGGAAAGATCCTCCGGCGAATACAGGTGCCCGAAGGTCTCGACAAACGTGTCCTTGGACAACTGCGTGAGCGTCGCCGCATCGGCGGACGCGGCCCGACGGATGTTGAATGCGGCGCTCATCAACCCTCAGTCCTTGCTGACCGGACGCACTTGGATATGGACCTCAGCCAACTGCGCATCGGCGATCGGCGACGGCGCGTCGGTGAGCAAACATTGCGCACCCGTGGTCTTCGGGAAGGCAATCACGTCACGGATCGAGTCGGAACCCGCCATCAATGCGGCGATACGATCAATGCCGAACGCAATGCCACCGTGCGGCGGTGCGCCGTATTTCAATGCGTCAAGCAGGAAGCCGAATTTGGCCTGCGCCTCTTCCGCACCGATACCGAGCAATTCGAACACCGCGCTTTGCATATCGCTGCGATGGATACGTATCGAGCCACCGCCGATTTCATTGCCGTTCAAGACCATGTCGTAACCACGGCTGACAGCGGTACGCGCGTTTGCGCGCAGGTCGGCAATGTCGTCCACCGCCGGCGCGGTGAAGGGATGGTGCAAGGCGACGTAACGCTGCTCGTCCTCATCCCATTCGAACATCGGGAAATCGGTCACCCACAGGGGTTTCCATTCCGAGGCCACACGACCCAAATCCTGGCCGAGTTTCAAGCGCAGGGCGCCCATGAAATCGCACACCGTCTTGTAGTTGCCGGCACCGAAAAACACCAGATCGCCGTTGCGCGCACCGACGAGTTCAATCAACTGTTTGAAGGCGTCTTCACTGAAGAACTTGGCAATCGGCGAACTGACTTCGCCGTTGTCACCGAGCTTGATGTAGGCCAGACCTTTGGCACCGAACTTGGCAGCGTAAGCGCCGTACTCGTCAATCTGTTTGCGCGAGAAGGCGGCGCCACCCGGTGCACGCAAGGCCACGACGCGTCCGTCTTCATGGTTCGCCCAATCGGTGAACACCTTAAATTCGGAAGTCTTGACGGCCTCCGCCACATCGGTGAATTCCAAATCAATCCGCAGATCGGGCTTGTCGGAACCGAATCGACGCATGGCCTCCGCGTAGGTCATGCGCGGGAACGGCTGGGCGAGTTCGACATCCAGCACTTCTTTGAAAACCTCGCGAATCATGCCTTCGACGGCATCTTGAATATCGCGTTCCTCCACCCAAGCGAACTCCATGTCGAGCTGGGTGAATTCCAACTGGCGATCGGCGCGCAAGGCTTCATCGCGGAAGCAGCGTGCGATTTGGTAGTAACGGTCAAAGCCCGACATCATCAGCAATTGCTTGAAGAGCTGCGGCGACTGCGGCAAGGCATAGAACTCGCCGGCATGCATGCGGGCGGGCACGAGGAAGTCACGCGCGCCTTCCGGGGTGGCCTTGGTGAGGATCGGGGTTTCGATGTCCTGGAAACCGCGCGCGTCCAACCAGTGGCGCAATGCCGACACCAAACGAATGCGCGTGCGCATCTTGCGTTGCATCTCGGGACTGCGCAAATCGAGGTAGCGATATTTCAAACGGGTTTCTTCACCCGGATTTTCGTGATGATGGAATGGCAGGGGTTCTGCCTTGTTCATCACTTCGATTTTTTCCGCGACCACTTCAATGCGACCGGTCTTGATTTTATCGTTGACCGCATGACGCGCACGGACGGTGCCTGTGATGCGCAGACAGTCTTCGTAGCCCACCGCGGCGGCGGCGGCGACAACCTCGGCATTGCCCTCGGTGGCGGCCGGTTCGGCGACGACTTGCACGATGCCCTCGTGGTCGCGCAGATCGATGAAACACACGCCGCCCAAGTCGCGGGCGACATCCGCCCAACCGCACAGGACCACTTGTTGACCGATCATCGATTCGTCAACAAGACCGCAAAAATGGCTACGCATGCAAAGACAACTCCGAATAGGCAGGGCACTGCCCCTGGGGGCAGCGAACCCCGTATTTTAGCGCGAGCCGGCGGCCTGACCCAAATTTGGCTATCCTTCGTTATCGGGGGCTTTTCTGCTGGGGTTGGGCTTGTTGCAAGGGGTTTTCCACGGGATGCGGGTTGAATTGGCGAGGCTGCTGGATCGCGCCTTTCCACCGGCCCTGCCCGACGGCCTGCAACGGGAGTACTACCGCACGAATTACCGCTTCGCCCGCCTGCCTTTGATTTTGCTCGGCCCGTTCGGGGCGCTCGCCACCTTGGCGCTGCTGGCCTTGAACGACAACTTCCGTCCGAGAATGTGGCAAGTTCTGATGCACCCCGCCGTGCTGACTGCCATCGTTTTCACATTGGTGGCGTGGGGCGCGATGATCCGATCGCGACGCATCACTAATTTCGGACGCGCCTGTCTGGCTTTCATGCTGGGGGTCTACGTCCTGCTCGGCGTCATCTGCTACGAATACCCGGCCCTGACCCCGTCAGTGATTTTGCAGATGATGATCTGGCAACTGACCATTGCGCCACTCGTGGTCCGTACCGGCACCTTCGTGGCCACGCTGACGATCTCGATCACCGCGCCCCTTGTTTTCATGACGTTTTCCGGCGCGTCGCCGGCCACTTGGCTGTCGCTGATTTGCTATCTGATTCCGATCTGTGCGGTGGCGACGATCGTGTATCGGGCCTGCAATCGCCTGCGCCGTGAGACCTATCTGTCCAACATCAACATGCGCGAATCGGCGTTCACCGATTCACTGACCGGCATGTTGACGCGGCGCCGCTTCATGGAATTGGCGAGCCGCAGCATGCGTTTTTCCGAAGGCGCCAAGACACCGGTCTGCGCCTGCTTCATCGATCTGGATGACTTCAAGCAAATCAACGACCGCTACGGCCATGCCTTCGGTGATCGGGTGTTGAGTGAGGCGGCCATGTGTATTCGCGCCATCGGCGGCCACATCCGCGAGGCGGATACCACGCTGCAAGCCCGACACATCATTTCGGGACGTGTCGGCGGTGAAGAGTTCGCGCTGATGATGTTCGGGCACTCGATGGCCGAGGCGATGGAAATTGCCGACGAAGTGCTGGCGCGCGTTCGCCGCATTGACGTGGACGGCGTGCGGGTATCCACCAGCATCGGCGTGGCCTGTGCCCGCACCGACGAAAGCATGCGCGGCTTGTTGCATCGCGCCGACATGGCCCTGCTCGACGCCAAATCTCAGGGCAAGGACCGGATCGTCGCGTCGCCCGGCGGCCACGCCGACTGACTCAATCGTCTTTTTTGGCCGCAGGTGCCGGTGCAGGCGCGGGGCTCGACGCGTCACCCACCAGATTGCGCTTCTTGTCGCCGTCTTTCTTGAAGTCGGTTTCATACCAGCCGCCGCCCGCCAAACGGAAACTCGGCGCTGTCACCTGCCGCTTGACCGTCGCCTGACCGCAAGACGGACAAGTCTCCGGATCGGCGTCGGACAGTTTCTGCAGCTTGTCGAAAGTGTGTCCGCATGACGTGCAAATGAAGGCATAAATGGGCATGGGCATTCCGTGAAACGTGGGTCGCTGCAAAGTTTGGGGGCGAAGCGGCGTCAGTTCAAGGCTGCGTGTTCACGGTCGGGTCGCTGCCGGCTCGTTATGTTGGTAGCCGTGTTCCGGAACTTTGATGCCCATGAACGACGTCCACGTGAAAAATACCGGCCTGATTTCCGCGTTGGTCTTGGCCCTTGGCATGATCGGCGGCGGATTTTTGGTGGGCCACGGCCTGAAGGACTTCCGCAGCGGCGATCGCTTTGTGACCGTCAAAGGCTCTGCAGAGAAAATCGTCGATGCCGACTTGGTCGTGTGGCCGCTGGCCCATACCGTCTCCGGCAACGATCTCGGCGTTTTGCAGCGCGAACTTGAAACGCGCACGCAAACCATCCGCAATTTCTTCAAACAGGCGGGTTTCGGCGATGACGAAATCTCGGTTGCGCCGGCGTCTTTGGAAGATCGCTGGGCGTATGCCTACGGCGACAATCGTTCGCCGGAGCAGTATCGCTATTCGACCACGGTGACTTTGCGCACAAGCAAGGTGCAGAAGGCCATGGAAGCCTTGCGACGCACCGGCGACCTCTTGGCGCAGGGCGTGGTGCTCGGCGGCAACGGCGGGCAGGATGCGGCACCCTCAGGCCCGCAGTTTGACTTCACGCAATTGAATTCGGTGAAGCCGAAGCTCATCGCCGAGGCGACGGCCAACGCACGCAAATCCGCCGAGCAATTCGCGAAGGATTCCGGCTCATCTGTGAGCGGCATCCGTTCGGCGAATCAAGGTGTGGTCTCGATTGAAAATCGCGATGCCGGCAGTCCCCACGTCAAGAAGATCCGTGTGGTGACGACCGTCGACTATTTCCTGAAGCACTAAGCCTGATCGTATAACGACAACAGCACGGCTTCGGCCGTTTCCAATTGCTCGCGCAAACGCGCTTGCGCTTCCGACAAGCGCGCAAGCTCGCCGGCATTGGCGTAGGTTTCCGGCAGAGCGAGCTGCGCATCCAACTGCACGAGCTGATCTTCGAGTTCCGCCACGCGTTGCTCGGCTTCTTTCAGCTTGTACGGATTCTGTTTGCCTGATTTCTTCGGCGCGGGTGCAGGCGCGGGCGCGGGTGCAGCCGGCGCGGCTACCGGTGTTTTCGCACCGGAATCCGATGTCGGTTTGCTACGCAGCCAGGCCGCATAGTCATCGAGGTCGCCATCGAAATGTTCGACCACACCGTCGTGCACGCGCCAATAGGTATCGCTCACCAAGCCGATCAAGTGTCGATCATGCGAGACCATCACGATCGCCCCCTCAAAAATGCTGAGCGCTTCTGCCAACGCCTCGCGCATTTCCAAATCCAAGTGGTTGGTCGGCTCGTCAAGCAGCAGCAGGTTGGGTTTGGTCCAAGCAATCAATGCCAAGGCCAAGCGCGCCTTTTCACCGCCGGAGAAGTTGTCGATCACTTCGAAGGCGCGATCGCCCGGGAATTGCCAGCCGCCGAGAAAGTTGCGGAAGTCCTGCACCGACGCATTCGGTGCGATTTCCTTCAAATGATCGATCGGCGAGAACCCTTCGATCAATGATTCAACGGTGTGCTGTGCGAAGTAGCCGATGCGCAAATCCGGATGCGCCGTTCGCTCGCCGCTCATCGGCGCGAGCTCACCCACCAGGGTTTTCACCAAAGTCGATTTACCCGCCCCGTTGATCCCGAGCAGACCGATCCGATCGCCGGCCTCGAGGCCGAAATTGACGTCGCGAAGGATGCGCGCGTCCTCGCCGTAACCGCAATCCACATGGCGCAAGCGCAACAGCGAATTCGGCAGCTTCAAGGGCTCGGGCAGATTGATATGGACGCCGCGTTCGGCGCGCACTGCTTCCGTGCCGGAGAGTTTGGCCAAGCGCTTCATGCGGCTCTGCGCCTGTCTTGCCTTGCTCGCCTGCGCTTTAAAGCGATCGATGAAGCTTTGCAAATGCGCGCGTTCGGCCTGTTCTTTTTCGAAGGCAATCTGTTGCTGGCGCAAATGTTCGGCGCGTTGGCGTTCAAACGCGGTGTAATTTCCGGCATAGAGTTTGGCTTTGCCGTCATGCAAATGCAGGATGTGCGTGGTGACGTTGTCGAGAAACTCGCGGTCGTGCGAGATCACCAACAGCGTGCCGTCATAACGCTTCAACCAATCTTCCAGCCACACCACGGCATCGATGTCCAAGTGGTTGGTGGGTTCGTCCAGCAGCAGCAAATCGCTCGGCGTCATCAGGGCGCGCGCGACGTTCAGGCGCACACGCCAACCGCCGGAGAAATCTGAAACGGGTGTCTCGTGCGTGGACTGGGGGAAACCCAGACCGTGCATCAACTTCGCCGCCCTCGCCTCGCCGTCATAGGCGTTCAATTCTGCGAGCAAATGGTGGGCTTCAGCCACTGCCTCCCAATCTTCGGCGAGCATGGCATCTCGCTCGGCTTTGACCGCGGCATGCACGGCGGCATCACCCGACAACACAAAGTCCAGCGCCGGGTCGGGCAGATGCGGGGTTTCCTGCGCCACGCTGGCGACCCGAGCCTTGCCGGGTACGTCCAGATCTCCCTTATCCGGCTCCACTTCACCGAGCAACGCCGCAAACAGCGAAGACTTGCCGGCGCCATTGCGCCCGACGACGCCGACGCGATAGCCCGCATGCATGGCCAGGTCCACGTCGGACAAAAGGAGGCGCTCGCCGCGACGCAGCGAAAAATTTCGGAAGGAGATCATCCCGCTATTTTATCGCGGAAAGAACGGAGGGCAGTCATCCTGCCCTCCTTTTTTGTCACTGGGTTTACTGCTTCGGTGCCCAGGTGAAGTCCAACATCCAGGCGCGGCCGGCCTGGTTGTACCAAGCGCTGGTTTCGTAGCGCTTGTCGAGCACGTTGGTGGCGGTGAACTGCACAGTCATGTCCGAGGTCGGCAGCCAAGCCAAACGCAGGTCGCCGGTGGCGTAGCCGGCGAGGCGAACGCGATTGTTCGGATCGTCATAGCGCGCATTGGCACCGTTGATCGAAGCGCCGACGCGGAACTGGCCAAAGGTCTTGTCGACATCGACGCGACCGGTCAGGCGCGAGCGACGGTTCAGCAAGTTCCCGTATTGCGCGCCCGGCGTGCGGTTGCGCGGATCCAACCAGGTCAGCGAACCGTTCACATCCCAGCCGGCGAGCTGCGTGCCCACTTCGGCTTCGACACCGCGGATCTTGGCGATCTGCACGTTGTCAGGCTGGCCCCACGGGCTCGCCACAGAAGTCTTGGTGGGATCAAACACGATCAAATCGCGCAGACGGTTTTCGTAGGCACTCAACGTCCAGTGGCCCCAGCCATGACGACCTTCGACACCGAGCTCCATGCTCTTGGATCGTTCCGGCTTCAAGTCCGGATTGCTCGAACCCGGGTAGTACAGATCGTTGAAGCTGGGTGCGCGGAACGCCGTGCCGTAGTTGGCACGAATGCGCAACGCGTCCGAGATGTCAAAACCCCAGCCGGCATTGCCGGTGTTGATGCTGCCGTACTGGCTGTTGTTTTCGTGGCGCAAACCGAGCTGGACGTGATTGCGGCCGAAGTCACCCATCCATTGACCGAAAACGGCACGCGAAAAACGCGACAAGGTCGTGAACTTGGTCGAAGACTCGACGCTGTCACGCGACCAGTCGTAGCCAATGCTCAAGGTGCCTGCCAAGGCGATGTCCGCCTGCAAAGCCGCCTGATCACGCTGGGTGTTGACGTCGTTCATGAACACGGTGTCGTGGAAATTGCGTGCACGATCGCGATTGCGCCCGACCGATGCGGTCAATGCAAACTTCTCGCTGGGCGAAAAGCGTACCTTCGCACCGGCGGTCTGCTGTTGCACACGACTGTGGTTGAACCAACCGTCGTAAAAGTTCTCGGCATCCACCGACATCAAATTCGCTTCGGCGCGCCAAGCATCATTGAACGCGTAGCCGCCGCTCAGCGCGATGGCGCCGTTCTTGTAGCCGTCGGTGTCGGGCTCGATCGTGCCGCAACCTTGGAAGGTCAGCGGGTCGCCATGACAGGCATTGAAGCCGCCGGTATGCGAATAGGAGCCGTTCAAGGCATACCAAGCTTTGCCTTGTTTTCCGGAGAAACCGGCATGCAAACGTTGCGAGTCTTGGGTGCCTAAGCCCACACTCACCGTTGGCGAAAAGCCGTCTTCGGCGCGGCGGGTGAAAATCTGGATGACGCCCGACATCGCTTCGGAGCCGTACAAGCTCGACATCGGACCGCGCACGATCTCGATGCGCTCGATTTGCGACACCGGAATGTCGTGAATCATCGGCAGACCCGACGTGACATTGCCGACTTTGACGCCGTCAATCATGAAGACGTAGTGGCTGGTGCCCATCCCGCGCATGGAAAGGCCGGACAGTTTGCCCGCACCGCCTTGGTTATAGATATTGACGCCGGCACGACCGCGCAGGAGTTCCTGCAGCGACACCGGGTTCAAACGGGCGATCTCTTCGCGGGTGATCAGTGTGGTGGACGCGACCGGGCTTTCCGATTCAACACGCGTACCGGTCACGGTCACCGCATCGAATTTTTCGGTCTCTGCGGTTTGTGCACGCACCTGGGTGCTGGCGCAAGCGGCGGCAACGGCCAAACTCAAAACGGACAGGCGGGAAACAGACAACTTCATCAGGACAACTCCATGCATTGCGCAGCAGGCGCAATGTTTGTTGAAAGAAGACATGGAGGTGCAAGCAAGGGACGTCGGAAAAGGCACGGCCACCGCCTGCATGCCCACCGCATGTCCGGTTATCCCCTGGCCGGTCTCCGGGCTTGCGAGCATCGAATCGCGCATTTCGGACGCCTTCCCATGCCTGCGCACAGTGGCCGTGTCCGTCTGCGGGGAAAACCCTGCTCGCCTACCGTTGCGGGGGCAGCTCCGGAATGGCTTGCGCGTACCGGATTCCCGTTTCAACCGCATGCGCGGTCACCTGAGGCGGGGCACAGTTTAGCGCAATTGCCACACGCGGCTCCGCTAAAATGGCGCGCATGGCCAATCCAATCAATAAAGCGCTTGCCCAATGGCTGTTCGATCGCCGTAACGAGGGCTTCAGCCGCGAGGAAGTGCGCGCACTCCTTATCGAGCACCAATACGTCGAAGAAGATGCCGAACGCGCCTGCGTGATCGCTTTCGATTGCCCGCCCGACGATCTCGAATCGCTGCTCGATGATGATCTGCAAGCCGAGGCCGCCAACCAAACAGCGACGTGGATCGAGGGCTTCGAGCCGAGCGCGCGCATCAAACTTGCCGAGACCCAAAACGCCATTCCAAGCGACCACGGCGACATCAAAGTGGTTTGCCGCAGCGAACGCCCGTATGTCATCGGTCTCGCCAATGTCATGACCGCCGAGGAATGCAAAGAACTCATCGAGTACTCGCGCTACCGGATTTCACGGGCGATGGTGGTCAGCCCGATCGATGGCAGTGATTTGGTGGATGACCGGCGCACCAGTGAACTGGTCATGCATTCGCGCGGTGAGTCGCCTTTGATCGCAAAGCTCGATGAACGCATTTCGCAGCTCACCGGCATTCCGTCCGACCACGGCGAAGGCCTGCAAGTGATGCGTTACGGTGTCGGCGCGGAATATGCCCCGCACTATGACTACTTCGCGCTCGGTTCGTTGGGCGAACGTCGCCACTTGAAACATGGTCAACGGGTCGCGTCGCTCGTGATCTACCTAAACGATGTCGACGCCGGCGGCGAAACCATTTTCCCTTACGGGGATTTGTCGATCTCACCGCAAACCGGGCACGCGTCCTACTTCGCCTACACCGACAAAGACGGCCGCTGCGACGGCATGTCATTCCATGGCGGTGCGCCGGTGCGCGCCGGAGAAAAGTGGATTGCGACGATGTGGATCCGGGATCGACCTTACGTCGCTTCGGAGTAAGCGGCGCTCAACGATAGCGCCGCAACTCCTCAATCACCTCGGACAAGGGCCGCGCTTCGGCGAACAAGTGGCCTTGGAACCAATCGACACCGATTTCCCGCAAGCATTGCGCCGCTTCTTCGCTTTCGACGTATTCGGCCACGGTTTCGGCGTTGAAGGCCTGCGCCAGTTGCACGGCCGCGCGCACCAAAGCTTGGTCCTTCGGATTGGCCACCACATTGCGCACGTAACTGCCGTCCAGTTTCAGCACATCCACCGGCAAATCACGCAGCCGGCTGAAATTCTGGACACCGCTGCCGAAGTCATCAATGGCGATCCGGCAGCCGCGCGCACGCACGCGCTCGAGCACGGCCCGCGCTTCATCATGTCCGGAAATGGCCGCGGTTTCCGTGATTTCCAAACAAATGGAATCCGCCGACACCGGCAAGGCATCCAACACGCGCTCGAAATCGCGCAGGAACGAGGCCGAAGCCAAACTCGCACCGCCCAAGTTCACTGACAGCCGCAACCGGGACGCGACGTCGTGATGCTCGCCGAGTACGGACACCAAGGTGCGCCAGACGCTCAAATCCAATTCGGCGCCGCGACCCGCTGCTTCCAGCGGTTCGATGAAGGACGAGGGTTGCATCAGCTCGCCGTCTGCGCTGCGCAAGCGGCAAAGAATTTCACCGTATCGGCGGCCATCATGGGCGCGGACACCCGACGGCACGATCTCCTGGAACCACAGTTCAATCCGCCGCGAACGAATGTTGGCCAGCGCCTCGCCCACAGAATGCAACCGGGTGCGCGCTTCGCCGGCGAGGCGATCACCTTGGCTGTCGTACAGCGGTCGCACCTCGTAACGTCGCCGCGCATCGAATGCCAATTGCGAGGCGACAAGCAACGCACTGTTCAACGCCAACTCGGTGTCGTCTTTGACGGCGGCCACGCCGAGGTAAGGCGAAAGACGCACCAGCTGCCCATCAATATCGACCGTCAGGGATTCAACCCGACGAATAACCCGCAGCCATGAACGCTCGGTCAAACCGTCGGCACGCGGCATCAACACGAACTGGCCGGTACCCGCCACGAAGGGGTCGCAGAAATTGGACAATTGCTGGGCGATTTCGCGTTGCACGCGCGCCTGCAGATCCATCCCGAATCCGGCCGTCCATTCTTCGCTGCTATCGATGAACATATAGCCCAATTCCAGGGGCCGCCCGCTTTTTTGCATCGCTTTGGCGATGTCGCGAAATGCCACCAAATTCGGCAATCGCGACACCGGGTCCACATGCGCCTGTTCTGATAATTTCCGCGACTGCAGCACCACGTCCCGGTTGAACACAAAAACAAAAAGCAAGCCGATCTGCAGGATGAGCGCCTCGAACGCGATGGAGGCGAGATTGGCCACGGCAACGGTATCCACCGGATTGGGAATACCCATGGAGGCCAGCTTGCAAATGAGCAGCATGGCAATGGCCATCAGTGCGAAGGCCAATCTCGGACGCAGGAACAACACCACCCACGCCAGCACACCGGCGACGGCGTAACGGAAGTCAGTGATCAGCAACGAGCCGACATGCGCCGGTTTGCGATCCATGTTGCTGATCACGAAATAAGTCAGCAACAAGAATGCCAGCATCAACAGCAGCCACAACACGCGTTTGTGTGGCGCGCGCTGGACGTGCAGGCGGTAAGGCTTCTCACGATCGAACTCCGTGATGAAGCCGAGCAACGGCACGGTGATGATCAACACGCCGAAGTAACGCGCAAACACCACCTGTGCACCGCCTGCGAACAATTCATCCGCCGGTGTCACCAAGGCACGCACCAGACCTGATACCACCACGCCCAAAGGGAAAAGGATCAAGGCAATAAATGCCAGTCGCGGCAAGTCGGTGCGCTCGATTCGTCGTCTGTCCGGCGGGCGCGGCCAGCCCATCAAGTGGGCGCAGAAGCGTGACCAGACGATCATGACCGCCAGGTCCACCAGACCGGGCCAGACCTCATTGAACGCATAGCCGGATGTGTAGGCCCGAAACAGCCAACCGGCAAACAAAAGGACGAAATAGCTCACCACCACGCGGATGTCGCGAAACAACATCGCGATCACCAAGCCGAAGCCCGTATGCAGATGCATGAGCGATGCGCTGTCGCTGACATCGCCATGGGCCCAAACATAGGGCATGGGTACGTTCTGTAGCACGATACCAATGGCGCCCAAAATGAGCGCGGTGGCTACCCAGCTTCGCGGAAGCAGGGCCCTGTCCAATTTCACGATCCGATCTTCTCCAGATGGCGAGCGCAGGGCAATGCGCCACTTCTCTCGCGTCCAGTATTCACGTGCACTCCGGCAAATTGCAAGCCTCCGTATTGCTGCATTTGCACATTCAGTGACAAACCGGCGCTCGACGGCGTACTCTTTGCGGCAGGGAGGGCTTTACACATGGCAACACTGGATTTTCTGAAGCGGATGTTGGGGACGCCGAACGGCGAGGTTCAGCCGGAAGCCGCCGCGGACCCGCGATCACCTGCGTCCACCGACCGGCGGGCTGTGGCCCGGGAAGAAGCCGAGATCGGCATGAAAGTCCTGGTCATTGATGACTCGCTGACGATCGTCAATGTGCTGAGCCGCATGCTGGAGCAAAACCAATATCAGGTGCTGTCCGCAGGCGATGCGGAATCCGGCCTCGCACTGGCACGCACCGAAAAGCCCGAGCTGATTTTTCTAGATGTGGTCTTGCCAGGCATGAGCGGCTTCGACGCCTTGCGTCATTTCCGCAAGCAAGAAGAAACTGCCACGACGCCGGTCATCATGATCAGCGGCAACGCGATGGCGACCGAACAGTTTTATGTGAAGCGCATCGGTGCCGATGAATTCATGAAGAAGCCCTTCGGTCGCGTCGAAGTGTTTTCGGTCATCCAGAAACTTGTTCAAGAAGGTCGACTGCACAAGCGCAGCGCACCACAAGAGCATTTGCTAGTGGATGACGGCGAACGCGTGCTGCCCGATCCGCAAGACGGCGATGAGATGAGGCCGAATTTCGGGGCGCTTTGATCGCGCCCCGAATGGGCATCCTTACTTTTTGAAGACCAATTGACCCCCTTCGGCGTCGACGTGCACCACGTCGCCATTGCCGAAGTCGCCTCGCAAAATTTGTGAGGCCAGGGGGTTCTCGATCTGCTGTTGAATCGCCCGCTTCAACGGTCGTGCGCCGTACACCGGATCGAAGCCGACATTGCCCAACAGTTCGTAGGCCTTGTCGCTGAGCGCGAGGCTGAGGCCGCGTTCGGCCAGACGCTTTTCCAAGCCGCGCAGCTGGATGCGTGCGATCGACTTGATCTCGTCCTTGGTCAGGGGATGGAAGACCACGATATCGTCAAGCCGGTTGATAAATTCCGGACGGAAATGCGCTTGCACCACGCCCATCACCGCCGCTTTCATTTGCACGTAGGCCTCGGCTGAGTCATCGCCCGCCAATTCCTGGATTTGATGCGAGCCGAGATTGGAGGTCATGACAATCACGGTGTTGCGGAAATCCACGGTGCGCCCTTGCCCGTCGGTGAGGCGGCCGTCGTCGAGCACCTGCAGCAGGATGTTGAACACATCCGGATGCGCCTTCTCCACTTCGTCCAACAAGATCACGCTATACGGGCGGCGACGCACGGCTTCGGTCAGATAACCGCCTTCTTCGTAACCGACATAGCCCGGCGGCGCGCCGATCAAGCGCGAGACGCTGTGTTTCTCCATGAACTCGCTCATGTCGATGCGCACCATGGCGTCGCTGGAATCGAACAAGAATTCGGCGAGCGCCTTGGTGAGCTCGGTCTTGCCGACACCGGTAGGCCCGAGGAACAGGAATGAGCCGCTCGGCCGGTTGGGATCCGACAATCCTGCACGCGAACGCCGGACGGCATCGCTGACCACCTTGATCGCCTCCTCCTGCCCGACCACGCGGGTGTGCAATTGCGCTTCCATGCGCAGCAGCTTGTCCCGCTCGCCCTCAAGCATCTTGCTCACGGGAATACCCGTCCAGCGCGAAACCACTTCGGCGATTTCCTCGGCGGTCACTTTGTCTTGCAGCAATTTGAAGCCCGAGGTTTCGACCTCTTGAGCGGCCTTCAATTGCGCTTCGAGTTGCGGCAACGTGCCGTACTGGATTTCACTCATGCGCGCGAAGTCTTGCGTACGCTGCGCCGACTCCAACTGCGCTTTGGCGGTTTCGATTTGTTCCTTGATCTTGGTGGCGCCCTGCACCATGGCCTTTTCGGCCTTCCACACTTCATTCAAATCGTCGAACTCGCGCTCAAGCGTTGCGATATCCGCTTCCAGATCCGCCAGGCGTTGTTTCGAGGCGTCGTCTTTCTCTTTTTTCAGGGCTTCGCGCTGGATTTTGAGTTGGATCAGGCGGCGCTCTTTGCGGTCCAATTCCTCCGGCTTGGAATCGATCTCCATGCGGATGCGCGACGCGGCCTCGTCCATCAGATCAATGGCCTTGTCAGGCAGCTGACGATCGGCGATGTAGCGATTGGACAGCGTTGCAGCCGCCACGATGGCCGGATCCGTGATCTCCACGCCATGATGGACCGCGTATTTTTCCTTCAAACCGCGCAGGATCGCGATGGTGTCCTCCACCGACGGCTCGCCGACGAACACCTTTTGGAAACGTCGCTCGAGCGCCGCGTCTTTCTCGATGTACTTGCGATACTCGTCGAGGGTGGTCGCGCCGATGCAATGCAGCTCTCCGCGTGCTAGCGCCGGTTTCAACATATTGCCCGCATCCATGGCGCCGTCAGCCTTGCCGGCGCCGACCATGGTGTGGAGCTCGTCGATGAAGAGAATGATGCGGCCTTCATTCTTGGCCAGATCATTTAGCACGGCTTTCAAACGCTCTTCGAATTCACCGCGGAATTTCGCACCGGCGATGAGCGCACCCATGTCGAGCGACAGGACACGTTTGCCCTTCAAGCCTTCGGGTACTTCGCCGTTGACGATGCGTTGGGCGAGACCCTCGACAATCGCCGTTTTGCCCACACCCGGCTCACCGATCAACACCGGATTGTTCTTGGTGCGCCGTTGCAAGACCTGGATGCAGCGCCGGATTTCTTCATCCCGACCGATCACCGGATCGAGCTTGCCCTTTTCATGACGGGCTGTGAGATCGATGGTGTATTTCTCCAACGCCTGGCGTTGTTCTTCGGCATTTTCGTCTTGCACTTTTTCGCCTCCGCGCATGTTTTCAATCGCCGCTTCGAATTTTTGCTTGTCGCCGCCCGCTGCTTTCAAGGCGCGACCTGCAGCGCCGCCTTCCTCTAAACAGGCAAGCAAGAACAGTTCGCTGGCGATGAAAGCATCACCCCGTTGCTGGGCGAGCTTGTCAGTCACGTTCAAGACGCGGGCCAGTTCGTTGCTGACGGTGATTTGTCCGCCCTGCCCGCTGACTTTCGGCAGAGCGTCGAGCGCTTCGGTCAAGCGTTCGCGCAACACCGGGACATTCACGCCCGCTTGTGACAACAAGGGTTTGGTCCCGCCACCGGATTCATCGAGCAAGGCGAGCAAGACATGTGCCGGCTCGATCATTGAATGATCGCGGCCGATCGCCATGGATTGCGCTTCCGACAAGGCCTGTTGGAAGCGACTTGTGAGTTTGTCCATTCGCATGGAAAGCACCTGTAAAAGGGCGGCGTCTTCGCCGCGATGCAATCCATATGGTGGCGAACTGCGGTGAGTTCAACGTCAAAAGGCCCTCCCGAATGCGCGTTTTCGCGCACACTTGTGCAGCCCCCCACTCTGGTGTTTCTGCGTGAATGCATCCCAAACCCGCGTCTTGGTTCTAGGTGGATACGGCCTGTTCGGGCAACGCATCAGTGCCCGTCTTGCGCAAGACCCGCGTTTTGAAGTGCTTGTTGCCGGTCGCCATCCGGCCAAGGCAGACGCACTCATTCGCCGCTTCGACAAGCTCGCGCAAGCGCGTTGCGAAGCGCTCAGGCTGGATACCAACGCCGCAGGATTCAGCGCCGATTTGCGTTCGCTGAAGCCGCATATCGTGATCGACACCGCCGGCCCGTTTCAAGGGCGGGAATTGCGTGTGCCCAATGCCGCATTGGATGCCGGCGCACATTGCATTGATCTGGCGGATGGTCGCGACTATGTGGCGCGCATCAGGCAGCTGGATGCGCGCGCCAAATCTTTGGGGTTGCGGGTTATCAGTGGTGCCAGCAGCGTGCCCGGGCTGTCCGCCGCAGTCGTCGCGCAATTGGGTGCACGCCTGAATCGCATTGGGCGCATTGAAGCGGGCATCTCGCCCGGCAACCATACCGAGCGCGGTCGGGCCACGACAGAGGCGATCTTGGGTTACGTCGGCAAGCCGTTCCAGATAGTTAAAAATGGCCGCGCTGTGACTGCGCATGGATGGCAATCGCTGCGCAAAGTACACTTCGATGGCGTGGGTTCACGCTGGTTTGCGCGCTGCGATATTCCCGATCTCGAGGTGTTGCCAGCGCTCTACCCTGACCTTCAGGGTTGTGATTTTCGCGCCGGTTTGGAGTTGCGACGCATGCATTTCGGCTTGTGGCTGGCAAGCTGGGCCGTGCGCGCCGGCCTCATTCCCAGCATGGCGGCTTTCGCCACACCTCTTCTGAAACTCAGCGAAAGCTGGCAAACGTCCGGCAGCGACACCGGCGTGATGTATGTCGATGTCGCAGGTCGCGGATTGAACGACGCAGCCGAAACTTACCGCTGGACCATCATTGCGCGCGAAGGCGATGGCCCGGAAATTCCGGCCACACCGGCCGTGGTATTGGCGCAAAAAATCGCCGCTGGCGAGATCACCGGCGGCGGCGCATCCGCATGCACCGGGTTCTTTTCCTTGGATGAACTCTTGACCTCACTGGCGCCGTTTGCGATCCAGACGCAGATACAAGGGCTTCGCGCGGGCGAGGCTTAGAGGAAACAATGAGTGCTTCAGGCCGGCTCAAGCCATCCCTCGTACTTGATGAGCGGACCGATGAAAGGCAGCTGTGCGTCCACCATGAAGTGATAGCGACCTTCCACTTCGGACTCGGTGCATCGCACATGCTCGAGCCATGACGAAGGCAGCGGGATAAGGCCCATGACGCGCGCCTTGCGGCCAACCCAATGCAAGTCTTTGTCGATCCGATAAAGACGGAAGCGGAAAGAGATGAGGCCCATGCGTTCGAACAATTGGCCATCTTTCGTCTGCAAGGTCGACACCAAGGGCGAACCGTTGAAATCACGCCGCCATACCTCTTTCCGCGGTGACGTGATGAATCGCACGGTGATCGGCGCATCGTGCATCTCCGGTGCCAGACGGGCGAACAAGCCACACAGACGCGAGAGCAGACCCTTGCCGCGCACGATGTAGACCCTGCCAGCGTAGGCAAATTCACCCTGACGTAGATGCAGACTTTTAACGGCCGGCGCCAAATGGAAAAACTCGGCGCCTAAAATGCGCTGAAACAGGGAGGCGTTCACGGATCCATCCAAGTGAGCGTCGCCATTCGACCGGTGCGTGCATCGCGACGATGGGAAAAGAAAGAATCGGGCTCGCTGATGGTGCAACGGTCGCCGCCATGCACGGCAAGCACACCGGCGCGATGCAGGCGTTTGCGCGCCAATCCGTACAAATCCACTTTCCAATGTCCGGGTCGTGTGGCGCGGAATGATTCGGCGGCCATTTCGTCCGCAGCGAGAAACGCATCACGGACTTCCGTTCCGATCTCGTAAATGCATGGCCCCGCGGCCGGCCCCATCCAAGCGATCAAATCCCCGGGCCGTGTCTGCATCGACGCCACGGTGTTTTCCAACACGCCGGCGACGAGACCGCGCCAACCCGCATGGGCCACTGCCACCTCATTGCCTTCACTTGAAAAAAGCGCGACAGGCAAACAGTCCGCCGTCAACACACTCAGCACGACACCGCGTACCGCGGTCACTGCCGCGTCAGCGACAGGCTCTTCATCACCGTCGCTCGACGCCGAATCGAACCGGCGCACCTCAATGCCATGCACTTGGTTCAACCACTTCGGTGGCGACGGCAACTGCAACGCTTGCGCCAGTGCGTCACGGTTGCGTTGTGCGATTGCAACGTCATCGCCACAACGCAAACCCAGATTCAATTGATTGAAGGGTGCGGCTGAGTCGCCCAATCCATGTCGCAGGGTCGTCACCACATGCACCCCGGCGGGGAGCACGATTTCCGGCGTGATCCAAGCGCTCATCGGCGGCTTTCGCGCTCTTGGAATTGCTGCTCGTCGTCGCGCAGCGCATCGATCAGTGCCTTCATGTCGGCGGGCACCGGCGCTTCGCAACGAATCTCGCCGCCATGCACCGGATGCGCGAATGACAGCACTTCGGCATGCAAAGCTTGGCGCTTGAATCCGCGCAACTGTTCGATCAATTCGTCGGTCGCGCCTTTCGGCAGTCGCAAGGCGCCGCCGTACAGCGGATCGCCCACGATCGGATGACGCGCGTACTGCATATGGACACGAATTTGATGGGTACGCCCGGTTTCCAGTCGACACTCCAACAACGTGTGGTTGCGGAAGCGTTCGCGCAACCGATAGTGGGTGACGGCATGACGGCCGTCTTCGCGCACCGTCATCCGCAAGCGATCACGCGGATGACGATCAATCGGCTGATCGGCCGTGCCACCCGACACCAATGCGCCAAGCACCACGGCGAGATACTGACGGTGCACATCGCGTTCGGCCAGCATTTCGGTGAGCTTGTTGAGCGCCGGCATCGTCCGCGCCACCACCATGACGCCCGAGGTGTCTTTGTCCAACCGGTGCACGATGCCCGCGCGCGGCAACTTGGCGAGTTCCGGATCCCGGAACAACAAGGCATTGACCAAGGTGCCATCCGGATTGCCGGCACCCGGGTGCACCACCAAGCCGGCCGGCTTGTTGACCACGAAGATGTCGGCGTCCTCATAGACGATGTCTAGCGGGATGTCTTGCGGCAGCGCGTGGGTTTGCGTATCCAGCTGCGCATCCAAGGCCAGCACCTCGCCACCGGTCAGGGTGTCACGCGGCCGCGCGGTCGCACCGTCCAAGGTCAATCGCCCGGACTTGATCCACTCCGAGAGCTTGGAGCGCGAGAATTCCGGGAACAGGCCGGCCGCGATCACGTCCAAGCGGCTGCCGGCCATGGACAGCGGCACGACGGCACTCAGCGTCGTCGCCGCCGGATCGACCTCATGGGTTTCATTGTCTGGGTCGTGCATCCGCGCGCTGTCCTGTACTTAACGGTGTATTCATTCTGGCGAAGGGGTCCGCCCCCTTGCCTGCGGTATTATCGCCTTTTCCGTATTCACGGCGTCGCAGACCTCCATGAACCCAGGCAACATCGAATTCGCGTCCAAGCGCATTGTCCGCGCTGTCCTCCTTTCAGTCGCACTGCTGGTTGTTGCCACGGGCTGTACCACGATGAAGGGCTTGTTCGGCCGGAAGCAGACCAAAGAAGACAACCGCCCGGTCGCCGTCCTCTATGACAAGGCGCACGAAGCCGTGATGAAGGGCAACTACGGCACCGCGGAAGACGATTTCAAGACCTTGCTCGCGCAGTATCCGTACGGCCCGTACGCCGAACAGTCGTTGATGGAAATGGCCTACGCGCAACATAAGGCCAACAACAACGATGACGCGGTCTCGTCCATCGACCGTTTCTTGCGCACCTACCCGACCAACCGCAATGTGCCGTACATGTACTACCTGCGCGGCTTGGCCAACCAATCGCGCAATACGGTGTTCATGGCACGCCTGTTCGACATCGACATGTCGTCGCGTGATTTGGCCGCACCGCGTCAGGCCTACAACGATTTCGGCATCGTGCTCGACAAGTATCCGAACAGCCGTTATGCCGAAGACGCCCGCGCGCGTCGCGCCTATTTGAACAACCAGTTCGCGCGTTATGAGCTGGGTACGGCGGTGCATTACCTGCGTAACGATGCGTACGTGGCCGCTGTGAGCCGTGCCAAGTACCTGTTGGAAAACTACCCGGAATCCGAATACCGCAATGACGCGGTGGCGGTGATGGCAGAAGCCTATACGCGTCTTGGCAATACTCAATTGGCAGCCGATGCCAAGCGTGTGCTGGAAACGAACGACCCGAATCATCCTTGGTTGAAAGGCAGCTGGCCGCGTGGTGAATCGGTGTTGCGTCGTTTGAATCCGTTTGCCCGCGGTAGCGCGGTGACGGTGGAGCATGTGCCGCCGCCGATGCAGGCGCAGTAAGGGTTAGTTGCTGTTGAGGTGCTTTTAAGAGCGCCTCATCCGCCCCTTCGGGGCACCTTCTTCATCAGAGATGGAGAAGGGAGAAGCTGTCCTTCTCCACGCAGTGGAGAAGGTGGCGCGCAGCGCCGGATGAGGCGCCTTACTTACCCCCGATACCCATTCGTAATCGGATAACGCCTTTCCCGCCCAAACGCCCGTCGCGACACCTTCGGGCCCGGCGCCGCTTGATGGCGTTTCCATTCGGCAATGCGCACCAGCTTGACCACACGGTCGACAATCTCCGCCGCATATCCCGCGGCCACGATTTCATCGCGGGATTGTTCCTGATCGACATAACGCATCAGCACGCCGTCGAGCACATCGTAGGGCGGCAGTGAATCCTGATCTTTCTGGTTGTCACGCAGCTCCGCAGAGGGCGGCCGGTCGATGACTGCCGAAGGAATCACCTCGCCCGTGCCGACGGTGTTGCGCCAACGCGACAAGGCGAACACTTCCGTCTTGTACAGATCCTTCAACGGTGCATAGCCGCCGCACATGTCGCCGTAGATGGTGGCGTAGCCGACGGCATATTCACTCTTGTTGCCGGTCGTCAGCAACAAGCCACCGAACTTGTTCGACAAGGCCATCAACATGGCGCCGCGAATTCGGGATTGCAGGTTTTCTTCGGTCACATCGACGGGTTTGTCGGCGAAGGTTTCCGCCAACGTGTCGAGATAGGCTTGAAAAGGCTTTTCAATCGGTAGTGCCATCAATCGCACACCCAACGCGTCACATTGCGCTTGCGCCAAATCGTTGCTCAGGTCGGCGGTATAGCGGGAAGGCATGCGTACCGCGGTGACGTTCTCCGCGCCCAACGCATCGACCGCCAACGACAACACCATCGACGAGTCGATGCCGCCTGAAAGACCCAGCCAAACGTTTTTGAAACCGTTCTTTCCGCAATAGTCACGAATGCCACGCACGATCGCGCGCCAAGCCAAGGCATCGCGCGACTCATCACCATCGTCCTGCCAGAGGACCGGTTGGAAGCGTTTGGTGGTGAGGTTGTAATCCACCACCAGCCATTGGTCGGTGAACGCAGCGGCGGCCGGTGACGCCGTGCCATCGGCATCAACCACCACAGATGCACCGTCGAAGACCAAAGCGTCCTGACCACCGACCAAATTCAGATACGCAATGCCGGCACCCGTTTCACGCGCGCGCTGCGCCAGCAAAGCATCCCGCTGCGCATGTTTGTCACGTTCGAACGGCGAGGCGTTGGGCACAAGCACACATTGCGCACCGGCCGCGACCGTGCTGGCGATGGGTTCGGCGAACCACAGGTCTTCGCATATGATCAGGCCGACACGTGTACCGTTGACCTCGAACACGCAATCTTCGCGGTCGGGGTCGACTTCGAAATAGCGGCGCTCATCAAACACGGCATAGTTGGGCAGTTCGCGCTTGCGATAAGTCTGCGCAATGACGCCATCGCGCAGCACACTGACCGCGTTGTAAACCACGCTGCCGGCCGCTTGCGGCCAACCGACGACCGCCACGATGCCATGGACCGACGATGCGATATCGGCAATCGCGTGTTCACAGTCCCGCAAGAAGCCCGGGCGGTACAACAGGTCTTCCGGCGGATACCCGCTCAAGGCAAGTTCGGGAAACACCACCACGTCGGCTTCGAATTGCGTGCGCGCCGATTCAATGAAGGCCTGGATGCGCCGCGCGTTTCCGGCAACATCACCTACCGGGAAGTCGAATTGCGCAAGTGCGATACGAAGTGAGTTGGCCATCGATCAGATTCCGTAAACCAGCATGTCCAGCGCCGCCATGATATCGCCCCGTTGCGACGAAAGGTCCGCCACCGACACCACCGGCATCAATCGATCAATGACGCCGCCGGCATGATCCGCGTGGATCATCGGGATCACGACGCGCGTTTCGATCGTGTCGATGAGGTCGCTTTGCACGTCCAGCAAGCAAGGAATCAGCCTTTTCGATGCCGTATCGGCATTGGCATAAGCGATGAACTGACTCACGCGCCCTGCTTGGCCAGAAAGGCACTCACGCGTTCACTCAAGGTCCCGTCCCGCTCGACCCTGGCGTTGTAGGCCTCGATCGCCTCGCGATTGTCCAATAGCCATTGCGCTCGCAAACGCGCGTGAACCGGGCTATGTCGTCCGGATTCCCAGGGATTTGAGCACGGCGGCCTGCGAGACGCCGGTAGTGTGCGTGGCTCAGTAGCACGTAAGCGGGTTGACCGCGTTCGGTGATGAAGACCTCGCTGAGACGTGCGGCTTTTTTGGCGGCGCCGATGTGTTGTTTGAATTCGGCGCTTGAGAGGGTGGTGGGGGTCATGGGGCGCCTCCTTTTCGTTTGATGATGATGCGCTTTTTTTAGGAGCGCCTCATCCGCCCCCTGCGGGGGCACCTTCTCCACGTAGTGGAGAAGGGAGACCTTTGCCCCTCTCCACGCAGTGGAGAGGGTGGCGCGAACGCGCCGGGTGAGGCGCTCTTCCCGCGTCAGAACCGCCAATCCACCCCAAGATGCGCCGCTTGGCTCTTGCTGTCCTTGCCCCAACGTCCTTGAACACCCGCACGCATCGTCACGTTCGGTGCCAGTTGCCATTGAATGCCGCTGTCGATGTGGAAGACATTTTGCGCCCCTTCCACACCCACCACATTGAACGGCACATTGCCGGAAACGAACTGCAGGGTGTCGCTCGATGCCCGTTTGTTGCCGACCACTTGCGTCCAACCGGCATCGCCGTACAACACGACACTGCCACGACCCACGTGTGCGGACCAATGCACACCACCGGTCAACAAAGTCCGGCGGTCGTCGGCATCGCTGCCGCGCAATGCCGTGCCACCACCGCTTTCGGCAAACGCATCGGTGCCGACGCGCACATGCGTCGCTTCCAAATACGGCATCAGGCTTGCACCGGCCCATTCAAAGCGATGACCCAGTTTCAAGGACACCGCGGTGGTGTTGCCGTCATAGCGCGCCATCGGCCCTTCCAGCAGGCCGCCGAATTCGACACTCCGATGCGTTTCAATGCGATGGTTGCCGCGCCACACGGTGCCTTCCAAGGCAACCGGACCGAGGTCCGCTTGCGCATAGGCACCGAAGGCGGTCGAATCGACTTTGCCGTGCGAGAAGCGTGCATTCAAGCGCACATCGGTGTAACCCGTAGCCACCGCCACACCTACACGCGCATGTTCGCCGGCCGCGAAATCCACACCGGCCATGGCGCCCACGGCATCGGCGCGCGAATCAGCCGCATTCGCATCGCCTTCCAGTTCACCGCCGCCACCGAAGGCACTCACCCAAGCATGCGTCCCGACATCTTCATGCGCGACCGACAATCGATTGCGAATACCATCGCGCCACAAGCGCGATTGATCGATCAGGTTCGCGCGCACATCGGGATGGATTTCACCCGACAGCTGATCTAAAGCCAACACCGCACCATCGGCATTCAAGCGGGTGAATGCCGTATAGACCGGATTGCCGATACCCAAGCCATCAAGTGCGTTTGCGACACCGACTTGATTCGGCGTCACTGCCACATCGGTGAACGCGACATCGTTCCGTTGCAAAGTGAGGTTGACGGCATTGGTCGTGTAAGCCAATACCGGATTCAAGAAGGCAAGGCTCGACGTGACATTCGAGAAAGTGCCGCTCACGCCACCAGCGGCGGTCAGAATCGTGTAGTTGGTACTCGCCGACCATGTGCCTGCTTGCGGCAAGACCTGCAGGCGTCCCGCCAAGCTCGCGCTGCCACCGACCACCAGATGATCACTGGTGCCATCGGGCAGTGCTTCGATTACCAAGGTGCCGCCGGAAGACTGAACGTAGTTGCCGCCGACCGTCAGCGTGCCCGGTGAACTGCCGGGGGATACGGTGCCGAAATTCGTCAGCGCGCCGCCGATGCGGCCATGGCCGCTGAGCGTGACGCCTTGTTCAACACGCGCATTGCCACCCAACACGGCGGCAGAACCCGCCGTCGGCCCCAGCACCACATTGCCTTGCAGGAAGGTCGTATTGCCTGCAAAGGCGGCACTGTTGCCGGTCAAGGTCAAAGTCCCAGCGCCCCGCTTCACGAAACTCCCCGCACCCGTCATCGTGTTGGCGAGTGTGAAGTTGTCGCTGCGATCAATCACCAACGCTGCATTGTTGGTGATGTTGCCGGCCACCGAACCCGTAGTGCCGCCGTTGCCCAATTGCAAGGTGCCACCACTGATCATGGTGTTACCGGAAAAGGTGTTGTTGGCCGTCAGAACCAGCGTACCCGCATCGGTCTTGTTGATCCCTGTGGCACCGCCGATGACGCTGGCAATCGTCGCGGTCATGTTGGATGCCGCCGTCGTGCCATCGCCCACACGAACAGTGCTCACACCTGCAGGAGTCGGCAGCAGGTTTACCGAATCACCGGCCAAGGTGTAACCACTGCTCGCAAATTGAAGCCCCGTGGCCCTCACCGCGCCGGCCGATGCATCCACCGTCACCGTACCCGGAGTTCCACTGAAAATCGCAAAGCCCGGTTGTGGTGCCATCGCACCGGAGAGATCACCGTTGGCATTCGACCAATTCGTGGAAGTCGAAGTCCAGGTGCCGCTGCCGCCACCCAGTTGGCCCAACGTCGCCGTGCCATCGCCATTCCAGAACTGCACCGTGACACCGGTGGTGTCGAGCAGATTGATTTGCCTGGATGCGGTCAATCGTTGCAATGAAACCGTCTGCCCGGTTGGCGTCGTGCCCAACACGAGACCACCGTTTGTTTCCGTCAACGTGCCACCCCACGTCAACAAGGTGTACATGCCCGGACCCATCCCACCGGCATCCGTGAGATTCATCGTCGCGCCTTGCAAGTTCAGATTGCCGCCGACATTGAGGCGGTCACTGGTGCCCGCTGTCTGGAAGTTGGCACCCGGTGCGCCGATTTCAAAATCAAGCACGCTCCCTTGCGCGGCCGTGAAATCACCCGCAACAGTCAACGTGCCAAGGCTGGTGCCCGGGGCAAGGTGTGCACCGTTGTCCAACGTGACGTTGCCACCGATCGTGCCGTGACCACCCAAGGTGCCCCAGGTTCCGAACGCCGCATTCGCGCCGACATGTACGTCCCCACCCAAAACGGCCGCGCTACCCGCCGCATCGCCCACATTCAATCGACCGAGATCCACCGTCGTGACACCGGCAAATGCACTGCTGTTGCCGGTCAATGTCAGCGTGTTGACATTCGATTTTTTGATCGAACCATTGCCTGTGATCGAACCCGCATAGGCGATGTTGTCGCTGCGGTCCATGACCAACGCGCCATTGTTAGTGATGTTGCCGGCAACCGAACCCGACGTGCCGCCATTGCCCAATTGCAATGTTCCACCGCTGATCATGGTGTTGCCGGTGTAGGTGTTGTTGCCCGTCAAAATCAACCTACCGGCGTCGGTTTTGTCGATGCCGGTCGCGCCGCCAATGACGCTGGCGATGGTTGCGGTCATCGTTGATGCTGCGGCCGAACCATCACCTACCCGCACTGTGCTCACACCTGCAGGTGTCGGCAGCAGGTTTATCGAATCACCGGCCAAGGTGTAGCCACTGCTGGCAAATTGCAGCCCCGTGGCCCTCACCGCGCCGGCCGATGCATCCACCGTCACCGTACCCGGAGTTCCACTGAAAATCGCAAAGCCCGGTTGTGGTGTCATGGCACCGGAGAGATCACCGTTGGCATTCGACCAATTCGTGGAAGTCGAAGTCCAGGTGCCGCTGCCGCCACCCAGTTGGCCCAACGTCGCTGTGCCATCGCCATTCCAGAACTGCACCGTGACACCCGTCGAATCAATCAGGTTGATCTGCTTGGCCGTCGCCAGACGTTGCAGTTGAACGGTATGCCCTGAAGGCGTGGTTCCAAGAATCAAGCCGCCGTTGGATTCTGTCAACGTGCCACCCCAGGTCACCAGCGTGTACATACCTGGACCCATCGCGCCGGTATCGATCACATTGAGCGTGGTGTTGTCGAAGCTCACATTGCCGCCGACGATCAGACGATCGCTCGTACCCGCGGTTTGGAAATTCGGTCCGGGCGCACCAACTTCAAAATCCAGCACACCATTGGTTGAACTGTAATCACCTGCCACGGTGAGTGTGCCGATGCTATTGCCCGGATTCACATGGCCACCGGTAACGGCAACGTTGCCTGTCAGTGTGCCGTGCCCGCCCAACGTACCTGCGGATGTCACCGTGACATTGCCACCGAGCTTCGCTGCACTGCCCGCGGTGTCACCGACAATCAAGGTACCGGTCGATACTTGCGTGCTACCAGTGAACGCACTGTTGTCACCATTCAAAACCAGCGTTCCGCCGGCAAGATTGCGAACATTGCCCGCACCCAAGAGCACGCCATTGAGCGTTGTCGTGCCGGTACGACGGAACGCCAGCGTGGAGCCCGCGGTGATGTTGACGTTGCCATTCAAACTGCCGGTTGCATCGAAGTTTCCGACATTCAGGGATGTCTGCAATGCCAGATTGATTTGGGCTGCATTCAAGGCGCCCGTCAAGGTGGCCGTCGTGAACGGCCCCAAATTGAAATTGCCTGTCGTGTTGACCGTACCGTTGATTGCCAGGTTGCCCGCGGTTGCAATCGACAGACTGCCTGCATTGAAATTGCCTAACGCCGAGATCTGGTTGCTCAGATTGTTGAAGCCGGCACCGCCCGAGACATCACCGGTGAGAATGCCGGTACGCACCACGCCCGTGGCCGCCACATTGCCTGCGCTATCAGACACATTCAAGCCATTCGCTGCAGTGACATTTGCGAGATTCATTTGCCCCGCGGCGCGCAAATCGATGTTCGCGCCGGAGAGGTTGCCGCTCGTGGTAAGTCCCGCACCGGACTGCAAGCTCAGATTCGAAGTGCCGGTATCAATATTCGTCGTCGGCAAAGACAACGCGCCTCCAGCCGTCAATGAAACGGCCGCATTGGTGGCATTGGTCAACGCAGTCACATTCAAACTATTGACATCGCTGACCTGGATTGAACGTCCCGTCAACGACACAGCGCCTACGAAATCATTGTTGGCGTTCGACAAGGTGATGTCACCGGACGCGGCATTCAACGTGCTGGTGCCGCCCACAACCCACGCACCCGATTGGCCAAGGCTGCCCTGCGCAGACGCATTGAGCGCGCCGGCGATGTTGGCGTTTTGCATGCCGAAACTTCCGGCGATGGACGTGGCGGTGAGGCTTGCGGCGTTCACCGTACCGAGATTCAGGGTGCCCAGATTGGTGATGGCGGTGGTGCCGCCGGTCAGATTGACGTTGCCCGTGAAGGCATTGAGACCGCTCAGATTGATGGCGTTCGAACCCGCGTTGAAATTCGACGTGCCACCCACCGTGTAGACACCTGCGGTTTGCGTGATCGATCCCGCCGTGGTGCGAATCGACAACGGGCCGGTCACGGTGACATCCGATGTAGTCACGCTGCCGCTGCTGACATCCAAAGCACTCAGGGAAACAGGGCCGTTGAAGGCAGTCATGCCGTTCGTCGACGTGGTCAACGCATGCGCGCCTGACATGCTGTTGTTGAAATTCAAATCACCGCTTGCAGTGCTGGTGAGCGTTGCATCCGCGCCCAGTACAAACGCATCGTTGTAGGTTTGCGCGCCTGATGTCGTGATGTTGCCGGACACAAGGGTCTGGCCACCCGCATCGGTTGAAAGACCGGCCAAAGCGGTTGTGCCGCCGACCGCACCATTAAAGCGGGTCGTGCCGGCGGAGTTGAATGACACTACGTTCGCGCCGTTCAACGTGCCGTTGAAAGTGAGATCACCACTCGAGGTGCTTGTGAACGCCAAATCGGCATTGACCCTTACCGGTCCATTGAAGGTCTGCGCGCCGGGCGTGACGATGTTGTTGAACACATGAATTGCCGTCGGCGAACTCACTTGCAGATTTTGAACATTGAGCGCGCCCAATGTGATCGCACTATTCGCGACCAGCGCCGCCGAATTGCCGGTCATGGCGACCGAGCCAGCAAAGGTATTGCCCGCGTTCGTCAAGCTGATATTGCCGGTGCCCGCATTCAACACCGTATTGCCGGTGACGTTCAGTGCACCGCCCTGGGTCAAACTGCCATTGTTCGAGTTCAGCGTCAGGATTCCGCCCACGCTGCCCGTGCCGGCATTCAATGCACCGTGACTTGTTGCAGTCATATTGCCATTGGTGCTCAAGCTGCCAAGCGTCAGTGCATTTGCATCATTGATTTGTGCATTGCCCGCCGCGGTCACATTGACCGTGCCGGAAAAATCATTGGCCGCATTCGTGAAGGTCACATTGCCGCCGTTGGACCGAAGCGACGTGTTGCCGGCCAGACTTACCGCGCCGTTACTCAAAACATTGCCCGCGGCCGTAGCACTGACATTGCCCGCCACACGCATGTTGCCCAATGCGACGGCGCCGCCGCTGGTCACAGTTAGCGCAGATAGCGGTGCGGTGCCACCGGTGATGCCATTGAACGAGACGATGTCCCCGGCGTCGATGGTCAGCGCATAGCCCCCGTTCAAGGTGTTGTTGAAACGCACGATGGAATTGCTTGCCAGCGAGGTATTCGCGGTGAGCACGACCGGGGTGTCGAAGGTGTAGCTGCCCGTTGCCGTGAGCGTCGGACCGGCGAGTGCTAGGGTGCCGAAACCCGTCGTCCACAAACCGCCTGCGCCCGACACCGGACCGGCGAGCGTGAGTGTCCCACTGGTGATGCGGAAGAGTCCGCCCGTGGCGCCCAGCACCATGTCGTTGAACAGCGTGAAGGACGCGCCTTGATTGTCGAGTGCGCCACCATTGTGCGTAAAGGTCCCAGTACCGAGTGCCGCGCCGGAGGTGATGCCGAGGTTGCCGCTGGTCAGCGTCAACCCGCCGCTGAAGGTATTGGCACCGGTCAGGAGCAGCGTCGCCGGCCCTTTCTTTTCGACGCTCCCGTTCCCGGTGATCTGCGCATTGTGCTGGTAGGACGTGGCTGTGTTGTACACCAGGGCCGCCCCTGCATTCAGGCTAACGACGCCATCGCCAATGCCGCCACCCGGCGTGACCCCGTCCCCCAACTGAAGTGTGCCCGCTTGCACTTGTGTGGTGCCGGTCCGACTACCCCCGCCGAGGTAAATCATCGTGCCCGCACCTTGCTTGATCACGGCGCCCGAACCGGACATCTGGTTGTTCACGGAGAAGACGTCGGAGCGATTGAAGATCAGGTTCCCAAAATTGGAAACCGCACCGCTACCCAAACTGCCCGTAGTGCCGCCATTGCCCACTTGCAGCGTGCCGGCGTTGATTTGTGTGAGACCGGTGTAAGTGTTGTTGCCTGCGAAGACCGTGGTACCTGAGCCGCTTTGTACCACAGTACCCGCGCCTGAAATGCCGTCAGTTCTTGTGAATTGGTCCGCATTATCGAACACCAGCCTGGCGCCTGTGGCAACGTCAATCGCACCTGACAATTCGCCATGCGTGGTGCTGCTGCCGACCTGCAGCGTGCCCGCCGAGATCACAGTATTGCCGGTTCGTGTCGAATTGCCGAGCAGCGATAGCGTACCCGTCCCCGTCTTGGTCAAAGTGCCCGAACCGTCTGTCGCCTTGATCGAGTTGTTATTGGTGGACGTATTCCAGGTTACCGCGCCGTTGTTGATCAATGCGCCGTTGATGTTCTGGTTGTTGGCATTCGAATTGACGGTCAGGCTGCTTCCGGCGAACGTCTCGATGGCGCCCACGATGTTGGAGCCGGCCTGCATGTTCAGGGTGTTGTTTCCACCCGTCACCAAAAGTGCATCGCCGGCAGTACCTGCCGATGCGCCCGTACCGCCTGCACCGGCAGCACCGCCTTGCAAGGTGCCACTGTTGCTGATGGACAAGTTGTCCCCGGTGATGGCGTGTCCGCCACCCCCACCGCCGCCGCTGTAAGCGCCAAGGCCTCCTGTTCCGCCCGCGCCACCGGTGATCGTGCCCGTGTTGTTGATGGTGAGTGCACCGCCACTGACCGCACTGCCGCCACCCCCACCACCACCGGCATATGCAAAGTCGGCACCATGGCCACCGGCGCCGCCGGTTATCACGCCCGTGTTGCTCAGCGCGCCGCCAGTGACAAATTGGATGCCCGCACCAGCGGCGCCGCCCCCGCCACCGGTTCCGTCGAAGGTGCCCGCACCGCCCGCGCCGCCGGTGACATTGCCTGTTCCCGAGACAGTGACGGAGACGTTGGCGCCGACGTACACGCCCGGCGCGCTGATGCCCCCCCCGCCCGTTGCGAAAGTGCCTGCCGCGCCGGCGCCCCCTGTGACCGCGCCACTGACAGTGCCATTGGAAAAAAAGTAGGAGCCCACTGCGCCCGTGCCCGTGTTGATCGCATTGCCGCCACCTTGGCCACCGTAGCCGTTGGCCCCGTTGCCCGGGCCCGTCGGGCAATTCGTCGGATATCCGCACTCGCCGCCTGCGGTCGTATCCCCGCCTCTCCCATTAACGCCGCTCTCCCCGGCCCCACCGCGTCCACCAACCGATTGCGCGGCGGCCGGCAACCCAACTAACAACAAGCTTGTGCCGAAGGCCAGTGCGCAAGCGCGGCTCAACGGATGCCATGCATTGGCCCGCCGCCGTGCCACACGACCACCGCTACCTCCGGAGGACCGTTCCGAAACCACCTGCAAGCAACGCTTGGCGCAATTCCACACCAGACGATAGATATGATTCATTCCGATCCCCCTTGTTCGACCCAGATGCGGCGGCGTTCGCGCAACCGTATTCAAAGTGTACCCCTCGAACTTTTACGACGCAGGCGTATGGAATCGAGAATTTTTCCGTGTTTTATCGGTATCGGACACCGTTGAGAGAAAGCAAAAGGCCACCCGAAGGTGGCCTTTTCTTTCCCCCCTCTCCACAAAGTGGAGAGGGGGGCGCGAATGCGCCAGGGGAGGCGCTTTTACTTTGCAAGACGCTTAGCGATCGCCGCACCCAAATCACCCGGCGACTTCACCGTGGTGACACCGGCTTTTTCCATCGCGGCAAACTTGCCTTCGGCCGTGCCCGAACCGCCCGATGCAATCGCACCGGCGTGGCCCATGCGCTTGCCCTTCGGCGCAGATGCACCGGCGATGAAGCCGACCACCGGTTTGGTGACGTGCTTGGCGATGTACTCGGCAGCTTCTTCTTCAGCCGAACCACCGATTTCGCCCACCATGATGATGCCTTCGGTTTGCGGATCTTCTTGGAACAACTTCAACGCGTCGATGAAGTTGGTGCCGTTGATCGGATCACCGCCGATACCGATACAGGTCGATTGGCCGAGGCCGGCGTCGGTGGTTTGCTTGACCGCTTCATACGTCAAGGTGCCCGAACGCGACACGATGCCGACTTTGCCCGGCATGTGGATGTGGCCCGGCATGATGCCGATCTTGCATTCGCCGGGGGTGATCACGCCCGGGCAGTTCGGACCGATCAAACGCGCGTCCGGATACTGCTTCAACACGTTCTTGACGCGCATCATGTCGAGCACCGGAATGCCTTCGGTGATGCACACGATCACTTTGATACCCGCAGCGGCGGCTTCCATGATGGAATCGGCAGCGAACGGCGGCGGCACATAGATGACCGATGCGTCGGCACCGGTGGCAGCCACGGCTTCAGCCATCGAGTTGAAAACGGGCAGACCGAGGTGTTCGGTGCCGCCTTTGCCCGGGGTCACGCCGCCGACCACTTTCGTGCCGTAGTCGAGCATTTGTTGTGCGTGGAAAGTACCTTGCGAGCCGGTGAAACCTTGCACCAGCACCTTGGTGTTTTTATTGATCAGAACAGCCATTAGTTGAGTCCTTTGACGGCTTCAACCGCCTTCTTCGCGCCGTCGTTGATGTCGTCGGCCGGAATGATGGCCAAGCCCGAGTTCTTCAGCAGTTCTTTACCGGCATCCACATTGGTGCCTTCAAGACGCACGATTACCGGCACCTTGACGCCCACTTCCTTGACTGCCGCGATGATGCCTTCCGCGATCATGTCGCAGCGGACGATGCCGCCGAAGATGTTCACGAAAATGGCTTTCACGGTCGGCGAGCGCAAGATCAGCTTGAACGCTTCGGTGACTTTTTCTTTGTTCGCGCCGCCGCCGACGTCGAGAAAGTTGGCCGGCTCACCGCCGTTCAACTTGATGACGTCCATGGTGGCCATGGCGAGACCGGCACCATTCACCATGCAACCGATGTCGCCGTCCATGGTGACGTAGTTGAGGTCGTACTTCGAAGCCAACACTTCGGTTTCGTCTTCTTGACGCGTGTCGCGCATGGCGACGAGGTCGGCGTGACGGAACGAAGCGTTGTCGTCGGAATCGATCTTGCCGTCGAGCACGGCGAGGTTGCCGTCATCGAGAATGGCGAGCGGGTTCAATTCGACCAGCGCCAGATCTTTTTCGTTGAACAGTTTGTACAGGCCCAGCATGATTTTCGACAGTTGGCCGACTTGCTTGGCGTTCATGCCCAAGGCAAATCCGAGGTCGCGCGTTTGGTACGGCTGCAGACCTTCAACGAAGTTCACGTGCAGGGACTTGATCGCTTCGGGTTTTTCTTCGGCGACTTGTTCGATGTCCATACCGCCTTCGGCCGAAGCGATGAAGGTGACGGTTTGGGTGGCGCGGTCGACCAGGACTGACAGATACAGTTCTTTGTCGATATTGGTGGCTTGGGTCACCAGCACCGAATCGATCGGCAGTTCAACCCCGGCCGTTTGGTAGGTGGCCATCTTGGTGCCGAGCATGTTCTTGGCGTATTCACGCACTTCATCCAAGGTCTTGGCGAGCTTGACGCCGCCGGCCTTACCGCGGCCGCCCGCGTGGATTTGCGCTTTGACGACCCAGAAATCGCCACCGATTTCTTTGGCGACCGTCACGGCCTCGTCTGGGGAATGGGCAACTTTGCCCACGGGAACTGCAATGCCGTAGTCGGCAAACAGTTGTTTTGCCTGATATTCGTGGAAATTCATGGCTCACCGGTAGTAAGAAGGAAGCAAGCGCTGACAGGGTGCCCGGAGGCCGGGCGGCCGAACGCCGCGCGATATTGTCTCAAAAAATGACGCGGCGCGGCAAAAGCGCCTCATCCGCCCCTTTGGGGCACCTTCTCCATCGGAGATGGAGAAGGGAGAGCTGTCCTTATCCACGGAGTGGAGAAGGTGGCGCGCAGCGCCGGATGAGGCGCTCTTGAAGGCACTCTTCCCCCCACCCCGATATATTCAACCCATACCCCCCAGCCCCCGCCCCATGCTCAAACTCTTCCCCACCGCCCGTTTCGCCCACGACGGCAACCAAAAGGAGTTGTTCGCCTACAGCGTGTTCCGCGCCTTCCAAGCGAGCATGGTCAGCTGGGTGGTGGTCGGTCCCGGGCATGGCTGGTTCGGTGAAACACGACACGACGTGATCGGACCCTGGATCTGCATCGCGTATCTCGTCTACTCACTCGTCATGATCGGCGTGGCACGCAGCCACACGAAGGTGGCCACCCAGGTCGCCATCGGCACCCTCATCGATGTCGTGTTCGCCAACCTGGCGATCCGCATCCTGCCGGACGCATCCCCCGTCATCGCCATCATGTTGCTGTTGAACGTCGCGGCCAGCTCGCTGCTGATCTCGATGACCTTCGGCCTCGCCACCGCCACCCTCGCAGGCGCCACCTTCATTTTGCAAGGCGTTATCAACCAAGCGGTCGGCAGCGACTACGCCGTGCGCCCTATCGCTGAATCCATCGTCTTCGCCGCTGCCTTCGTCGCCACCGCACTCTTCGCCAATTCATTGGGAAGACGCGTGGTGAAATCGGAAGAGGTCGCGAAAGTCTTCAGCGAAGAAGCCCGCGACCTCGCCGCGATCAATGAAGTGATCATCCGCCGCATGCCGACCGGCGTCATCATTGTTGACGGCGAAGGCTATATCCAACTGGCCAACGAAGCCGCCATCGCCCTGCTCGGCGAGGCCGGCGAAGGTTTGCGCTCTATCGCCTTGTCGGCACCCAACCTCGCCGACCGCCTCGAACTCTGGCGCCAATATCCAACGGTGAAGTTCCAAGAGAGCGAAAACTTCGGCCCCATCCGCATGGGTCCCGACCAGCTGGAAATCGTGCCGAAATTTTTGCGCCTGCACGCGGAAGGCGATGAGGACGTGATCATTTTTCTCGATGACACCACCATCGCCTCACGACGCGCCGAAGGCATCACCCTCTCGGCACTGGGGCGTTTTTCCGCCAGTCTTGCGCATGAAATCCGCAACCCGTTGTCGGCGATCAGTTATTCGACTCAACTCTTGGAGGAGTCGCGCGACCTGTCGGTGATGGATCGCAAAATGCTGGAAATCGTTCGCCAGCAGGTCACCCGCGTGAACGGCATCATAGAAAGCGTGCTCGGCCTTGCCCGCCGCGAACGCGCACTGCCCGAGCCCATCCAACTCGGTACCATCGCACGCGAATTCGCCGACGAATACGTGCGCAGCTACCCGCTCGATGCCGATATATTGAAAGTGGATTCGCCGGACAATCCGCAAGCCATGGCCGATCCGAAGCACGTCCACCAAATCCTGCAGGTGCTGGTGAGCAACGCCCGCTACTACGGCCGCAAACCCGGCGAACCCGCGCGCATGACCATTCGCGCCTTCATGGCCGGCAACACACCGATGCTCTCGGTCATCGACCAAGGCCCCGGTATCAGCGAAAAGGATCAAGTGCAGCTGTTCCGGCCCTTCCACACCACGTCGCCGCACGGCACCGGCCTCGGTCTGCACATTGCCCGCGAGTTGGCGCGAAGCAACGGCGGCGACCTGCGATACAAGCGTACGGGCGTGGGCAGCGTATTCGAACTGTCGCTGCCGGATTCGCTGGCGCTGCGTAAGACCTGACCTACGCTCGCGCTATCATGGCTGGACTCAATGGAATGAAATTCTGGCATGACCGAAGACCGCTGCGCCCTAGTTGTCGACGATGAACGCGATATCCGAGAGCTCCTCGTTCTGACCCTGACACGGATGGGCTTGCGCGTTGAAACCGCGGCAACGCTCAGCATGGCTAAAAGCCAGCTCAGTAACGCGAAATTCGACTTCTGCCTGACCGACATGCGCCTGCCCGACGGTTCCGGTTTGGACCTTCTGTCCCATATCGCGGACAACTATCCAGAGATGCCGGTGGCGATGCTCACCGCATTTGGCAACATGGAAGCGGCGGTTGAAGCCCTGAAGCGCGGTGCGTTTGACTTCGTGGCCAAGCCTGTGGATTTGAAGGTCCTGCGCAATTTGGTGCAGCATGCGCTGGACTTGCGATCGGAACGCAAAGAAGCCCCGAAATCCCCGGCACCCGAAAAGCGCATGGACGGCAATTCGCCCGCCATGGAGCAACTGCGGCAAACCATCGCCAAAGTGGCACGCAGCCAAGCACCGGTTTACATCTTGGGAGAATCCGGCGCCGGCAAGGAATTGGCCGCACGAAGCATTCACGAAACTTCTCCGCGGGCGGAAGGCCCATTCGTGCCGGTGAACTGCGGCGCGATTCCACCCGAACTCATGGAAAGCGAATTCTTCGGCCACAAGAAAGGCAGCTTCACCGGCGCCCATGCCGACAAGCAAGGGCTGTTTCAAGCCGCCAATGGCGGCTCGCTGTTCTTGGACGAAGTGGCCGAACTGCCCCTTGCCATGCAGGTAAAACTGCTGCGTGCCATTCAAGAGAAGTCTGTGCGCCCCGTGGGTGGACAGGTGGAAGAGACGGTGGATGTACGGCTAATTTCTGCCACGCACAAGGACTTGGCCGCCTTGGTCGAAGAAGGCAAATTCCGCCACGACCTTTACTACCGCATCAATGTGATCGAACTTCGCGTGCCGCCGTTGCGCGAGCGCGTGGAAGACCTCGACATGCTCACCCAAACCATTTTCGGCAAGTTGGCTGAGCGCCACTCGGCGGCCGTACCGACATTGAGTGCCGAAGCCAAGGCGGCCCTTCGCGACTACCCGTTCCCGGGCAACGTGCGCGAACTTGAAAATATTCTTGAGCGCGCCATGACGCTGTCCGACGGCCAGACGATCTATGCCGAAGACTTGAATTTACCCAAGCAGACGGTGGCGGCGCCCGCGCCGAGCTTCCCGGTAGCGGACCTTGAGCCGGAGGCAGCACCCGCATTGCCGGTGACACCGCAAAATCAGGCACCCGCCGGCACCGCGGCGCTGCCTGAGGCACTGGAAGAGCTGGAAAAGCGCGCCATCGAGCACGCCCTGCTGGAAAACCGCTACAACAAGACCAAAACTGCCGCACAGCTGGGCATTACCTTCCGGGCTTTGCGCTACAAGCTGAAGAAGCTGGGTCTCGACTGAGCCGGCATTCTCGGAATTATTCCTAGAATGTGCGCCACCTCCCAGTTTTCAGCGCCCTAGGGACTTGCCCCGTTACAGGGTACTTGGTTAAATCGTGGCTGAATGTGACGCTAAGTGTCACATTGGGACCGGGGATACGTCAGGGGATTCAGGGGAATCCTACCAGGGAATGACGTAAGCAATTGATTTTTGGTTGTGCATCTTTTGGCATGGCCTCTGCTTAACCAGTAATGCACGTGCACCGTCGCACGGCACCCAAGGACCGGATTTGCTGGCCACGGGTACGTGAAAACCAATCCTTCTAGCTAGGAAGAACACAATGAACAAGCAACAAGGCTTTACCCTTATCGAATTGATGATCGTTGTCGCGATCATTGCCATCTTGGCCGCTATTGCTTTGCCGCAATACCGTAACTACACGCAGCGTTCGTCGAACGGTGCTTGCTTGGCTGAAGCCAAGGCTTACATGAATGGTGCGGTTTCGAACCTTGCCGATGACCGCGCTGCAGACCCGGTGAACCCCGTTGCTTGCTCAGCTGGCGTCCTGCCGACCACCACTATGTACAACACCGCCGGCGCCACCGTTCACTTCACCGCGCGCACCCGCGGCAACGCTGCCATCATCCAAGGCACCACCTGCGAAGTGGGCAGCGGTACCTGCCGTTTGGCAGCAGTCGGCACCCCGTAATTCGCAATATTCTGTTTCAGGAAGCCCCGCTTCGGCGGGGTTTTTTTTGCTTGCAGCCGAAAGGATAGGGATGTCTAAGCGGTCGCGCCTAACAGGTTTGGGGTTATTACTGGTCAGCCTGCTGGCAGCTGCGTTTTTGTTGCCAGGCGTCAGCGGTCCATTCTTGTTTGACGATGGCCCCAACATCCTCACGAACAACGCGCTGCACATATACCGGCTGAGTTTCAACGACCTTCTCTACGCCGCTTACAGCTTCCAACCGGGTCACGGCTCTCGCGCCCTGTCGATGTTGAGCTTTGCCTTTGATTTCTGGCGCAGCGGCGGTTTGGATGCGCGAACGTTCAAGATGACGAACCTCGTTATCCATGTGTTGACGGTCCCGGCGGTTTTCGGCTTTTTGCTAGGCGTATTGCGCGCCGCGAGAGCCAAACCCAATTCCGCTGAACTCTCCGCGCTCTTCTTGACTTTGATTTGGGCGATTCACCCGCTGCAAGTCTCCTCGGTTTTGTACGTCGTACAACGTATGCAAACGCTGTGTACGTTGTTCATCGTGCTCGCACTCTGGTCTTACGTCCGTATGCGCGAGGCTCAACGAGCAGGCAAGGTCAGCCGAAATTTTGCGTTTCAAGCCGTCCTCTACTGGGTGATGGCGTTTGCGGCGAAAGAGGATGCCGCACTTTTCCCGCTTTACGTGCTCGTGCTTGAGTGGACAGTCTTTCGCTTTAGAGCTACGACCGCTCGACTGTCGCGATCACTGCGTCTCTCGTTTCTGGCGTTCTTTCTGCTTGGACTCGCCGCGTTCATGCTGCTTGTCGTTCCACATTATTGGACGGAATCGCCTTACCCCGGTCGCAATTTCAATACCCCGCAGCGCCTGCTGTCAGAAACGCGTGCTTTAGGGCTTTACCTCAGCCAGATTCTTGCCCCCTATCCGGGGAGTTTGAGATTCTATTACGACGATTTCGTTGTCTCCCAGAATCTTTGGACGCCGGTCAGCACATTATGGTGTTCAGCAGGGCTCTTGGGTCTCTTGATTTGGGCCTTTTGCTGGCGAAACTCCCGCCCCCTGTTCACGCTTGGGATCGGACTTTTTTTTGCCGGCCACCTGATGACCAGTACAGTCATCGGCTTGGAGTTGGTGTTCGAGCATAGAAATGCAATCCCGATGCTCGGCCTTTTGTTGTCGGCCTTTGAACTCCTGCGGATCGCAGCGATGCGTTGGGCCGTGAAACCAAAAATCATCGTGGCGTTTGGGGCGATCGCAGCCTTGCTTATGGGATGCATTACCCTCAGGAGCGCGATTATTTGGGGCGACGAAGAACGACTGGCCCGGGAACTCGTTGCAAGATCCCCGCGTTCCGAACGTGCGTGGCTGCAGCTTGCAACGATTTACGCCGCCCGCGCACAAGCGCGGCCCGGTCCGCTGCTTGCCAAATCGATCGCGTTGAGTGAGCAGGGCGCGCAGATCACCAACGGCACAGCTCTATTGGCCAATCTTGTTGTGAATAAATCGATTGAAGGCACGGTGGGCCCTGACGATTGGCGCCGATTCCTGACCCGGCTTGCAGAGGCGCCCTTGAGCAAGCAAAACGAAAGCATCGTCTGGATGCTGATGGATAATGTTGACCGCGGTCTGCCCTTGGACGCGGACGGTGTCGCCAGAGCCATTGAAATTGTTGCGTGGCGAGGAGACTTCGATGCTTACGAGCACCTCCGCTTTGCCGCCTTCATTTACAACCGCTCCCGCTCGCCCGAACGGGCCCTTCCTCACCTCCGTCGAGCCGTGGCTGTTGCCCCCCGCGGCGACGCGGATATCGAGCAAATGCTTGATCAACTGGCGGCGGCAAATCGTCCCGACTGGCTTCTGCTCCTCCGGGCGGAACAAGCCACTAAAGCGAATTAACTGGCACGTTTCTTGCTTTAAAAATCTAAGCCATCCTTTCAGGACCCGAGCGTTCAGCAATGAAAAACAAGAGCCGAGGTTTCACCCTCATCGAATTGATGATCGTTGTAGCGATCATTGCAATCCTGGCCGCAATTGCACTGCCGCAGTATCGGAATTACACCCAACGTGCGGCGAACTCGAGTTGCTTGGCAGAAGCCAAGGCCTACATGAACACCGCCGTCGTTGAGCTTTCCAATCCGACCTTGCCCGCCGCATTCGTCGCGCGTGCATGCGACCCGTCCACAAATCCCGGTCTCACCTTGACTGATTTCTCGAACCCGCGAACCGTGACATTCGTAAGTCGGGTTCGTGGTAATGCCGCACTGAAGACAGACGTTGATTGCAATACCGGCAGCGCACAGTGTGCGCTTCAATGATGTAGATCGGCTTTTGCTTCAGCGCAGTTGTACGGCGTAGAGATATATCTACCTAGTCACGGACCGTGATCGCGGCCATACCCACCAAAGCGCCACTACAATGGCGTCCCCGACGACTACGAGCGCTCGTTGCAGGGCAGTGATTGCGGCTGCCTGCTTCCAGCCCAACTGCGGCGCCAGCGCGGATGCCAGCACAACTTCGCGTACGCCCAGACCTGCGGGCGCAAATAGAGCCAAGACGCCGATCGTGTGCGCGGCAGATAAGAGGCCAATACTCTCCAAAAGCGTAGGCGCCACCGGCATTAGTGTCAGAAGCAAACAATGGAAACCCACGCCTGCGCTCACATGAGCCGCGAAAGACCAACCTAGCAAGCGCAGACCCCAAGCGCGCGAATTCAGGCCGGGTAATTTGCCAAAGACAATGAAAGTTATGACGGCGAAACCTAGAGCAGGCATGCATGCCGCCACAATTAGGATGCCGACATGCGGCGCCACCGCGGGTGAAACGAGTGCGGCCAAATACGGCATGGCAAAGGAAGAAAGGGCGAGACCGCTGGCTATGAACGCCAATTGCTCGCTTAGTACAGATGCGGCAACCCCTTTCCATCCTGCGCCCATTTCGCAGACTTGCATTTTTCCTGCCAACAACCCGACTTTTCCGGGCAAGTATCGCCCCGTCCAAGCCGACGCTTGCATGGGAATCCATTGCTTCAAACTGAGACGCAAGCCGGTCCACGACCGCAACGCACCGGACCACCCCGTCCCCAGCAGAAAAACCATCGCCAACCATCCTGTAATCGCGGCAGTGGCACCGGGCAAGATTCGATATGGACTCCACTGGGCGATTGCGGGCCATGACTTCCAGACTGCCCAACAAAGCAATAGCACAATGGCGATGGCGTAAATTCGTTTCAACCACAACCAAAAAGACGCTTTCATCGGCGCGGGAGCAGCTTCAAAATGGTCCAGGGCGTTGGCCTGCTAATCGCCTCAACATGGAAATAACGACCAGCCTCATGCGCGAGTGAGGCGCTCGACCAATGCTGGATGTGACCTGGCGTATTTCCCAAAGTTTTCAAGTACTTGCCTCGCGCCACATTCAACACTCTCCAAATCGGCTCACGAGGGGTACTGATCACGACCCTTTGACGGGTAATTCGTTGAAGTTCCTCCAGTGCCTTTCGGGGATTTTCCAAGTGTTCCAGTACTTCCAGCATTACTACACTGTCGACGGATTTGTCTGGAATCGGCATTGAATAGACAGAGGACTGAAAGTATTCAACGCAGGGATTGCGTCTGCGGGCCGAGGCCAACAGCGTGTTTCCGATGTCGCATGCAAACAGTGATTGGTCTGCTTGCAGGGCGGTCCTCAAGTAATGCGTTGAGTAACCGGCACCGCATCCAACTTCCAGAACCAAATCCCCCGCGGTCGGAAGATCCAAGAGTTGCAGGACACGCGCGTGGAATCTGTCGATGAGGATCTGTGACAATGCGCTTGCCTGCTCATACTTTCCAGTGAATTCTCGGTCGTCCGTCGAGATCATCTGGGCTGGTATGTCAAATTCGTGATCTGCTCGGAAATCAGCCCGATCAGGAAGACGATCACTGATGCGCTGATCAGCAAAGTACTCATGTTCGTCAGCCTGTGCTCGGTGAGGAACGTATAGATGTAGTAGCCCAAACCCGTGAGCCCAAAGGCCGCTGAGACCGGTGCGAACAATTTCAATGGCGCGTACAACGTGGCGATTTTGAAAATGATCAAAAGGAACCGCAGACCATCGCGGAGAGGACGGATATGGCTGCGCCCCATCCTTTTGGCCACCGGAATCGGAACATAAGCCACCGGATACGCACTGCGAAAAAACGCCATTGTGCTGGTTGTAGGGTACGAGAACCCGTTCGGCAGCAGATGCAAGAATTCCTTGAAACGGTGTGCTCGAACGGCCCGGAATCCTGACGTCAAATCCAATATTTTCCGGCCCGTTATCCAACTGGACAAACGGTTGTAGAACGCGTTGGCGACCCCACGTCCGGCGTTGGCCTGGCCCGAGGCATTGCGCGCTCCCACCACCATGTCGAAACCGGCGTGTAATTTGTCCAATAGCCTGCTGATCAAGGCCGGGTCGTGCTGAGCATCCGCATCCATGAATACGAACACATCGCCTGTCGCAGCCCGACTGCCGGTCTTGATCGCAGCACCATTGCCCATGGGATAGGGATGGCTGAGACATACAATGCCCAAGCTGTCGCAGATTTGAACAGTCGCGTCGGTCGACCCGTCGTTCACCACGATGATTTCAGCATCGGGCCACGCCGCCTTGAGCGCTGGCAATACTGCGGTCAAACCTTCCGCCTCGTTCTTCGCCGGAAGGATGATGGAAATCCCCATTGGTACCCCAAAATACTTACATTCACATGAGTTTACGGTACATTCTTGTATTGGGGTCGAACTTTGGAATAGGCCGTGAGCACCGTAGCCACATCCAATCTAACTGGCATTACCGGCATCACCCGCCGCTTGGCGATCGATGGACTGATCGATCCTGACGCGGCGCGTGATGCGCAGTCCGCTGCCAGTGCGCAACGTAAGCCCATCGGGCGGTTTCTGGTTGAAAACGGATTGGCCACCACGCCGCAGGTCATGGGGGCGACGTCGGCCGAGTTCGGCATTCCCCTGTTCGATCCAAGCGCCATGGACCCAGCCCAATCGGCCTTCAGATTGGTATCTGAAGAGCTGATCAACAAACACAATGTGCTACCGCTGTTCAAGCGCGGCGGCAAGCTCTTCGTCGGTACGTCAGATCCGACCAACCTCTCCGCCATTGAAGACCTGCGCTTCACCACCAATTTGGGTGTGGAGATGATTTTGGTCGACGAAGACCTGATCAAACGCACGTTGGAGTCTTGGCAAGCGGCCTCCGGCAGCAGCTTCGACGAAATGATGGGCGGCGGCGACGGCGACTACAACCTAGACGTCTCCGGCGGTGACGACGAAGAAGCAGCGGCGGGCGACAAAGGCGTCGATGCCGGTGGCGACGACGCCCCGGTGGTCAAGTTCGTCAACAAGGTGCTGATCGATGCCATCCGTCGCGGCGCTTCGGACATCCACTTCGAACCCTTTGAAACGGATTACCGGGTCCGCCTTCGTGTTGACGGTCTGCTTAAGAATGTGGCCGTCATCCCGAACAAGATGCATTCCCGCATTGCTGCCCGTCTGAAGGTGATGGCGCAGCTGGACATCGCCGAAAAGCGGATCCCTCAGGATGGCCGGATCAAGCTCAATATCTCCAAAACCAAGCAAATGGATTTCCGGGTGAGCACCCTGCCCACCTTGTTTGGTGAAAAAGTCGTGCTTCGTCTCTTGGACGGCAGCGCTGCCAAGCTCGGTATCGACAAGCTGGGCTATGAAGACGACCAGCGCAGATTGTTCGAAGACGCCATCAAAAAACCGTACGGAATGGTATTGGTGACCGGGCCAACGGGTTCGGGTAAGACGGTGTCGCTCTACACAGCGCTGAACATCCTGAACGACGAAACCCGCAATATCTCCACGGTGGAAGACCCGGTCGAAATCCGGGTGGCCGGCATCAATCAGGTTCAGCAGAACAACAAGCGTGGCATGACCTTCGCCGCGGCTCTGCGAAGCTTTTTGCGTCAAGACCCGGACGTCATCATGGTGGGTGAAATCCGTGACCTCGAGACGGCGGAAATCGCGGTCAAAGCCGCCCAAACCGGCCACATGGTGCTTTCCACCCTGCACACCAACGACGCGCCGCAAACCATTTCCCGCTTGATGAACATGGGCATTGCGCCTTTCAACATCACCTCTTCTGTCACCTTGGTGATTGCCCAGCGATTGGCGCGGCGCTTGCATGACTGCAAGCAGCCTGTCACTCTGCCGGAAGCGGCCTTGCTGGCCGAGGGGTTTACCGAAGAAGAAGTAGCGGAAGGCATTACTTTGTATGAAGCAAAGGGCTGCCCGGATTGCACCGACGGCTACAAGGGGCGAACGGGTATTTATCAGGTCATGCCCATGACCGAAGAAATCCAAGGCATCGTGTTGCAGGGGGGCAACGCGATGCAAATTGCCGAGGCGGCGCAGCGAAGTGGCGTAAGAGATTTGCGTCAATCTGCTCTGCTGAAAGCGAAAAACGGGGTCACAAGCCTCTCTGAAATTAACCGTGTGACCAAGGATTAAGTATGGCGATCACTAAATCTGCAGCAAGGGTCAACGCCACCGACAAGATGGAGACCTTTGTCTGGAAGGGGACAGACAAGCGCGGCGTCGTGATGAAAGGCGAACAGACTGGAAAGAGCTTGAATCTGGTCAAGGCAGAATTGCGCAAGCAGGGTATTAATCCGACCGACGTCAAGGTCAAGCGCAAGTCGATGTTTGGCAATAAAGGCGGCAAACCGATCAAACCGCTCGACATCGCCATTTTCAGCCGCATGTGGGCAACGATGATGAAGTCCGGTGTGCCGATTGTGCAGGCCTTGGAAATCATCGGTTCGGGTCAGAAGAATCCGAGAATGGCCGCAATGGTCAACCAGGTTCGCGATGACATTTCCGGCGGTAATTCGCTATACGACTCGCTGAGCAAGCACCCGGTCCAGTTCAATGAGCTGTACCGGAACTTGGTGCGCGCAGGCGAAAGCGCCGGTGTGCTCGAAACCGTGCTGGAAACGATTGCCTCGTATCAAGAAAACATCGAAGCGATCAAAGGCAAGATCAAGAAGGCGCTTTTCTACCCGGCCATGATCATCGTGGTGGCGATCCTGGTGAGCGCCGTGCTGCTGATTTTTGTGGTGCCGCAGTTCGAAGAAGTGTTCAAAGGCTTTGGCGCCGAGCTCCCGGCATTTACCAAGTTGATTGTTGCCGCCAGTAAATTCCTGGTGGCGTGGTGGTGGTTGATGCTGCTCGTTGCCGTGGGCGCGATTGTCGGTTTTATCTTTGCCTACAAGCGATCAGTACCGCTCCAGCACGCGATAGACCGGATTTCACTTCGTATTCCGATCATCGGTAAGATCCTGAACGATTCCGCCGTCGCGCGTTTCGCCCGGACGTTGGCGGTGACCTTCGCTGCGGGTGTGCCGTTGGTGGAAGCATTGGACTCGGTCGCCGGCGCCACCGGCAACAGCGTCTACACCCAAGCTGTACTTCGCATTCGCGACGACGTCGCGGTCGGCTACAACGTCAACACAGCAATGAAGCAAACCAACCTCTTCCCGCATATGGTGGTTCAGATGACCGCTATCGGCGAAGAAGCCGGTGCGCTCGATACGATGTTGTTCAAAGTCGCCGAGTTCTACGAGCAGGAAGTGAACAACGCTGTTGACGCACTGGCCTCGTTGATCGAACCGTTCGTGATGGTGATCATCGGCGTGCTGGTGGGCAGCATGGTGATTGGCATGTACCTGCCGATCTTCAAACTCGCCTCCGTCGTCGGTTGATTCATGGCTTTTCTTGATACCCAGCCCGCCTTGGGCTATGCCTTGGCGGCGGGCTTGGGTGCCTGCGTCGGCAGTTTCATCAATGTGGTGGTGTTGCGCCTTCCCTTGCGCATGCAATGGGAATGGCGCAAGGAAGCGCGGGAAATCCTGGAGATTCCGGAAGTCTACGAGCCCGCACCACCCGGTATCGCGGTCGAGCCATCGCATTGTCCACATTGCAAAGCCAAGCTCTCTTGGTACGAAAACATTCCGCTGTTGAGTTGGATCGCCTTGCGCGGCAAGTGCCGCCACTGCCACGCACCGATTTCAAAGCAGTATCCGCTGGTTGAACTGGTGACCTTGCTGTTGTCTTTGGTCTGTGTGTGGCGCTTCGGTTTCGGCTGGCAGGGCTTTGGTGCTTTGGTGTTCACCTGGTCGCTGGTTGCCGCCGTGGGCATTGATGCCAAGCATCAGTTGTTGCCGGACGTCATCACCCTGCCCCTGCTATGGCTTGGGCTATTGGCCGCCACAGACAGTCTGTACGTGACGCCGAAGAAAGCCATCATGGGCGCAGCCGTGGGTTACGTGGTGCTTTGGTTGGTGTGGTGGTTGTACAAACAATTCACCGGTAAGAACGGCTTGGGCGGGGGCGACTTCAAGCTGCTTGCCGCCATCGGCGCTTGGACCGGCACCGCCGGTTTGTTCCCCACCATCCTGCTTTCCTCGTTTGTCGGCGCGGTGCTGGGTTCCATCTCACTGAAACTGCAGCAACGCGGCTACGACACGCGCATTTCCTTCGGTCCTTATCTTGCAGTGGCTGGGTGGATCGTGTTCATGTGGGGGCCGGAGTTGGTGGCCTGGTACTACAACACGATGGGCTTCAGGCGCTGACATGGATCGTTTCGTCGTCGCGGTCACCGGCGGCATCGCGTCTGGGAAAACCGCCTTTGCGGATGCGTTACATCGTTTAGGTGCCGATTTGATCGATGCGGATGTTGTCGCGCGCGAAGTGGTCGAACCGGGATCCGAAGCCCTCACGCGTATCGCAGAGCACTTCGGCCCCGAGTTGCTGTTGCCGGATGGCCGAATGGACCGCGTCGCGATGCGCGCACGTGTCTTCGCCGATGAAGACGCGCGCACGTGGCTGGAAGGCTTGCTGCATCCGTTGATTCGCGCCCGCATGCAAGCAATGGCTGCCGCGTCCGACGCGCCTTACGTTGTGGTGGTGATTCCACTGCTGGCAGAAGGCGGCGGCCGTAAGAACTATCCGTGGGTCGAACGCATCGCCGTTGTCGACGTTCCGGAGTCGGTGCAGGCCGAACGATTGATGGCCCGCGACAAGGCCGACGCCGACATGGCGCGGAAAATGATTGCGGCACAAGCTACACGCGCGCAGCGTTTGGCGATTGCCGATGACGTGGTCTCGAACACCTCGACTTTGGCGCGGCTGGAAGGCGTGGCGCGGAATTTGGATGTGTTGTATCGGAGTTTGGCGGTTGTTGGGGTTTGAAGAGCGCCTAATCCGGCGCTTCGCGCCACCTTCTCCATCGAAGATGGAGAAGGGAGAAGCTTTCCCTTCTCCACGCAGTGGAGAAGGTGCCCCTTCAGGGGCGGATGAGGCGCTTCTAAAGGCGCTTCCAAAGGCCACCCAAAAATGATCCACGTCATGGCCGCCCTAATCACCGACCCCAAAGGTCGAATCCTCATGGCCCGCCGTTTGATCGGCCGAGATTTCGCTGGCTACTGGGAATTCCCCGGCGGCAAGGTCGATCCCGGAGAATCCCCCGAAGCCGCGCTCGCCCGTGAGTTGAAAGAAGAGCTGGGCATCAATGCCCGCATCGACGAAGCGGTGATGTTGGTTCCGCAACACGCGCCCAAAGCGCTCAAGCTCGATGTGCGTTGGGTGCGGCATTGGACCGGCACACCTAAGGGATTGGATGGCCAAGCATTGGCCTGGGTGCCCCGAGCGAAGTTAAACCAGTACGCAGTGCCGCCACCGGATGTCCCGGTGATTGCCCATTTGCTGACACCCGATTTGGTGTGGATCACGCCGGCGCTTGAGGATGTCGGCGGGTGGGACGCGTGGTTGTTGGAATTGCAGCGCGTGTTGGCGCTCGAGGTGAAGCGGGTGCAGTTGCGGCCTTGGAAGAGCGCCTCATCCGCCCCTGACGGGGCACCTTCTCCACTGCGTGGAGAAGGGTTGGATTTCCCCCTCTCCATCTCTGATGGAGAGGGTGGCGCGAACGCGCCGGGTGAGGCGCTCCTCGCCCTCCAATTCGCCATCGCCCTCTGCAAATCCGCCCAAGCCGACGTCGCCCTAAACGGCAACCTCGATCTCGCCCTAGCACTCGATTGCGGACTGCATCTCAAATCCCATCAACTCGCAACGACTGACATCGAAGCCTTTAAATCACAGAACCTCCCCGTCAGCGCCTCTTGCCACAACGCCGACGAGTTACAGCGCGCGCACGCGCTCGGTTGCACTTATGCCCTGCTCGGCCCTGTCGCGCGGACACAAAGCCATCCCAACACGCCGCCCATCGGCTGGCCTGAATTCTTCAACATCCGCGGGCACGCGCCCGCACTTCCTACTTATGCGTTGGGCGGCATGACACCCGCGCACATCGCCCTAGCGCGCAGTTATGGCGCGCAGGGCATCGCAACGATCAGCGGGATTTGAGTGGTTCGGAAGGAGACGGCCTTCTTGGAACTACTAACGAGATAGCTTCCGCTCGTCGATCCCGCAGATTGGGTCTACCTGACCGGGTCTTACGCAAAAAGAATTAACTTATCCTTGGAAACACCATGGCATTCCGCATCCAACCGCTTCGGTTCATTCTGGTCCTGCTGGCAATTTTTGCTTCAGGCCTTGCCGTGTACTTCATCGGTGGCCTGCTTCTATCCAAAACCATTGCAATCATTCTTGCATTGAGTTGGATCGCTTTGGGATCACCGTTTTTGGCGCGCGCACTACTGCGATCGCGCCAGCCCTACCCTGGCAGATTCTATATTTTTACTTAGCGGACAGAACTGATTTTCTTTTTGCACTATGCCATTTGAGCAAGATGTGCATTCCCAGCGCGTAAAACAATGCCGCAAACGTAATTGCGCCGAAGTGCGCATTCAAATCAAATGTGTCACCCGAGATCTTGTAAAACAGAATCAAGAACCAGCTCAGGCCGAATCCGAATACTGACGCCATGCAAATGGCAATGATCAGATTTTTCAATGTACCCTCTTGGACTAATACGCAAAGTCTGAATATACCGAAGCACGAATAATAGAGAATAGCGCCGCTTTTCTACCTCAATCGCGGTCTGGATTCGGATTTTTCCTACAGTTCTTATTTGATTGAAAAGACACAATCATTTAAAGCGCTAATGCAAAAAGCTGCATCAGCGAACGAGAATATTCCCCTTATGGCAAGGCTTGGCTTTTCTGGTTTTTGCCGTGTATCTCGTAGTTGGCGGCTCGGCCGAACCTTGTTTCAGTTTGTCGGGAGATGCAAATGAAGAAGACTGTCTTTTCGATGACTGTTTGGGCGATGGTCATGACCGGCATCGCCTACTTCGCCCTACCCTCGTACGCCGGGCAATTGGTGGCGTCTTGTGTTTTTGGTATGGCGTGGGGAATCACCACTGGCGCGATTTTGTATTTCAGCTTAAAGCTGATTCGGGCGTTGGTTGCGCGTGGTTGATTAGAACGAGACGCTGCTCAGAGCTAAGAGCGCCTCATCCCCCCTTTGGGGGCACCTTCTCCACTTTTTGGAGAAGGGAGGAAAGAGCACGCGGCGCGGTCGGTGTAATCTTTTTAGGCGGCTGGGTCGGCGACAATTTCTTTCCAGCTCGAATTTCTGATCTTTGAGATGAGCACTCTGCATGAAGCGATTTGAGTTCAAAACAGCCAAGCTTTCAAGATTGATCGCTGCAGCCATCTGCTTCGGGCTGATTTTTTACGTGATGCTCAAGTTCGGATTCAAACAGACTCGCGGCACCGTAGCGAAATCACTGCTTGCTGGCGCACTGTTTTCCTTTGGTATGTGGTTCATTTCGAGCCTGTTTTCAAAACAGGGGACGCTCAATAATCGCTTGATGCGAGATCGCTCCAAAACTCATCAGAACTTCTGACGTACGCGAGGCGGATCGAAGCCGCTCGCGGGCTGATGACACGCATATCCCGAGCTTGATGGAAGTTTCGGGAGCCTGCTTTGAAGGCGCGCGTCCGAGGGACGCGCGCCAGACGCCCTAAATCAGACCAACTGCCCGTGGCAGTGCTTGAACTTCTTCCCGCTGCCACAAGGACACGGATCGTTCCGGCCCACATTGGCAAACATCGGATCAACTTCTTCCGCGTTCTCCGGGTTCACAGCAACATCGCCATAAGCACCCATCCCCGGATGTTGGAAGTTCATTTGCGCGGCTTGGGCATCGGCGTGTGCACGTTCGGCGGCTTCCATCTGTGCGACTTCTTCTTCGCTACGGATGTGGATACGCGCCATCATCGCGACCACTTCGCGCTTCACGGTTTCCAGCATTTCCGAGAACAGTTCGAAGGCTTCCTTCTTATATTCGTCCTTCGGTTGCTTTTGCGCATAGCCACGCAAGTGGATGCCTTGGCGCAGGTAGTCCATGCGTGCCAAGTGTTCTTTCCAGTTCTGATCGAGCACGTTCAACATCAGGTGCTTCTCGACCATGCGCATGGTTTCGCCGCCGATTTGTTCTTCACGCACTTGGAAGTGTTTGTCCACGGCTTGTTGGACTTCTTCTTCCACGTCGTGCGATTCGACCATGTCACGGCCTTCAACCCACTGCGTCAACGGCAAACGCACGTTGAATTCGCTAGCGAGCTCCGCTTCAAGACCGGGCAGATCCCACTGGTCAATGATGGATTCGCTGGGCACGTACTTCGCGACCAGATCGCTGATGACGTCGGCGCGGATGCCGTCGATGTTTTCCTTGACCGACTCGGCTTCGAGCAGCTCGTCGCGTTGGTTGTAAATCACCTTGCGTTGGTCGTTGTTGACGTCGTCGAATTCGAGCAGGTTCTTACGAATGTCGAAGTTATGCGATTCGACCTTGCGCTGCGCATTAGCGATTTGCTTGGTGACCAAGGTGCTTTCGATGATGTCGTCTTCTTTCAGACCCATGCGTTCCATCATCTTCTGCACCCAGTCGGCAGCGAAGATGCGCATCAGGTTGTCTTCAAGCGACAAGTAGAAACGTGAGGAACCCGGATCGCCTTGACGGCCGGAACGACCACGCAACTGGTTGTCGATACGACGGCTTTCGTGACGTTCGGTACCAAGGATGTGCAAACCGCCGGCAGCCTTCACTTCGTCATGGCGTGCCTGCCATGCGGCCTTCAATTCGGCGCGCTCGGCATCACTGATGGCCTCGCCGCCACGCTCGGCTTCCAGCATCGCGATTTCCGATTCGAGCGAACCACCCAACACGATGTCGGTACCGCGACCGGCCATGTTGGTGGCGATGGTAACGGCGCCGGGACGACCCGCCTGCGCGACGATGTGCGCTTCGCGCTCGTGTTGCTTGGCGTTCAACACTTCGTGTGGAATGCCTTCGTTGCGCAAGTATTCGCTGAGCAGCTCGGACACTTCGATGGAGGTGGTACCGACCAGCACCGGTTGGTTCTTTTCGTGCGCGGCTTTGATTTCCTTCGCCACCGCACGGAATTTGCCGTTGCGGTTCAAGAACACCAAATCGGAATGGTCTTTGCGCACCATCGGGCGATGGGTCGGAATGACCACGACTTCCAAGCCATAGATGCTTTGGAATTCGAAGGCTTCGGTGTCCGCCGTACCGGTCATGCCCGAGAGCTTCTTGTACATGCGGAACAGGTTTTGGAAGGTGATGCTGGCGAGCGTTTGGTTCTCGCGTTGGATCTCGACGCGCTCCTTGGCTTCCACTGCTTGGTGCAAGCCGTCGGACCAGCGACGACCCGGCAGCGTGCGACCGGTGAATTCGTCAACGATCACCACTTCATTGTCGCGGACGATGTAATCGACATCGCGCTGATAGATGGCATGCGCGCGCATCGCGGCATTCAAGTGGTGCACGACGTGAATGTTTTGCGGGGCGTACAGGCTTTCGTCTTCGCCGATGATGCCGGCTTGACGCAGCAGCGCTTCAGCGTGTTCTTGGCCTTGTTCGGACAAGTGCACTTGCTTTTGTTTTTCGTCCACCCAGAAGTCGCCGTCGCTGTCTTCTTTGTCTTGGCGGTTCAAGGCCGGCACGATGGCATCAACGCGCGCGTAGAGCTCGGGCGATTCTTCGGTCGGACCCGAGATGATGAGCGGCGTACGCGCTTCATCGATCAGGATGGAGTCGACTTCGTCGATGATTGCGTAGTTCAAGCTGCGTTGGAAACGGTCTTCTTTCGCCAGCGCCATGTTGTCGCGCAGATAGTCGAAGCCGAATTCGTTGTTGGTGCCGTAGGTGATGTCGGCGGCGTAAGCGGCGTGCTTGTCGCCGTGATCCATGCCCGGATACACCACGCCAACCGTCAGCCCGAGCCAGTTGTACAGCTTGCCCATTTGCGCGGCGTCGCGACGCGCGAGGTAGTCGTTCACGGTGATGACGTGAACACCTTTGCCTTCCAGTGCGTTCAAGTAGGTCGGCAGGGTGGCGACCAGGGTCTTGCCTTCACCGGTGCGCATTTCCGCGATCTTGCCAAGATGCAGGACCATGCCGCCGACCAACTGGACGTCGTAGTGGCGCATGCCGAGCACGCGGCTGCTGGCCTCGCGACAGGTGGCGAAGGCTTCGGGCAGGAGCTTGTCCAGCGATTCGCCGTTGGCGATGCGATCTTTGAACTTCTGCGTTTGTGCCTTGAGTTCGTCATCGCTCATCGCCTTCATAGCGGCTTCGTGCGAGTTGACCTTCTTGACGATGGCGTCGAGCTGTTTGAGGAGGCGCTCGTTACGGCTGCCGAAAACACTGGTGAGCAAACGATTGATCATGAACTTGTTCTGTTTCCTGAGGAATTCCGGACCAATAAAAAAGGGCGCAATGCGCCCTTTCATGGCTAGCCTATTGTAGCTGGGGCCGCCACTGCCTGTATGCAAGGCCGACCGCACCGCCACATTAAGCTTTATCCATGCGCCACGGCGCGGTTGTTCTGCGACTGCAAGAACGGTGTCGGATTGACGTAGGCGCCGTTTTTCCAGACTTCCAGGTGCACGTGGACGCCGGTGGAACGGCCGGTCGAGCCGGCTTTCGCCACGGCTTGGCCTTTGCGCACCAGGTCGCCCACTTGTTTGATCAGCGCCGAATTGTGCGCATAGCGGGTGACATAGCCGTTGCCGTGATCCACTTCGATGACATTGCCGTAGCCGGTGCGGACACCGGCAAAGCTGACCACACCATCGGCCACCGCAAACACCGGATCGCCGTAATCGGCGCTGAAATCAATGCCCTTATGGAACTGTCCACCGGCACCGAACGGATCAGCGCGCAGACCGAAACTCGACGTGATGATCGGGCTGTTGGTAGGCGAACGTGAAGGCAGGAAGCGCGAGGCGGCCATATTCGAGCTGAGCAGGTTTTGCAGCACTTCCAACTGGGCACCGGTGCTTTGCAGCTGGGCTTGCGTGCTATCGAGGCTCTTGCTGAAAGCTTCCGGCGGAATGTCGAACGCCGGGCCACCACCACCGGTACCGACCGGTTGATCGAAGTTGAATTCGCCGCCTTCGAGGCCGCTGGTCTCCACCAAGCGCTTGCCGAGGGCATTGAGGCGGGTGGCGTCTGCCTGCATTTCCGCAAGGCGTGCCGACATCGCATTCAATTCACGCTGGGCATTCTTGCGCGTCAGTTCGATTTGATGGGATTGCTGGGCTTGCAGGCTGCGCAACTTCAGGACTTCGCCCTGTTGCACACTGAATTGAATGCCGAAGCCGGCCAGGAGGCCCATGCCCAACAAGGCGCCGCCGGCCCACAACGGGCGTTGCGAAATGGCTTTGGCGGCTTGTTGCACCTTCGGTGTCACGAAGGTTTCGGTAAAGTAGTTGAATTGTTTCTGGATGCGCGATGTCTTCACGAAATTCCTTTGGTTCGGGTTCGCCCCCCCGCCCTGCGCGTAAACCGCGGAACGTGGTGGACGTGGCCATGCAATCGGCGTTGGCGGATCCGCTTCGTCGTGCCGCATGGCTTGGCAAAGTGGGTCTGCAACTGTCGACGGCATTGCCCCGCGAGTTGGTCGCGCATGCGCGCTTTGCCAATATCGAAGGGCGGACCTTGGTGTATTTGGTGGATGGGCCGGTTTGGGCGAATCGCTTGCGGCTTTCGGCGGAGCCAATTATTGCTTCTGCCCGTTCCGTCGGGCTGGATGTTGCGGAGCTCAAGGTGCGGGTGGCACGCAATCCGTTTCCGGTACCCCCATCTGCCAGCGGCCGGGCGCAACCGCCCTTGCCTGCCAGCGAACGAACAGCGCTACGCACCATCCGTCACCTGTTGGCCGACGCACAGAAGCGAGGCCACGAATCCGATAACAGCTGACCGCGGTTACCGGAGCCGTGCCATGTTAGCGGCGGTTTCCGTACGGGGTGTTAAGGAAGGCTTAAAGTGTGAACGGGGTGTGAAGATGAATGCGGAGGAGAGGGGTGAAGCGCCTCATCCGCCCCTTCGGGGCACCTTCTCCACTTACGCGGAGAAGGAAAATCAAGCCACCACCAAGTTGGGGTAGATGCCCGCCACCGTCGCAGGCGCCTGGTTGGCGTCCTCAAACGTCACAATCTCCCAAGCACTGACATCGGCCAGCACCGCGCGGACCAGACGATTGTTCAAGGCATGGCCGGATTTGAAGCCGGTGTAGGCGCCCAACACTTGATGGCCGGTGAGGTAGAGATCGCCCACGGCATCGAGAATCTTGTGGCGGACGAATTCGTCCTGGTAACGCAGGCCGTCGTCATTGAGCACGCGGAATTCGTCCAGCACGATGGCGTTGTCCATCGAGCCGCCGAGGCCGAGGTTGCGCTCGCGCATGTATTCGAGGTCGCGCATGAAACCGAAGGTGCGCGCACGGCTCACTTCCTGGACGTAGGCGTTGCTCGAGAACTCGACCTCCGCGCGCGACAGCGACTGCGGTATGGCCGGATGATTGAAAACGACGGTGAAATCGAGCTTGAAGCCGTCGTAAGGTTCGAAGGCGGCGCGCTTGTCGCCCTCCGTCACTTCCACGGTCTTCTTGATTCGGATGAATTTCTTGGCTGCGTTCTGCTCGACGATGCCGGCGGATTGCAGCAGGAAAACGAACGGGCTCGAGGAGCCGTCCATGATCGGCACTTCCGGCGCCGACAGTTCGACAAAGACGTTGTCGATGCCCAGGCCCGCGAGTGCAGACAACAAATGTTCGACCGTCATCACACGGGCATCGCCCTTGATGAGACCCGTACAAAGGGTGGTTTCGCCGACCAGCTCGCCGCTGGCGGGGATCTCAACAACCGGGTTCATATCCACACGACGAAACACCACGCCGGTATCCACCGGTGCGGGACGCAATGTGAGATAGACCTTTTCGCCGCCATGCAAACCGACGCCGGTGGCGCGGATGACATTCTTGAGCGTGCGTTGTTGAATCATCGACGGGAATCGACCCTTGGGGGGCAGAAAGCTTAACACCAAAGCTTAAATCTGAACCCGTGAAGCTGAATGTGAGGAAAGTGCCAAAACCGGCCGCCAGCCGTGAGGCCGGCGGCCAAAAGAGAGGACAACTTTTCTAAATCAATCTGCTTGGCGGCGCAGGAAAGCCGGGATGTTCAGGTAGTCGTTGGGGAGGTCGGCGATCGCCGGCGCTGCCGCTTCCGTGGTGCCCGTGCCGCGCTCACGCAGGCTGCGCGAGATGCTTTGGGTCGGGTTGTACGGATCGGCGACATCGTCGATGGCCGTGGTCACGAATTGGCCGGTGGTACCGTCGCGCTTGGCTTCGGTTTGGCGAACCAGTTCGATTTTCGGCGCGCGCACGCGGCTGCTTTCACGTTCCATGCCATGGCCCTGCGACGGACGCACCGAACGGGCGGCAGCCGGGTTGAGGCCGGTGGCCACGACGGTGACGCGGACTTCGTCTTGCATGTCCGGATCCAACGAGGTGCCGATGATGACGGTGGCATCTTCCGATGCATAGTTTTCGATCGTGGCACCGATTTCGCTGAATTCGGAAATGGTGAAATCCGGGCCTGCGGTGATGTTGACCAGGATGCCGTTGGCGCCCGACAGGTTGACGTCGTCGAGCAGCGGGTTTTGGATCGCGGCTTCCGCGGCGGCTTGGGCGCGGTCGTCGCCCTTGGCGATACCGGTACCCATCATGGCCAGACCCATTTCGCTCATCACGGTGCGGACGTCGGCGAAGTCGACGTTGATGACACCCGGACGGACGATCAGATCGGCGATGCCTTGAACCGCACCTTGCAGCACGTCGTTGGCGGCGCGGAACGCTTGCACCATGGTGGCCGAGCGGCCGAGCACGGTGATCAGCTTTTCATTCGGAATGGTGATGAGCGAATCGACTTGTTGGGCCAGTTCTTCGATGCCCTTTTGCGCGGTTTGCATACGGCGCGGGCCTTCAAACGGGAACGGCTTGGTCACGACAGCGACGGTCAGGATGCCCATTTCTTTGGCCAATTGCGCTACCACCGGTGCCGCGCCGGTACCGGTGCCACCGCCCATGCCGGCGGTGATGAAGACCATGTCGGCGCCTTGCAACGCGTCCATGATGCGTTCGCGATCTTCCAATGCTGCTTGGCGGCCGACTTCCGGGTTGGCACCTGCGCCAAGACCCTTGGTGACGTTGCTGCCAAGTTGGAGATGCGTTTTGGCACCGATTTTTTTGATGGCTTGCGCGTCGGTGTTTGCCACCACGAATTCCACGCCTTCCACTTGATTGGCAACCATGTGCGCGACGGCATTGCCACCGCCACCACCGACGCCAACCACCTTGATCACCGCATTCGGTGCAAGCTTTTCAACCAGTTCGAAGTGTCCCATTGTTGTGTCCTCTCGTTTTTAGTTTTGTTTATTGGTTTTTTTAAGTTGGGATGTTGCGTTGCCGTCCTGCCCTGCCCACCGCTTTGTTGCTGAAACTCAAAACTCGCCGCGATACCAATTCTTGAATCGCGAAATCATTTGCCCGAGACCGCCCGCGCCGTTGCCGACCGGCAAGATAGAACGTGTGCGACGCGGCGTGTCGGCCATCGTGCCGAGCAACAACAGACCCACGCCGGTGGCGTGTTCGGGGTTGCCCACCACTTCGCCGAGGCCGGCGACTTTTTGCGGAATGCCGATACGCACCGGCATTTGCAACATTTCTTCGGCCAACTCGACCACGCCTTCCATGCGCACGGCGCCACCGGTCAACACCATGCCGGCGCGCACTTGCGGTTCGAGACCGGCGCGGCGCAGTTCGGCCTGCACCATTTCGAAAATTTCTTCGTAACGACCCTGCACCGCCTGGGCCAAGGCATGACGCGGCATCCGACGCGGCGGACGATCACCGACGCTCGGCACTTGGATCGATTCTTCCGCGGTGGCGAGCTGTGCCAGGGCGCAGGCATAGCGCACCTTGATTTGCTCGGCTTCCGGGGTCGGCGTGCGCAGCATGTGCGCGATGTCGTTGGTGACGTGGTCGCCTGCCACCGGAATCGAGGCGGTATGCGCGATGGCACCGTTGATGAAGACGGCGAGATCGGTGGTGCCGGCGCCGATGTCCACCAGGGCGACACCGAGTTCGCGTTCGTCATCAGTGAGGACAGCGGTCGCCGAGGCCAGCGATGACAAGGCGAGGTCATCCACTTTCAAACCACCGCGTTGGATGCACTTGGTGATGTTGGCTGCGGCCGACTCAGCGCACACCACCAAGTGCGCATGCACTTCGAGACGAACGCCGCTCATGCCGACCGGATTGCGGATACCTTCTTGCGAATCGTCAAGCACGTATTCTTGCGGAATCGCGTGCAGGATGCGTTGATCGGACGGAATGGCGACGGCCTTCGCGGCTTCGAGCACGGCGTCGAGGTCGTCATAGGTGACTTCCGAATCACGCAACGGCACGATGCCCTTCGAATTGCGGCATTGAATGTGGTTGCCGGTGATCGACGCATGCACGCTGCGGATTTCGCAGCCGGCCATGAGTTCGGCTTCCTCAAGCGCGCGTTGAATGGAATGCACCGTGGATTCGATATCCACCACGACGCCGCGCTTCAGGCCGCGCGATTCATGCGTACCGATGCCGATCACGTCGATGGGATTGTGCACACCGACGTCACCGGGTGTGAATTCACCCACCAATGCCGTGATCTTGGACGTACCGATGTCCAAACCAACGATGAGGGATTTGTCGCCTTTGCGGGTCATGCCGGATCCTGTGTTTTTTCTGTGGGCTTGACCTGCGATCCCCAACGCAGGGCAAAGCCGTTTGTATAGCGGAGGTCCGCGCGCTCGAGCACACGGTTGGGTTGTTCGGCGGCGAGCTTGGGCAAAATGCCGGCGAAGCGTGCGATGCGTGATTCGGCGTCGTGACGGCCGACCACCACCTGCACACCGTTTTGCAAGGTCAACGACCAGCTGCCGCGTGCATCGGCGTTCAATGCACGTACGCGATTGCCGGTGGCCGCGAAGAGATCTTGTGATTTGGCGTACAACGCGAGCGCGGCGCCGACGTAACGCGGATCGCCATCCAACTGCGGCATGCCCTTCGGCAAAGCAATGCCCTTGGAGCGCGGATAAAGCGTGCCGCGTGTCGAGACCAATTGGTCCTTGCCCCAGAAGGCGAAGGGATTGTTCTCGGTGATCTGGACTTCAATCACATCCGGCCAGCGCTTGCGCACTTCCACCTTGTCGATCCACGGCAATCGCGCGACATCTTGCTGCGTTTCGGGCACACGGATGGCGAAGAACCCTTTCTTGGCATGGGGTGCCAAAGCGCGCTGCAACTCGAGCGCATGTTCGCGCGTGACCTGACCTTCCACGCGCAGCGTGCGCAGCGGAAAACGTGAGCTGCCGACGACACCGCTCAAGACGAGCAGCAGCGGCATTGCGATCAAGGCGATCGCAATCAGTCCCACGGTCAGGCGCGCCGGTGCGTTCAAGCAGCGACCTCCTCAGGCAGCGTCATCTCAAGGATGCGCCAGCAAAGATTCTCGAAGCTGATGCCGATCTGTTGCGCGGCCTTCGGCACCAACGAGTGGCTGGTCATGCCGGGCGCGGTGTTTACTTCCAACAAGTAGAGCTTGTTGTCGGCGCGGTTGCGCATCACATCGACCCGGCCCCAACCGGTGCAACCGGCGGCCTTGAAGGCCTTCAAAGCCAGCGCGCGAATGGCCGCTTCGTCTTCGCCTTCCAGACCCGGGCAAAGGTATTGCGTGTCGTCAGCGATGTATTTCGCGTGGTAGTCATACCACTCGCCTTTGGGCACGATGCGGATGGACGGCAAGGCGATGTCGCCCAGAATCCCAACAGTCAGCTCGTCGCCCACAACGAGTTGCTCCATGAGCATTTCACCGTCGTACTCTTGGGCGACGCGCACGGCGTCGTCCAAGTCCTTGTCTTCCAACACGCGGGAGACGCCGACGCTCGAACCTTCGCAAGAAGGCTTGACGAACACCGGCAATTGCAAGGACTTCGCGGCTTCACGCACATCGTCACCGCGATTGAGGCGCACATAGCGCGGCGTGGACAGGCCTTCGGCAATCCACACTTGTTTGGTGCGGATCTTGTCCATGGTCAGTGCGGAACCCAACACGCCGGGGCCGGTGTAAGGCACTCCCAGTGCATCGAGCAGGCCTTGCAAGACACCGTCTTCGCCGCCGCCGTGATTGCCGTGCAGAATGTTGAAGACGCGATCGACCTTGCCGGTTTGGATCGCTTGCACCAACGCCGGAATGCCATCCACCGCGAAGGCGTTCACGCCTTTTGACGTGAGCGCCTCAAGGACGTTCGCGCCGGAATTCAATGACACTTCGCGTTCCGACGAAGTACCACCCATCAGCACGGCGACATTGCCGAAGTCCGAGGGGTTTTGCGTGCGCTGTGCCGGCACGTTCATGCGTTGCTGTCTCCTTCGTTTGCCGCGAGGCCATCGCGTGCAATGTTTTGTGCGGCGGCGCCGATGTCACCGGCGCCCATCATCAGAACCAGATCGCCGTCCTGCAGCACATCCGCCAAGGCGGCGCGCAAATCGGCGGCACGCTCGACGACCACCGGTTCGACGCGACCACGCGTACGGATGGCACGGGCGAGCGATTTGCTGTCGGCGCCGGCAATCGGTGCCTCACCGGCCGGATAGACTTCGGTCAGCAACAGCGCATCGACTTCCGAGAGCACCATGGCGAAATCGTCGAACTGGTCGCGCGTTCGGCTGTAGCGGTGGGGTTGGAAAGCGACGACCAAGCGACGCTCCGGCCAGCCGCCACGCGCCGCTTGGAACACCGCTTGCAATTCCTTCGGGTGATGGCCGTAGTCGTCCACCAACGTGGCTTCGCCGCCGTTGGCCAGCTGCAGGGTCCCCAGCTCGTTGAAGCGACGGCCGATGCCTTTGAATTTTTCCAAGGCCGCGGCGATCTTCTGTGGTTGGACGCCCAACTGCCAAGCGACCGCAGACGCAGCCAACGCGTTTTGCACGTTGTGGCGACCCGGCAAAGCCAACTTCACCGCTGTGCAGGTGCCATCAGGCAAGCACAGGTCGAAATGCATCGCCCCACCGACTTGGCTGACGCTGTCGGCACGCACATCGGCATCTTCATGGAAACCGTAGGTCACCACGTGACGCAGGGTTTTCTCGGCGAGCGCAGCCACGTTGTCATCGTCGATGCAAAGCACGGCCAAGCCGTAGAACGGCAGACGATGCAGAAATTCTTCGAAAGCGGAACGCACGTTGGCGAAATCGCCACCGTAGTTTTCCAAGTGATCGGCATCGATGTTGGTGATGACGGCAATCAACGGATTGAGGCGCAAGAAGCTGCCATCGCTTTCGTCCGCTTCCGCCACCAACCAATGGCTGTCGCCCAACTTGGCATTCGAGCCCGCGGCCAGCAATTTGCCACCGATGACGAAGGTCGGATCCAAGCCGCCTTCATAAAGCACGCTGGCGGTCAGTGAGGTGGTGGTGGTCTTGCCATGCGTGCCGGCGATCGCGATGCCACGACGGAAACGCATCAGCTCGGCCAACATTTCCGCGCGCGGCACGACCGGGATGCGTTGTGCACGCGCTTCCATCAACTCGGGATTGTCTTTGCGAATCGCCGAAGACACCACGATGCAATCCGCGCCCAAGACATTGGCCGCAGCGTGACCCTTGAAAATTTCGGCGCCGGCCTGTTGCAAACGCAAGGTCGCGGCATTTTCGGATTGGTCCGAGCCCGACACTTGATAGCCTAGCGTGCACAAGACTTCGGCAATGCCGCTCATGCCGACGCCGCCGATGCCGACGAAGTGCACGCGACGGAATTGCTTGGAAAGATCCCCCGCATTTTGCAGGCGGCGCTGATGAATGGTCGAAGTCATGCGGCGGCCTCCAGTGCAAGATCCGCGACACGATTGGCGGCATCGGGTTTCGCGAGCGTGCGTGCGCACAAGGACATGGCCAAGCGGCGTCGCTCGTCATTGCCGAGATCGCGCAAAACACCGGTCAGGTTTTCGGCAAGGCTGTCACCTTGTGCCAGCAACACGGCGGCACCGTGATCCACCAGGTAACGGGCATTGCGCGTTTGATGATCATCCACAGCTTGCGGGAACGGCACCAGGACGCTGGCCACACCGGCGGCACACACTTCCGCCAAGGTGAGTGCACCGGCGCGGCACACCAACAAATCCGCCCAAGCATAGGCTTGCGCCATGTCGGTGATGAACGGCTCGACGCTGGCCTCAACGCCGGCAGCGGCATAGGCCGCACGCGCTTCGTCGGCTTGGCGTTCGCCGCATTGATGCCGCACTTCCACAGTCAATCCGCTCTTGGCGATGGCCACCGGCACCGCGTCGTTTAAAGCGCGGGCGCCTTGACTGCCGCCCAACACGAGCAAACGCAGGGTGTGTTGACCGCGATTCAAACGCGTGGCGGGCGATTCGATATTGGCGATCACGTCGCGCACCGGATTGCCGACCACGGTTTCTTCTTCGAACGTATCCGGAAATCCGGTCATCACGACTTTTGCAAATTTTGCCAAGGTCTTGTTGGTCATGCCGGCCGCACGATTTTGTTCATGCACCAACAACGGAATGCCCAACCAACGTGCCGCGATGCCACCCGGACCGGCAGCGTAACCGCCGAAGCTGATGACCGCACGCGGGCGATGACGCGCCAGAATTTGGCGGGCGCCGATAATCGCGCGCAACAGTTTGAACGGCATGGTGGCCAACGCGGCGAGCCCTTTGCCACGCACGCCCTTCACCGGAATAGTGTCGATGGCAATGTCGTTTTGCGGCACGAGACGGGTTTCCATGGCATCACGCGCGCCCATCCAGCGCACGTCCACACCACGGGCACGCAACACCTGCGCCACAGCGAGACCGGGGAAAATGTGCCCACCGGTTCCGCCTGCCAGAATCATGACCGGGCCCTGCTTGCTCATCGTCGGCTCTCCGACTGCATCACCGGTTCAACACGACGCGCACCACCGACGGCGGCGTCCTTTTCCGTCCGGCGCAGCAGGCTGGCGACGCGATCGGCGACATTGCTGAGCGGCGGCAACACATCACGCAACTGCAGACGTTCCGCGTCTGCGACCGCCGGCATCGGCGCTTCATCACGGCTGTTGTCACCGCGCAACACATGACGTTGACGCATGGCTTTGTTGAGCTCGAAAGACACGCGCAGCAGCAAACCCATGGCGATGCAACCGATCGTCAAGCTGGAACCACCGTAGGAAATCAACGGCAAGGTCAGACCCTTGGTCGGAAGCAAGCCGACATTGACGCCCATTGAGACGAAGCTTTGGATCGCGATCCACAAACCGATGCCGAAGGCACAGAAGCCGGAGAAGTAGCGACCCATTTCAACGCACTTCAAGCCAACCCAGAACGCGCGGCCGACCAAAAGGCCGTAAACCAGCATCAAACAGCAGACGCCGACGAATCCGAGCTCTTCTGAAATCACCGACATGATGAAGTCGGTGTGTGCTTCCGGCAGGTAACTGAGTTTTTGCACGGAGCCGCCCAAACCCACGCCCCAGAATTCACCGCGGCCGATGGCCATCAGCGCGTTGGTCAGCTGATAGCCGGACCCTTGCGGATCGCTCCACGGATCCATGTAGGAGGTCAGGCGGCGCACGCGATACGGTTCAATGATGATCATCAGCGCCGCAGCCGGCAGCAAAATCAACAAGGGCAGGATCAAGCGCTTCAATTGCACGCCGCCCATCACCAACATGCCGGCGGTGAGCGCGAGCAGCAATGCCGTCGAGCCGAAATCCTTTTGCACCGACAGCAGAATCGCACCAAGGAACAAAGCCACGCCCAATGCCTTCAACATGGCCGCCCAAGTGCCGCCGACCTCATCGCGGAAGCGCACCAGATAGCTGGAGAGCCAAACGATCATCAACAGTTTCGCGGCTTCCACCGGTTGGAAGCGCGCGGGACCGTAGCCGATCCAGCGGCGCGCACCTTTGACGGTGATACCGAGCCCCGGCACCAACACCAACAACAGCAGTACCGCAGCGACGATCGGGAACCAATGGCTGTAACGTTCGATGTCTTTGAGCTCGGTGCGCATGACAAGGTAAGCGGCAGCGAGACCCGCGACTAAAAACACCACGTGTTTGATGAGAAAGGCGAAAGGACCACCGCCGTTATCCACCGCTTCGGGGAATGACGCCGAGCCCACCATGACCGTGCCGAAGGCCAGCAGTGAGGTGATGCAGAGCAACAGCCAGGTGTCGTAGTGCCCACCGATGGCATCCACGCGCGTGGCCTGATGCGAAAACGGACGGTTCATCACTGCGGCCATCAGCGCACCTTCAGGGTCGCGAGACCGATCAAGACCAGCACCACCGAGATGATCCAGAAACGCACGATCACGCGCGGCTCCGGCCAACCTTTCAATTCGAAATGGTGATGGATCGGTGCCATACGGAAGACGCGCTTGCCGGTCAGCTTGAACGAGGCGACTTGGATCATCACCGACAGGGTTTCGATCACGAAAATGCCGCCCATGATCACCAGCACCAATTCCTGACGCACGATCACGGCGACGGTGCCGAGCACTGCACCCAAAGCCAAGGCGCCGATGTCGCCCATGAACACCATCGCGGGATAGGTGTTGAACCACAGGAAGCCAAGGCCGGCACCGGCAATCGCGGTGCAGACGATGAGCAATTCACCAGCGCCCGGCACTTGCGGAATTTGCAGGTACTTGGAGAACTCGGCATGGCCCGAGGCATAAGCAAACACACCCAGGCCACAAGCAACTAATACTGACGGCATGATCGCGAGGCCATCGAGGCCATCGGTGAGATTCACCGCGTTGGAGAAGCCCACCACCCAAAAATAGGCAATGGCGACAAAGCCAATGCCCGCGAGCGGCAAAGCCACCGACTTGAACAAAGGCACATAGAAGGTGGTCGCCGCCGGCACACTGGCGAACTTCCACAAGTAAATGCCGATCGCCAGACCGAACAGGGATTGCAGCAAATATTTCCAACGCGACTTCATCCCGTTGGGATCGCGCTTGACGATCTTGATCCAATCGTCCCACCAGCCGATCGCGCCGTAGGCAACCATCGCAAACAACACAATCCAGACGTATTTGTTGCGCAGATCACCCCACAACAACACGGTGGCCAAGATGGTGAGCAGGATCAACACACCGCCCATGGTCGGCGTGCCCGCCTTTGAGAAATGCGATTGCGGGCCGTCGGTGCGGATCGGTTGGCCGCCGCTTTTCAGACTGGCCAAATAGCGAATGACGACCGGACCCCACCACAGCGACAACGCGAGTGAGGTGAGCGCGGCGAGGATCGCGCGGAAGGTCAGGTAATTGAACAGGCCGAAGTGGCGCTGCATCGATTCAAGATAGCGAAACAATTCAAGCAGCATGATCTTCCCCCTCCAGCAATGCGTTGACGATGCGATCCATCGCACTGCTCCGTGAGCCTTTGACCAAAATCCGTACCGGCGACGTCAGGTCGGCGACCAGTTGTGCAGCCAAGGCGGCATGGCTTTCAAATCTGTAGGCGCCTTCGCCGAACGCGGCAGCGGCTGCTGCGCTCAACTCGCCCAAGGTGTAAAGACGTTGGATTCCCGCCGCTTTGGCGCGACGGCCGCTTTCCGCATGCAGGGCTACGGCATCGTCGCCGAGTTCGCGCATGTCACCCAGCACCAGCCAACGCTCGCCTTTCGCGGCCGCCAGAGTGTCTATCGCGGCGGCGAGCGAACCCGGGTTGGCGTTGTAGCTGTCGTCGATCAGGACAGAACCGTTCGACAAGCGATGCGGCAACAAGCGACCTTTCACTTGTTCAGCGTTTTCCAGCCCCGCGACGATTTGCGCGAAAGGCACATCCAATGCCATTGCCATCGACGCCGCAGCCAATGCATTGGCAACATTGTGTCGACCCGGCATTTTCAACACGACCCCGGCGTTGCCGATTGGCATATGCAAGTCGAATTGCGATTGGTCGGCGTCGCAGCGGATACTTGTGGCGATCACATCCGCGCTGGCGTCGAGCGCGAAGCGCAGCACACGGCGACCTTGGGCTCGCTCAGCAAAATAGCCCGCAAACGCGTCATCGGCGTTGATGACGGCGGTACCGTTGATTTTCAGCGCGTCGTAGATGGCGGCCTTGGTATCGGCGACGCCCAGCAAACTGCCCATGCGCTCCAAGTGTGCGGGTGCGATGTTGTTGACGAGCGCCACATCAGGCGCTGCCACACGTGTCAGGTAGGCAATGTCACCCGGTTTGCCCGCGCCCATTTCATAGACGGCGATGGCAGCCTCTTCGGGTGCCGCAAGGACTGACAACGGCAGGCCGATTTCGTTATTGAGGTTGCCGGGATTGGCGTAGGCACCACCGGCTTCATTCAAGATCGACAGCAGCAGCGTTTTCACACTGGTTTTGCCGTTGCTGCCGGTCAGGGCCGCAACGCGCGTGGCACGCGCGGCTTGCATCGCGCCAGCCCAGGCGGCGAGCGCCAATTCCGTGTTGGCCACAACGATTTGCGGTACGGCGAGATCGGCGAACTGACGCGATACCAACACCGCGACAGCGCCCGCTTCCACTGCGCGCGCCAAGTGGTCATGGCCGTCGAAGTTTTCACCCTTCAAGGCAATAAACAGAATGCGGCCGTCTTGCGTGGCGAGCGTGCGGGTATCGATGGAGACAGCATCAATCGACGCATTGGCGTCATCGGTTTGGAACAACCGACCGCCACTCATGCGTGCGATATCTGCCAATTGGAGTGACTTCATTGCGCGCCCCCCAATTGCACATTGCCGTCCGGGAACGGATAGCTCAGGACCGCCCGCGCCACTTCGGTGTCATCAAAGTGATGGCGTTCGCCGTTGACTTCTTGATAGTCCTCATGCCCCTTCCCGGCAATGAGCACCACGTCGCCGGCACGCGCAGTTTGGATGGCTGTCTTGATGGCATGCGCGCGATCGCGAATGACTTCGACATTGGCGGGTGATTGCATGCCTTCGAGAATCTGGGCAACGATGACATCGCCGTCTTCAGTGCGCGGATTGTCATCGGTCACGATGGCGACATCCGCCAATCGTTCGGCAATCGCGCCCATCTGCGGCCGCTTGCCGGTATCGCGGTCGCCACCGCAGCCGAAGACACAAATGAGTTGGGTGTCGGTGTGGATGCGCAAGGTTTTCAATGCTTGTTCGAGGGCGTCCGGGGTGTGTGCGTAGTCGATCACCACCAGCGGCTGATCGCCGCCGCCCAATTTGTTCATGCGTCCGTGGATGGGACGCAGTGCGCCCAATGCACCGGCGATGTCTTTGCCACCATGGTTTTGCGCGCGCAGCACGCCGGCAACGGCGAGCAGGTTGTCGACGTTGAAACGACCGAGCAAGGACGAATGCACCGCGTGCATCTCGTTAGCGATATACAAATCGAAATGGATGCCGTCGGTGTTGAAGCGCAGGTTTTTGGCGCGAACGTCTGCTTCCGACGCACCTTCGGCGCTGGTGCGGATAACTTGCACGTTCGGCGCAAGATCCGCCACCAGCGTCGCGCCGAACGCATCGTCCACGTTGATCACGGCATGCGACAGTGTCGGCCATTGGAACAGGCGACGTTTTGCCGCGCCGTATTCTTCCATGCTGCCGTGGTAATCGAGATGGTCACGTGTCAGATTGCTGAAAACGGCAATATCGAATGCGATGCCATCCACACGACCTTGATCGAGAGCATGGGAACTGACTTCCATCACCAAGGCGCTTGCGCCCTGCGCGCGCATGTCGGCAATCAATGCATGGGTTTCCAACACCAACGGCGTGGTGAACCCGGTGGCGACTTCTTTGCCGTGCAGGCCGGCACCCAACGTGCCGATGGTGCCCACGGTTTCGCCAAGCCGGCTCCAGGCTTGTGCAATGAGTTGCGTAGTCGAGGTTTTGCCGTTGGTGCCGGTCACACCCACGATTTCCATCGATTCGGTGACGTCGCCATAAAGGCGATTGGCGAGAACGGCCAAATGCGTGCTGAGCCCTTTGACTTCAATCGCATCCGCCGGAATGTCGATGCCTTCCGCGACCGGACCCTCATAAACGATGGCGACGGCACCGTTGGCGCGCGCGGCGTCGGCAAAACGCAGGCCGTGTTGGCTGCCTTCGCCACGCGGCGGCAGGATGGCAACGAAAACGTCACCTTGCCGGATCAAGCGGCTGTCTTGTTTCAATCCGCGCACCGACACGTCATTGGAGACCGAAGCAAAGCCTTCAAGCAGTGTGGACAAGGACATGGCTGCGCTCATGGCGTCACCACCTTGGCAGCGGCTGCAGGTGCCTTGGTCTTGCTGTTGGCGGCGAGCCAGCTTTGCAAATCATCCGGCGGGACATCGTCCAAGCGCAGCGCGCCTTCAATCACGTTGCGGAACACCGGGGCGGAAACCGTGCCGCCGTAGTAACCCTTCTTCGACGCGTCGGGACTGTTCAGCACCACCACCATGGAAAAGCGCGGATTGTCGACCGGCGCCACACCAGCAAAAAAGGCGAAATAGCGACGTGAATAACCGCCACCGCTGGCAATGCGAGCCGTACCGGTTTTACCGGCAACGTGATAGCCGAGAATCGATGCCTGCGTGGCGGTGCCGCCCGGCTCCGTCACGGTTTGCATCATCTTCATGACTTCGTGCGCGACTTTTGGCGAGAGCACTTCCTTGCCTTCGTCGCTACCGCCCTTGAGGAAGGTCGGGGTATGTGCGGTGCCGTTGTTGGCCAAGGTGGCATAGGCGCGCGCCACTTGCAGTGGCGTCACCGACAAGCTGTAGCCGTAGGACATCGTTTGCTTTTGCGTTCCGTCCCAACGCGAAGGATCGGCGAGAATGCCCGCACCTTCGCCCGGGAAACCGCTATTGGTGCGCTGGCCGTAGCCCATCTTGCGAATGAAGTCGTAGAACTGGCGATCGCTCAGTCGACGCACCACCAACGACATGCCGACGTTCGAGCTCTTGGTGATGAGCCCGGTGGTCGTCAGCGTGCCGTAATTATGCGTATCTTTCGTTTGGTAACGGCCGTTGGCGATCCAACCCGGCGACGTGTTCCACAAGGTGTTCGGCGTGATCTTGCCCGCTTCCAAGGCAGCCGCAACCGTCAACGGCTTGATGGTGGAGCCGGGCTCGAACAAGTCGGTCACCGCGCGATTGCGATGGGCGTCTTGCTTGCTGCCGCTGACGGCATTCGGATTGAACGACGGCACATTGGCCATGGCCAGCACTTCGCCGGTGCGGATATCCAACACGACGGCGGTGCCACTGATGGCGCCGCTTTCTTCCACCGCCTTGTTCAGTTCGCGATAGGTCAGGTACTGGATACGACGATCGATGCTGAGCGCCAAATCCTTTCCGGGCTCCGCTGCTTTCAACAGATCGACACTTTCCACCGCGCGACCGCGACGATCACGCAAGACGCGTTGCTTGCCCGGCTTACCACTCAACCATTCGTCAAAGGCCAACTCCATGCCTTCCTGACCGTGGTCGTCAATATTGGTAAAACCGAGCACGTGGGCAATTGCTTCACCTTGCGGGTAGAAGCGCTTGAACTCGCGCTGCCCGTAAACACCGGGAATACGCAAGGCCAGCACTTTCTGCGCGGCAGCCGGATTAATCCGACGACGCAGCCAGAGGAATTCTTTCTTCGACTTTTCGGAGATCATGCGCGCCATCTCCGCGCGCGGATATTGCAAGGCATCGGCCAGGCGGTCGATCTCACGCGGATTGTTGGCAATGTCTTGCGGATTGACCCACAACGACATCACCGGCGTGGACACGGCTAGAGGCTCGCCATGGCGATCGGTGATCATGCCGCGATTGGTCGGAATCTCCACATCGCGCTGATACCGCTCGTTGCCTTCTTTGCGATAGAAATCGGAGTGGATGATTTGGCGATCGACCGCGAAAGCAAGCAATGCAAACGAGGACAAGCCGAGCAAACCGCCGACAATCATCAAGCGCTTGCGCACGTCATAGCGCGAGCGCGCCACGCGCGGTGCGCCGTTGCCACGGTTGTTGTTGCCGCGGTTGGAACGAAAGTTCATGGACGCACCGCCACGGTGTCTTGCGGCGTCGGATTGATCATCCCGAGATGCTCGCGCGCCGCGCGATCAATCAACGTCGGCTCAGCCATCGTGGCCTGTTCGAGTTGCAGCTGACTGAATTGAAGATCCAATTCATCGCGCGCTTTTTCCAGTTTGCGCAGTTCCGCGAACAGTTGGCGGTGGCGAAAACGGTCATAGGCCACCGACAAACCGGTTGCCACATTGGCGACCAACAGCACGGCAAAAATGAACCAGCGCATCATGCCGCCACCTCCATCGTGCGCTCGGCCACGCGCAACACAGCACTGCGTGCGCGCGGATTCATCGACACTTCTTCCGCGCCTGCTTTTGCCGCCTTGCCGATTTCACGCAGCGTGAGCGGCGCCGCTTTGATTTCGGGCATACGGCGGTTGCCGGCCGGGGCCTTGGCATGCTGCGCGATGAATTGCTTGACGATGCGATCTTCGAGGGAATGGAAGCTGATCACGGCAAGGCGCCCTTCCGGACGCAGACGCGCGTGGGCGGCATTCAAGCCGAGCTTCAAGTCTTCGAGCTCGCGATTGATGAAGATGCGAATGGCTTGAAAGCTGCGCGTGGCCGGATGAATACCGTCACGACCGCGCGGCATGACCTGCGCGATCAGGCTCGCCAATTCGGCGGTACGCACAATCGGCGCGATCGCACGCTTTTCCACAATCGCGCGTGCAATGCGGCGGCTTTGGCGCTCTTCACCGTACAGAAAGAGCACATCGGCGATGTCTTTTTCAGATGCTTCAGCGATCCATTCCGCGGCACTCGGGCTGCGCGTGGTATCCATGCGCATGTCGAGCGGACCGTCCTTGCTGAAGCTGAAGCCGCGCTCAGCCACATCCAACTGCGGCGAGGACACGCCCAAATCGAACAAGATGCCATCCAGACCTTCGGCGGTGGCGTCCCACTCGGCCAGATCTGCGAAGCTACCTTGATAGATCGCGACACGCGCGTCGCCGGCGAAGTTTTTTTGCGCTTCGGCAATTGCCGTCGGATCCTTGTCCATCAGCAGCAAGCGACCGTTGGCACCCAATTTCGACAACACACCGCGCGCGTGACCTCCGCGTCCGAACGTGCCATCCAAATAGGTACCGTCTTCTTTCACCCGCAGTGCCTCGATCACTTCTGCAAACATCACTGGCAGGTGTTCGGCGCGCGTATTCGCGTCTACCGCTGCCACGTTAAATCCTCAGCTCCAGCATTTCGGGCGTGATGTCGTCGCCCACCGTTTGTTCGATTTGCGCTTGATGCGCTTTTTCCGTCCAGAGTTCGAAGCGATCATCCATGCCGAGCAAGATGGTTTTTTTCTCGATACCGAGGGTCAAACGCATGCTTTGCGGGATGCTGATGCGGCCGCTACCATCCACGTCGACAACGGCGGCCGAACCGATCAACTTGCGTTGCAGCTGACGATGCTTGTTCGAGGAATTGGGCAGCTTGGCGACTTGCTCGCGAACCTTTTCATAGACCGCGACCGGGTAGATGAACAGCGAGCCGTTTTCGTAGGGGTTGTAGGTGAAGACCAAACGGTTGCCCTGCTCGGCCACGGCATCGCGATAGACCGCCGGAATGGCCAGCCTGCCCTTGTCGTCTACCGTGATGGAGGTCTCACCTTGGAACATGGTCTGGAGGTTCTACGACTCGAAGGGCGAATGGGTCTTTCCACTGGAAACCACAGAATCCCACGGCTTCCCACTGACGCCCACCTTAGCAGTTGACCAAAAGATGTCAACAAGCGTTTTTTCGTCGAATCATCAATCCAGTCAATGACTTGCGAACGACTTTAGAAAGTTGTTCAAGGTTTATCCACAAGCATTTGTTTTGTCTCAAATATTGAGATTGGCCATTTTCGATATAGCCCTGTTCAGGTTCAAGAGGGTCGAAAATCGGCGCTTGCCATTTATGTTGCGACGCAACATACAGGAGAGTGCGGAGCCGGCCGATAAGCCGGGTTCTGTCGTGGACAATCATTCGTCTAGGCTTTGTGTCACCACAAAACTCAAGCAACCTACCCGGAGACACTGCGGGCCGCAGCATAGCCTCCCTATTTGGTCTTGCTCCCGATGGGGTTTGCCGTACCGGCCGGTTGCCCGGCTCGCGGTGCGCTCTTACCGCACCATTTCACCCTTACCGTTCTGCCGAAACAGACTTAGGCGGTATCTTTCTGTTGCACTTTCCGTCGGCTTTCACCGCCCAGGCGTTACCTGGCATCGCGCCCTATGGAGCCCGGACTTTCCTCGACGCTTGCGCGCCGCGATTGCCTGGCCGACTCCGCGCCGGCATTGTCTCACGCTTCCGCGCTGCCGCCATACAGGGCTTTTCGCGGTGCACCGCTCAATTCAGCGGCGATCTTGGCGGCAACCGACGGTTTGAGATGGGCTGTGAGTGCCTTATAGATGCGCATGCCCTCGTGCAATTTCGAATCCGCCGCGGCGGGGGCACCCGACACCAAGACCACGAATTCGCCTTTTTGTTGGTTGCTGTCCGCCTTGACGCGGGCGAGCACTTGTTCGATTGATCCGTCGAGCACGGTTTCGAACAGTTTGGTGAGTTCACGTGCAATCACGATATGCCGCTCGGCGCCGAATGCCGCCAATGCATCTTCCAAGTGATCGACGATGCGGTGCGAAGACTCATAAAAAATGAGGGTGCGGGGCTCGACCGCGAGTTGTTGCATGCGTTCTCTGCGCGCCGAAGCCTTGTTCGACAGGAACCCTTCGAAGACGAACTTATCGCTGGGCAAGCCTGCCACGCTCAGCGCCGCGATCAATGCCGATGCACCCGGAACCGGCGTGACTTTGATGCCCGCCTCGCGCGTTGCGCGTACCAGTCGAAAACCCGGATCACTGACCAACGGCGTGCCCGCATCCGACACCAAGGCCACCGATGCGCCGGATTGCATGCGCTCGATGATGAGCGCCGATGCCGCTTCTTCATTGTGGTCGTGCAAGGCGAAGAGCGGTTTGTCTATGCCGAAATGCGCGAGCAAGGGACGGGTGTGACGTGTGTCTTCGGCGCAAATCAGATCCACCGAGCGCAGTACGGACAGCGCCCGCTCGCTGATATCGCCCAAATTGCCGATCGGTGTGGCCACCACATGGAGGACACCATTTTCAGACTTCATCACCGGGATTCACATGCGGGGAAAGGTAGAATCCTAACCTTGACCGATGGAGGACCGCATGCGCCCCGTGACCTTGAAGTTGAGCGCCGTGATCGCCGCCACCATGCTATTGGGTGCGTGTGCCGGCACCCGTACCGTGAATATCGCTCCGAAAGCGGCGGATGTCGTTCGCAACACCACCTTGTACGACATGAGCAAGCGCGCGCCCGCGGACCGTGACGGCTACCAACCGCCGAACAAATTGGCAGTGCTTCTGCCCTTGTCGGGCAGCGCCGCCACCGCCGCCAAACCGGTGCGTGACGGATTCCTCGCCGCTTACTACAACGAAAAACGCGCCCGCCCGCCGGTGAAGTTTTACGACACCGCGCAAGGGGTGTCCGCCGCCTATGCCAAAGCCGTCGCGGATGGTTCCGACTATGTGGTCGGTCCGTTGTTGAAGGACGAGGTGTCTTCGCTGTTTGCCAAGCCCGATGCCGAATTGACGGTGCCGGTGTTGGCACTCAATCGCGCGCAAGCAGCGACACCCGCAGGCAGCCTGAGCTTTGCATTGACGCCGGAAGATGAAGCCATCGCCGTTGCCAATGCCATGCGCACCGCCAACTTGAAGCATGTGTTGGTGTTCACCTCTTCCGACGCGACGCAACGACGTGCGGCCAACGCATTTTCCGCGCAATACAAGCTGCAAAATGCGCACGCCAGCGCACCGGTTTTGGTGAACCCGAAATCCGATACCTTGCAAGCGGATCTTGCCGCCGCGATTGCCGCCGAGACGCAAGCCGGCGGAAAAATTGACGGCGTGTTTTTCTCCGCACGCGGTGACGTGGTCCGCGCGGTGATTCCGCTGCTGGCAGGCACGGCCGTGGCCACTGCGCCGCGTATGGCGACCTCGCAAATCCAACTGGGCAACGCCGGCGCGACCAACATGGCGCTGCTGGACGGCATTCAATTCCCGCTCGATTACGACGTGGAAAGCCAAGGTGCAGGCAAGGCCGCGTCGCGCCTGCGCGACTTCGGCAGTGACGCTTGGTTGATCACCGCTTTCCTCGGACGCATCGCGTCCGGCGAGTTCCGCTTGAATGGCGCTACCGGCAAACTCGGCTTGAACAACACCGGTTTGATCGTGCGCGATCCGGAATGGTCGGTGTACCGCAATGGCGTACCGGTTTCCACCGGGCGCTGAACGTAACGACCGTCGTGCCCAAGGCGCGCAGATCGAAAGGTCTGCGCGTTTTTTCTTGTGTGGGAAAGGACTGACACCATTCAAGGAGAATGCCCACGCGCGCGTCGGCGAAATCGATCTTGTGATGTTCGACGGCGAGGCACTGGTGTTTGTCGAAGTGCGCTATCGCGCTCGCGACACCCATGGCGGCGCACTGGCGTCCGTCGATTGGCATAAGCAACGCAAGCTCATCCGCGCCGCTGAGATGTTCCTCTTGCGCCACCCGCGGCTCGCGCAGCGTCCTTGTCGTTTTGATGTGGTCTGCGTGAAGGGCGATATGGATTCACTGGATTTTCTCCACGTCCGTGATGCGTTTCGCGTGGATGATGTGTATCGCTAGTTGTCGGGTGTCGACTGGCGGAGCGCGCAATCAAAAATGCGCGTGGCCGCGTTTTTCCAAAGCGGACAGGCGTCCTGCTTGCGTCAGATGCACGCCCTGTCCTGAGGTGAAGCTCCCGATCCGCGTCAATCGCAGATCCAGTTTTTCGGCCAAATCGACGAGCAGGTTGCGGTAACCCGGAGCCGCGCTGAAGCAGAGTTCGTAATCGTCACCAGAGGATTGCAGCTGAAGGCGCGCTTCGCGAGGAGCCAGAGCATCGAAGGCATCCGATACCGGGAGCCAATCACCCGCCACTTCCGCGGCGAGTCCGCTCGCGGCACACACATGCCCCAAGTCTTGCAGCACGCCGTCGCTGACATCGATACAGGAGGATGCAAATCCGCGTAGTGCGCTGCCAAGCGCCACTCTGGGTGTCGGTCGGTCCAACGCATCCATCAGTTCAGCCGGCACGGATTCACCCGCCAGCATTCGACGAAGTGCGAGTGCCGCGTCGCCCAAAGTGCCGCTCACCCAAATGTCATCACCGACTTTCGCGCCCGAACGTGTCAGCGCCAGTTCTCTGGGCACGAAGCCACAGGCCGTCACGGAAATGGAGAGCGGTCCGCGTGTCGTGTCTCCGCCGACCAAGACCACATCGTGTGCCGCCGCCAGTTCGAAGAACCCATTGGTGAATCGCTCGAGCCAACGGGTGTCGGATTCGGGCAGACATAGATTGAGCAGGCACCACGACGGGCATGCACCCATCGCGGCAAGATCGGAGAGGTTGACCGCGAGGGATTTCCATCCGATGGCTTCGGGATCTGTCCCGACCGGGAAGTGGACACCTTCATTCAGGGTGTCACTGCACATCACCAATGCATGATCGGCGGGGGCCTGAAGCATGGCCGCATCATCACCGATGCCCAACAGCACGTCGGGGCGAACCACACTTTGTTGTGTGCGAATGAATTCGATCAAATCGAACTCACCCGCGGACTTCATTTGTGTTTGCCCGCTTGGGTTTCCACCGCACGCCATTCGAGCGCGGCTTGGTCGAGCACCCCGTTGACGAAGGTGTGGCCGTGCTCGGCGCCGAAGCGTTTGGCGGTTTCAATCGCTTCATTGATCACGACGCGATAGGGAACGTCAATGCGATGACGCAATTCGTAGGTGGCGATACGCAGCACAGCGCGTTCGACGCCATCGACTTGGTCCACATCACGATCGAGATACTTGTTGAGCGCGGTATCGAGTGTGGCTTGGTGTTCGATTACGCCGCGCACCAGATCTTCGAAATAGATCAGATCGGCTTGTTCTCGTGCTTGCTCGTGAGCGAATTGCGCAATGACAGAACGTGCCTCCCCACCCGACATTTGCCATGCGTAAACGGCTTGCATCGCACGCCGGCGCGCACGCGTACGGAGAACGGGATCAACGCCATGGGGGGTACGACTCATTGGAAACGCTCCAGCAAATTGGCCATTTCAAGCACCACAAACGCAGCTTCTTCACCCTTGTTGCCATGGGATCCGCCGGCGCGTGCTTCGGCGTCTTCAAACTGTTCGACCGCGAGGACACCGTTGGCCACCGGCACGCCCGTGTCGATTTGTACCTGCATAAGGCCGTTGGATGCACCGTCGGCCACTTGTTCGTAATGACGCGTGTCGCCGCGAATGACGCAGCCCAAGGCGACGATGCCCGAATGCGCGCCCGCTTTTGCGAGCGTGGCGCACACGACCGGAAGCTCCCATGCGCCGGGCACGCGAATCACGTCGATCATGGCTTCGGACACGCCATTGCCGGTCAATGCGGAACGCGCGCCTTCAATCAGGGTTTCGGTGATCTTCGAATTCCAGCGGCTGGCAACGATTGCAAACCGGGCATCCGGGTGGGCGCGCAGCTCGCCTTCAAAAATCGGCATGGGGTGCTCCTTGGTGGGCTGCCATTTTAACCGTTCGGGACCGGCACGTTTTCCACGATCTCGAGGCCATAGCCTGCCATGCCCACTTGCTTGCGTGCCGTACCGAGCACGCGCAGCTTGCCGTAGCCGAGGTCAGCGAGGATCTGGCTGCCCGTGCCGTTTTGGCGCCAGCCCGCCGTAGCCGCGTTTCCCTTCTTGGTTTCGGGCATCGGCTCCTGACGAAGACGGGCCAACAAAGCATCGGTGGACTCCGTTTCACCTAGGACGACCAAAGCGCCATGACCCGCCTCGGCAATGCATCGCAAGGCCTCCAGGCTCGGCACACCGAAATCACCGCGACGCCAATGCAAGGCATCCGCCAGGGTGTTGCGCGTGTGCACGCGCACCAAGCTCGGACGGTCCCGTACCGCCTCACCTTTTTGCAGTGCGAAGTGCAGTTGGTGATCAACGCGATCACGATAGACATGCAGCATGAATTCGCCGGCGGGCGTGTCAATCGGACGCGATTCGATACGCTCCACCGTGTGTTCGGTTTCCAAGCGATGGCGAATCAGGGCTTCGATCGAGCCCATTTTCAAACCATGCTCGCGCGCGAACACTTCGAGCTCCGGGCGACGCGCCATGGTGCCGTCCGCATTCAAGATTTCCACCAACACACCGGCCGGCTCGAATCCCGCCAACATGGCGAGATCACTGGCCGCTTCGGTGTGCCCCGCACGCGCCAACACCCCCGCGGGCTGCGCCTGCAAGGGAAAGATGTGACCTGGCTGCGACAAATCCTGGGGTTTGGTATCGGGACGGACCGCGGTGCGAATCGTGTGCGCGCGATCATAGGCACTGATGCCGGTGGTCACGCCCTCGGCGGCTTCAATACTCACCGTGAAGTTAGTGTGGTGCTGCGAGGTATTGTCCCGCACCATCGGCGGCAGGCCCAGTTGTTTGCAGCGTTCACGGGTGAGCGATAAACAGACCAAGCCGCGTGCATGGGTGACCATGAAGTTGATGTCGCTCGGTTTGACGAGTTCGGCCACCATGATCAAATCGCCTTCGTTTTCGCGGTCTTCGTCATCGACGATGACCACCATGCGCCCTTGACGCAATTCTTCCAGCAACTCCGGGATAGGCGCGAAACTCATTATTGTTCCTTGTCCGATAACAGACGCTCGACATAACGAGCGACAAGATCCACTTCGATATTGACCGCGTCGCCGACGCACGTCGTTTTGAAGGCGGTGTGTTCAACCGTGTGCGGAATGAGCGCGACTTCAAAGCTGTTCGCGTCCGCTTCGTTGACGGTCAGGCTGACGCCGTCAACGCAAATCGATCCTTTTTTCGCGATATAGCGCGACAGTGCCGACGGCACTTGGAAGTGCCAGCGTTGCGCGCGGGCGTCCTCACGAATGTCGGTGACGGTTCCCACGCCGTCGACATGACCACTGACCAAATGACCGCCCATGCGATCGTTCGCACGCAAGGCGCGTTCCAAATTGACCTGGCTGCCCGCTTTGAGTCGGCCCAGCGTGGTGAGTGCCAAGGTTTCGTTGGAGGCATCCGCCGCGAAGCTGTGCGCGTCAAAGGCGATCACGGTGAGGCACGTGCCGTTCACCGCAATACTTTCACCGAGGTCCACCGCGTCGAACGGAAGGCTGCCGACATCAATGTGGATGCGCACATCGCCACCCAAATCTTCCAGACGCGACACCTGCCCCACCCCTTGGATCAAACCGGTAAACATCAGCGTTGCTCCCTCGCTTCGAGCGGGACGGGTTCAAGTAAGACGCGTGTGTCGTCGCCGAATTTGCGAAGATCAATCTGTTTGAAGCGCACGCGTTCGGACATGTGCTCGATGCGCAAACCGTCGAACATCGGACGGGCGGCATCGCCCATGATCACCGGCGCGATATAGACGAGCAATTCATCGACCAAACCTTGCGAGAGAAAACCGCCGGTGAGCGTGGCGCCGGCTTCCAGTTGTACTTCGTTGACGCCGCGTTCTGCCAACAGCGTCAGCACCCGGTGCAAATCCAAACGCGATTGAATTTCCGGCACGGCGGCAATATCGGCAGTGAATCCGCGCGGCACTTTGGTGGTTTCGCCGTGGATGTAAAGCGTGGGCGCGTCACCTTCGCGCACGCGGCCGCGGGCGATGGTGGCAAGACCGGGATCGAGCACAACGCGCAGTGGCGCAACGAACGCCTCTTCCGCCGGCAAGCGAACAGTGAGCTGCGGGTCGTCTTTCAAAATCGTGCCGGCGCCGGTGATCAATGCACCACAGCGCGCGCGCCAGCGATGCACGTCTTCCCGGGACTCCTCACCGCTGATCCATTGCGACTCGCCGTTCGCCAATGCGGTGCGTCCGTCCAAACTCACGGCCAACTTCACACGCACCCAAGGGCGCCCGCGTGTCACTCGAGTGATAAAGGCGCGATTCAATCGCTGCGCCTGCGCTTCCATCAAACCGCTTTGTACTTCAATCCCTGCCGCGCGCAATTTTTCAAAGCCCGCGCCGTCCACTTGCGGGAACGGATCGCGCATGGCTGCCACGACGCGTTTGACGCCGGCGGCGATCAGCGCATCGGCACAGGGGCCGGTTTTGCCCGTATGCGCACAAGGCTCCAAGGTGACGTAGGCCGTGGCGCCCTTGGCGGCATCGCCGGCCGCTTGCAAGGCAATCACTTCCGCATGCGCTTCGCCGGCGCGCACATGCCAGCCTTCGCCCACCACGAGTCCGCCTTTGCTGATGACGCAACCCACCATCGGGTTGGGTTTGGCGGTGAACGCGCCGCGCTCTGCCAAGCGCAGGGCGTGCGTCATCATCTGGTGGTCAAATGCGCTGAATTCGCTCATCGGGATCCCGGAGTGCGGCTTTGGAACCGCCTATTTTCGCATGCCGGGCCGGACAGCCGCCCGCGCCCGCCGACTCAACGGTTCTTTCGACCCGCGTCCTTGATTTCCAGCAGCTGCAGCTGGCCTTCGCCGGGCAATTCGCGTTCGAGCCGGTCGAGCTCCTCGCGGAAGTCCGCAGCGTCTTCAAACTTGCGATACACAGAGGCAAAGCGCACGAAAGCGACCTGGTCGAGCTTGCGCATCTGCGCCATCACGAACTCACCGACCCGACGCGAGGGCAACTCGCGTTCGGCGGTCATTCGCAAGTCGTGCACCACGCCGCGCACAGCGGCCTCGATTTGCTCTTCCGACACCGGGCGCTTGTGCAGTGCCCGGTCAAAACTCAAGCGCAGTTTGCGGGCGTCGAAGTGTTCACGGCGGCCATCGGTCTTGATGATCACCGGCAACTTCAGTTCCACGGTTTCCAGCGTTGAAAATCTTTCGCCGCAGGCTTCGCACTCGCGACGCCGACGGATCGTCGCGCCATCGTCGCTGACACGCGAATCGATGACGCGGCTATCGGTGTGCTGGCAAAACGGGCAGTGCACGAATCAGCCGTAGACCGGGAATTGTTTGCACTGCTTCTCGACGTTTTCACGCACTCCGTTGATGACGTTCTCATCTTTCGGGTTGTCGAGCACATCGCAGATCCAGTTGGCCAACGCAATGCAATCGGGCTCCAGATAGCCGCGCGTGGTGACGGCCGGCGTGCCCAAACGCAGACCCGAAGTGACAAAGGGCTTGCGCGGATCATTCGGCACCGAATTCTTGTTGACGGTGATATGCGCGCGACCGAGTGCTTCTTCAGCCTCTTTGCCGCTCACGTCTTTACCGATCATGTCCACCAACATCAAATGGTTTTCCGTGCCGCCGGACACGATTTTGTAGCCGCGCGAAATGATCACCTTCGCCATGGCTTGGGCGTTCTTCACCACTTGGGTTTGGTAAGCCTTGAAAGCCGGATCGAGGGCTTCCTTGAACGCCACAGCCTTGGCGGCAATGACGTGCATCAACGGACCGCCTTGGATGCCCGGAAATACAATCGATTGCAGCTTTTTGGCGATCTCTTCGGACGGGTTTTTGGCGATGATGATGCCGCCACGCGGACCGCGCAGGGTCTTATGCGTGGTGGAAGTGACGACATGGGCGTGCGGCACCGGGCTCGGATAGACACCGGCGGCGATCAAGCCCGCCACGTGCGCCATATCGACGAAGAAAATCGCACCGACTTTGTCGGCGATGTCACGCATGCGCTTCCAATCCACCACTTGCGAATAGGCCGAGAATCCGCCCACCAACATTTTCGGTTTGTGTTCGACCGCCAAACGCTCGACCTCGTCGTAGTCGATCAGGCCTTGGTCGTTGACGCCGTATTGCACCGCGTTGAACAGCTTGCCGCTGATATTGACGCTGGCGCCGTGGGTGAGGTGTCCGCCGTGCGCCAAGCTCATGCCGAGGATGGTGTCGCCGGGGCTCAGCAGTGCGAAGTACACCGCTTGATTGGCTTGCGAACCGGAGTGAGGTTGCACGTTCGCGTAATCGCAATCGTAAAGTTCCTTGAGACGATCGATCGCCAGTTGTTCGGCGACGTCGACGAATTCACAGCCGCCGTAGTAGCGCTTGCCCGGATAGCCTTCCGCGTACTTGTTGGTGAGCTGACTGCCCTGCGCTTCCATCACCGCGGGGCTGGTGTAGTTTTCCGATGCGATCAGCTCGACGTGATCCTCCTGACGCTGGTTTTCACCGGCGATGGCGCGGGCGAGGTCGGGGTCGAACTTGGCAATCGTCACATCACGCGAAAACATGGCAGCTCCGTTTGGGGGAAGAGGGTGTCGAATCAATCCCCATTGTAGGGGTGCGACCCGAGCCATGTCATTGAAACGGTGGCGTATGCGGGGAAATAATCCGGACAAAAAGAAAGCGCGCCACCAGGGCGCGCTTCCCACTCCAATCTCGTTCGAGATTCACACCATTGCCGAGGCTTACAGACCGCGGGTCAGGATGTCTGCAATCACGCCGGAAACGATCGACACCAGCATGTAGTGGCCCATGTCGTCACGCACCCAGCGATAGCCTTGACGCGGTTGGTACAGGCGATAGCGGTCGTAGTCGTTGTCGCGGACATAGACCACGCGGTCATAGCCGTAGCTGCGGTAGTCACGGCCACGTGCCCAAGACGGGGCACCGCGACGCCCATTGTCCCAATGACCGTTGCCGTGGTAACGACGGTTGCGGTCGTCATCGCGGATCACGATCACGCGGCCATTCCGGTCACGGCTATAGCGACGGCCGTCCTGGCGTTCACCGTAGTAGCGGTGGTCACGGTCGCGGTCGATCACGACCACGCGGGTGTTCTTGTTCTTGTACTTGTGACCATGATCATTGTCCTTCGCCATCGCCGGCGCTGCGATATACGCCGATGCGGCCAAGGCAATTGCGGCAAGTTTCAAAGTTTTCATCTAAACACTCCTGAGAGGTGCGTTTTGCACGAGACCAATATGCGTTTCTGAAACTGAACAAGACTTGGATTCGTCCTGAACCCTCGGAATCCGTTCACATTTCGTAAAACGCCGCAGGCCGACCGATCCGCACCGTTATAATTGTGTATCCCCTTTTGTGCCGTCCGCAAAGCCGCGGAGGCCAGTTTTCGGCCCGGAGTCGCAATGTCGCAATACATTTACACCATGAACGGCGTGTCCAAAGTCGTTCCGCCCAAGCGCGAGATCATCAAGAACATCTCATTGTCGTTCTTCCCGGGCGCCAAAATCGGCTTGCTGGGCTTGAATGGTGCGGGCAAATCGACGGTGCTGAAGATCATGGCCGGCGTCGATACCGATTTCACCGGTGAAGCGCGCCCGCAGCCCGGCACCAAAGTCGGCTATCTGCCCCAAGAACCGCAGTTGGACCCCGAACAAACCGTGCGTGAGGCGGTGGAAGAAGGCGTGGGTGAAGTGCTGCAAGCGCAAGCCAAGCTTGATGAGGTGTACGCCGCCTATGCCGAAGACGGCGCGGATTTCGACGCCTTGGCTAAAGAGCAAGAACGCCTTGAGGCGATCCTTGCCGCAGGCGATGCGCACACCTTGGAAAACCAATTGGAAGTGGCGGCCGATGCCCTGCGCCTGCCGCCGTGGGATGCCAAGATCGGCAACTTGTCCGGCGGTGAAAAGCGTCGCGTGGCGCTTTGCCGTTTGCTGCTGCAAAAACCCGACATGTTGTTGCTCGACGAACCTACCAACCACTTGGACGCCGAATCGGTGGAATGGCTGGAACAATTCCTCGCGCGCTATACCGGCACCGTGGTGGCGGTGACCCACGATCGCTACTTCCTCGACAACGCCGCCGAATGGATTTTGGAACTCGATCGCGGCCGCGGGATTCCGTGGAAGGGCAATTACACCGACTGGCTCGTGCAAAAAGACGAACGTCTGAAGCAGGAAGAAAACCAAGAAAAGGCGCGTCAAAAAGCCATCCAGAAAGAATTGGAATGGTCGCGCCAAAATGCCAAAGGCGGCCGCTCGAAGGGCAAGGCGCGTTTGGCTCGCATGGAAGAGTTGCAATCGGTCGACTACCAAAAGCGCAACGAAACCAATGAAATCTTCATTCCGCCGGGCGAACGACTCGGCCAGAAGGTCATGGAATTCAAGAATGTCTCGAAAAAGTTCGGCGATCGTTTGTTGATCGACGACCTTTCCTTCGTGGTACCGCAAGGCGCAATTGTCGGCATCATCGGCCCCAACGGCGCCGGTAAGTCGACTTTGTTCCGCATGATTACCGGTCAGGAAAAGCCGGATTCCGGCAGCATTGACATGGGTCCGACGGTCAATCTGGCCTATGTGGACCAAAGCCGCGACAAGTTGGAAGGCAACCACAACGTCTTCCAGGAAATTTCGGGCGGACTCGACATCCTCAATATCAATGGCATCGAGATCCAGTCACGCGCTTACATCGGCCGCTTCAACTTCAAGGGTCAAGATCAGCAGAAATTGGTCGGTTCCTTGTCGGGCGGTGAGCGCGGTCGTCTGCACATGGCCAAGACTTTGTTGCAAGGCGGCAACGTGTTGCTGCTCGACGAACCGTCCAACGATCTCGACATCGAAACCTTGCGTGCGCTGGAAGATGCCTTGCTCGAATTCCCCGGCAATGCCTTCGTGATTTCCCATGATCGCTGGTTCCTCGATCGTATCGCGACGCATATTCTGGCCTTCGAAGGCGATTCGCACGTCGAATTTTTCCAAGGCAACTATCGCGAGTACGAAGAAGACAAGAAACGCCGCATGGGTGACGATGCCGGTCCGAAGCGTTTGCGCTTCAAGGCATTGAAGTAAGCGGCGGCGCGATGTCGGAATTCATCGAAAAACTTCGTCACCGTTGGCAAGCGGCCGACACACTGTTGTGCGTCGGCTTGGATCCGGATCCGGCCAAGTTTCCCGATGCGTTTGTTTCCGACGATGATGCGCTGTTCAATTTTTGTGCGGCCATTGTAGACGCCACGGCTGAGTACGCCTGCGCGTTCAAGCCGCAAATTGCCTACTTCGCCGCCCACAATGGTGGCGAAGTGGCATTGCAACGTTTGATCGCGCACATCAATGCCAACCATCCCGACATCCCGGTGGTGTTGGATGCCAAACGCGGCGATATCGGTTCGACCGCGGAGCAGTATGCGGTGGAGGCATTCGATCGCTTCGGCGCCGATGCGGTGACCTTGAATCCTTACATGGGTCGCGATTCGGCCGATCCGTTCTTGGCGCGCAATGACAAAGGCTGTGTCTTCCTGTGTCACACCTCGAATGCCGGTGCGCGCGATTTCCAAGAGCTGCTGATTGATGGTGCGCCCTTGTACACACATGTGGCACGCACCGTTGCCAACGACTGGAACAGTGCGGGAAATTGCGCCCTGGTAGTCGGTGCGACCTTCCCGAAAGAACTCGAAGTGATTCGCGCGTTGGTCGGCGATATGCCCCTGTTGATTCCGGGCATTGGCGCACAAGGTGGCGACGTCGAAGCCACCGTATTGAACGGTAAAACCGCCGACGGCACCGGCTTGATGATCAATTCTTCTCGCGGCATCTTGTATGCCTCGATGGGTGCGGATTTCGCGGAAGCGGCTGCGCAGGCCGCGCGCAGCTTGCGCGATGAGATCAACCGTCATCGCTGACTTGCGCGCTGGATCAGGTGTTGGACAACACCCAAAACGTCGTCGCTAGTGCACCGCAGAACATGATCAATGTCAACGCAATCTGAAAAAGCAAAAAGCCGAATAAAGCGCGCAAGACGGATTTCCACTTGGCTTGCGTGTTGAACATTTGCGCCACAGTGAACACATTGATGCCAATACAAATCGGCAGCAGCGCGGCACGTGCAGCCGGCATCCACTGCTGAAGAACGATGACCAACGACCAAATGACAAATGTTTGAATGGTCAGATAGGTTGTCACCACCAACCACTCTGGATAGTTGAGTTTTGCCGATCGCAAGAACGCCACGCGCATCGCCGCTGCCTCGATCGGCAGCATGACGAGTGTGACGAAAGTGAGGTTTTGATTGGCCCAAAGTTGCGCCTGTGCAAACTTGGCTTTGAGGACGCCTGCGGCGGCCGAGTGCGCAACGTCGCCACGGGCCAATCCGGCGGAAACCTCTTCGTTGAACCCTTCTCCCACCAATTCACCGCCCATCAAGTATTTCCCCAGCAACAGGGCAACGGCGGCCGTCAACAATAAGAGGGGCAATGGCTTGACGTGTCCCAAGCGTCGACCGGCGAGGTATTCGCGCAGAAAATGGCCGGGCCGGACGAACAGGTGCTTTAGTGTGAACAAGAGGCCGCGGTCAATCTCAAGCAGACCGTGTTGAATTTCCTCACGAAGAAAGGTCCAATCAATACGTGTGGCCTGCGTCGCTTGGCCGCAACCGTGACAGTATTTTTGTACTTCCAACACCGGGCGTACACCACAGTCTGCGCAAACGTCTTCAAATTGCATGCGGGCTCCCCTTGGCCGTAGCTCAACGCGTGACTGCTTTCCCCATGGCGGAGAACACAAAGCGCGTCCAAATCATTGCGAACACGGCGTACCGGGTCAAGCGTCCCTGTGCCGGCGCGTCGAACTTGCGATAGTAGCGCCACAATCCGCGATGTTTGTGCCATTCGACAAAGACCGGTCGGGATTTCGAAGAGACACCGCGCAGATGGAGAACACGCACGGCGTTGTCGATACAAACCGCATGACCTGCCTCACCTACCCGGCGACACAGGTCTAAATCCTCAGCGTGGAGTCGGTAGCCGGCATCAAAACCCTCCACTTCGTCGAACACGCGACGCGATATCACCATCAGTGCCCCGGATATCGCCTCGACGCGCTGATATTGCTCGGCATTTGGCAACACGGAAAGGCGGCGTGCGGAGGCATCGCGCAGCATGGCGGCAAAATCCGGGGCGCGACGGCGAGATGCGGGATCTTCAACACCTGCCTCATCGACGAGCACCGCGCCCATCAGTGCGTCGTTGCGTGCCGCCGCTTCCGCCAAACGCAACAGGGAATCTCTTTCAACCATCAGATCCGGATTGACGAATGCGAGCCACGGCGACGCACTCGCTTGCGCACCTTGATTGCAGGCCGTGGCAAAGCCCGGATTGTCGGGGTTCGCAATGAAGCGGATACGGGCATCGCGTGCCGACAGACTCTGCACCACATCCATAGTGCCGTCATCCGAGCCGTTATCGACCACCCGTATTTCTTCAACCCCGCTTGCGGCTTTCAGAGCCTCAAGACAGGCCTCAATGGTTTCGGCGCTCCGGTAACTGACGACGATGGCCGCGATGCCTGTCGACGTCATACGAACAAATCCGATTGCGGACCTTGCGCATCCACATTGAGGAGTTTTTGCAGCACCATCCGGCGTGTGTCCTTCAACGGATCATCCATCAGGAACTGGACGACGCGCGCATGCCATGCCGGCCATCGCGCGATCAAAGCATCCTGATCGTCGCTATCGACGACGGGCTCATGGATACGCGCCACGAAGGCGGTTTCGCACAGGGCATTGCGCCAGCCCAATCCGGACAAACGCAGCGACAAGTCCGACAACGCGGCCGGCCATGTGGCAAAACTTGCCTCATCCACACCACCGGCACGGGCATAGGCTTTGCCACGAATCAAGACGGTGTGCGCGCAGGCCGACGGAAGTTCCGGATGCAGCGCTGGCATCGCTGCCACCGCGCGCGCGAGACGTTCCGGATTTTCCGGCAAGGGATTCAGATCATCAACGCGCGGCCACGAGGCCGTCTCCCCGATGTTGCTCCAGGGGGTGGCGGTTGCGACAGCGGCATCGCGATCGAAGCAATCCTTGAGCGCTTGCAACCAACCATCAAAGGGAATGGCATCGGAGGGCAGCACGACGACATCGGACTCACCGCAAATCTTCAGCGCTTCGTGAATGTGCCGACTTTCACCCACCGGCTGATTGCGGCGCGTGTACTCGGCGAGCAAGGGCGTGCGTTCCAGCCAATGTTCAATCACCGATTGGCCGCGCGGGCCGGACTGCGCATCGTCGATCAACCAAACCCGTGTGCCCGCCGGCGTCGCCCGGTCGAGCGCACCGAGGCACGCATCCAAGGCGCCATCGTCCGTGCCGACATGCAGTAGGACGATGGGCAGTTCACTCATATCAGGCCAGTGCCTTGCGTGCGTTTTGGAACATACGCATCCAAGGCGAACGGTCCTTCCACTCAGGCGGATACCAAGAGAAGTTGGCGGCGCGCAGCGTACGTTCCGGATGCGGCATCAAAATGGTGGCACGTCCATCGTCGCTGGTGACACCGGCCATACCACCCGGAGAACCGTTCGGATTTTCCGGGAACAAGGTGGCCACGTCGCCATTGCCGTCCACAAAGCGCAGCGCCACACCCACCGAGTTCATCGCGGTGTCATCCGCAAAGGCCATGCGCCCTTCGCCATGCGCCACGATGATGGGCAGTTGCGATCCGGACATGCCGTCAAAGAATTTCGACTGCGACGCTTCGATCACGACCTGGGCCAAGCGCGCTTCGTACTGTTCGCTCTTATTGCGCAAGAGCACCGGCCAATGCGTCGCACCCGGGATGATGTCTTTCAGTTGCGAGAGCATTTGGCAGCCATTGCAAGCACCCAGGCTCAGCGTGTCATCACGATCGAAGAACTGCGCAAACATGTCGCGCAGTGCCGGACGTTCGAGAATCGACGTGGCCCAACCACGACCCGCACCCAAGACATCGCCATAGCTGAAACCGCCACAGGCGGCGATGGCTTTGAAGTCGATGAGGTCATGACGCCCGGCTATCAAATCGCTCATGTGCACGTCGACGGCATCGAAGCCGGCACGCATGAATGCCGAAGCCATTTCGACATGACCATTGACGCCCTGCTCGCGCAAGATGGCAACACGCGGCTTCGCGCCCAACGACAACATCGGTGCGGCCACGTCTTCGCCCAAATCGTAGGTCAATTTGGGGCGCAGACCCTTTCGGGTGAAGTCGCGCTTGAGGTCGAATTCTTCGTCGGCCGATTGCGGGTTGTCGCGCAACTTTTGCATGGCATGGGTCACCGACCACCAAGCGTCGAACAGCGATTCCCACGTCCATTCCGCGAGCGTCTTGCCACCGGCTTCGACGCGAATGTCGTCAGACGTGCTCGGCTTGGCAATGCGTTGCGCGCATTCGATCAACCCGTGACGCGCCACCATGTCGGCAAATGCGGCGCGATCTTCCGCGCGGATTTGGACGATGGCGCCAAGCTCTTCGTTGAACAGGACTTCGAAGATGTCTTCATCGCTGCCGTCAGTCCACGCGTCGAGATCGATGTCGAGGCCGCAATGAGAGGCGAAAGCCATTTCGCACAAAGCGGTGAACGCACCACCATCCGAACGGTCGTGATAGGCGAGCACCAAGTTGTTCGCACGCGCTTCATTCATCAATTCGAAGAAACCGCGCAACAACGAAGGGTCATCAACGTCGGGAACGCGATCTTCGGTGCCGGAGCCACCGAAGCCTTCATACACTTGGGCAAGAATCGAACCGCCCAAACGGCGCTGGCCAGCGCCGAGGCCGATCAACCACAGTTCGGTCTCGGGTTCTTTCGCAAGCAACGGCGTGAGTTGCGCATGGACATCCTCGACCGGCGCGAACGCGGTGACGATCAGCGACACGGGTGAGACCACATTGTGCGTCCCCGACGCATCGCTCCACTGCGCTTGCATCGACAAGGAATCCTTGCCGACGGGAATGCTGAGGTCGAGGTCGGGGCACAATGCCATGCCGATAGCTTGCACGGCGTCATACAGGAGTGCGTCTTCGCCCGGGTGACCGGCTGCCGCCATCCAGTTCGCCGACAGCTTCACGCGATTCAAGGCCGACACCGGTGCGGCACACAAATTCGTAATCGCTTCACCGACCGCCATCCGCGCGGCTGCCGCCGAATTGATCAGCGCCAACGGCGTGCGTTCGCCGATCGCCATCACTTCACCGGCGTTGCCTTCGTAGCCGGCAAAAGTGATCGCGCAATCGGCAACCGGCATCTGCCACGGACCGACCATCTGATCACGTGCCGTGAGGCCGCCCACCGTGCGATCACCAATCGTGATCAAGAAAGATTTGGACGCAACCGTCGGATGCGACAACACGCGCAGTGCGGTTTCGCGCAGGTCGAGCTTGCCGGTATCCAATACCGCCCAAGCGGTTTCCGCCGGCCATTGCGTATCCCGATGCATCTTCGGCGCCTTGCCGAACAACACATCCATCGGCAAGTCAATCGCCCACTCAGTACCCCCTTCTCCACTCCGTGGAGAAGGTGCCCGCAGGGCGGATGAGGCGCTCTGTCCAGATGAGGTGCTCTCAACCCGAGCCCCATACCCCACCACCAACCGCTCCTCCTGCGTCGCATGACCCACGACGCCGAACGGACAACGCTCGCGATGGCAAATGGCGGCGAACTCGGCCACACGATCGGCTGGAATACCCAGCACATAGCGCTCTTGTGATTCGTTGCACCACAACTGCATGGGTGACAGCGACGGATCGTCACTCGGGACATGATCAAGATCGATCACGCCGCCGACACCCGAGTCATGCAGCAGCTCGGGGATGGCGTTCGACAATCCGCCGGCACCGACGTCATGCACCGAACGAATCGGATTGCGCGCGCCCAAGGCGACGCAGGCATCGATCACTTCTTGCGCGCGACGCTCCATTTCGGCGTTGTCGCGCTGCACCGACGCGAAGTCCAGCGCCTCGTTGCTTTCACCGGAGGTGACCGAACTGGCCGCACCGCCGCCAAGTCCAATCAACATGGCCGGCCCGCCCAACACGATCACGGCGTCACCGGGGGACAGACGGCGCTTCTCGACCAAAGCACGATCAATGCTGCCGAGTCCACCGGCCAGCATGATCGGCTTGTCGTAGGCGCGGATCAGGCCGGGCTTTTCGACGACTTCGAAGGCGCGGAAGTAGCCGGTCAAATTGGGCCGGCCGAATTCGTTATTGAAAGCGGCGGCGCCGATCGGGCCGTCGAGCATGATTTCGAATGCAGAGGCCATGCGCGGATTCAACGCGCGCTCCCCTTCCCATTCGCGTTTCAAGCCGGGCACGCGCAAGTGCGACACCGAGAATCCGGCCAAGCCGCCCTTGGGTTTGCCGCCACGACCGGTGGCGCCTTCATCGCGAATCTCGCCGCCGGCACCGGTCGCCGCACCGGCAAAGGGTGAAATGGCGGTCGGGTGGTTATGCGTTTCCACCTTGATGGCGAACGCCGACGGCTGCATTTCGGTCAGGTGATAGACGCCGCTGGCACCGTCGATGCGCAAGTTGCGCGTTCCGTAACCCTCGACAACCGCCGCATTGTCGCTGTAGGCCGACAAGGTGTACTCAGGCGTTTTCGCATGCGTGTTCTTGATCATGCGGAACAGCGATTGCGGCTGTTCACGACCGTCGATCGACCAAGTCGCGTTGAAAATCTTGTGGCGGCAATGCTCGGAATTCGCTTGCGCAAACATCATCAATTCGACGTCGTGCGGATCGCGGCCTAGCGCTTGAAAGCGGTCTTTCAAATAGACGATTTCATCGTCCGCCAACGCCAGACCAAGGCGCGCATTCGCGGCCTCGATGGTTGCTACGGGAACAACCTCCAGGGCCTGGCGTTCGGGCACCTCAAACAGGCGCATCGCCGCTTCCGCGCTGGCATGCACGGATTGGGTCATGGGGTCGTGCAGCACGTTTTGCAGTGCCTGTTGGGTCGCCGCATCCGACGGCCAATTCAACAGATCCAGACGGGTGCCGCGTTCGACACGTTGCACCGCGAGATTTGCGCCGTGAAGCAGTTCGGTGGCCTTGCTCGACCAAGGCGAAATCGTGCCGACACGTGAGGTGACAAACAAGGACGTGGCATCGGCCGCGGCCGGCTCAGCTTCGGGCTTCGCCTGCAGGATGCGCTCGAGAACCGGGAGCGACACGTCGGCCGCATCCTTTCGCAGTACCCAATACGTGTGCCAAGCGCCCAGGATACGGACGTCGGGATGGATGGTTTGCAGGCGCGCCTGCAGTCTCTCAAGCCGGAACGGCGACAGGGCCGACTGGCCCTCGAGCACGATCATGTGGGCAAAAACCCTTGCGGAATCGGGCCTCTAATTGTACCCGTTTGCGACTTACTTCGAGACAGACTCCAACCATTGCAACAGATCACTCGGACTCAGGTAGCCCGGTGCGGCTTGGCCGTTTGCGGCAATGATCATCGGCGTGCCCTTCAAACCGGCGCGCTGCCCCATCGAATAATGTTTGGCGACCGGCGAAGTGCAGCGGATTTTTGCCGGCAACTTGCCGCTCTTCGCATCGGTGAGTGCTTTGTTGCGATTCGGTGCACACCAAATGTTGGCCATGACTTCGGCGTCTTCCGACGCCATGCCCATGCGCGGGAACGCCAAATATTCGACCGCGATCCCGGCCTTGTTGTAGGCCGCGATCTCGCTGTGAAGCTTGCGGCAATAGCCACATTCGTAGTCTGTGAACACACTGACCGTGTATTTGGGATTGGCGGGAGCAAATACAATGCGTTCCGACTTCGGCGCCGTGGCCAGCAGTTCCTTGCGGAAGCTGTCCATGCTGCGCTCGCTCAAGTCCTTCTTCTGCGTCATGTCAAAGACCGACCCTTGCATCAGATACTTGCCGTCGTCGGATACGTACGCCGTCGTTCCGGCAACAATCACCTCGCGATAGCCCGGGAACGGCGCGGGTCCCACGCGATCCACTTCCAATTGCGAATTGATTTTTTTGATCGCCGCCACCGCCCGGGCATCCGGTGTGCCGGCAGCGGGCGCGGCGGGCTTCAATTCGGCTGACAGCGGCGCTTGATTGGCGGGCGCGGCGGTTTGCTCGGCATCTGCGACGGCAGGTTTGGCACACGCGCCGAGTGACAAGGTGGCGAGGGCGAAGAGGGTCAGCAAACTGCGCATCAAACGAACTTCCGTACCGGGATTCCCCATTGTCTCACGGCTTGCCTGAGCGGCCGCTTTCAGCCCCGTGGGTGATGGCGCGCATGCAACCGTTTCAAATGCTCGCGCGCGACCAGCGTGTAAATCTGCGTGGTGGACAAGGCGCTGTGTCCGAGGAGCATTTGCAGCGCCCGCAAATCGGCGCCGTGATTGAGCAAATGGGTGGCGAAACTGTGACGCAAGCCGTGCGGACTGATCCGCTCGGGTGCCAGCCCGGCAACCGCGGCATATTTCTTCACGCTGCCCCAAAAGGCTTGGCGCGAAGGGGGTTCGGCGTTCTTATCCACGAAGAGGGCGCGGACCTGTCGCTTGCCCAGCAATTTGGGCCGACTTTCAGCGAGGTAGCGCTCCAACCAGTGCTGGGCCTCGGCGCCAATGGGGACCAGACGTTCCTTGTTGCCTTTGCCCGTCACCCGTACAACGCCCTGACGCAAATTGATGCCAATAGCATCGATGTTGACCAGTTCACTCACGCGCAGGCCACTGGCATACATCAGCTCGAGCATGGCCTTGTCACGCAAGCCTTCCGCCGTGTCAACGTCCGGCGCATTGAGGAGCATCTCGATTTGTCCTTCGCCCAGCGCTTTTGGCAAGCTGCGCGGCAACTTGGGCGTTTCCAAGAGCGCCGCCGGATCGTCGGCGCGCCGGCCGCTGCGAACTTGCCAGGCAAAGAACGCACGCAGTGTGGAAATCAGACGCGTCGTGCTGCGTGCCGAATATTTCGCTTGCGACCGCCAGGCGAGCAGTTCATTGAGCTGCGCGCGCTGCGCGACGACCAAGGCTTGCGAATTCGATGCCAGCCAGCGTGCCGCTCCTTCCAAATCACGCCGATAGCTCGCCAATGTGGCGCGCGCCAGTCCGTTCTCCGCCCAAATGACATCCAAGAACTGCTCGATGCTCGCAAGGTCCGAAGCGTTCGGCGGCGGCAAGCTCAAGGTCAGCGCGCGGAGTTCGGCGGCACGGTTGGATTTCATGTCCTTAGCTTAAACAATGACCTGTCCGGTATTCTCTTGCGCATGCAAGATCGCACACACACCCTCACACCGATCGACCCCCGCCTGGGCTGGCGCGTGCTCGCGCTCGTCTATGATTTTTTCCCGGCGCTGGCGTTGTGGTTCGTCGTCGCCGTGACTTTCACGGCACTTCACGGTGACAGTATTCGCGGTGGCTGGCTCGGATTGGTGGAGTTTGCGTGCCTTTACGCCCTCACCGGCCTTTATGCCACGGCCAGTTGGCGGCGCGGCGGACAAACCATCGGCATGAAGCCATGGCACTTGTACGTGGATGCTGCCGATGGCGGCCGCGCGTCGTTGCGCCATTTGTGGCTGCGCTATCTGGTCGGTAGCGTGTCGTTGTTGTGCGCAGGCGCCGGCTTCTGGTGGGCATTGTTCGATCGCGACAAATTGACTTGGCACGATCGAATCAGTGGCACCCGTTTGATACGAGACCCGGCAAGGGACGGCGCACGCGGCGCTTGATCAACTCGCCGGCTTGCGGTTGAACAATATCCACGAGATAAAGAGCATCAGCACCAACGGCACCAAGTAGGCCAAGCGGAAGTCGACCTTGAACACGCTGGCGAGCTTCACCGATTGCGTTTGCAGCATCCAGAAGCCCAGGGCAAATACGATGCCGAGGAACAAGCGCTTGCCGAATCCGCCGCTGCGCAGTGTCCCGAAGGCGAACGGAATGGCCGCCAGGCACAAGGCCAAGACATTCAGCGGATAGAACCAGCGCGACCAATAGGTGTCCTCAAACTCCGAGGTCTCCAGATTGTTGCGCTTGCGATAGTCAATATTCTTCGACAAATCACGCGCGGTGAGCGCGTCGGCCCGCACGATGCTGCTAGCCAACGCCGCTTCGTCCAAGGTGGATTTCCAACTCCGCAACGGCGCGGTCGTACGCGTCACTTTGTCTTGGCCGAAATCAATGCGGACGGTGTCCTGCATCTGCCACATATCGTTCTCGTGCTGCGCGCGTGCGGCATAGGTGATGGACATCAAGCGGCCGTTGGACTCGAACTCGTACAAGCGCATGTTGGTGAGCTCCAACCAACGGCGACCACCTTCCATGCGTGTTTCGCCTGCGGTCGCACTGACGACGGTGTTGCCTTCCAAGGCCCACAAACCATGTTGGCGGGCGAGCACGTGGTTGTCGTATTTTTTCGAGGCTTTGTAATTGTCGGACTCAAGCTTGCCCCACGGCGCCAGCGTTTCGCCGTTCACCACCATCAAGGCGGTGAACACCAGCAAGGTGCCGGCCACGGCCACACTGATGCGACGGCGCGACAAACCCACGGCGCGCAGCACGGTCAATTCCGAACTTGCCGCAAGTTGTCCGAGCCCCATGAGCGAACCGATGACGGCAGCCGTCGGGAACAACAAATAAGCGCGCGACGGCAAGGTGTAGAGCACGGTAACAAAGGCATCGGCAGCGGTGTACTTGCCCTGCCCCACCTGCTGCATTTCTTTGACTAAGCCGCCGACCATGAAATCCATGCCCAACAACACCAGCCAAGTGAGCAGCACCGCACCGAGAATCGCGCGCGCGATATAAACGTCGTGGATTTTCGGGAACGGCATCATGCGCGCACCTTGCCGAGTTTGCCGTCGCGCATATACATCCAGATGGCGAGTCCCAAGAGGGGGAGCGTGAGCCACCACAGACCCGCGGCCATCGGCAGCTTGCCGCGGCTCAACCACTGGGTGCCGAGAATCATCAAATCAGTCGCGATGAAGTAGCCGAGAAAACCGACCACGATCCTGCCGTAGCGCTGCTGTCTTGGCGGGCTCCGCGCCAGCGGCACGGCGAGCAGCGCCAACGCCAGCGCCAAAAATGCGGGTGCCAAGCGCCAATGGACTTGCGCATTGGATTCCTTGCCCGGAATTTTCAGCAACTCCATGGTCGGCTTGCGGCGCAGATCGGCATCGGCTTTGCCGTCATCGCGATCCGGCATGCGCACGTCATTGGTTTCGTATTGCAACAGGCGGTAGTTCAACTGGGTGTTGTCGAGCGGCCCTTCCACTTCAAACCCGTCTTTGAGACTCAAGAATCGCGAATTCGGACCTTCAACCTTCAAAGTGCCCTTGGGCGCCGTGGTGACGTGGATGCGGTCATTCTTCTCACGATAAATGAAGACGTGATCGAATTCGCTACCGCCGTTCGACATGCCGGCGACATACACCACGCCATCGTTGCCGGGCATGGCAACGAATTTACCGGGTTCGAGCCCGGTGATCAGCAAGTTGCGATTGGCTTCCTGAATCATGCCGCGCGAGTAGCGTTCGGCCCAAGGCCCCAGCCATAGCGCACACAAGGCGACGACCGCGACGCACGGCAGCACCACCATCATCAACGGACGCAGCAAACGCTTGGGTCCCACCCCGATGGACGCCAAGACCGGCATTTCGGCATCCCGATACAAACGACTCATCCCGAGCAAGATGCCGAGCATGAGCGCGAGCGGAAGAATGAGCGGCAGCCAAGTCAGCATCACCAGGCCCAGCTGCGCCAGCATCATTCCGGCCGGCATGGTGCCTTTGGTCACGTCCTTCAAGACATCCATGAACGCACCACCCACCATCACCATGGTCAGGATGATGAGCGCAGCGAAAATCGACTGCAGGAATTCGCTGGCGATGTAGCGGTCGAGCTTCAGCATGAGGGAACGGGGCCCGTATGAATTAAACTGGCAGACCCGTCGGGCCTTCTGTGGCCTGCGTCCCTGCGTTCGCGCAATTGTACGAAATCGAACATGGAATCTTGCTGATGGCGCTTGAATTTGACTTGAACACCCTCCCCGCCACCGAAACAGACGTCGATTGTCTGATCCTGGGGATATTCTCCGACAAGTCGTTCACCGCGAGCGGCAAGGCTGTGGACGCCGCCTCGGGCGGCAAGCTTTCCGCGCTGGCTGAGCGCGGCGACCTCAAGGGCGCGACCGGCAGCACCGCGCTATTGTTCGACTTGGCCGGCATCAAAGCCTCCCGCGTGCTGGTGGTCGGCCTTGGCGATGTCGACAACTATGGCACCCCGCAATACTTGAAAGCGGTCGGCGACGCGGCGCGTGCTTTGCGCAACGGCGCGATCAAATCGGCGCTGTTCACCCTGAGCGAAACTGCGCCGAAGGGCCGCGACAGTGCTTGGGCAATCCAACAAGCGATCATCGCCGCCGATCATGCTTGCTATCGCTACCTGGCAACGCTCGGCGCCGGCAACAAGAAGCGCAAGGAGTCCGGCCTTGAGAAATTCGTGGTGCAAGGCGACGACCGCGTCGCACTGAGCCGCGGCATCGCGATCGCCGGCGGCGTGGCGTTCACGCGTGAGCTCGGCAACTTGCCGCCGAACATTTGCAACCCGTCCTATTTGGCCGAACAAGCGCAAAGCTACGCCGACAAGATCGACGGCGTCAGTTGTGAGGTATTGGATGATGCGCAGATGGAAGCGCTCGGCATGGGCTCTTTGCTCGCCGTTGCGCGCGGTTCGCGCAACCGCCCCAAGTTGATTGTCCTGAAATGGCAGGGTGGCGGTGAGGCCAAACCTTATGTGATGGTCGGCAAAGGCATCACTTTCGATACCGGCGGCATCAATTTGAAGACGCAAGGCGGCATCGAAGAAATGAAGTACGACATGTGTGGTGCCGCCACCGTGCTCGGCACCTTCGTCTCCGCGGTCGGCATGCAATTGCCGATCAACGTCATCACGGTGGTCGCGGCAGTCGAAAACATGCCGGATGGCAATGCTTATCGTCCCTCTGATGTTTTGACTTCAATGTCGGGCAAGACCATCGAAGTCGGCAACACCGACGCCGAAGGTCGTTTGATTTTGTGTGATGCGCTCACTTACGCAACGCGTTTCGAACCGAAAGCCCTGATCGATGTGGCGACGTTGACCGGCGCCATGGTGGTGGCACTCGGCAAGTTCGCGACCGGCCTGATGACCAAGAAGGACGACGACTTGGTGCGTGAAATCATCGACGCCGGTGAAGCGACCTTCGATCGCGGCTGGCAATTGCCGTTGTGGGATGAGTACCAAGGTTCGTTGGATTCCGCCTTCGCCGATATCTACAACATCGGCGGCCGCTGGGCCGGCGCGATCACGGCCGGTTGCTTCTTGTCGCGTTTCACCGAAGGTCAGCGCTGGGCGCATTTGGATATCGCTGGCGTATCGAACGGCGAAGGCAAGCTGGGGATGGCCACCGGCCGTCCGGTCGGCATGCTGAGCCAATGGCTCTTGAACGAATCCGGCAAGCACTGAGGCATGTCACGCGCGGACTTCTACCTGATCGACAAGCCGCGTTTTCGTGAGCAACCTTTGCTGTTGGTTTGCGAATTGGTCCGCAAAGCGGTCGACGCCGATTTGCCCGTGCTGATTCTGGCGCGCGATGTGCAACAAGCCGAGGCCTTGGACGACTTGCTCTGGTCCTTCGACCCCGACGCATTCCTGCCGCACCAAATCTTTGATGCGGAAATGACTGACGAAGACGAAGAGATTCCGGTTTTGATCGCCACACCCGAGATGGCGCCCCCGCCGCGTTCGCTGGTCATCAACCTGCGTGATGCCTGTGCCTCGGGCCCGTTCGATCGCGTGTTGGAAGTCGTGCCGGCAGATCCCGACATGCGCGCACCTCTGCGCGCGCGATGGAAGGAATACAAGGCGCGCGGCTACACCCTCAATTCCCACGACATGTAATTCGAGTTTTCATGAAAACCCTGGCCCAAAGCTACGATCCCGCATCCATCGAAACCCCCATCTATCAGCGATGGGAGGCGGGCGGCTGGTTCGCCCCGCAAGGCAACGGTCCTGCTTACACGATCTTGTTGCCGCCCCCGAATGTCACCGGCACGCTGCACATGGGTCATGCGTTCCAGCACACATTGCAAGATGCATTGATCCGCTATCACCGGATGCGCGGCTATCGCACTTTGTGGCAACTCGGCACCGACCATGCCGGCATCGCGACAGAAATGGTGGTGAGCCGCAATCTTGCGAGTGAAGGCAAAGGCGAAACCCGCGATTCCCTGGGCCGCGAAAAATTCATCGAAAAAGTGTGGGAGTGGAAGGGTCAATCAGGCGACACCATTGAGCGCCAGATGCGCCGTTTGGGCGCCAGCGGCGATTGGACCCGCACCACCTTTACCATGGATCCGATGGCGGTGGATGCCGTGGCCGAAGCCTTTGTGCGTCTGCATGAGAAGGGTTTGATCTATCGCGGCAAGCGCCTGGTGAACTGGGACCCGGTCTTGAAGACGGCCATTTCCGATTTGGAAGTCGAAAATCGCGAAGTGCCGGGCCACATGTGGCATTTCAAATATCCCTTGGCCGGTGGCGAAACCTACGAATACATCGAACGTGACGCGGAGGGCAACGTCACCTTGCGGGAAACGCGCGATTACATCTCGATCGCCACCACGCGACCGGAAACCATGTTGGGTGACGGTGCCGTGGCTGTCCATCCGAACGACGCGCGCTATGCGCCGATCGTCGGCAAGCTGTGTGAGATCCCAGTGGGACCGAAGGCGCATCGCCGTCTGATTCCGATCATCGCCGACGAATATCCCGACCCGGCCTTCGGCTCAGGCGCGGTAAAGATCACCGGTGCGCACGACTTCAACGATTACCAAGTCGCCAAGCGTCACGGCATTCCCATGTATGCATTGATGGACGACGATGCCCGCATGCGCGCGGACGGCTTGTCCTACGCAGAGAGTTCGGCGATTGCGATCCGTGCGGCGCGCGGCGATGACGTTGGCGACGTGTCGCAAGTGAATTTGGTGCCCGACGAATTGCGCGGCCTCGATCGCTACGAAGCACGCAAACGCGTTATTGATACCGTCACATCCGAAGGCTTGGCGGTCACCGATGCGGACGGCCAGCCGGTAGTCGATTCGAAACCGATCATGCAACCCTTCGGTGATCGCAGCGGACAAGTGATCGAACCCTATCTGACCGACCAGTGGTTCGTGAAGATGGATGATCTGGGACGTCGCGGCATGGAACTGGTCGAATCCGGTCAGGTGAAATTTGTGCCGGCGAATTGGATCAACACCTACCGCCACTGGATGGAGAACATCCAAGACTGGACCATCTCGCGCCAACTTTGGTGGGGCCATCGCATTCCCGCTTGGTTTGATGACGCCGGCAATGTTTACGTTGCGCGCACCGAGGCGGAGGCCTACGCGCAAGCAGGTTTGACGCCGGGCAAAGGACCGCAGCTGCGTCAGGATCCGGACGTGTTGGAAACGTGGTTCTCTTCGGCCATGTTCCCGTTCAGCACCATGGGTTGGCCGAAAACCGAACTGCAAGCAGATCGGGGATTTGAGGAGTTCCTGCCGACGTCGGTGTTGGTCACCGGTTTCGACATCATCTTCTTCTGGGTGGCGCGCATGATCATGATGACCGACGCGCTGACCGGCCAAGTGCCGTTCCGCGATGTCTACATCACCGGTCTGGTGCGCGACAAAGACGGCCAGAAGATGTCGAAGTCGAAAGGCAACATCATCGATCCGCTCGACATCATCGACGGCATCAGTGCCGATGCCTTGGTGGGCAAGCGCACGACCGGTTTGATGAAGCCGACCGACGCACCGAAGATCGAAAAAGCGACGCGCAAAGAATTCCCCGATGGCATCGCCGCCTACGGCGCCGACGCATTGCGCTTCACGATGACGGCATTGGCAGGTCAAGGCCGCGACATCAAGTTCGACATGGCGCGCGCGGAAGGCTACAAGAACTTCTGCAACAAGCTTTGGAACGCGACGAAGTTTGTGTTGATGAACACGGAAGGCAATGCCGCTCCCCTTCTCCACGCAGTGGAGAAGGGGCCTCCGAAGGGGGCGGATGAGGCGCTCTCCACCTGGCCCATCACCGACCCAGAAAAATGGATCCTCGCCCAACTGGCAAAAACCAGCGCCGAAGCCGCCGAACATTTCGCCAACTACCGATTCGACCTGCTGGCGCAAACCCTGCACGAATTCGCTTGGAACGAGCTCTGCGACTGGTTCCTCGAATTGGCCAAACCCGCCTTGTCTGGCAACGATGAAGCCGCCGCGAACAGCACACGCCACACGCTGCTTTATGTGATTGAGGCCGTGCTGCGTTTGCTACATCCGGTTATTCCCTTCGTCACCGAGGAACTGTGGCAGGCCGTAGCGCCGCGTCTTGGCATTGCCGGCGAGACGATCATGACGCAGCCGTACCCGCAAGCGGCTGACATCGATGCCGCGGGCTACGCACAGGCCAGCCAAGACATCGAATGGCTGAAGCAAATGGTCGTTGCGATCCGCCGCATCCGAAGCGAGCTGGGTGTACCGCCTTCGAAGCAAGTGAAGCTGCTCGCGCGCGACGGCGGCGCCGAAACGATGGCGCGCTTGCAGCGGTTCGATGCCCAACTGCGTTTTCTGACCCGCTTGGAATCGATCGACGTCATCCAATCGGAACCCCCGGCATCCGCAGCGGCGCGCGTGGGCGATTTGAATGTCTTTGTGCCCCTCGAAGGTCTCGTCAATCTGGACGCCGAACGCGTGCGATTGGAAAAAGAGCTGAAGAAGGTGTCGATCGAGCGGGCCAAATCAGAAGCCAAGCTCAGCAGCGAAACCTTTGTTGCCAACGCGCCCGCGGCCGTGGTCGAACAAGAACGCACCCGGCTGGCCGAATGGAATGCACAATTCGAGGCGCTGACCGCACAACGGACGCGCTTGGGCTGAGACTTAAAGCGAAGTAATTGACAGCTCGATGGCCATCACGATGGCGTCCTCACGGGCGCCATCGGCCGCCGGGTAATAGCGCGGCCGCCGCCCGATTTCGTTAAATCCTTCCGAGTTATACAAGGCGACTGCCGCAGTATTTGACGGTCGCACCTCAAGCAACATTTGCTCGACATTGCGAAGTTTCGCCATGCGCATCATCGCGCGCAGCAATTGGCGACCCAAACCCTTGGATTGCACCTGCGGATCCACACACAGGTTGAGCAAGTGCACTTCACCCGGCCCGAAACTCAGGACGGCGTGCGCGACGAGCTCGCCGTCTTGCTCCATCACCCATGCCGAATAACCGGCGTGCAAGCAATCGCGCATCGTGCCGCGCGACCAAGGATGCGGATAGCCCCGGTTCTCCACGCGCATGACGCCATCCAGATCCGCTTCGCGCATCGGGCGCAATCCGGCATCGAACGGCAGACGTGCCGCACTCACCAGCTGCGCAAGCCTTTCAGGACATGCCAGAACGCGCGCTTGGCATGCGGATTGGTGCCGAGGTCGGGTGGCAGATAAACGCGTTGCGCGAGAGTGTCGAAGGGCATGTTAGCAGCGCGGGAGAGGGATTGGCGGAGTTTGGGGGTGAAGAGCGCCTCATCCGCCCCCTCTGGGGGCACCTTCTCCACGTTGTGGAGAAGGACAGCTTTCCCTTCTCCATCTTTGATGGAGAAGGTGGCGCGCAGCGCCGGATGAGGCGCATCTTGAGTCTTTTCCCGAGGCGATTCTTTCGTCACCTCAGAGGGCGCAATATCAGGCACAGCCCTGTTCCCCACCACCTCAACCACGGCATACCCCATCGCCTCCAGGTACTGCCGCTGCGTCTGACTCCAGCGCGTCATTACTTACTGATTCCGACCTTCTTCAACAACCAATTCATCGGCCCCGACAACGAATACAACCCGAAGACAAACAACAAGGTGTTCGGCTGATTGATCACCAACGCGATGATGGCCAAGATCAATAGCACCGGCATGTAAACGGGTACGCGGTCGGCCTGCGGGCCTTTGCCGCTGCCTTTGAAACTCGTGTAACGGACGTTACTGACCATCAGCAAACCCACCAGCGCGGTGAGCACCAATGCCACATACCGGATGTTTTCGCCCGGCCAACCTGCGTCATAGCAGACCCAAACGAAGCTACTGATTACTGCGGCGGCCGCAGGACTTGCCAAGCCGATGAACCAGCGTTTGTCGACAACGCCGACTTGACTGTTGAAGCGCGCCAACCGGAGTGCGGCACACGCGGCGTACAAAAAGGCGATTGACCAGCCCAACTTGCCGAAGCTTTTGCCATCCAACTGCATGCTGATCAACGACCAGTGGTAAATCAGCAAGGCAGGCGCCATACCGAAACTAACGAGGTCGGCCAACGAGTCGTACTGCACACCGAACTCGCTTTGGGTATTGGTCAGTCGCGCCACGCGGCCATCCAGGCCGTCGAGAATGGCCGCGATGAAAATGGCCACGCAAGCGTGTTCGAACTTGTGCTGTGAGGCGGCGATGATGGCGTAGAAGCCGCAAAACATGCCACCGGTGGTGAACAGGTTGGGCAACAGATAGACGGCGCGACGGCGCTTGGCGGGTTCGAATTCAGACATGCGGACAGTGTATCGGCGCTTTTATACTGCGGTCACGCCCGTTCTGCTGAAATATTCCCGATTCAGGAGCGCCTCTATGCCACGTATTCGCCCGATTTACCTTTTCTGCGCCTTGGCCACGTTCTGGGCCGGCGACCTGTCGGCGCAACAGGAGATCTACAAGTGGCGCGACAAGTCTGGTGCCGTCCACTACAGCAGCACCCCGCCGAAATCGGGCAAGTTCGAACGGCGCACCATCGCCCCGTCCGCTGTGGCAGCGCCCGCCGCGGTACCGGCCGCAGCCGTGACGGCCGCCAAACCCAGTAATAGTGGCGAGAACCCGCTCTGCACCACCGCGCGGAACAACCTGAAAGCGCTGAACGACCGCAGCCGGCAGGTCATGATGGACAGCAATGGCGACGGCAAGCCCGAAGCTGCCTTGAACGAGGTCCAACGGGCTCGCGAAATCGGCAACACCGAAAACTTCATGAAGCAGAACAACTGCGCCGCCGGCTGATGCCGCCCGGCATGACCATGGCAGAATAAGCGGTTTCACGCACAAGAAACCGCTCGATGCGCCTGTCCAAGTTCCACCTTCGCACTGAAAAAGAGACCCCCGCCGAGGCCGAGCTCGCCAGCCACAAACTGATGCTGCGCGCGGGCATGATCCGCAAGCTCGCCGCCGGTCTTTACACCTGGAGTCCGTTGGGACTTCGCGTGTTGCGCAAAGTTGAACGCGTCGTGCGCGAGGAAATGAACGCGGCGGGAGCCGTCGAGATGTCGATGCCGACCATCCAGCCGCGGGAGTTGTGGGACGAAACCGGTCGTTGGGAGAAGTTCGGCGGCCAGCTGCTAAAAATCAAAGACCGGAAAGAAGCCGAGTATTGCTATAGCCCGACCGCGGAAGAAGCGGTGACGGATTTCGCGCGCAACGAACTCGGCAGCTACAAGCAATTGCCGGTCAATCTCTATCAGATCCAAACGAAATTCCGCGACGAAATCCGCCCGCGCTTCGGCGTCATGCGCGCCCGCGAATTCATCATGAAGGACGCCTACTCCTTCCACCTTGATGCGGCGTCATTGAATGACGAATACCGCAACATGTACGACACCTATGTCCGCATCTTCAATCGCCTGGGCTTGAAGTTCCGTGCGGTGGCCGCCGACACCGGCGCCATCGGTGGCTCGGCATCCCACGAGTTCCAAGTGCTTGCCGATTCGGGCGAAGACGCCATCGCGTTCTCGGATGGCTCGGACTACGCCGCGAATACAGAATTGGCCGAAGCGATTGCGCCGCATGCGCGCGGCGCGGCCGGCGAAGCCTTGCGACACATCGATACCCCCACGCAAAAGACCTGCGAAGAAGTTGCCGCCTTGATGGGCATCCCCTTGCAGCGCACCGCCAAATCGATTGCGATCATGACCACCGGTGAGACACCGCAGTTCGTGCTGGCTCTGGTGCGCGGTGACCACATGGTCAATGAAATCAAATTGGCGAAGCAACCCGGTTTGGCCGACTACCGCCTTGCCACGGAAGCGGAAATCCGTGAATACCTCGGCGCCTCACCGGGCTTCCTCGGTCCCTTGAACACGGTGAAGCCGATTCGGGTGATTGCGGATTGCGCGGTGGACTGCCTGAATGATTTTGTCGTGGGCGCCAATGTGGAAGGTCAGCATATCGCCGGCGTCAATTGGGGACGTGACTTGCCCGACGCAGAGGTGGCCGACATCCGCAATGTTGTGGAAGGCGACCTGTCTCCGGACGGGCAAGGCCGCTTGCATATTGCGCGCGGCATCGAAGTCGGACACGTGTTCGCCTTGGGCAACAAGTATTCGGAAGCCATGGGTTGCACCGTGCTTGACGCCCAAGGCAAAGCCGTCCATCCCGACATGGGCTGCTACGGCATCGGGATTTCCCGCATCGTGGCTGCCGCCATCGAACAAGGGCACGACGAGGCCGGCATCATTTGGCCGGAACCGATGGCGCCTTGGCAGGCGGTTGTTTGCGTCATCAATCCGAAAAACGACGAGAGCATCACGGCCGCGGCGGAAGCGCTGCACGCGTCGCTGCTCGAGGCCGGTGTGGATGCAGCGTTGGACGACCGCGGTTTGCGCCCCGGGGCGATGTTCGCCGACATGGAACTGATCGGTGTGCCGCACCGGATCGTCGTCTCAGGACGGGGATTGGAAGCCGGCACCTTTGAATATCGCCACCGCGCCGCTGCCGAGCCGGAAAACCTCAGCCGCGAGGCGCTGTTCGACCGCCTTGTGCCGCAATCGCCGATCGCACAGGGCGAGCGCAACAAGCGCGATTTTCTCGCCGGCCTTTCATAAGCTCCTGCGCGCACTGACGACCAGATTGCCGAGCAAGATGCCGGCAATCAGGGCAAGCAGAATGTTCAGCAAATCCACTGCGGCGATTTTTCCCGCATCGGCGCTTTGCTGCTGCAGCAGATTGATCACGCCGCGAAAACTGATGCTGCCGGGCACCAACATGATGATCCCCGGCAAACGCACCAGCGCACCCGGGCGTTTGAAGACGCGTGCGTAGCAGTTGCCCAGCATCGTCATGCACAAAGCGGCGAAGAACACACCGGCCACGTTGCCCAGCGACATCGCGACCAAGCGCGAGACGAGATAGCCCGTGCTCGCCGACATCATCACCAACGCATAGTCGCGCGTATGGGCGCGGAACAAAATCGCAAATGAAAATGCCGCGGTGAGAATGCCCACCGCTTCAACCCAAAGCGGCTGTGAGCGATCCATCCGCACTTGAGCATGCATTCCCAACAATCCGGTCACTGTCGTGATGATCATGGTGCCGATCGCCAGCTTCAAGACGACCGTCAACGACCCCGCCAGACGGGCGGTGCCCGAAACCAGATGTTGGCTGGTCAGTTCATTGACCGCATTGGTAATACCCATCCCCGGCAGCAAAACGATCACCGCCGCAATGATGACGGTGTTGAAGTTCAACGGCGCGATCCATGTCCCCACCATGACCGTGATGAGCGTCGCCAAGGCCGCAGCGATAACTTCTTCCGAATCTTTCAGGCCTTCCCACTTCAGATCGACCACATTGAACATCGCACCGATCGACAACCCTGCCACCGCTGCGGTTGCGATATCCAACCAGGGCAGCCTGAACAAACAGGCCACGCCGAAGGCGGCCAAACCGAAACCCATCACTTGGGTCCATCGTGTGCGGCGCGACACCGGGGCGTCCAATGCCATCAATAGGGCGTGCCCTTGGACGATGTCGAGGTTGCCGTTCAACACCTCTTCGGCAATCCGGTCGGTCTCAGCGAGCTTGCCGAGTGCGTTCTCGCCAAGAGCCAAACGAATCACCCGGGTTGATTCGGGATCTTTGGTTTTTCCGCCGATTGGCCGGAAAGAGAGAATGATGCCGGTCGGATTCGACCAAGGCTCACACTCGATTCCGAGTTGGCGTCCCACCGCAATCAACGCATTTTCCAATCGTTGCGCGGTCGTACCGTAACTGTGCAAACGCGCGGCGAGTTCGCAGATGAACTCGATGCGTGTATCAATCGGTGCGGCGGCGGGGTTGTTCAGCATGATCAAAGGATGGCACGGCGAGGCGTCAAACGCATTGTCGACTACATCATGACGTCGGCAAGGTAGGCTAGCAGCAATGAATTCGCAGCCGACGCCGGACCCACATTGCGCCCCTGCCCTTTTGCCGCTCGATAGCGGAGAAACGGGTGTGCGTTTGGTTGGGCAATGGGACCTGGCGCATTCCGCCGACATTGTTCGTGCACTGAGCGGTGCGCGCAACAAAATCTCCCGCGTCGACGCGCGAGATATCCAATCGCTGGACACACTCGGCGTGATGCAATTGATGCGTTTTCTGGCGAAGCAAGGTTTGACGTTGGACGCCGTGGAATGGCGTGACATTCATTTGCCGTTGATCGAATCCGTAGCCGACGTCTGCGATGACCCTCAGCCGGCCAAACGCAATTTCGGCTTCATTGCCGCGCTCGACCGGCTGGGACGCGGCGTGCTCGACAACGCCGGTGAAGTGCTTGCCCTCATCAGCTTTCTGGGTGAAGTGCTGCACAAAGGCTGGCGCATGTTGTTCAATCCCCGCCGCTTCCGGTCCACCTCGGCGGTGTATCACATGGAGCAGGTCGGCTTGGATGCCGTCCCGCTCGTCGTGGTGTTGAATTTCCTCGTCGGCGCGGTGATCGCATTTCTGGGCGCGAATGTCTTGCGTGATTTCGGCGCGACAATTTTCGTGGTCGAACTGGTGAGCATCTCCTTCTTGCGCGAGTTCGCTGTGCTGTTGACGGCGATCGTGTTGGCCGGTCGTACCGCCAGTGCGTTCACGGCACAAATCGGCGCCATGAAGAGTCGCGAAGAAGTGGATGCCATGCAAACCATCGGACTCGACCCGGTGGACGTGCTGGTGATTCCGCGAGTTTCCGCCCTGTTGGTGATGCTGCCTTTGCTCACTTTCCTTGCCATGTTGGCGGGCTTGGCGGGCGGCCTGGTCGTCGGCATGGTCAGCCTTGATATTCCCGCACAGGGTTACTTGGCACGAATGGAACAAACCATGGAAATCCGGCACTTTCTGGTCGGCATGAGCAAGGCACCGATTTTTGCCATGGTCATTGCTTTGATCGGCTGTTTGGAGGGCCTGCAGGTGGAAGGCACCGCGCAATCGGTAGGTGAGCGCACGACCTCCGCCGTCGTTCAATGCATCGCATTGGTCATCGTGCTCGATGCCTTGGCGGCGATGTGGTTCATGTACATGGGTTTCTGATGCAGCCGACAAACGACGCCATCATCAAAGTGTCAGGCTTGGTCAACCGCTTCGGCGACCAGCTTGTACACGACAAGCTCGACTTGGAGGTTCGCCGCGGCGAGATCCAAGGCATTGTCGGTGGTTCCGGCACGGGCAAATCGGTGCTGATGCGCTCGATTCTCGGACTGCAAACGCCGCAAGAAGGAGAGATACGCGTGCTAGGATTCGATCCGCGCAGCGGCCGCGCTGCGGATCGACACGGCATCGAGACCCACACCGGTGTGCTGTTCCAAGATGGCGCGTTGTTTTCCTCATTGACGGTCGGCGAGAACGTCGAAGTTCCACTGAAGGAACACCATCCGGAAATTCCCGATCGCTTGCGTGAGGAGCTTGCCCTCTTGAAGGTGAAGCTCTCCGGACTTGCGGGTGAAACCGTTTCCAAACTGCCGTCGCAGTTATCCGGCGGTATGCGTAAACGCGCCGGATTGGCACGGGCATTGGCACTCGATCCACCCTTGCTGTTCTTGGATGAGCCGACCGCCGGCTTGGATCCCATCGGCGCATCGGCGTTCGATGAATTGATTGAAACGCTGCAGGAATCCTTGGGGCTCACGGTTTTCCTGATCACCCACGACCTGGATACCTTGTATCGGATCTGCGACCGCGTCGCCGTACTGGCGGAGAAACGCGTTCTCGTCAATGCACCGATCGAAGAAGTTGAACGCTGCGATCACCCGTGGGTGCAAGAATATTTCCACGGCCCGCGGGCCCGTGCTGCGCAAAGCACCGCGCGGAAAGACAAAAAGAAGGATTGACCATGGAAACCAAGGCCAACTACGTATTGATCGGGGCCTTCACGCTCGGCATCTCGATATTCCTACTGTTGTTCGCATTGTGGGCGGCGAAGTTTGCGTCAGACCGCACCTGGCAGCGTTACGACGTGATTTTCACCGAGCCGGTGACCGGCCTTACCGAAGGCAGTTCGGTGCAGTACAACGGGATTTCGGTCGGTACCGTCGAGAAACTCAAGCTGGATGCCACTGATCCACGACGGGTGTTGGCGCGTTTGAAACTCAACGCCGATGTGCCTGTGAAGACCGATACCAAGGCCAAAATGTCGCAAGCCGGCCTCACCGGTAGCCCTTTCATCCAACTGACCGGCGGCATGCCGAGCAGCCCGATGTTGGTCAAGGTGGACCAGCGCGAAGTGCCGGTCATCCAGACCGAACCTTCGGCATTGCAAAACATCGCCGACACCGCCAACAAGCTGGTGGCGCGGATGGACAAACTGTTGAGCGAGGAAAATATCAAACGCATCGAAGACACCTTGGAAAACCTGCGCGCCGCGACCGGCGCGATCGGTGATCAGAAGGAAGACATTCGCGCCCTGCTCATCAATGCTCGACAAGCGAGTGAGCAGCTCAAGACCACGCTGTCCACAGTCGATGGCGCAGTCGTGCGTTTGGATCGTGAAGTGATTGGAAAAATGCCCGCCACACTGGACAAGCTCGATCACGCCATCGGCGAGTTCGACAGCGCGGGCAAGAACGCCAACGCACTGATTGCGGAAAACCGCGGCCCGATCAAGAGCTTTACCGGCGACGGCTTGCAACAGATCAGTCCGGCGATCTCTGAGCTGCGTGTTTTGATTCGCGATTTGCGACGTATCTCCAATGGTATCGATCGCAATCCGGCCGGCTACATCCTGGGTCGCCAACAACAACCGAAGGAGTTCACCCCGAAATGAGCCCGTTCAAATCCATCGGCCTGATCGCCGTCGCGTTGCTGGTATCCGCCTGCGGGATCTTGCCCGAGAAACAAGCGATCACCTTGTACAACCCGCAATTGAATGTAAAACCGGATCCCTCTTGGTCGCACACCAACGCACAAATCTCCGTGCGTCGTCCCACCGCCTTGGGTCTGATCGACAGCCCGCGCATTCTCGTGCGCCCCAACGCGAATGAGATTCAGGTGTATGCCGGCGCGGCTTGGGTCGACTCTGCGCCCGAATTGGTCCAATCGGCTGTCGTGCAACTGCTGGAGGACAGCGAGGCCACGCGCACGACGGTGCGACGTGGCTCTGGGATACCGGGTGAGTACGAATTGTTGATGGATCTCCGCCACTTCGAAGCTGACTATTCCGGCGGCGCCACACCCGTTGCCGTCGTCGAAATCTCGGCCAAGTTGGTGCGCGCCGAGGCCAGTGGGGTGATTGAGAACCGCGTCTTCCGCGCAACCGCGCCGGCGTCGGGCACTGACGTTGCCCAAGTGGTCTCGGCCTTCGATACCGCATTGTCCAAAGCATCTGCTGACATCGCCGGCTGGACCCTGCAGAACGCCCGCTGACGCCACCCTTCGCCCGCCGCAGTAGCCCCTAGCGCACTACGCCGCGGGGTGTGCTTGGCTACAATGGGCACTTCAGCAAGTGCCGGATTGAATGATGGATGCGATTGAACGCGACGTGATGGAATTTGACGTGGTTGTGGTGGGCGCAGGCCCGGCCGGCCTTTCGTTCGCCATCCACCTCAAACAGTTGAAGCCCGACATTTCGGTCTGTGTGCTGGAAAAAGGCGCCACCGTGGGCGCGCATATTCTTTCCGGTGCCGTGATTGAGCCCGGGCCGCTGGACACCCTGTTACCGGGTTGGCGCGACAATCCGCCGCCGGTGTGCGTGCCCGCGAAAGAGGACGAATTCTGGCTGCTGTCGAAACAGGGACAGCGCAAGTTGCCATTGCCGCCCGGCATGCACAACGAAGGCAATTTCATTGTCAGCCTCGGTGCGATGTGCGCTTGGCTCGCACCGCAGGCGGAAGCGCTCGGCGTGGAAGTGTTTGCCGGATTCGCCGCTTCCGAGGCTTTGGTGGATGACAGCGGCCGAGTGATCGGCGTTCGCATCGGTGACATGGGCATCGCCAAAGACGGTTCGCACAAACCCAGCTATACGGCCGGCATAGACATCCATGCGAAGGTCACCGTCTTGGCCGAAGGTGCGCGTGGCAGCATCAGCAAACAATTGGTGAAGCAATTCAAGCTCGACGCCGATTGCGACCCGCAAAGCTATTCGATTGGTATCAAGGAACTTTGGCAAGTTGACGCTTCGCGTGTCACGCCGGGCAAGATCGTCCATACCTTGGGCTGGCCGGCAGACAACGCGACTTATGCGGGCAGCTTCATCTACCACCTCGAAGGCGGACGCGTCGCCTTGGGCTATGTCAGCGGTTTGGATTATCAAGATCCCGAATACAAACCTTGGGAGGCATTCCAGCAATGGAAAGCCCATCCGCTCGTAGCCTCGCTGCTTGAAGGCGGCAGCATCGTCTCTGCGGGCGCGCGCGCAATTGTTACGGGCGGCTATCAATCGTTGCCGAAGACGGAATTGCCGGGCGCATTGTTCATCGGTGATTGCGCCGGCCTCTTGAACGTACCGAAAGTCAAAGGCACGCACCAAGCGATTCGAAGCGGCATGCTCGCAGCGAAGCATTTGGCCGAATCCAACGGCGAAAACGCGATCGGCTTCGATGCCAAACTGCGCAACTCGGAAATCTATGCAGAGTTGAAGCAGGTTCGGAATATCAAGCCGGGCTTCAAGAAAGGCTTCTGGTTCGGCATGTTCAATGCCGCCTGGGAAACCGTCACCCGCGGCGCCTCCCCTTGGACGCTCAAACAAAAGGCCGATTGGAACACCTTGGATCGCTTGGGCACCGCCGAGCCGAAGCGTGACTATGTCAGTCGCACACTCGCACCGCGCGACCGTCTGCAAGGCGTCTACTTCGCCGCCACCTCACACGATGAAGACCAACCGATTCACCTGAAGGTGGCCGATACCGATATTTGCGCGACACGATGTGTCGAGGAATACGACAATCCGTGCACACGTTTCTGTCCGGCGGCCGTGTACGAAATGGTCAGCGACGAATCGCAACCGCACGGCAAGCGACTGCAAATCAATGCAGCCAACTGTGTGCACTGCAAGACCTGCGATATTAAAGATCCTTACGAGATCATTACTTGGACCACGCCGGAAGGCGGATCCGGGCCGAATTATCAGAACCTTTAAACAGGACTTTTAGATGTCCCTGATTTGCAACCGTTGACGCCCGTACCAAGTATCCCAAGCGGGCAGTTCAACGGGTGGCGAAATTTGTGCGGCCTCGATGCACAAAAAGTTGCGCCATTCTTCGTCGCCAAGATCGCTCAGACCCAACGCCAACTCTGGCCCGGGATTCCAAACGACCGTGTCGGCGAAACCGGTTTGTTCGATAGAAACGCCTGACAGCGCCTCCGCCAAGGTTAGTTTCTCCGGTGTGCCGACATAAACGCGATCGACATTGACCGGCCCTTCCAGAGCTTGTTTGGCAGCCGCTACAGATTGCAGTCCGTTCAATGCGTCTTGCCAAGCAGACTGCTCTAGCCCCGTAACGCGCACCTGAGAAACATCCTCGACGCGCAGGTAGGTATGCAAGCCACAAGTAAATCTCATGGCCGTGTTGCTCGCATTGATGACCGAAAAGTACATCGCCAATGCATCGCGTTCCAATTCGACGCGTAAGCGCACTTCGGCTTTGGAAAACGCTTCGGGATTCTCGAAACGGCAATGCATCAAGACAAAGTCGTCGGCCTGCTTCTCCACGGCCCAGTCGATGTCCCGTACAACACCGTGCTTTCGACCGTTCCCGAAAAACCCGAACTGTGGAAACAAGACGGGAACACCACCATGAGGCGCAGCGCGCGGATCGTCCTTGCCAATATCAGGCATGAAGATCCGCTCGCGGCCTTGGCATTGCCACGACAGCACACGGGCGCCAAACGTGGAAACCTCCGCAGTGCTCCCGGAATCCGCGTCCACCAGTCGAATGATCATGACACCGACTTCGCTTGGGGGTTTCTGAAAATATCCAACATCGCCGTCCGCATCGGTGACGGCTCGACTGCATAGAGCTTTGATTTCCAGTTATTGAACACTGCGTGCAAACGACGAGGCAGCGATTTCGGATAACGCCCTCTCGCCAAAGCAAGCTCAAGTTGTTTACGTCTCAACAGGAGACGTTTGGCGTTGGTGACGCCATCCGCGCTGTTCTCAAAGCGTTCGACAAGCGGTGTCAATTTCCCAATGATCCGCTGTAAGTGACTTCCCAGCCTAGCCCCAAAAGTGTCGTCAATAGATTCCACGGCAGGCGCATCCAAACCAATGGTATTGGATGCATGCAAGCGATAGTCCATCAGGGACTCTTGCACAGTACGCACCTCACCAACGACCCACGCCACCTGCACCAACCATTCGTCGTGGACAAGCTTCCGGTCGAACGGTAAGGCATGTTTCAAAAGTGACTTCTTGAATGCGAAAGTCGCACCCGTGAAAGCTGTCCTGTAAAGAATCAAATTGCTCAAATCACCATTCCGCAGCAAAGAAAGTTCCGCTGGGGAAATGCGCAAACGGGAAAATAGGGTTTCGTTTGTTTTTTGCCCGGCCGCGTCGATGATCTCCGCATTTGAGCTCACCAAGACGACCTCATTTTGCGCCAGCACCTTGAGAAGTCGATCCACCTTATCGGTATGCCAAACATCGTCTTGGTCGGCAAGAAAGATCACTTCGCCATTGGCGCGCTGGCAGGCCGATTCAAAGTTTCCCGTAACACCGAGTGCGCGCACATTTGCAACCACTTGGCATGCAATCCCGGCAGCTTGGGCCTTCGTTGCGAAGGCCTCAATGATTGACACGCTGCTGTCCGTCGAACCGTCATCGGAAATGATGATTTCCGACGGCGGACGGGTTTGCCGCAAGATGCTGTCCAACTGTTCCCGTAGGAACGCCTCGCCGTTATGTGTACAAACAACAACTGACGTTTGCATGGATTTCAAGCGCCGACCAGCGATACCCCGGTCTTTTGCTTTACTTCTTCCAGACTCACGCCTTCCGCCAGCTCCGTTGCCACCAAGCCGTTCGGCGTAATGTCGAACACGCCGAGTTCGGTGATGATGCGATTGACCACACCCACACCGGTGAGCGGCAAAGTGCATTCCGGCAAAATTTTCGGCGAACCCGTCTTTGTGGTGTGTTCCATCAAAACGACAACGCGCTTGACGCCGGCGACCAGATCCATGGCACCGCCCATGCCTTTCACCATCTTTCCGGGCACCATCCAGTTGGCGAGATCACCTTTGTCCGTGACTTCCATGGCACCCAGAATGGCGAGGTCGATGTGCCCGCCGCGAATCATCGCGAAGGAATCATGACTGCCGAAAAAGCTCGCGCCGGGCATCGCGGTGACCGTTTGTTTGCCCGCGTTGATCAAATCCGCGTCCAATTCTGCCTCGGTCGGAAACGGGCCGATGCCTAGCAGACCGTTTTCGCTTTGCAGCCAAACGTTCATACCATCGGGAATGTAATTCGCCACCATCGTGGGCAAACCGATACCCAAATTGACGTAGGCGCCGTCGGTCAGTTCCTTTGCAGCGCGCTGCGCCATCTCTTCACGCGTCCAAGCCATTATTGCGCCTCCTCGGCACGCAGCGTGCGCTGCTCGATGCGTTTTTCCGGCGTTGCGTTGACAATGATCCGGTCGACAAAAATACCCGGCAAATGCACATGGTCGGGATCGATATCACCGATCTCGACCAACTCCTCCACTTCGGCAATGCAGAGATCGCCAGCCATCGCACAGGCGGGATTGAAGTTGCGTGCGGTTTTGCGGAACACGAGATTGCCAGCCTTGTCGGCTTTCCAAGCTTTAACGAGCGATACGTCAGCCTTCAGCGCAGTTTCCAACACGTACCAGCGACCGTCGATTTCACGGGTTTCCTTGCCTTCCGCAACCACGGTTCCAAAACCCGTTGCCGTGAAGAAAGCCGGAATTCCGGCGCCCCCGGCGCGAAGCCGCTCGGCAAGTGTTCCTTGCGGGTTGAATTCAAGTTCCAGTTCGCCGCCGAGATATTGGCGCTCGAATTCCTTGTTTTCGCCCACGTAAGAGGAGATCATCTTCTTGATTTGGCGCGTTTCCAATAGTTGGCCGAGCCCAAAGCCGTCTACGCCCGCGTTATTGGAGATTGCTGTCAAATTCTTAACGCCCGAATCCCTTAGGGCAGTAATCAGGGCCTCAGGAATCCCGCACAGTCCAAACCCGCCGACTGCGAGCGTCTGACCATCAGCGACTGCGCCTTGCAATGCGGCATTGGCATTTTCGAACACTTTGGAAGTTTGCATGTCTAACCTAGAGGACCGCCTTCAAACTTCGGATTCTAGCAGTCGTTTCCGCACACGCCCTCGTACTTTGGTCCACTCGCGAATCGATTTTAAGATCTTCGATTGTCGCGGCTTTGCGTGGCAAGCACCCGATCTTCACCCAAGGAAACGAGGGAGCCGCTCGGTCGAAATGTCGCGCAGTAAAGGAGCAGTGGCATCTTTTTCAGACAATGCCGGCGCCGAGCCCTGAAGTGGCCAATCGATCGCCAATTCGGGGTCGTTCCAAGCAATGCTGGCGTCCGCTTGTGCATCGTAGGTTTCAGTACACAAATAGGTGAATACAGCGGAATCGCTCAACACGACAAATCCGTGCGCGAACCCTTCCGGAATCCAGAAATGCTTCTTGTTTGCTGCACTCAGGATTTCAGAGGTCCATTGGCCGAAAGTAGGCGAGCCCCTGCGAATGTCCACCGCCACGTCCCACACTTCACCCTGCACAACGGAGACGAATTTACCTTGGGGCTTGGGCCACTGATAGTGAAGCCCCCGCAGAACACCGCGCGTGGACGATGACACATTGCCTTGTTTCCAAGTCAAATCGAATCCCAGCGGGGACAACTTGTCCGCGTTGAAAGATTCGTAGAAATAGCCGCGGTCATCGCCGAACACGCGGGGCTCAAACACCAAGCATCCGGGCAAATCGGTTTCGATCACTTTCACGGCACATAACCCCGGTTGGGGAGTTGCATCAAATATTGCCCGTAGCCATTCTTGGCAAGCGGCCGGGCGAGCTCCAGCAACTGGGATTCGCTGATCCAACCGTTATTGAACGCGATCTCCTCTGGACAGCACACACGAAGTCCTTGTCGTGTCTCGATTGTTTCAATGTAGTTGGCGGCTTCCAGCAAAGATTGGTGGGTACCCGTGTCCAACCATGCGTATCCGCGCCCCAATTGCTCCAGATGCAATGCGTTCTTTTGCAAATACACCGTATTCAAATCGGTGATTTCCAGTTCGCCTCGAGGCGAGGGCTTCAGGGCCTTGGCGATTTCAGGTGCATTGCCGTCGTAGAAATACAAGCCGGTCACTGCATAGTTTGAACGCGGCTTCGCGGGCTTTTCCTCAAGCCCGACCACTTTTCCTTCGCCATCGAATTCTGCCACGCCGTAACGTTCAGGATCCTGCACCCAATACCCGAATACCGTCGCCCCTTCAGATCTGGCGCCTGCGCGTTTCAACATCGCTGTGAGTCCCGGACCGTGGAAGATGTTGTCTCCGAGAACCAGGCAACTTGGGGCACCGGCAAGAAATGCCTCTCCCAGAATGAACGCTTGCGCCAAGCCATCCGGGCTCGGCTGGGCGACATATTCAAATTTCATACCCCATTGGCTGCCATCGCCCAACAGTGTCTTGAACAGCGCTTGCTCGTGCGGCGTGTTGATGATCAGCACCTCGCGGATGCCCGCCAGCATCAGGACGCTCAGCGGGTAATAGATCATCGGCTTGTCATAGACAGGCAACAGTTGTTTGCTGATGCCTTGCGTAATTGGATACAGCCGGGTGCCGGAACCCCCGGCGAGGATAATGCCTTTGCGATCCATGCGCTGCTCCTCAGACTTGCCCAATGCGCTCAAGGCGGTAACTGCCATCGAGCACGCGATTCACCCACTGTTGGTTGGCCAGATACCAGTCGACGGTTGCCGCAATCCCCTGCTCGAAGGTATGAGCAGGTTCCCATCCGAGCTCACGTTTCAACTTGGACGCATCGATGGCGTACCGCCGGTCATGTCCTGGGCGGTCCTGCACATAGGTGATCTGGGATACATATTGCGTACCGTCCGCTTTGGGACGGCGTTGGTCGAGCAGCCCGCAAATGGTTCGGACAACTTCGATATTCTGTTTTTCAGAGTTGCCACCGACGTTGTATGTCTCTCCCACCTTGCCCGCTTCGAGTACGCGTCGAATGGCACTGCAATGGTCGCCTACATACAGCCAGTCGCGCACGTTCTTTCCGTCGCCGTAGATTGGCAGCGGCGCGCCGGCCAAGGCCTTGGCAATAATGAGCGGGATCAATTTTTCAGGAAATTGGTATTCACCGTAATTGTTCGAACAATTGGTGGTGAGGACGGGCAGACCATAGGTGTGATGAAACGCGCGCACCAAATGATCAGAGGCCGCCTTGGACGCCGAATACGGGGAATTCGGCGCGTAAGGCGTTGTTTCCGTGAACAGGCCCGTCTCTCCCAGCGAGCCGTAAACCTCGTCCGTGGACACGTGCAAGAAGCGAAATGCCGATTGACGCTCATCTTCCAAAAGTTTCCAATAGTCGCGCGTCGCTTCCAGCAACCCCAGCGTTCCGACGACGTTGGTCTGGATGAATTCTGCGGGCCCATCGATCGACCGATCCACATGGCTTTCCGCTGCAAAATTGATCACGGCATCCGGCTGATGCTCGGCGAGCAATTCGGCGACGAGTGTTCTATCACCGATATCACCTTCAACGAAAACATGATTCGGGTTCCCTTCGATGGAAGCCAAGGTGTCTTTGTTGCCGGCATAGGTGAGGGCATCCAGATTGACGACTTTCACACCCCGCCCGACCGCGTCCAGCACGAAATTGCCGCCGATGAATCCGGCGCCGCCGGTAACGAGCCAAGTTGCCATGCAGGGTCCTTCTTGAAAGTGAGAGATTGGAGACCACCCCATGATACGTTAGCACCCTCCCGGGCTGCCGAATTGAGCGGCGTTCGTTACAATAGAAGGCTGTTTTCGAGGGATTGGACATGAAAATTCTTGTCGGTTACAAGCGTGTCGTTGACGCGAACGTACGGGTGCAGGTGAAGCCCGACGGTACCGGGGTCGTGACTGACGGGGTAAAGCTCTCCGCAAACCCTTTTGACGATATCGCCCTTGAAGAGGCATTGCGTCTGCGCGATTCCGGCAAAGCTACCGAAGTTGTCATCGTCACCATTGCGCCTGCGGATGCACAACCGCATCTGCGCAATGGTTTGGCCATGGGCGCTAATCGGGCGATTCACGTCGTTTCCGAGGGCCCGGTCCATTCGCTTACCGCCGCACGCGTTCTTCTCAAGCTGGTCGAGAAGGAGCAGCCCGAACTCGTGTTGCTTGGCAAGCAGGCTATCGATGATGACGCCAGCCAAACCGGCCAGATGTTGGCAACGCTATGGGGGCGCCCGCAAGCGACGTTTGCCAGCAAGCTCGCTGTGGTGGATGGAAAAGCGACGGTGACGCGCGAAGTAGACGCAGGCTTGGAAACGTTGGAAATCGATTTGCCCGGCGTGGTGACGGCCGATTTGCGATTGAACGAGCCGCGCTTCATCAAATTGCCGGACATCATGAAGGCGAAAAGCAAACCGCTGGAAACGATTCAGCTGGCCGAATTGGGCGTGGATGCCCATGAGGGCCTGAAGACCACCCACTTCGCCGCACCGGCCCAGCGAGGCCGCGGCGTTATGGTGAAGGATGCTGCTGAATTGGTTGCCAAGCTCAAAGAAAAGGGGTTGTTGTGATGTCAAAGGTCCTCATCGTCGCAGAACATCTTGACGGCAAATTGAATGCCGCGACAGCAAAGTGCGTTTCGGCGGCAAAGGCGTTGAATCCGGAAGCCATCGATGTGGTCGTGCTCGCGGCCGATCCGACAGCAGTTGCGGCAGAAGCTGCCCGAATCAGCGGCGTCAGCAAAGTGCGGGCGGTCGCCAGCGAAGCCAACGCCCACGCCCTTGCGCAAGTTCAAGCACCCCAAGTCGTCCGGCTGGCCGAGGGCTATAGCCATATATTCGGCCCGAGCACAACCTTCGGCAAAGACCTGATGCCGTGCATTGCCGCAATTTTGGGAGTGTCACAGGTCTCCGACCTGATGGCGGTCGAGGGATCACACACATTCAAACGGCCGATCTACGCCGGCAACGCCATTGTTACAGTGGAAGCGCCGGCGGGTTCAGTGGTCGTCGCAACGGTCCGTACTGCGTCTTGGCCGCAGGCAGAACACGGTGGGAATGCCGAGGTTGAGCAAGTCTCCGTCGACGTACCGTTGCCTTCGCATACCCGCTTCGTGAAGCTTTCTGCCGGGTCGAGCGATCGCCCCGACCTCCAAAGTGCCCGCCGCGTGATTTCGGGTGGTCGCGGCGTCGGAAGTGCTGAAAACTTCAAGATCGTGTACGACCTGGCAGACAAATTGGGGGCAGCGGTCGGCGCATCGCGCGCTGCCGTCGATGCCGGATACGTGCCCAACGACATGCAGGTTGGACAAACAGGAAAGATCATTGCCCCGGAGCTATACGTCGCCATCGGCATTTCCGGCGCCATCCAACATCTGACCGGTATAAAGGACGCAGGAACGATTGTTGCGATCAACAAGGATGCGGACGCACCGATTTTCGAAGTCGCGGATTTGGGACTGGTCGGAGACTTGTTTCAGGTGCTGCCTGAGCTGCAGGCGCAAATTCCTTGAATGCGGGTGGGTCTCGCCGATCGCATTAGAGTTTCGGCTGGCTAAGCAGCACCAACGCGGTTATTGTCTTGAGTGAAACTGTACAAATGCAGCAGGTGACGGGGCGATTTGGCGCGAGACGGCTCGCCTCTCCGCGGCACACTGCCTATGTAAAGAGGGAACACTATTTCATTCCCCGCTCCCTTCAGATTGGGCATTTTCTTTTAACGAATAATCGATTCTGCACTGATTCTCGCTTCACCTAAAACCCAAACCAAGGATTGCCACCATGCGTAACGTCGCCTTTGCCACGACCCTGATAATCGCTACCCTTAGCGGCTGCCAAAAGCAGGAAACTATGACCCCCGCTGACGTTGCAACAGCACCTTCAAGTGCACCCGCCGAGGCAGGTGCTCCTCCGCAAAGCGATGCTGCGGAGGCGATTTCCTACGAAACGACCATTGTGAAGTCGGCTGCGACCGATGCGCTGAACATGCAAGAAGGCGTAGGCACTCTGACAAACGGCCGCTTGGAATCCACTGGAAAGGCCGGTTTCCTGATGTTCGGACCCTACATTGGTTTGAAAGCCGGCCGATACCACCTCAAAATTGATGGTTCGGTCGCAACGGTTCCCGAGGGCAAAACCATTGTCGTAGACGTTGCTTCAGACGCGGGCAAGAACATTATTCAAAAACAAGAGATTGCCGCGCCGACGCAAGCCGGGGCAGCCCTGACCGAGTTTGATGTTACGTTGCCTGTCGATACTGCAAAAGTCGAAGTCCGCGTAAATGTTCCCGAGGGCGCGAAAGTCGATATTACGGGGTACCGATTGGATACGGCCAAGTAATCCATTCACCGGGGTCGTTATCCGGCTGGTGACGATCCCCGCCCTGCCTGCAACCGTAGGCCCTTATTCAATAATGGAAGTTTAGTGAAGATAGTCGGCAATGGACTGTTGGCGAATGCGGTTCGCGCTTGCGGTGAGGAATTCGATGCTGTCGTCTTTGCGTCAGGGGTTTCCAACTCATCCGAAACCAGAGCCTCTGAGTTTGATCGTGAGTATGCGATGTTGTGCACGCATCTGGAAGAGTACCCGGCCTCGGTGGTCTATTTCAGCACTTGCAGTATTAGTGATCCGGACCGCGCGAACAGTCCTTACGTCAAGCACAAGTTGAATATGGAACGCTTGGTGGGACAACATCCAAAGCATCAAATTTTCAGACTTCCTCAAGTTGTGGGCCTAACCCCCAACCCGCACACGCTTACTAATTTCATCGCAACCCATCTTCAAAGCGGCGAGCGTTTCGCAATTTGGGGGAATGCCGTTCGATGCCTCGTGGATGTGGAAGACGTCGCGCGAATTTCCGTCCAGCACACTGCGCAAGCAACTTCATCTGGCATCAGCGAAATTGCGCCACCGGAAGTCGTCTCCATGCTTGAACTGGTCGGCCTGATGGAGAGCGTTTTACGGCGAACCGCCAACTTCGACGTTGTGGATTCGGGCGGCGGCTCCACGCCCGACTCGGCAATGATGGTCCGTTGGTCAAACGAATTGGAGATTGACGTATCGCCGGGCTATACATTTCGCGTCCTTCAGAAATATTACGGTAGCAAACAATGAAGCCAGCCATTTCCGTCGTCATTCCGGTATATCGCAGTGAATCCATCTTGCCGGAACTCGTCAAACAATTGGAGCGGGAGCTTGCAAAAAATTACGGGGACTCGTTCGAAGTCGTGATGGTAAACGATTGCAGTCCAGACAAATCCTGGCACGTACTCAAAGGTCTGGCCAGAGATAGACCGTGGTTGAAAGCAATCAATCTCAGGAAAAACGCCGGACAGCACAACGCTGTTCTCTGCGGAATGCGCAATACACGAGGTCAAGTTGTCGTCACCATGGATGACGACTTGCAGCACTCTCCTTCCGACATCCAAGTGTTGGTCGAGTCGCTCGCCAAAGGGTACGACGTTTGTTACGGATCGTTCAAAGCCAGAAAGCACGTGTTGTGGAAGCGGCTAGGCAGTCGTTTCAATGATTCAGTTGCAGCGATTCTGCTTGGGAAACCCAAAAACCTGTACCTCTCTCCATTCAAGGCGATGGTGGGTGGCGTGCGGAACGAGTTGGTGCGCTTTGTAGGTCCCAATGTGTACTTGGACGGATTGATACTGCAATCCACTGACCGCATAACCAGCGCGCTAATAGACCATCATGAACGCGCAGATGGTCAGTCCGGATACAGTCTCAGAAAATCCATCTCACTCTGGCTGAAAATGGCAACTGGGTTTTCGGTCGCCCCCTTGAGAATGGCGTCACTGACTGGTCTGGCATTCTCGGTGATAGGACTTGTGGGTGCGCTTGCGTTCGTCATTCAGAGATTCACGATTAATGCGATGCCGATCGGGTGGTCTTCACTAATGGTCTCGTCAATGATTCTGGGTGGAATCCAACTTATGTCTGTTGGCATTATCGGTGAGTACTTGGGGCGCGTTCTGCTTCATGTGAACGGTCGCCCTCAGGCCGTCATCGGTGAATCACTAAATCTCGGCGAAGCTGAAAGTGTTTGACCTTCTCAAGAGCAATTCCGCTGCGATACGACAGTTCGTTCTATACGCAATTTGTGGCGGCAGCGGCGTGTTAACCGATCTGGCGATATTCGGAGCGCTTGTTTCAAATGGCGCAAATTACCAGCTTGCAAATTTCGCAGGGTATGCAGCAGGCACGCTTATAAGCTTCTTGCTAAACCGAAAATTCACTTTTGACGCGAAAGATCGCCCCTTTGAAAGACTCGCGTTGTTTTTAGGTACCGCCCTGCTGGGTTACATAGTCTCCAGCGCATTGCTGTGGGTGCTGATTTCCAAGCTGAATTTCTCACCTTTCGTCGCCAAAATCGCAACCTTGGGTGTGGTACTGGTTCTTCAATTCTCAATCAACAAAGCAGTCACGTTTCGCACAACTGAAGGAAGCGCCAGCTAAATGCAACAGGATATTGAACAAAGCAGCTTTCACACCGCTGTCGTCGGTGGGGGATTCGCAGGGCTCGCGGTTGCCTATGAATTGGCCAAAGCCGGAAAATCCGTAGTGGTCGTTGAAGCTGATTCGCAAGTCGGAGGCTTGGCGGGCGGCTTCAATGTAGAACAGCAAACGTTAGAGAAGTTTTACCATCACTGGTTCAACAATGATCTCGACATCATGCGGATAATCTCGGAACTGGGAGAGGAGGACAAAGTTGTCCTGCGACCGACCCGAACAGGCATGTACTACTCCAACCAGTTCTTTCGTTTGAGTACCCCGCTCGATTTGTTGAGGTTTAACGCACTCCCGTTTCATGATCGCATCCGTCTCGGCATTGCCGTATTGCGGGCAAAGCGGGTAAAGGATTGGAAAACGCTTGAAAGCCTGACGGCCAAGGAATGGCTGATAAAGCTTTGCGGGCAAAGGGCATATCACGTCGTTTGGGATCCGCTCTTGGTAGGAAAATTCGGAAGCGTGGCCAACGACATTTCCGCCGTCTGGTTCTGGAAAAAGCTGGTATTACGCGGCGGAAGTCGAAGTTCATCCGGCGACGAGGTGTTAGCCTATTTCCGCGGTGGATTTGCAGCTTTAGCCGAACGACTCGCGGCTGAGATCGTCCGTTTGGGCGGGCGGGTCATGGTTTCAACTACCGCACGCAAAGTCCTTACGTCCGACGGAAAGGCGACTGGTGTTGAACTTGCCGATGGTGAGGTTGTGCGATCTGACAATGTGGTCCTCTCCACCGCGTTTCCAATCTCGGCAGACTTGCTAGAAGGCTCGGTGCCTGAGACTTTCTTGAGCCAATTGAGAAGAATCCGTTATTTGGCAAATGTCTGTCTTGTGTTGACACTCGACCGAAGTCTCTCAGACACCTATTGGCTGAACGTCAATGACCCCGGATTTCCGTATGTGGGCGTAATTGAGCATACGAATTTCGAGCCGCCAAGTTCCTACGGCGGCCGACACATTGTCTATCTGTCAAAGTACCTGCCAACCGACCATCCCATGTACAACATGGATGATGATGCGCTTGTCGAATTTTCCCTTCCACATTTGAAGAAGATGTTTCCCGAGTTCGACAAAACGTGGATTGTCGACGCGCATGTCTGGAAGGCCGACTACGCACAGCCGATTGCGGAGAGATTTTATTCTTCCCTAGTCCCCGGTAATAACACCCCACTCGCCAACGTATATTTGACCAGCATGGCGCAAGTCTATCCTGAAGATCGGGGAACCAACTATGCCGTCAAGGAAGGGCGACGCTTAGCCAAAATGATGCTCGAGCCGTGAGCATTTTTAGAGCTCTGTGTGCTTTAAAGCCGGACTTTTACGCGTTGGTTTTTTCAACCGCGCTGCTTTTCGGATTTGCACTGCAGTTCAACGCGACAAATGTCGGGGATGGCGCGGAATACTACGCCATGGAGGTTGCGCTAGCACAGGCAAAAGTTCCGTACATGACAGACTCTGGCTGGCAAAAATATCAAAGGCTACGCGAGACCGGTGAAGTCGCTGGCCTCGAACCTACAGGGCAACTGAAAAAGAAGTTTCCGGCGTTGCGCGTGGGATCCACAAGCGATTTTAATCACTTCTGGGCATATTCACTAGCTGGTGCTGTATCAGACACATTTCTACCTGGCGGTGCGCATATTGGCTTTATGGCCCTTCACGCGGCGCTCTTTCTCTTGCTTGTCTGTATCTCTCTCAGAACTGATGGGCGAATGGGCGCGGTCGCGGCTACCGCATTACTGTTAACTTCACCGATGCTCTGGTTTCTCACGAAGGTTCATACGGAGTGGTGGACCGCTACACTGTCGACAGCCGCGTTTATCTGCGCGTTCTCAAGAAAGTGGGCGTTTGCTGCGCTGCTATTCAGTCTAGTGAGCACGCAAAACATCAGCTTTGCCCTGCCAGCTGCTTTTTGCTGGATCATTGGTGCTTACGACTTTTTTCGCATTCCAGCGAATCGGCTTTCCAATTCCGCCCTCTTGATTTTGAGCGCAATCATCGTTCTTGTTCATCCATGGTATTACTTCGCTCGATATGGCGTGGTTACACCTCAGCTGTTGGCCGGCGGCGCTGATCTAAACCGTGATTTCACCGCTTTTCGCTATTTGATAGATCCGGATATTGGTCTGTTTCCGAACTGGCCACTGGGTTTGCTACTGCTCGGTGTCTCTGTTTTCTATCTTATTCATGATGGATGGGAACGCCTAAAGGCGAACATGGGCCCAGTTTTGCTTGTGCTCGTCTACTGCACCTCCGCACTATGGGCGCACAATGCAAGTCAGAATATGAATTCTGGCGCGACCGTGCACTTGGCCAGATACGGCCTCTGGTATCTGCCGCTGTTTTATTTTCCACTTCTGAGAGTGTTCAAGAGCTTTGATCGACCCCATCATGCGTAGGCTAAAGACAGTTCTGGCCACAGTTGTTTTTTCAATTCTGGCTTGCTGGAATCTATGGAATTTTTGGCCTGCCCTCCCGCAGACGTTTACTGAGCCCTCTCCTGCGGCCCGACTAATTTATTCATCTCTACCGAATATCTACGATCCGCCAGCCGAAGTATTCTTCGAACGCAATTCTGGACTTGGCGAGGTAGCAGCAATTCGCCCATCAGTAGTGTTAGGACCCAATTGCAGAAAAGCACTCTTTTTGGGTCCGGGAAGCCATCCGAAAGTAGTCGGATCAAGTCTTTGTAGCATGAGTGAATCCGAAATAACGCGCGCGATTGCTTCTTTTACTCAGGAATTCAACACTACAGATGAGCGCTACTTCAGCATTTCCTCCGACGTCATTGACCGTCTAACTGTCATCGCCAACAAAGGTCAGGTTTACACGTCTACATCGTCGCCCTCGTTCCGACAGTTCCAGGATACAAACTGGGGTCAGCTGGAACCATGGGGAAGCTGGAGCATTGGCAAGAAATCTTCGCTCAAATTCCGCATTGCAAACGGTACTGATCCTGTCGCCGTATACCTGAAACTAACGTCCTTTTTCGCGTTATCGCATCAAGCCGTGGACGTCAGCTTTCTCGTAAACGGCAAGCAGATTGCGGCAACTACTATTTCTTCAGCGAAAATTCCGATCGAAATAAATCTCGAGTTACCGGCGGCTTTATTGGCCAAGTCCAACGGCTTAGTTGCGATTGACATTCACGTGGCAAACCCAGCTTCGCCAGCTGAACTAAATTTGTCACCCGATAACCGAAGGCTCGGAGTGGGCTTGATTGCCATCTCTATCAAATAGCAGCGTGCCGCTACTAAGGCTCAATCAAAGTTGAAAACAGAATACGAGAAGCTTCAGTCCACGTCAGTGTCTTGATATTTCTCGGAACTTTCCAATTCCTACGCAGTAGAGAGGCCGAAACTTCGCGCGAGAGTTCTTTGTCATTGCCCACCGGAAAGTAAGTCGCTTCGCATTCTGCAATTTCACGAAAAACGACCAAATCTGAAAGGAACAACGGCTTCCCCAAGCTACCTGCCTCGACAACCGGCAAGCCAAACCCTTCTGCTACAGACGCCTGAATCAGGGCGTCGGATCGATCCAAAATCGAAGACAAGTCTTCGTCGCTTAAACTTTCCAGCCAAAACAAGCGTTTGTGTAGCTCAGAATGGGTACGCAGCTTCTTAGCGAAATGCTCAATGTTCCATCCTTGCTTCCCGACGAGGACGAGACGTACGTCCTCGTCCGCACTCCAAAGTCTTTCAAAGGCACGCAAAATCGTTTCGTAATCTTTCCTTGGTTCTACAGTGCCAATAGCGAGAAAAACCGGGCTAGCGCCCAAGATCTTCTTCAATTCCACTATTCGATCCGAGTCACCAGCCGTCGCGCTGCCCATTTCGAGATCACTCCCTAGGTGCACATTGCGCGTCCACGGTCTAGGCGTTGCTTGATGCAGGGTTTCATTCATGTATTCAAGAAGATCCGCTTCCGTTGCATGAGAAATGCATATGAATCCGTCGGCAGTTTGAATCGCGTAGTCAATCCAACCCTTGAATGCAGGAAGTACCTGAGGGTCGCAAGTCTCAGGAACACGTATTGGGATCAAGTCGTACACCATCCACACGACCTCTCCACCCAAGCTCCTGATCTCTGCGTGGAATGCCTCGAATCTTTGAGGCAGCCACCAGGAAGAGTCGACCATGAAGACAATGTCATTAACTTCCGGCCGAAGCAGATTGTTAAGAGAGATATCAGCATTTGACTTTGTACGCTCTTGACCCAAAAAGTCAGAAGCATCCATGATTCCCGTTTCGGTCCAGCAAAACGGTACGACCTGGTGGCCGGTTTGCGTGGCCGCATTGTGCAGACCCCTGCAGAAATTCCGCACAACCCGTTGAATTCCGCTCCGAGCGTCCAGTCGGACCACCTCGGTAATATCGACTAATATTCTTCGGTTTGCCTTCTTGTTTATCCGGCTTAAGGCTTGCTTCAGCTCTACAACGCCGTCGCGATCGGAATGCCTGACGGCTGCTGCGAGCGTGCTAATCTCTGATTCGCTAGGCAACCATTTGGTTGCCTTGGGCGCCTGCACGACAGACAAACCTCGCAGTGCTTCAATGGCGAGCGTTGCGCATTTGGACCAAGTAAAGCCGTGTGCGTGCTCGATTGCGCCCGCTTTGAGACGGCTTCTAAAACTCTCGTCTGAGAGTGCCCGCGCCAAGAGTTCGGCTCCTTCGCTGGAATTGTCTGGCGAGAACAGCGCTTCGGCTGTGTGTATGACCTCCGGAAGCGCTCCCGCATTTGATGAGAGAACGGGCGCGCCAGCAGCCATTGCTTCGAGAATAGGCAGACCAAAGCCCTCATAATGTGAGGGGAAATAGAAGACTGCGCATCTCTTGTACAACGTGGCAAGCTCTTCTTCGCTAACCTGCCCCGCAACAACTACGCTGTCTTTCAGGCTCGAGTGCTCTGCCTTCAACGCGTCAGTTACGTCAGTGCCGACACGGGTAAACACGAGTTGGTGCGTGTCCCGAACGTCGGCAGGGAGCATCGAGAATGCCTCCAGAGCGCCGATGCAATTCTTTCGCCAGTCTGCGTTTCCGACCATCAGGACAAACGGGCGGTCAATTCCAAATTTCCCAAGAACGTCGTCTTCATCTATGCCCTCAACGCTCGCCAGATGAACGTCCAAACCCGCGCCGATTACTACAATCTTAGCTTCGTCAACTCCAAGATGCTCGATCAAATCACGCTTGGTTGCTTCCGAAATAGCAAGAAACAGGTCAAAGTCGGCTAACAGCCCGACTTTCTCCCGATACCAAGTCGAAATGAACTCGCCTTCCGGAAGATACATTTCAGGGAATGACAGCGGAATAAGGTCATAAGCAATGACTGCCTTTGCAACCGAACGATCGGTGCTCAGCTCAGCCGTAAATCGTTCACCGACCTCGAAAAAACTCGTACAAAGGATTACGTCACTCTCGAGCGCTTCGGCAGTTCTTGCTTTGAGCAACGCCGCAGACTCCCTCAGCTCGCGATGAAGGTCGGTGAAGCTTGCGCTCGATGGATAGCTGTATGTGGCCGTCTTGGCGCCGACTTCCCTCGCCCTCAGCTTTCTTCTCAATTCGCCGAGCCGATGCTCTTCGACACCGTCCAACAACAGTGTTGTATGGATATCTCGAAATCCCATCTCAAGCATGGCGCTTACGAGGCTGAACGCATAGCGCCCTATGCCACGATCGCGCGAGTCGGTTTGGCATGCTTGCATGTCGACAGTTAGTAACATGGCAGTTGTTAGCCCCTTCAAAGATTGGTTACGCGCTGAGTCTGCGCAAATCAGCTTCAACCATCATGACAATCAGCTCCTTGAGGCTGGTCTTTGGCGTCCAGCCCAAATTGGCTTGGGCCTTTGCGGGATTGCCGAGTAACACATCAACCTCCGCAGGGCGGAAGAACTTCGGATCAATCACCAAATGATCCGCCATATTCAGCCCCACGTGTTCGAATGCGATTTCGCACATTTCGCGAACTGTGGTGGTTATGCCAGTCGCGACTACGTAATCATCAGCTACATCTTGCTGGGTCATGAGCCACATCGCCTCCACGTAGTCTCCTGCAAAGCCCCAATCCCGCTTTGCGTCGATGTTGCCCAACCGTAGCTCGCGCGACTTGCCGAGCTTGATAGACGCCACGGCGTGCGTCACCTTACGCGTCACGAATTCGATGCCTCTCAACGGAGACTCGTGATTGAACAGAATTCCGCTTGAAGCGTGAAGTCCAAAACTCTCACGGTAGTTGACTGTCATCCAGTGCGCCATGAGTTTTGCAGCACCGTAAGGGCTTCTCGGATAAAAAGGCGTCGTTTCATCTTGTCGCTCTGCCTGGATGAGGCCGAACATTTCACTGGTTGAAGCCTGGTAGAACTTCGCCGCCGGGTTTGCGATTCGGACCGATTCAATGACGTTTAATGCCCCCACGCCGTCGACTTGTGCTGTCAGAATCGGTTGCGACCACGAGCTTCCAACGAAGCTTTGCGCGCCGAGGTTGTAGACTTCTTCGGCTTTCGACATCTCCATGGCGCGAATCATTGAAGACAAGTCCGTCAGGTCGCCGTCAATGAGATGCACATCATTCTCAACGCCCACTTCACGAAGTCGCCAAAGGGTGTCAGTGCTCCTTCGGGCGAGAATGCCGTGAACTTTGTAGCCCTTTTCCAAGAGCAGCTTCGAAAGATAGGCACCGTCTTGACCGGTGATACCTGTAATGAGAGCAGATTTGTTGGTCATTTACATTCCAGTTGGCTAAGTATGTCTTTGAGGGTTTGTTCCATCGGTATGGCAGCACGCCAACCAATATCGCGTTGGATCTTGCTCGTATCCGCAACTACGCGTCGCTGCTCCCCGGACCGCATTTTTGCCGGATCAGAGCGTAGTGTCACTGGCAATTCTGCCAATACCGAAAGTGATTCAATCAACTCTCTGATGGTTCTCTCTTTCCCGCTGGCGACATTGTAGATTTCCCCTGCCCTGCCGTCTTCCAAAAGTCTCGCGTACGCAGCCACGACGTCACGGACGTCAGTGAAGTCACGTGTCACGTCAATGTTTCCGACACTGATCTCAGCGCGTGAACACTTCTTCCTCTTCGCTTCGATAATTTGCGATGCAACAGAAGGAACGACGAAAGAGCTGCCTTGCATTGGGCCGATGTGATTGAACGGCCTGGCGATTATCGCCTTGATTCCTTCAGTTCGTTGCCACTGCAGGCATAGGTGTTCTGCGGCGACTTTGCTGACCGCATACGGATTTCTTGGCGCGGGTCTTAGCTCTTCTGAAATGGGTAAGGTTCCCTCGGGGACAGCCCCGTAAACGTCGCCGCTGCTTACGTATACAAATGGACCCGAAAAACCCACCTGAGAAAGAGATTGCAGCAAGTGGAGCGTCCCCAGCAGGTTGATTTCAAGAGTCTCCTCCGGGTTCTCGAATGCGCGAGGCACAAAACTTTGCGCGCCGAGATGCAGCACGCCATCAAAATGATTGGCTTTGATCCATGTGCTCAGTGATCGCATATCCCTGAGGTCAAGTCCCTTTTTCAAGGGCAGCACTCGCCAGTCCAGCCGCTCTTCCAAAGCTGCATTGGAGACATGCTTTCCAACGAATCCGGACGCACCCGTGACAAGTAAAGTTCGAACGGAATTCACTCTTTGATTCCAATAACTGCGTAGTCCGGCGCAGCCGTCAATAGCTCAACGAACTTGTTAATTGGATCCGCTCCCGGTTGATCCGGTGAAACGTGCGCGACCGGCATTTCTCCGCGAGCTTCCCTCAGTCGCAAGGTCTCAACTTGACCGAAGCCACGTGTTTTCAGCAGCCATTGCAAGGTCTCCGGGGGAATCGGGTTCCGGTGGGTTGGATCCAGATAGAAGTAACGGCTGGAAACCAAAAGATTTTCCGGATTAGGGGTTTCAAGAATTAAAACACCGCCGGGTCGAAGAACGCGTAGTGACTCATCGACCAGCTCGATGAGCTTGGAAAAGTCAAGGTGTTCGGCCAAGTGTATCGCCGAAATGGCAGCGACGCTCGCCGCTTCTTGCTCTTCAAGATATTCGATCCCGTCTTGCAAGACGACTGATAAATTGCGCGCCTTGCAGCCATCAATGAAGGCCGTGTTCGTATCCACGCCGACAGCTTCAAAACCCGCGTCGCCTAACACTTCCAGCATTTCGCCATTGCCGCAACCAACGTCCAACAATAAATCACCTGCACCCACACCTTGCCTCTTCAAGAGGTCGACATAGGGCTGGAGCCGTTGCCGAATCAGCGCGCTGGACCCCCTGAACGCCTTCTCGAAGTCCACATAAATCGCGTCCTGAGACTGATCTTTCTCCTTGGCGGTACGGCGCGCGTCATCCTCTTTCGCAATCCAGTATCCATGAGCAGAGAGTTGCGTGTGTATATCAGAAATCTCCGACTTCGCAACAGTCAACGCAGACTTCAGTTCATGTTCGACGAAACGACCAATTTCATTGATTTCACGCACCAAATTCGCGTGACCATTTTGGTAAGTTGCCAGCTCACTCACGAGATCGCTCATGTTGTCTTTCAAGTCCAGTACCGCGTCGGCGATATTGAAGAGCTTCAGTGACTGAGCCTCTTGCTCTATCGCGATCCGGTTCAATGCATGCGTAATGTGCACGTTTGGTTCGGTGTAACCGACAAACCGGTCTGCAAGACGTATATATCGCCCAATCCAACGCTTGCGTTTCCAGCGCTCGACCAGGGTCGGGCCCAGCAAGCCATCTATGTGAACACGATGGGCCTCCCCTTCCGGCGACCAGCGGAGCTCGGCCAATATCTCGATCCGGCTTCTCGCACCTCTCTCGAGCGCTTCGCAGTTCATTGCGAAGCCCCCCGGATCAGGAAGACGTCGCAGAATTGCAACGTAAGCATTGCGGACAAAAGCCGGACCGTGGAAGGCCATCAGATCAGACAAGGCGTACTCATTCTGCCGACTCAATATCGTCGGCTTCCAGACGACCTCAGCCCCTTGATGCACGCTTTGAGAGTCAAGCGCCACCCGCCGGGAAACTTGGCGGATCACTCGCTCGACGTTCACGAATCCTGTATCAGTGTGCATGCGTCCCCCTGAACTCGACAACCTGAATCGTAGGGGGCATGTGTGCGCACCCGATGAAAAACGGATACTCCGTATTGGCGACGGTAAAGACGACGGCCAGATCTTTCCAGTGGAAATTATCCACCAAGTGGGTTTCGGTACTGCTCAATGCAACGGAAAAGGAGTAGCTGCCCGGTCCCAGCGAGTTTTTGAAGGAAACATCGAACGTCAGTCGGTCTCCAGCCTTAAGGGAGTTGACGACTTGCTGCGTGTAGGAAGTGTTCGTTCCGAAAACGGGTTGCCCCAATCGGTCTCTAATCATGTATCCGAAAACCATTTGCGGAATTTCGGCTCTGATTTCCGTAGCAACGCTCAGATGTATTAGATCACCCACTTTGGCATATTCAATTTGGCTGCCGTCCGAATCCAACAGACGGCAAGACGTTATGACAGCTTCATTCGTCCCTGAAGCCGTAGAGATACCTTGCTCTCCCGACTGAACGGAAATTGTGGAGCGCTCTTTCTCTGCAATCAGGGCGTTATAAAGATCCAGCGCGGCTTTGGGTTCTGCGTCCAGGATCATTCTTCCTTTCTCCAGAACAATTGCTCTGTCGCACAGTGCTTGTATCGCCCCTGGATCGTGAGAAACGAAAAGCAGCGACGTGCCCAACGCCCTGAATTCATTCATTCGCTTGAAACACTTGTGCACAAAATATGCATCACCGACTGAGAGCGCCTCGTCGACGATCAGCAAATCCGGCCGAATGGCGGTTGCGACACTGAACGCAACGCGCATCTGCATACCTGACGAATATGAACGCATCGGCTCGTCAAAATAGTCGCCGATCTCAGCAAACGCTTCGATGTCAGGGATCAAGGCTTCCATATCTTGACCGGTAATGCCCATCATTCCACATACGTGTCTTGAGTTCTCGCGTCCGCTGAGCTCCGGGTTGAATCCCAACCCTAGCTCTAACAACGCAGCGACGCGGCCTCGCACATCTACCCGCCCTTCGCTTGGCCAAGACGTCCCGACAATCATTTTGAGAAGCGTGCTCTTCCCCGCGCCATTCTGGCCGATGATCCCCAAGCTCTCGCCCGGTCGGACACTAAATGACACATGCCTAAGAACCCACGACTCTTCAATGGGCAGAATGTTGAAGCCTGACCATCTCAAAATTCGATGGATCGTACTTCGAAATTTGGTGTATGCCTTACCGGCATTCTGCACCCTTACCAAATCCTCATTCATAGTTCATCAACCAGATCCGGTGAAGCGCGCCTGAAGAGAAGAGTCCCGAACGCAAGGAGAGCGCATGCCAAAACGAAGACGATCAACATGGGCTCCGGCGTTGGTATGCGCCCGAAGACGACAACGGAATGAAAGGCTTCCACAAGCGTGTACATTGGGTTGAATTGCGCAAAGAATGAGATTCTCTCTGGCAAGACGCTACTCGGGTAAACCACCGGCGTTAGCCAGAACCAGAACTGCAAGAGGATTGCGAAAACCTGACCGAAATCTCGCGAGAAAACGTTTATCGTTCCTGCCAACAAGCCGACGCCGACCGCAAATAGGGCAGTTATGGCGATAAGGACAGGCAACCAAATCCATGTTGCGTGCAAGGGAAAACCTGCAAGCAATAAAATGAAAAATGATGCGACGCTCAGCGCGACGGTACCGACCAGAGCGCTCACGACAACGATGGCAGGTAGTGCAATTCGCGGAAAATTGACTTTTTTCAATAAACTGGAATTGTCCATGAACATGGTCAAAGATCTACTTACAATTTCCGAAAACGTGTTCCAACAAATCATTCCGGAAAGCAGATACGCCGTATAAGAAAACTTGCTTTCCACCCCTGGTAACCGAGTTGCAAGCACTGAGGAAAGAACGGTTGCATAAATCAGCACCTGCGCGAGTGGATTCAGAACAACCCAAGCCAGCCCAAAACGACTCCGTACAAATCGCGCTTTGTACTCATTGATAACCGCAAGCCAAACAAAGCCGCGATATCGCCAAAGCGCGTCCATCATTGCGTTCAATTGAGCTCCCCTCTCAGTTCCAGATCATGGATCGCGTTCAACAGGTTGGTTGCGCACCGCTTCGGATCCAAAAACTGCCTCACTATTTGTCGATTCTGAATGCCATTTTCGTTTGATCTTGCGTCGAATGCCAACCGCATTTTCGAAGACGCGTCCTGAAGATCAGCGACGGCCCAAAGTGCAGCAGGGTTTGCGCTCTCGTACTGCGCGCCCGTCACCGGCTCAAGCGTGAAACGCACCAAGCCCGGCCATGCATTTTTCATGAAGTCCACATTTCCCGACCATCCTGTGGCGATTACCGGCATTCCCATAGCCATGCATTCGGCCAGAGCAAGTCCGAATCCTTCAGAGCAGTGCAAAGACACAAAGACATCACAACTCCTCTGGAGCGAAACCATGTGGGCATGCTCGATGATTTGATCAACCACTCGGATCCTTCGATCGCTTGCCGCAGCATTCAATAGCTCGCGAAGCTCCACGGGAAACTTGAACCCGTTGCTGCACTTGACCAGCAGCATGACGTTCTCTGCAGAATTGAACGCTCGCTTGAATGCTTCGATTGTTGCGAAAGGATTCTTTCGTTGAATCGAAGAAGCAAAGTCGAAGCAAGTAAGAAATATGAATGTGTTTTCGGGAAGACCGAAATCTCCGCGTGTTAATCCACCTCCCGCCGTCTCAGTCAAAGGGATGGGAACACAAATCGTGGGTTTCGTCGTTGCAGCTTTGAACGAACGCTCTACGAATTCACTTGCAGCAAGCAATCCGTCCACGTGCTCAAGCGCCGGCAACCAGCCATCTGGAATTTGCTCAAGCTCCCAGAACCAGCATCCAATAACCTTAGTGCCCGCATATCGCGAAGCAACTGGATCAAACTCAGGCCTCAACATCTGGTCTGGATTCGCGAACACCAATGTTATGTCGTGAGGCGCACTGTCAACAATGAGGTCTTTGAGTTCCCGGTTAGTACTGGAATGCGCGATCGGTAGACTGATGTTATTGAGAGCAACAGGAATTCCTGCGCCAATCAAGGCGCGGGCATATGCCCTCGCGCTCTCCGCGAGACCGAAATCACCTAGAAAAAAACCGAACAAATTTACTCCGCGACCTGCCTTCGCGCCTTTCGAGCGTTCGAGACCAGCATTTCGAAGCGGCACCACGGGACCTGGCGGCAGCTTTCCGAATCCAAGCGCATTACTTTCAGCGCGCGCAGCGGACAAGTTGGCCAATGCAATCCGATACCGAAGCGATTCGGGCAGCAACGAATACGTGCGACTTACGAAAGAAATCGATCTGAGCGCAACGAAGAGTCTGAGCCAAAACCTCTTTAGCATCGACACCCAAGACCCAAATGTCCGATGGCCGCTGGTCTTGCTTGACATATTTCCCTGACTCAAAATTGTATGATTAGTCAAGCGCATCTGCGGGATAGCTTCGATACAACCAGGAAGGCTTGAGACTGCTGGCGTTACCCGTATTTAGCCATTTCGAGAAAAGATACTGGCCGAGATCGTGTTCTCGATTCGGAATGTTCAGAAGAACAGGTTGAAGCATGCTTTCAGGAGTGACTCCCGGGATGTCGTCATGAACGTTCGCCGTAAAGCTCGCGGCATTTTCGAAACCGCAGTGCACCATCAATTGGTGCAGTTCATGCCGTGTATATTCTCGATTGTGTCTGCCGTACGGACCGTAACCGGAATAGGGATCGTAGATGTTCCGACCCTCGATGAACGCAACCACGTTTTCGAGCCTGGCCGCATTTGGCGTGGTAAGCACCATTTGCGCACCCTCTTTCATGACTCGCTTCAACTCTAGAAGCACCCGCGCTGGATCTTGCGTCATGTGCTCCAGAACTTCGCAATAGATGACCCAGTCGAAACGATGCTTTTCAAACGGGAGAGGCGTGGTTTCGGTATTGCAATTGAGATATTTCAAAGTTTGGCGGTGGAATTGCCCGTCAAAACCCACGTACTCAAGAACCTGCTCGCTTTCAAAAGATTCGCCGCCGAAATAGTTGACAAGTGTCAGCGAAAGCTTCGGCCGAAAGTACATCAGCAACAAAGTGGTGAAGTAAGGATTCGAGCCGATTTCAAGTAATTCACCCTCGGCATTCTCCGGAATGAGCGCCAGAGTGTGGAGAAATCGCTCGCAGTCCGCAGTCGCATAACCCTTCAGCTCGCCCGTAGCACTTCCGTCGATGGAGAGGCTGGCGAGCGTTTTCAAAATCGACTCTTTGTCAAAGCCTGGCGGCAACGGCAGGGAAGGCTGGTAGCGACGCGCATTCAACTGGTTCCACACATTCGCTGACATAGATTCTCCGACTTTTTTTGATTGCAATTTTCGCCCTCGCATGGACGAGGCCGCCGTTGACTATCTGTTTCAGCTCAGCGCCTGGAACAGGTCCGCACTCAGATCATCCACAGACTCCACCCCCACACTCAACCGCACCAAATTATCGGAAATACCCAGCGCCGCCCGCCGCTCCGACGGCACACTCGCATGCGTCATCACCGCCGGATGGTTGACCAAGCTTTCAACGCCACCCAATGATTCCGCCAGCGTAAACAGTTCCAGCCGCTCACAGAATCGCGAAGCTTCGGGCAAGCCACCTTTCACATAGACTGAAACCATCCCCCCAAAGCCGTCCATCTGGCTTTTTGCCAAAGCATGCTGCGGGTGGCTTGGCAGACCTGGATACAAGACCTTTTCAACGTTGGGATGCTTTTCCAACATCTCCGCGATCGCCATTGCATTCTCGCAATGTGCCTTCATGCGCAAATGCAAAGTCTTCAAGCCACGTAAGGCCAAGAAGCTGTCAAACGGCCCTTGCACCCCGCCAATTGAGTTTTGCAGGAACGCCAGTTGTTCCGCCAAATCGGCGTTGTCGCCCACCACCAACATGCCCCCCACCATGTCTGAGTGGCCATTGAGATACTTGGTGGCGGAATGCATCACGATGTCAGCACCCAATTCCAGAGGGCGCTGCAACATCGGCGACGCAAACGTGTTGTCAACGACCACAATGAGTCCGTGCTTTTTGGCAACGGCACAAACAGCGGCGATATCAATGATCTTCAACAACGGGTTCGTCGGTGTCTCGATCCACACCAATTTGGTTTTCGGCGTGATGGCCGCCTCGAAGGCCGCCAGATCGGTCAAATCGACAAAGCTGAAATCCAAGCCTGCGCTCCGACGGCGCACACGCTCGAATAATCGGTAGGTGCCGCCGTACAAATCGTCGACGGCCACCACATGGTCTCCGCTGTCCAACATTTCCAGCAGCGTGGAGGTTGCCGCCATGCCCGAAGCGAAAGCAAACCCGCGGGTGCCCCCTTCCAGAGCGGCGACGCAGCGCTCATACGCAAATCGCGTTGGATTGTGGGTCCGCGAATACTCGAATCCTTGGTGCACCCCTGGGCTCGACTGTGCGTAGGTACTGGTCGCGTAAATCGGCGGCATGACGGCGCCGGTGGTCGGGTCGGGAGACTGACCGCCGTGGATGGCGAGCGTACCCAGTGCAAGCGCTGTCTGGCTTGCGTCCTTCGTATTCTGTGTCATGGATCCATCCAATCGGGGGCTTGCACGGCCCCCGATTTTATCACTGTTGTCAGGATTATCTGCATTCGGCGGCCCGGGACCGCCCGTTCAGGCCACGCGCCGCCGCAGGTAGTTCAACAAGTCGATACGGGTAATGAGGCCCAAGAATTTCTCGCCTTCCATCACAATCGCCACATGCCCCCGATTGAACATCGGCAGCAAATCCTCCACCGGGGCCGTGACGTCCACCCGATCCAAATGGCTCACCATTGCTGTGGATACCGGGTCACGGAAACGTGCTTCATCACCGTAAACGTGCAGCAGCATGTCGCTTTCATCGAGGATGCCGACCAAAGCATCGCCTTCCATAACCGGCAACTGCGACACGTCGTAGAGCTTCATCCGTTGATAGGCGGTCAGCAGCAGATCGTTCGGCCCCACCACCACCGTGTCGCGCAGCGAATACGGCCGAAGGATCAAATCGCGCAAATCGCCGTGTTGCTCGCGTTCTAGGAAACCGTTGTCCAGCATCCAGTAGTCGTTGTACATCTTCGACAAGTACTTGTTGCCGGTATCGCAGACCAGCACCAACACGTTCTTCGGTTCGGTTTGTTCCTTGCAATACTTGAGCGCTGCCGCGACAAGCGTTCCGGTCGACGACCCGCCGAGCACCCCTTCGCGGGCCAGCAGGTTGCGACCGGCCAAAAAACTTTCCTTGTCACTGACAGCAAACGCTTTCTTGACCCGTGTGAAATCGGAGATCGGCGGCAGGAAATCCTCGCCAATCCCTTCCACCAGCCAGCTGCCGGACTTCGTGCTCAAGACGCCTTCATTGATGTACTGGGTCAGGATCGAACCGACTGGATCGGCCAAGATCAGTTCGGTTTGCGGCGATTGCTGTGCGAAGCAGCGCGACAGTCCGGTCATGGTGCCAGAGCTCCCACACCCGAATACCACCGCATCCACACCGCCCGCGGCCGCCATTTGCTGCAGGATTTCCGGCCCGGTACCAAATTCGTGCGCGGCCGGATTGTCGGGATTGCCGAATTGATTGATGAAATACGCGCCCGGCGTCTCATTGGCGATGCGCTCCGCCAGGTCTTGGTAATAGTCCGGATGACCTTTCGCCACGTCCGAGCGGGTGAGCACCACTTCGGCGCCCATCGCTTTCAAATTGAAAATCTTCTCCCGGCTCATTTTGTCCGGCACGACCAAGATCAGGCGATAGCCTTTTTGCTGAGCCACCAGCGCCAAGCCGATGCCGGTGTTGCCCGCGGTCCCCTCAACCAAGGTGGCGCCCGGCTTGATGTCGCCACGCTTTTCTGCTGCCTCGATCATGGCCAGTCCGATCCGGTCCTTGATGGACCCCCCGGGATTCTGGCTTTCAAGCTTCAGAAAGACGCGGCACTTGCCGGCATCCAGATTGCGCGCTTCAACGATCGGCGTACCGCCAATCAGTTCCAAAACAGAGGTGTGAAGGGTCATGCGTGTCCGCGAGCCTTTGGCGCTGGAGGGAACTTGCATGATAACGCGGGCGGGGATGGGGGCTGGGCTCTGAAGAGCGCCTCACCCGCCGCTTTGCGGCACCCTCTCCACTTTAGTGGAGAGGGGGGGGACATTTGTTGGGTCAGTTGGTGATGCGTTCGTACATCGATTGCAACTGTGACTTCAACGCAAGCTTTTGTCGCTTCATTTCCGCCAGGCTCTGGTCATCCAGGGGAAGTACGCCCAGCGAAGCATCCGCAGCCTTCTTGTCGAGTTCGCGGTGCCGGTAGTAAAGCTGCCGGAATTCCGGGTTCGCTTTCATCATGGATTCCAGCGAGTCTTGCGATTGGCCTTCAAACATCATTGCCTCCTATCAGCAATTGCGCGGTGCTACGCGCGGGAACAATGCAATGTCGACAACTTGACCCTACTCCCTTCCCCTCGGGTAAGCAATGCGAACCGCACATTCAGGTTGCCCGGTTGCGGGATTGGTCATTTCGGGGTTCACGCGGGCTTCAAAACCCTTGCGCACGGACCCAATACCTGTTGCCATAGGGAGTTGAAGCTTGGGGATAGACGATGGATATCGGTCACTTTCTGAAACTGATGATGCAAAAGCGCGGGTCGGACATGTTCCTGACGACCGGTGCACCCATCCACGTAAAGATCGAAGGCAAGATGCACCCGCTCGGCACGACTGCCTTGCCGCCCGGATTGGTGCGACGCATCGCCAATTCCTTGATGGATGAAGATCAACGCGCGACCTTCGAGCGCGATCTCGAACTCAACATGGGCTTGATGGTTGAGAACATCGGTCGATTCCGCGTCAATGTGTTCAAGCAGCGCGGTGAAGTGGGCATGGTCATCCGCGCCATCCGCACGGAAATCCCCACCATCGCCGAACTGCAATTGCCCGACACCTTGAAGTCATTGATTTCGGCGCCGCGCGGTTTGATCCTGGTGGTCGGCTCCACCGGCTCGGGCAAATCCACCACCCTCGCGTCGATGATTGATCACCGCAACAGCCACATGAGCGGGCATATCCTCACTATCGAGGATCCGATTGAATACTTGCATCGCCACAAACGCTCGCTGGTCAATCAACGCGAAGTCGGCATCGACACCCTCGGTTTCCACAATGCGCTGAAAAACGCGATGCGTGAGACCCCCGACGTCATCTTGATCGGTGAAATTCTCGATGCGCACACAATGGAATCGGCAATTGCGTTCGCGGAAACGGGGCATCTTTGTCTCGCAACTCTGCATGCAAACAACGCCGATCAGGCCATCGAACGCATCTTGAACTTCTTCCCGGAAACGGCACACAAGAACGTGCTGATGAACCTGTCACTGAATCTGCATGCGGTGGTTGCACTGCGCCTGATCATCGGCAGCGATGGTCGTCGCTTGCCGGCGACGGAAGTATTGATCAACACGCAGCTCATCCGTGATCTGATGCGCCGCGGTCAAGTGCACGCGATCAAGCAGGCGATGGAAGAGTCACTGCAAGACGGCATGCACACCTTCGACCAATCCTTGTTCCGACTGACCAAGGCCGGCAAAATCAGTGAGGAAGATGCGCTGCGCGCGGCGGATTCACGCGACGGCCTCGCGGTCAAGTTCCGCCTGTCGGATGGCGCCAGCGCGGAGCATGATGCCTATGCCGAAGTCTTCGCCACCCAAGCCGCCGATGCCGTCAAAGAAGATGACGACTTGCCGATGCCGAAGCCGACTGAATTCACCAATAGTTTCGAAGAATTCCAGTAAGCATCATTAGATTTGAATCACGCCGGCTGCGCATCCGTTTGCGCGGCCGGATGCGCGTCCTTGAACGCCGGCAAATCCGCACATGCGGCTTCGATGCGCGCCAGTGTCGGCCAGCGCGCGAAATCCAAACCGACGCGACGTGCGTTATACATCTGCGGGATCAAGAAACATTCCGCCAAGCCCGGTCGGTCACCGGCGCAGAAATCGCCTTCGATGCCATGTTGTTCCAGCAATGCTTCGAACGCATCCAATCCGACACCGATCCAATGGCGTGACCATTCCGTACGTTGCGATTCTTCGATCCCCAACGGGTCGGTCAAATACTGCAAAACGCGCAAGTTGCCGAGCGGATGGATATCGCAGGCGATCACTTGTGCGAGCGCACGCACCAGCGCGCGTTCGCGGGCATTCACCGGCAGCAGCGCCGGCGAATCAGGATAGGTTTCATCCAGGTATTCAAGGATTGCCATCGACTGAGTCAGCAGGCGATCCCCGTGCGCGAGTACCGGCACCAATTCCTGCGGATTGCGTTGCGCGTGTTCCGCCGAGTGTTGCTCTCCCCCGCCCCGCACCAGATGCACCGGCACGATGTCGTACGCCAAACCTTTGAGGTTCAGGCCGATCCGCACGCGGTAGGCCGCGCTGGAACGCCAGTAGGAATACAGGACGAGAGCATCTGGGTTCATGGCTGTTTTTCTATGCGCTGTTCAATGGCGCCGAAGACGGAGGCACCGGATTTGTCCAACATCTCGATTCGAACGGTATCACCGAACTTCATGAACGGCGTCGACGGCTTGCCATCACGCAGGGTTTCGACGGTGCGCTGCTCGGCGAAACAAGAGGCCCCGAGCGTGGTGTCTTGATTGGCGACGGTGCCCGAACCAACGATGGTGCCGGCAGAGAGCGGACGCGTCTTCGCGGCGTGCGCCACCAGTTGTCCGAAATTGAATTGCATGTCGACGCCCGCTTCCGGCGCGCCGAACCATTTGCCGTTGATGTGGGTCAGCATCGGCAAATGGACTTTGGCATCCTTCCAAGCGTCGCCGAGCTCATCGGGTGTGACGAACACCGGCGACAGCGCCGAGCGCGGCTTGGATTGCAGGAAGCCGAAGCCTTTTGCCAATTCACCCGGAATCAGACCACGCAAGCTGACGTCATTGACCAAACCGACCAGCTGGATATGGCCTGCAGCGGTTTCCGGAGAAGCGCCTGCCGGGACGTCATCGGTGACCACGACCACTTCCGCCTCGAGGTCGATGCCGTAGTCTTCCGACGCCACCAAGACGGCATCGCGCGGCCCGTAGAAGCCGGCGCTCACGGCCTGGTACATCAACGGATCGACATAGAAACTCTCCGGCACTTCGGCACCGCGGGCGCGACGAACGCGCTCGACGTGCGGAAGGTAGGCACTGCCGTCGACAAATTCATAGGCGCGCGGCATCGGCGCGGCCAGCGCATTGAAATCAACGTCGAATGCACCTTCCGCGTTCCCAGCATTCAATTGCTCCGAGAGGGCATTCAAACGCGGCGCGATATTCGACCAATCTTCCAAGGCATGTTGCATCGTGTCGACAATGCCGGTGGCGCGAACGGCGCGCGTCAAATCACGCGACACCACAATCAAAGTGCCGTCACGACCGCCTTCTTTCAAAGAACCGAGTTTCATCCAAGATCCAATGCTTTCGAAAAACGTATTGTCCCAGAAAAGCGCCTCATCCGGCGCTGCGCGCCACCTTCTCCACTGTGTGGAGAAGGGAAAGCTCCCCTCACCCCTCCCCAATAAACCCCTTCGCCCGAAACGTCAGCACCAACGTATCCCGATGCCCCGCCCGCTCCTCAACCTCGCGGCGAATCGGCGTGCTCTCATGAATTACCCGCGCGTCTTCCATGAACAACAAACTCCATGGCGCGCGAAGTACGAAACGTTGGCCGTTCGGTCCGTTGTAATCAAACACGCGGGTTTCCCCGCCGGTGATGTTGACGCGATCCACCAAAATCACAGCAACAAAATCCACACCATCCCGATGCGCGCCTTCCGGCGTCGGGCGCCCCAACCCATCGCCGGTATCGATGCGAAATTGATGCGCTTCGACAAACCATTTTGTCGATGTCCCGCGAACGTCATCGCACACGCGTGCGAGCGACAACAGCATTCGCTGCCAAGCCGTTTGCGCCAGCGTATCGGCGTCAATGGGTTCGAACATGCGGTGCAAGCCGCCATGCAAGGCGTTGTAATCCACAGGCTGGAAGTGGGCACGATGCGGCTGCAACGCGATCTCACCGTTCTCAACCACCAAGCTCGCATGCCGGCGGAACCGGTACTTGCCACCATCACGCAGCCATTCGTCGGCGGGAAGATTCTCCCAGCTCGGCTCCAAGGCTTTGAATTCTTGGCTGCGCACGCCGGTCAAGCGCTCGAAGTCCGGCGTCGCCAGAGCGGCATACCCGTGCAAGCGCACGTCTTGCTCGAAGTCGGCCAAGCTGCTGTACGGCGGTGAAAAAGTCTCTTCGCTCATGCCCACAACTTTAAGACAACAGACACAAAAAAACCCGCGTGGAAACGCGGGTTTTCTTGATTCGCAAACGCGACCCGATTAACGCTTCGAGTACTGGGTTGCGCGGCGGGCTTTGTGCAAACCGACCTTCTTACGTTCGACTTCACGCGCATCGCGGGTCATGAAGCCTGCTTTGCGGAGTTCGCTCTTCAGCGATTCGTCGTATTCAACCAGTGCGCGTGCGATGCCGAGACGAATGGCACCGGCTTGACCGGTGGTGCCACCGCCTGCCGCGGTCACGAACACGTCGAACTTGTCGGTCGACTGCGTCAGTTCCAGCGGTTGGCGAACAATCATGCGCGCGGTTTCGCGACCGAAGAATTCTTCGATGCTGCGGCCATTGATGGTGATTTTGCCGTCACCCTTGCGCAGGAACACGCGAGCGGTGGAGGACTTGCGACGGCCGGTGCCGTAGTTTTGTTGGATAGCCATGATCTACGGACCTCAGAATTGCAGCGGCTGCGGTTGTTGGGCAGCATGCGGGTGGTTCGGACCTGCATACACTTTGAGCTTGCGGTACATCGCACGGCCCAGCGGATTCTTCGGCAGCATGCCTTTCACGCCGGTTTCGATGACGCGTTCCGGATGACGGTCCAGCGCTTCGCCCAGGCTTTCGGTCTTCAAGTTACCGATGTAACCGGTGAAGCGGTGATATTTCTTGTCTTTGAGCTTGTTGCCGGTGACGGCAATCTTCTCGGCATTGATCACGACGATGTAGTCGCCGGTGTCCATATGCGGGGTGTAGACAGGCTTGTGCTTGCCACGGAGGCGGTGTGCGATTTCGACGCAGAGTCGGCCGAGGGTTTGGCCTTCGGCATCTACCACGTACCAATCTTGCTGCACGTTGTCAGCTTTGGCGGAAAAAGTCTTCATGAGCTTACTCGTGTGGGTATCGGTACATGGTCGGGCTGATTTCGCCAAGTTGGCGGAATTTTGCCTCGCGATGTCTGATGGGGTGGAACAAAAGAAGCGGAATTATAGTCGCCTTTCCGGGCGCGTGCAAGTTGTCGTGCGGTCGGCCGCCATGGGCATAATGGCGCCATGAGTGAAAACGCCTCGCATCGCCACGCTGACTTCCGAGCCTTGGGGCCCGTGGACCGCTGGCTGGCCGACGCCCAGAACGGCCTCGTCACCGTCTTCGGGCGTCCACACGCCGAACGCGCAAATCCTGCAGACCCTGAGCCTGAAGTGGTTTTGGATGAATCGGCGCGCCGCCATGCGGCCGGCCTAATGCGCATCAATCACGTCGGCGAAGTCTGCGCCCAAGCGCTGTATTTCGGCCAGGCCGCTGTCGCACGGGATCCCGAGACGCGCGCCCACCTGCTCGCCGCCGCCCAAGAAGAAACCGACCATTTGGCCTGGTGCGCGGAGCGGCTCGACGAGCTCGAAAGTCGCCCCAGCCTGCTCAATCCCCTTTGGTATGCCGGCAGCCATGCCATCGGCGTGCTGGCCGGCTTGCGCGGGGACGGCTGGAATCTCGGTTTTGTGGTCGAGACCGAGCGGCAGGTAGAAGCGCATCTACAAGAACATCTGGAAACCCTTCCGGCCGAAGACCTCCGCAGCCGGAAAATCCTTCAGGTCATGAAAGAAGACGAAGCCCGCCATGCAGACCATGCCGAAGCCGCCGGTGCGCGAATCCTGCCGCGACCTGTCGCCGGCGTGATGTCCTTGGCATCGCGACTGATGAAAACAGTCGCCTATCGCGTATAAAAAAATGGGGTCAGAAGAAATTTTGCCGATTGAAGCCATCGGTTCGCCCTGCAATCGGCGGCAAAATTTCTTCTGACCCCATTTTTTTACTGATCAGTCGATCAGATTGCGGCCGTGATACAGCTCTTCGATCTCGCGCTTCAATCGCGCTTCGATCTTCATGCGTTCTTTGAACGACAAATTGCGTGATTTCTCTTCGAACAGGTAGTTATCCAAATCGAAGTCCTTCAGGTGCATCTTCGTGTGGAAGGTGTTTTCCTGGTAGACGTTCACGTCGAGCATTTCATAACGCGATTTCACGTTCTTCGCCAGATAGTCCTGGATCGAATTGATCTTGTGATCGATGAAATGCTTCTTGCCCTTGATGTCGCGGGTGAAGCCGCGGACGCGGTAGTCCATCACCACGATGTCGCTTTCCAGCGACTCGATCAAATAGTTCAGCGCCTTCAGCGGTGAAATCACGCCGCAGGTCGACACATCGATATCGGCACGGAAGGTGGCGATGCCGTTGTCCGGATGGGTCTCGGGATAGGTGTGCACCGTGATGTGCGATTTATCCAAATGCGCCACGACCGCGTCGGAGATGACACCCTTGGCATCGGCCTTGTCGATCACCGGCTGTTCGGAAATCAGGATCGTCACCGACGCGCCCTGCGGATCGTAATCCTGGCGCGCGATGTTCAGGATGTTGGCACCGATGATCTCGGCCACGTCGGTCAGGATCTGGGTCAGACGGTCGGCGTTGTATTCTTCATCGATATATTCGATGTAGCGCTGGCGCTCGTCCTCGGAAGACGCATAGCAAACGTCATAGATGTTGAAGCTCAAGGACTTCGTCAGGTTGTTGAAACCTTGCAGCTTCAGGCGCGGAAGTGGCTTCACCAATGTCGTGTCTCTAGGTCTTGTTGGAGTCGCCAATTATGCGGCATCCCTGCTGAAGGTGTAAGAGAGATGGCCCTGCACTATGTATGGGCGCACAGGGGTGCAATAATGGGACGTGGCACACATTCCATACGGTAACGCATGATCTATCCGCTTTCTGCAGGCCAATTGGGCACACGTCCGCCGTCAGGCCCGCTTGTTCTCGACACCGCCGCGCTCGACAGGCTGCTGGCGAAATGCCAACGTCATCGCTATCCGGCGCGCGTGGACGTGTTTCGTCCCGGCGATCCGGCCTCGACCATGTACTTTGTTCTGAGCGGTTCAGTCAGCATTCTGACCGAAGAGGAAGATGGCCGTGAATTGATCCTCGGCTATTACGGCAAGGGCGAATTCGTCGGCGAAATGGGGTTGTATATCCAATCTCCGCAACGCGAAGTGACCTTGCGCACCCGCGTGCAAACCGAATTGGCAGAGATCAGCTACGAAAACCTGATGAACTTGTTGACCGGCCCGCTGGCGCAGGATGCGGCCAAAATCCTGTTCGCGATCGGGGCGCAACTGACGCGTCGCTTGCGCGACACCGGCCGCAAAGCGGGTCGTTTGGCGTTCCTGGATGTCACCGACCGTATTGTTCGCACCTTGCATGATTTGGCGCTGGAACCCGATGCCATGAGCCATCCGCAGGGTACGCAATTGCGGATTTCACGGCAGGAGATCGCGCGTTTGGTCGGCTGTTCCCGCGAAATGGCAGGACGCGTGCTGAAGAAACTGCAGGCCGACGGCATGTTGCACGCACGCGGCAAGACCATCGTGTTGTACGCCACGCGCTGATATGACCGACTGGGCGCACACGGGTAGCCTCCCTGACGCCGACGTCAGCGTCGCGACGCTCATGGATGCGGAGGACGTGGCGCATTTGTTGGAGACGCTCGGCTACCCCTGTGCGCGCGAAGATGCCGCCAACCGGATTCTCGCCATCACCGACAACCACCGTCAGGTGCTGTTGTTGGCGCGTTGCGGTGGCGTGGTTTGCGGTCTGATTTCATTGGACTTCATGTATTACCTGCCGCTCGACACCACCACCTGCCGGATCACGGCGATGGTGGTCACACCGGAGGCACAAGGCCGCGGCCTGGGCAAACAGCTCCTGCGCGAAGCGGAACGTCGCGGTCGCGCCGGCGGCGCGGCGCGCATTGAAATCACCAGCGGCTCGCAACGCACGGACGCACACAAGTTCTACCGCGACAACGGCTATAGCGACGGCACCGTCCGCTTCGTTAAATATCTGACCGCTTAAGCGGCGACCGGATCACCTGCGCGATCCTTGCAACCCCAATTCAACACCGGTGTGTCGGCACCCAACACACGCTTGAAGTCATCCACCGACGATGCATTGGGATTCACCACCACGGGGGATTTGGCCGCGCGCAGCAGCGGCAAATCCGCCCGACTGTCCGAATAAGCACGATCCACGTCACGGGTATGCCCGGCCGCACGCAGCATGACCATTTTGTTTTCGAAATGGCAGTGCTGCCCCGCGACCATGCCACCCAGGAACGGCTTCATCACCGTCCCGATCACCGGCACCGGGGTGTGCTCGACGAATCTAAAGATCGCACTGGCAAGCTCCGGTGGCGCACCCGTGGCGATGACCACTTCGTCGCCGGCCTCCAAGTGTTCCTTCAACACGCGGAAAGCGATCGGAAGAATGCGCGCATCAATCATGGCCGTGTGCGTCAACACATAGTCGTCAACCAAGCGGTTGAACGCTTTGATCGAATGAACGCCCAAACTGCCGATCCACACGAACACGGAAATCCCGGTGCGACGCGTCGGCATGAAAGCAATCATCGGCGCCGCAATCGGGGCAACCAGCAGCGCCAACAAACAGCGCCAGACACTTCGGCGAATCAGCCATGCATACAGGTGCGAACCGGAATCACCCTCGTACAAGGTGTGATCGAAATCAAAGACGACGAAGCGGTTTTGTGCAGCGGACATCAGGCATCCATCTCTAGAAAATTACGGAGCAGCGCGTGCCCGTTTTCGGTCAGGATCGCCTCCGGATGGAACTGTACCCCATGCACGGGATGGGTTTGATGTCGCATCCCCATGATGACGCGCGCATCGCCTTCGTCTGTCCAAGCATTGACCTCCAACACGGAAGGCAAGCTGTCGGGCGCCACCACCAAGGAGTGATAACGCGTTGCGGTGAACGGCACCGGCAAACCCTTGAAGACGCCACTGCCATCATGCGTCATCAGCGAAGTCTTGCCATGCATGATGTGTCGCGCCCGCACCACCCTGCCGCCATAGACTTGCCCGATTGCTTGATGCCCCAAACACACGCCGAGAATCGGAATGTTCGGCCCCAGGCGACGAATGGTCTCCATGGAAATTCCCGCTTCGTCCGGCGTACAGGGTCCCGGCGAAATCACGATGTGCGAGGGCTGTTTTGCCGCGATCTCTTCCACAGAAATCGCATCATTGCGATGCACCTCGGTATCGGCGCCCAAGCCTTGCAAGTACTGCACGAGATTCCACGTGAAGCTGTCGTAGTTGTCGAGTACAAGAATCATTCGGCGGTCACGGAAATGTCACAGGGCGTCGGCAAAATGGAAAGTCATAGCCAAGGATGAAACGCGGGGGACGGAGCCTCCAACTTTCCAAAAGCCGATCTGCGCGCAGGTCGGCTTTTCATTTGTCGGCGAATCAGGCCGCCATCGCAGCGTCGATTTCCGCGCGCATCCGTGAGATGACGTCCGCGTAATCCTTCGCGCCGAAGATCGCGCTGCCGGCCACAAAGGCGTCGGCACCGGCGGCGGCGATCGCGCCGATGTTGTCGATCTTGACCCCGCCATCCACTTCCAAACGGATGTCGCGCCCACTGCGATCGATACGTTCGCGCACCGCTTTGAGTTTTTGCAAGGTGCTGTCAATGAACGCCTGACCGCCGAAGCCGGGATTCACCGACATCAATAAGACATAGTCCAGCTCGTCCAACACATAATCGAGCACCTCGACGGGGGTCGCCGGATTCAACACCAAACCCGCCTTGCAGCCTTCGTGCTTGATGAGTTGCACGGTGCGATGGACGTGGCGGCTAGCTTCGGGATGGAAGCTGATCATCGAAGCCCCTGCCTTGGCAAAGTCGGGAACGATGCGATCCACCGGTTCGACCATCAAGTGGACATCGATGGGCGCCGTGACACCATGCTTGCGCAGCGCTTCACACACCAACGGCCCGATCGTCAGATTGGGGACGTAGTGGTTGTCCATCACATCGAAATGGACCCAATCCGCACCCGCGGCGAGCACCGCATCCACTTCCTCGCCCAAACGCGCGAAATTCGCCGACAGGATGGAAGGTGCAATCACAGCGTTCTTGTGCATGGCGTCTGGCGCAACGGGGGTGACTGCGCATTTTAGCCTCTCGCGGCACCAGCCCGCGCAGAGGCTGAATTACAATGGCGTTTTGCGGAGCCTTCGCCTGTGCCCACCACGCTTTCGCAGTCCGACCTGCCCGGCCTCGATCTCATGCACCGCGGCAAGGTGCGCGATGTGTACGACTTGAAAGACGGCTGCCTGCTCATGGTGGCATCCGATCGCTTGTCGGCCTTCGACGTGGTGTTGCCAAAACCCATCCCGGGCAAGGGCGAAATGCTGTGCCAGATCAGCAATTTCTGGTTTGAAAAAACCGCACACATTCTTCCCAACCATCTCACCGGTCGCGCGGTGGAGACCGTCTTGCCCGAGGGTGTCGATCCGTCGCTGTATGCCTTGCGATCGGTCATCACCAAGAAGCTGAAACCCTTGCCCGTCGAAGCCATCGCGCGCGGCTACTTGATCGGGAGTGGCTGGAAGGACTATCAAAAAACCGGTGCGGTGAGCGGAATCACGTTGCCCGAAGGTTTGCGTCAAGCCGAACAGTTGCCGGCGCCGATATTCACCCCGTCTTCCAAAGCGGCGGTCGGTGATCATGACGAAAACATCAGTTTCGATGATGTGGTTGCACTGATCGGTCAAGACCTTGCGGAGCGCGTTCGTGAGGCCACACTCGCGCTGTACAGTTTCGCGCGCGACTTTGCGGCGGAACGCGGCATCATCCTTGCCGACACCAAGTTTGAATTCGGCCTGGACGAACAAGGCACTTTGTATGTCATGGACGAAATGCTGACGCCCGATTCATCGCGCTATTGGCCGGCAGACGGCTACCAAGTCGGTACCAGCCCGCCGAGTTTCGACAAGCAGTTCGTCCGTGACTATCTCGAGACCTTGGATTGGAACAAGACCGCGCCTGGGCCGGAAGTGCCGGACGACGTGATTGAACGCACCCGCGCCAAGTATGCTGAAGCCTTGGATCGCATCGCGGGCATACGCCTCGACTGAAGGGGAACAACTCGGTGGAAATCGCAGACAGCAACATGCGACCGGTCGATCGATGGTTCGCCAATTACGGCGCCGACCACGTCAACACCGTAAATCAGTGGATCCATGTGTTTTGTGTCCCGCTGATTTTCTGGTCGATCATGATCATGATCTGGTGCATTCCCGTTCCCGGCACCTGGTTCCGCACGGGCACGTGGGCGGCGCTGTGCATGTTCGGCGTGTGGATGTTTTATTGGCGCCTGTCCAAACCCTTGGCCTTTGGCGCCTTGGTGTTTTTCATGGCGATCTCTTGGAGTTCGCGTTGGCTCTATCCGCAAATGGGCACGCGAAACTTTTTGCTAATGGGGATCGTGGTGTTCGTTTTGGCATGGATCGGCCAGTTCATCGGTCACAAGATCGAAGGGCGCAAACCGAGTTTCTTCACCGATCTGACCTATCTCTTGATCGGCCCGGCTTGGGTGCTGGCCAAGCTGTTCAAAAAACTGCATCTGCCGTACTGACGCCGCGCAGACCATGGATCACAAGCCCGTTCTTGGCCTGAAAGACCTCGGCCTGTTGATGCTCGTAGTTCTTGCATGGGCGTTCAACTTCCTCACCTCTGCCTGGGCGATGCGCGAAGCCGCACCGTTCCTTTTCACGGCAATGCGCTTCGGCTTGCTGTTGCTGCCGATGCTGTTCTTGATGAAGCTGCCGCCCAAGGGTCAGCGGCTGCGGCTCGCCATCGTCAGCTTGTTGATCGGCGTGGCGCACTTCGGGTTGAGCTTTCTGGCCTTGCACATGGCAGGACAACTCACCTCGCCCGCCATCGTCACGCAATCCTACGTTCCGATGACCGTCATCTTGGGGCGCTTTTTCTTGGGCGAACACTTCGGCTGGCGCACCGGTCTTTCCATCGGCATCGCATTTCTGGGCGTGTTGGTCTTGGGCTTGGATCCGGCAGTGTTGGCGAACCCGGCCGCCCTCTACACGATGTTGGTCGCCGCCTTGATGCTGGCCATTGCCACTGTGCTGATGAAGGGGCTGCAAGGGATTGACGTTTGGACGCAGCAGGGATGGATGGCGGTGCTCAGTATCGTTCCGCTACTGATCATCAGCGCGATATTCGAACCGGGACAGCTGGCGAAATTGCCGGATTTCACATGGCGCGTTTGGGTCGGCGCTGCGTACTCCGCGTTCGTATCTTCACTCTTGGGCCACGGCCTTTATTTCGCCTTGGTGAAGCGTCACCCGGTGGCGCAATTGATGCCGTGGATGCTGTTGGTACCCGTGATCACCGCCGCGCTGGGCGTCTTCTTGTGGGGTGACCAGCCGGGGTCTCGCGTATGGATGGGCGGCGCGATGATCTTGGGCGGCGTGTTCTACATCGCCCTGCGGCGACTGGCGCGTGCTTCAAGCTGAGCGCTTGGGCAGCGTGAAAAACAACCAGAGATAGCCGAGCACAGCGGCAACACAGGAGGCTGCGAGAATCGCCAGGACACTGTGATCGAAATTGGCGCCGACTTCGCCGAAGGCCAAGCCTGAAATAAACAAGCTCATCGTAAAACCGATGCCGCACAAAACGCCCAGACCCAACAAAGCACTGAAGTTGAGATCCGAAGGCAAGCGCGCAATACGGGTGGTATGACACAATAAGGCGACCGTGACCACGCCGATCGGCTTGCCCAACACGAGACCCACCAACACGCCGAGCGACAGCGGCGTTGCCAGGTCCGCCAAGCTGAAGTCGGCAATCATGAGTCCGGCATTGACGAATGCAAACAGGGGCAAGATCAAATACGCCACCCATGGATGCAAGATGTGCTCCAGGGACTCGAGCGGGGTTTGCGACGATGCCGCACGATCCGAATCCGCGCGCGTGTGCGGGATGCACAAGCCGGTGACTACACCGGCCAAGGTGGCATGGACACCGGATTTCAAGACGCACACCCAAACCACACAACCGAGAATCAAGTACGGCGTGATGGCACGGACGCCGCAACGATTGAGCACGATCATGGTGGCCACGGCGATGGCGGCAAAGCCCAACGCCAGCATGGAGAGCTCGTTGGTATAGAAAATGGCGATGATCAAAATCGCCACCAGGTCGTCGATCACCGCGATGGCCGACAGCAGCACCTTCATGCTGTTCGGCACGCGCGAACCCAACAAGGACAACACGCCCAGCGCAAAGGCGATGTCCGTCGCGGTGGGAATGGCCCAACCTCGCATCAGCGCCGCATCACCGCGATTGAATGCCGTGTAGATCAATGCCGGCACGGCGACACCGCCTGCCGCACACATCAGCGGCAAGACCAATTGGCCCTTCTTCGACAATTGTCCGGAAATGGCCTCACGTTTGATTTCGAGGGCCACCAAGAGAAAAAAGACCGCCATCAAGCCATCGTTGATCCACAACAACATCGGCTTGGCGATATCGAGCGAACCCACCCGGATCTGCAACGGCATTTCACGGAAGTGTTCGTAAAACTGCTCAAGCGGTGAATTCGCACAAATCAATGCAAGCAACGCCGCGCCGATCAACAAAATGCCGCCGGCCGCCTCAAGGCGTAGAAAATCTGCCGCCAATCGGGCTGCGCGTTGGGCGAGACGGGTTTCGTTGCCTGCGTTTTTCTGTTCCATCCAGCTTCCTATGCTTTTGTGCGCTTCGTCACAGATGCCATATCAAAATTGAAACTGCGAAAGTTTCGTAATCGCACTGTCACCGCCTTCCTCAAGAGTACCGGTTGTTTTCAGAAGGCAGTGGCCATTATGCAATTGCACAAGACCTCGCTTGCTAAAGAAGTGTTGGCGCGTCACGGTGCCGAGCTGTCTCAAGCGCAGCGGCGGGTGCTGATCCTCTGTGATGGTGAGCGCTCGATCGACCGCATCGTCGGCATGCTCGGAATGGGCGCCCTCGCGGATATCGACGGCCTGGTGAAGCAGGGGTTCCTTTCCCACGATGCGCAAAGTGCCGGCGAACAGATTCGTAGCCGCCCCGAAAACGGCGTCAAGCAACTGCTCGGCTCACTGCGCAGCAAACGCGATGAAGTCGCCAAACAGGTGTCCTTGGCGACCGAGTCCATCGCACAAGCCCGCGCAGCGAAATCCGCCACGACCGTCACCACGCTGATCGATTCTGCGCATTCCACGCCCGCACCAGCAGCAACCGCGCCCGTGAACACCACGCGCCCTGCGCAACGCCGTTCCATTGCGGCGGCGAAAATGTACATGGTGGACATGCTGCAACTGCAACGCGACATGCACGCGTCTTCCATCGCGGTCGAAATGCAGACGACCACGCAGGAAGACGAATTGGTGGACGCGATGATTGCCGGCATGTGTTTCATCCACGGTCACACCAAAGTCAGCATGGCGGTGCGCGTCGCGGAACGTCTGATGGAAGTTTTGCCTGAAGCACATGTGGATCGCGTCAATGCAGCTTGGGTCGCCTTGAATGCGCAGGATGTTGATGCCGCGGCCGCGATGTCTGCGACCGCAACGCTGGCGACTCAGGCACAGCCTTCGACGTAATCAATCGCGGGCGGACGCCCCACGCGCCAGTCTTGAACCACACCGGCCTTGTCGGTGGCGAAAATCAAGACGTCGTCACCGTGCTTGATGCGCAGATATTTGCCGTCTGTGTACTTGTGCGGTTGAACGTCGATGGTCTTGCCGTACATGGACTCGATGTCGGCCATGGAAGCGCCGACTTTGCCGCCACCGGGCGCGACTTCTTTTGCACTCTCGGTGCTGTAGCGGGCGAATTTTCCGTCAACGAACATGAAGGCCAATGCCGCGCTGGTCTTCGCGGATTTCGGCATGAGGTGGAAGCAGGCCGGATCTTCCTTCAAGTTTTTCAACTCACCGCCCCACGCGCGGGTAAACGCGGCTTCGTCCATTCCGAAACGCGTATCGCCATAGCCACCCCATTGGGCCAGGCCTCGCGCCTCCGGTTCGGCGGGCGCCGGTGCGGGCGTGCTGTCTGCCGGAGGGAGATCTGATGCAGGTGTTGAATCCTGCGCATTGACCGGTGGGGTCGACGTCGCCGGTGACGGGGTGGCATCCGAGGTCGGTGCCGGGGCTTGGGGTTGCGTGCATGCCGCAAGGGCGGAAACCAAGGTGGCAAGAATCAGTCGGCGCATCGTGCGCTCCTGTGCATGAACTTGCTTACACCTTCGCGGAATGCACATGAACGGCTTGTCCAGACGGACAAGACCGTTCATCTCCGCATCCATGTCAGGCCGGCTTGAAGTGCTTTTCCAAACCCGCCCAGCATTCAATGTATTCGGCTTGGCGATGTGCGGCATCCATCGCCTGCTGCGAAGGACGGATGACATGGCGCGACTCGAACATGAAGGCCATGGTGTCCCGGATGTAGTCCGGCTTGGTGGTGTCCGCTTGGCTCGCCTTTTCAAAGGTGGCCGCATCCGGGCCGTGACCGGTCATGCAGTTATGGATCGAGCAGCCGCCCGGTGCAAAGCCTTCGGCTTTCGCGTCGTAGGCTCCGTGAATCAAGCCCATGCATTCGCTGGCGATATTGCGATGGAACCACGGCGGGCGGAAGGTATCTTGCATCGCCAAAATGCGCGGTCCGAACACGACAAAATCGAGATTGCCGACACCCGGCGTATCCGACGGCGAATGCAGCACGAGGAAAATTGACGGGTCGGGATGATCGAAGCTGATCGAGCCGATCGTATTGAATTTGCGCAAATCGTATTTGTACGGCACATGATTGCCATGCCAACCGACCACATCCAGCGGTGAGTGGCCGATGTCGGCACGCCACAAGTGGCCTTGGAACTTCGCGACCAGTTCGAAGTCGCCTTCCTGGTCTTCGTAGCTTGCGCAGGGCGTCAGGAAATCACGCGGTTGCGCCAATCCATTGCTGCCGATGGGGCCGAGATCCGGCAATCGCAAGAACGCGCCGAAATTCTCGCAGACATAGCCACGGGATTCCCGGTCCGGCAAATTCACCTTGAAGCGGATGCCGCGCGGAATCACCGCCACTTCTTGCGGCGTCACTTCCAACACGCCCAACTCGGTGCAGATCACCAATCGCCCTTGCTGCGGGACGATCAACATTTCGCCATCGGCGTTGTAGAAGTAACGGCCGGACATGTCGGCGTTAGCCGAATACAAATGGATGCCGATACCGCTGCCGGCAGCCGGCGAGCCATTGCCGCCCATCGTGAAAAGACCCTCGATGAAGTCAACCTTCGATGCCGGCATCGGCATCGGACTCCAACGTAGTTGCTCGGGCGTCACCGGCCCTTGACCGAAGTCGTTATGGAAGTGCGCTTGGGTGAAGGGCGTGAACTTTCCGTGCATCGCCGCCGGACGGATGCGATAGGTCCAGGTGCGGCGATTGCTGTTGCGCGGCGCGGTGAACGCCGTCCCGCTGATCTGTTCGGCATACAACCCGTGCGCCACCCGTTGCGGACTGTTACGGCCGTCCGGCAAGGTGCCTGCCAAGGCTTCCGTGGCGAATTCGTTGCCGAATCCGCTCATATAACCCGTTTGCTTCACCATTCCGCTGCTCCCGATGGCTTACAGCACGCCGCGCTTCATCTGGTCGCGCTCGATCGACTCGAACAAGGCTTGGAAATTGCCCTCACCGAAGCCTTCGTTGCCCTTGCGTTGGATGATCTCGAAAAAGATCGGTCCGAATGCGTTCTGGGTGAAGATCTGCAACAACTTGCGTTGCTTGGTTTCCATGTCGGCATCGATCAGGATCGAGTTCTTGCGCAAGCGCTCGACGTCTTCACCGTGGTTCGGCACGCGCACGTCAATCACATCGAAATAGGTGTCCGGCGTGTCGAGGAATTTCACGCCCTTGGCATGCATGGCTTCGATCGATTCGTAAATGTTGTTGGTGAACAGGGCGATGTGTTGGATGCCCTCGCCCTTGTAGTCACGCAGGTATTCGTTGATTTGGCTCTTTTCATCCGAAGACTCGTTGAGCGGAATACGCACGACGCCGTCGGGTGCGGTCATGGCCTTGGAGAGCAGGCCGGTCTTCGAACCCTTGATGTCGAAGTAGCGAATTTCGCGGAAGTTGAACAACTTCTCGTAATAATCCGACCACTTCTGCATGTTGCCGAGGAACAGATTGTGCGTGAGATGGTCGATGAAGGTCAGACCGAAACCCTTGGGCTGCGTGTCGACACCTTCAAACGCTACAAAGTCGGCATACAGGGCATCGTTGTTGCTATCGATCAGATACAACATGCAATCGCCGATGCCTTTGATCACCGGCGCGTCCACCGCCTTGGTCTCCGCCTTGAAATCCATCGCCTCGCCACCGTTGGCAATGACATGGGCCAAGACCGTTTCCGTGGGCTGGTTGAAGTTCACGGCAAAACCGCAGGCGGAAGGACCGTGCTTCTCGGCGAAGTCCGAGGCGAACGAGTCTTGTGTTTCATTCAACAGGAAGTTGATGCCGCCTTGACGGAACAAGGTGATGTCGCGCGTTGCATGTTTGCCGATCGCCGTGAAACCCATGCCCTCCAGGTATTCGCGCATGCGCGCGCCTTCACCTTTGGGCGCGGCGAATTCAACGAATTCGAAACCAGCGATGCCCATCGGATTGTCGAAGGTGGTCGGCACCATGCCGAGGTCGAGGTCGGGTTTGGCGCGTTGGATGGACATGGCGGTCTCCAGAAATGGTTGCGAAGACAGTCTTTATAGTTTCAAATGAAACCAATTTCAAGAGACGCGGGCGGATGGCAGCAAAACCTCGGAAAATGAATGCGGATGCGGCGTTGGTGCTGGAGGAATTCGTGCCCTACCGGTTGTCGGTGCTATCTAACCGTATCAGTGCACGGATCGCCGAGCTGTACCAGGCCGAGTTCGATTTGTCGGTGACAGAATGGCGCATCATCGCGGTGTTGGGACGCTTCCATGCCCTGTCTGCCAACGAGGTCGCCGCCCGTACCGCGATGGACAAAGTCACCGTCAGCCGAACGGTCGCGCGACTGCTCGAGCGCAAGCTGCTCAAGCGCAAATTCGACGCCGGTGATCGCCGCAAGTCCATTTTGGATCTGAGTGCTTCGGGAACGCGCCTGCATGCGCAAATCGCGCCGTTGGCCCTGGCACTGGAAGCGCGCCTGCTATCCGGATTCAATACCCTGGAACATGAGGCGCTCGAGGCACTGTTCGACAAGCTCGAGTCCGGACTGGCTTCCTTGTCCTGAGCACCCACATGCCGAACGAAAGAAAAAGGCCCGCTTCGCAGCGGGCCTTTTCTGTTGAACCTGATGATCGCGACCTTACTTCACGCCGTGCATCAGTTTTTGCACCAGGGGTGCGACCAAGAACAACACCACGCCGCACACCAGCAAGATCCAGAAGCCCTTGGTGTAAGCATCCAGTGCGCTGACCACGGTCATGCCACCTTCGCCGCTGGCTTCGCTCGCGAACAGGCCCGACAAGTTGTTGCCGATGCCGGTCGACAGGAACCAGCCGCCCATGCCGAAGCCGACCAAACGCAGCGGTGCCAATTTGGTCACCATCGACAAGCCGATCGGCGACAAGCACAGCTCACCGATGGATTGAATCCAATACACGGCGAACAAAGTCCAGAACGGAATTTTGTTCGTGCCCGGATCCACCAGCTTGGACAGGGCGAACATCAGCAACAGGAACGCCAGACCATTGAAGATGATGCCGAGCGAGAATTTGCGCGGAATGGACGGATTGGCTTTGCCCATGCGCACCCACAGCCACGCAATGATCGGTGCCAAGGTGATGATGGCCACCGAGTTCACCGATTGGAACCATGCATTCGGGAAGGTCATGAAGCCGAGGTCACGGTCCACGATCTTGTCGGCCAAGAAGGTGAAAGAGCTACCTGCTTGTTCGAAGAACATCCAGAACACGATGTTGAAAGTGAAAATGATCAACATCGCGATGACTTTGTCGCGCGCGACCATGCCGTTACGGATGCCTTCCACCAACAGCAGGATGCACAGCAAGACGAACATCGGCGTCAGCACCCACCATTGCAAGGTGGTCGCATCGATGGTCAACAGGAAGTACACCAACGGGATGGCGGCGAGTGCCACGGCAACCACCATCAGCGTCTTGCCCATGCTGCCTTGGTCAAGCGCCGGCAAGCCGATGCCCTTCAGTTGCTTGCGGCCGAACCAGAACCACAAGAAGCTGATGATCATGCCGACACCGGCCGCCATGAAGACCACTTTGTAGGCCGGCATCGCATCCGAGCCGAACACTTTTTGCGCAAGGATTTGCGTGACGATCGGCGCGATCATCGCGCCCATGTTGATGCCCATGTAGAAGATCGTGAAGCCGGAATCGCGACGCTCATCGCCCGTCGAATACAGCTTGCCGACCATGGTTGAAATGATCGGTTTGAACATGCCGTTGCCGACCACCACGGTGGCCAGACCCAACTTGAAGACTTCTTGATTCGGCATCGCGATCATGAACAAGCCGGCCGCCATGATGACCGCACCGATCAGGATCGAGCGTTGGTAACCCAAAATCTTGTCGGCGGCATACCCGCCGAAAATCGCACCCGCATACACCAAAGCCAAATAGGCGCCATACAACTTGCCCGCCGGGGCTTCACCGCCGGCGTCGCCGTTATAGAACTGGGCAACGACGTACAACACGAGTGCCCAACGGATGCCGTAGAACGCAAAGCGTTCCCAGAACTCCGTCATGAACAACATCCACAACGGCTTGGGGTGACCCATCATCGTGTCGAACGGTGGCGGATTGCCATCGACCGGCGTGGCGACAGACGCGCCCGACGGTTCCACTTGGTTTGGAATTGGTGTACTCATCAAATGCTTCCCGTGAATCGAGTTGGCAGCGCAACCCCGTGCTGCGCATTCCGGCGAGCATCCCTTATTTTGTCGGCGGGCGTCAAATGACCCGCATTCAGCAGAAGGCCGGCGCAGTCGTCAATCCCGACCGATGCTCGTGCGTACTTCAAACAATTCGGGGAAGAAGGTGAGATCGAGCGCACGTTTTAGAAAATCGACACCGCTCGAACCGCCGGTGCCGCGTTTGAAGCCGATGATGCGCATCACCGTGCGCATATGGCGGTAACGCCACAACTGGAACTGCGTCTCGAGATCGACGAGGTCTTCGCAAAGCGCGTACTCGCGATAAAAATTGTTGGTGTCTTCGTAGATGCGTTCGAACACAGGGAGCAAATCATCATTGCGCGCATGCGGCTCCGACCAATCACGTTGCAGATGCGCAGCAGGAACGGCATGACCCCAGCGGGCGAGATAGCGCAGGAATTCGTCATAGAGACTCGGCGCATCCAGCGCCGACTGCAAGGTTTGCTGTGCGCCAGGGTCGTGTTTGAACACTTTCACCATGCCGGCATTCTTGTTGCCGAGCAGGAATTCGACTTGCCGGTATTGCAATGACTGAAAGCCGCTGGACGGCCCCAGAATTTCACGGAATTCCATGTATTCGGACGGGGTCAGCGTCTCCAGCACCGACCATTGGTTGGTCAATTGGTCGAGCACGCGCTTGCAGCGCGCCACCACCTTGCCGAATTGCCAGACGCGATCGTTGCGCAAGTGCTCAATCGCCGCGGTGAGCTCGTGAATCAGCAGTTTCAGCCACAGCTCACTTGTCTGGTGTTGGATGATGAACAACATCTCATCGTGATGCGGCGGCGAGGACAGCGGGTGTTGGGCCGATAGCAATCGGCCCAAATCCAAATAGCCTGCATACGTCAGTTGTCCGTCCAGATCGGTGTAGATGCCGGACTCAAGTGGGCGCGTGTTCTTTTCAATGCTCATGGGGGGATTTTCACACGTCCGCCGGGCGCCTGTATGGCACTGCACGCAGCGGTTTCATGCCGCACTGCGCAAAAGTGAATGGCGCCTTCGGCCTTATCATGGTCGTTTCACCTGATATGGAATGACGTGCCCATGACCCTCGCGGCAAGTTACGAAATCGAATATCTGCAATGTCTGAACCCGGAGGGCGTACTGACCGGACCCTTGCCGCCAGCGGTGCCGGATCCCGGACGCTTGGTCGAATTGTTCAAGCAAATGCTGTTCGTGCGCACCTTCGATACCAAGGCGATCGCCCTGCAACGCACGGGCAAGCTTGGAACCTATGCCGCCTGCCTCGGCCATGAAGCCACACACGTCGGCATCGGGGCCTCGATGGCGCCGGAAGACGTGTTCGCCCCCAGCTATCGTGAATACGGCGCGCAATTCATGCGCGGTGTGCGTCCGCGCGAGGTGTTGATGTATTGGGGTGGCGATGAACGCGGCAACGATTTCGAAGGACCGAAGAACGACTATCCCTGGTGCGTGCCGATTTCCACCCAGATGCTGATGGCCGCCGGTGCCGCCTTGAGTTTCAAATTGAAGAACAAGTCGAGCGTCGCGGTGGCCTGTTGCGGTGATGGTGGCTCTTCCAAAACCGACTTCTATGCGGCAGTGAACTCCGCCGGCGCCTACAAACTGCCGTTGGTCTTGTGCGTCATCAACAACGGTTGGGCGATTTCGGTACCGCGTAAGGCGCAAACGGGCGCCACCACCTTGGCGCAGAAAGGCTTGGCGGGTGGCTTGCATTGCTTGCAGGTGGACGGAAATGACATCGTCGCCGTGCTGGAAGCGATGCGTCGCGCCACCGAACGCGCGCGCAACGGCGATGGCGGATCGGTGATCGAATTCATGACCTATCGTCTGCACGACCACACCACCGCCGATGACGCGCGTCGTTATCGCGGCGAAGACGAAGTCAAAGACGCATGGACGCGTGAGCCGTTCATCCGTCTTCGCAAGTACCTGACCGGCCTGAAGCTTTGGGACGAGGACAAAGAAAAGGCTTGGATCGAAGAATGCGGCAAGAAAGTCGACGTCGAAATCAACGCCTACCTCGAAACCCCGGTGCAACCGGTCGAGGCGATGTTTGATTATTTGTATGCCGACATGCCGGCCGATTTGGCCGAACAACGCGATGCGGCGCTGGCTTTGGAGAAACGCGCATGAGCGAACAAACCGCACAACCGATCTGCTTGATCGAAGCCATCACGCAAGCGCTGGCCTATGAAATGCGCCACGACAAAGATGTCGTGGTGTTGGGTGAAGACGTCGGCGTGAATGGCGGCGTGTTTCGCGCCACCGCCGGTCTGCAGCAAACCTTCGGCGACATGCGGGTTCTCGACACCCCGTTGGACGAAACCACGATTGCCGGCCTCACAGTCGGCATGGCGTCGCAAGGCATGAAGCCGGTGGCCGAAGCCCAATTTGACGGCTTCATGTATCCGATGGTCGACTTTCTCGTATGTCACGCGGCACGCATGCGCTATCGCACCCGTGGCCGCCTGACCTGCCCGATGGTCTTGCGCGTGCCGTGGGGCGGCGGCATTCGTGCACCCGAACATCACAGCGAAGCCAATGAATCGATCTTTACCAACGTGCCGGGCATCCGTGTGGTGATGCCTTCGTCGCCCGCGCGCGCTTACGGACTTTTGCTCGCTGCGATTCGCGATCCGGATCCGGTGGTGTACATGGAGCCCAAGCGCATCTATCGCCAATACAAGGAATTGGTACCGGATGACGGCGAAGCCCTGCCGCTCGACGTGTGTTACGTACTGCGCGACGGCGCTGACATCACCTTGGTGACCTGGGGCGCGCAAGTGAAAGAAACACTGGAAGCTGCCGAAATGTTGGCGAAAGACGGCATCCAAGCGGAAGTCATCGATGTCGCGACACTGACACCGCTCGACTTCGCAACCATTGCGGAAAGTGTTGCCAAAACCGGTCGTTGTGTCATCGTGCACGAAGCCGCGAAAACCGCCGGTTTCGGCGCGGAAATCGCCGCCCGTGTGGCCGAGGAATGCTTGTTCGATTTGTTGGCACCGGTGGAACGCGTGACCGGCTACGACACGCACATTCCCTTGTTCCGCCTTGAAATGAAATATCTGCCCAGCGTCGACAAGATTGTCGCCGCCGCTAAGCGCGCCATGGCGCATCGCTGAGGATCACGCATGACGAAGAAGACTTTCAATCTCCCCGATCTCGGCGAAGGCTTGCCGGACGCCACCATTGTCGAGTGGTATGTCAAAGAAGGCGATGTCATCAAGTTGGATGACAACCTGGTGTCGATGGAAACGGCCAAGGCCGTTGTGGATGTGCCTTCGCCCGTGTCGGGCAAGTTGCTCAAACTCGCCGGCGCGGCGGGCGACATTGTTGTGACCGGTCACATGCTTGCCGAGTTCGAGATGGACATGTCCATGCCGCAACGCGCGGAAGGACAAGACACCGGTCACCATCATGGCGGCGGCCACAGCGTCGGCACGCAGGACCCTGCCCCCGACAACAAGGTCGTGGCATCAAGCGAAGGCGGGGCGATTGCGGCAAGCAACGCAGCACAGCCCGAAGCTGCCAATGCCAATGCCACAGCCAAAAAGGATGCGGGCACCGTAGTCGGCGCGATGCAGGTCGGCGATGCCGTTCGTAGCGAAGCAGCTGTTGCTGTCGGTGGCGTCAAGGCCGTGCCTGCCGTGCGCGCGACAGCGCGTAAGTTGGGCGTGGATATTGCTCGCGTGCGGGCAACCGGTCCGGACGGCGTGGTCACCATGCAGGATGTCAAAAACGCCGCCGCGGATGCGTCATTGTTGATGCCCGCGCAGGCCTCGCAACACAATGGGACGCCGGCGCACGCGGCACCCGCGCAAACGCTTCCGACAGCCGACGCAAATCGCCGCAGCACCGTGTCGCAGGCCGGCAAACCGATGCGGACACAGCCGCCGGGCGTCGTCGCGAGCGGTCAGCCGGAGCAATTGAAAGGCGTTCGCCGCAATATGGCGCGGGTCATGGCGGATGCGCATGCCAATGTTGTGCCGACCACGCTTGTGGATGATGCCGATCTGCACCAATGGATCGGCAAGCAAGACATCACCGCCAGGTTGGTGCGTTCGATTGTCGCCGCATGCAAAGAGGTGCCGGCACTTAACGCTTGGTTCGACGGTCAGGCATTGACGCGCACCTTGCATCCGCATGTGGACATCGGCATCGCCGTCGACACCGACGACGGCTTGTTTGTGCCGGCGCTGCGCAACGCCGACATGCTCGACGCGCACGGTGTTCGCGCCGCGATCAAACGCCTTCGCACACAAGTCGAGGATCGCTCGATTCCGTCAACCGAATTGTCCGGATACACCATCTCGCTCTCCAACTTCGGCATGTTCGCCGGTCGCTATGCGACACCGGTCGTTGTGCCGCCTTGCGTAGCCATCATCGGCGCCGGAAAGTTGTGCCATGACGTGGTGGCGGTGATGGGCGGCATTGAAGTGCACCGCCGCATGCCCATTTCGCTGACCTTCGATCATCGCGCCTGCACTGGCGGCGAAGCGGCTCGCTTCTTGAAAGCCTTACTGGACGATTTGGCGCGTCCGAACTGAGTGGCGCGCGAACAGACCTCCGGCGCGTCAGCGATGACGCGCCGTTTTTTGTCAGGTTCTTTTGAGCCAGCGGCGGCGAATGCCGAACGCCACCGCCATCACGGCGAGAAAACTGCCGTAACCGACGCTGGTGGCGAACACCTGCTTCCATAAGTTGTGCGTGCCGTCGGCATGATGGAATGCCCACCACGTCGCCACCACGAAAACCACCGCCGCCAACACCAAAGCGGCCGCGTCGAAACCGCGCCGACGCGCGTTGCGCGGCTGCCTCGGAAATTTCCAGAACAAGGTGCCGACAATGGCGAACCAAGGGGCAAACAGCACCAGCGCTAGCAGCGGAAATTGTGCCGGATTCACGACTTCGCCTCTTTGCGCGCCAATTCCGCGGCAACCAATCGTTGCAGGGCGGCATCGGCGCTTTCAACATCGGCACCCTCGGCCAGCAGCGTCGTATCTGACACATGCTGCGACGTCTTCAATGCGGCAATGCATTCGGCGCAAGCCTTCGGCGAGTCGAAGCTCGCGCTTTGCAGCAACACCCGATCGCCGTCGGTCAACTTGAATTTGAAGCTGCCGTCGGCTTCACGGTATTGCTTGAATACCGGCAGCACGTCTTGCTTGACCGTCGCGGCCGCTTTTTCGACGGTGGCTCGAGACAGATCACGCAGGCCGACAGCCTCACGCAAAGCCCCCATGAACGGCGTGGCGTATTGCGCACGCATGCGCGCAGCGCCATCACGCAACAATGCCTCGATGTCCTGCGGTTTGGCCATCAGTGCCTCATAACGCTCCCGCATCGGCGCCACTTCGCGATCAATTTGCTCGACGAGTTTGGTTTTCGCGTCGCCCCAGCCGATGCCTTGCTTGAACGCTTCCGCCATCGCGGCGCTTTCTTCGGCATTGGCGAAGGCGCGGAAGATATCCATTAACGCCGAGCCTTCGGTGTCTTTCGCTTCACCCGGCAGACGCGAATCGGTGACGATGCCGGCGATCAGTTTTTTCAACTCCGACTTGGGCACGAACAACGGGATCGTGTTGTCGTAGCTCTTCGACATTTTCCGCCCGTCCAATCCGGGCAACGTGGCCACGCTGTCTTCGATGGCCGCCTCGGGCAAGACGAAATGTTCGCCGTACAAATGATTGAAGCGCTGGGCGAAATCACGCGCCATTTCGATGTGCTGGACCTGGTCGCGACCCACCGGCACCTTGTTCGCGTTGAACAGCAAAATGTCGGCGGCCATCAGGACCGGATACATGAACAAGCCGGCGCTGATGCCCGCATCCTCATCCACGCCTTCACTGGCGTTCTTATCCACCGCGGCCTTGTACGCGTGCGCGCGATTCAAGATGCCTTTGCCGGCCACACAGGTGAGCAACCAGTTCAGTTCGGCGATTTCCGGCACATCACTTTGCCGATAGAACCAGACCGCCGCCGGATCCAAGCCGCAGGCAAGCCAGGTCGCCGCAATTTCCAAGGTGCTGCGCTGGACACGCGCCGGATCCTGGACCTTGATCAAGGCATGGTAATCGGCCAGAAAGTAGAAACTTTCCACGCCGGGCATGCGTGACGCCGCAATCGCGGGTCGTATGGCACCGGCATAGTTGCCGAGGTGGGGTGTGCCTGAGGTGGTGATTCCGGTCAGTACCCGGAGGGCTTTGTCAGACATGTGAAATGAAACGGACTGGATGAACAGGCATTTTAGCTTGACCCCGTTTTCCCGGTTGGCGCGTTGCACTAGAAAACCCACGGAGAAAATCCATGTCCATCGCGCATTTCCGATCCCCGCTCGCCCTTGGCCTCGCTGCCCTTCTCGCCTGCGGGTCGGCCACCGCCGGCAATTTGGTCGACATCAACATCGTGGACCGCAGCGGACAAGGCACCCTGCCTGAGTACCGGCACCGCGGCGATACCTGGGTGCAAGGCACACCGGGCCATATTTACAACGTCCAGCTCGTCAATCGCAGCGATCGCCGCGTCCTGGTGGTGCTCTCTGTCGACGGCGTCAATCTGATCACGGGTGATCGTGCCAATTACGGCCAATCGGGCTATGTGCTCGAGCCTTACCAAACCGCCGAAATCGACGGCTGGCGAAAATCGATGCAGCACAGCGCGCAGTTCTATTTCACCTCGGTGCCGGACAGCTACGCGGGGCGCACCGGGCGTCCCGACAACGTCGGGGTGATCGGTGCAGCTGTGTTTACCGAAAAGTATGTGCCGCCTGTTCGCATCCACGCACCCGCGATGGCTGAGTCCCGTGCGGCCCCGCCCGCGCCCCAAATGGAGATGTCGAAATCCACCAGTGATGCCGCTGTGCAGCGCATCGGCACCGGGCACGGAGAGACGCGCTATTCCGCCGTCAGCCGGACCCGCTTCGAACGCGCGTCGACAAGGCCGGACGAGGTCGTTGCGATCCGCTATGACAATCGATCAAGGCTGGTCGCGCTTGGCATTCTGCCGCGGCGCGGCACGGTGAACCATCAGGCGCCGCAACCCTTCCCGGGCTTTGTTCCCGATCCGCCGCGCTGATCACGCGATGGAACCCCCGAACGAAAGAAGCCGGCATGCGCCGGCTTCTTTTTGTCACGGTGTTGAAGCGAATCAGCAGCGACCGTCCTTGCAGTCGACAGCCTTGTCTTCAACCTTTTCACCGACCTTTTGCACATCCTTGCCGGCGCCGGCGACGGTGTTGCATGCGCTCAGACCGATCGAGAACAAGGTCATCATCAACAGCACTACAAAACGCTTCTTCATGTGGAGTCTCCTTTGTGGGGGAAGGACGGCGTGCAAGCTGCACCCCGTACGCGATCCATGAAACGTTCGCGGCCGTGAATCCCTTGTGGATGGGCGGCCAGAATTTGTGCGTCGTTCAGTTGCGCATTAGGACTTCATTCACGAACCAACGTTGATTTACCGAACAGGCTTTCCATCAACGCCACCGCCAAGCGAGCCGTGGCATTGCGCTTGTCCAACGCGGGATTCACTTCGACGATGTCGACCGAACCCACGCGACCGGTATCGGCCAACATTTCAAACATCAGCTGCGCTTCGCGATAATTCACACCACCGGGCACACGCGTGCCGGTGCCGGGCGCGATCGACGGGTCGAGCATGTCCACATCGAAACTCACATGGATATGTGTGTCGTCGTCGATACCTTCCAAGGCTTCATCCATGACACGGCGCATGCCGATTTCATCGATGTAACGCATGTCGTAAATATCGAGATCGTGTTGCTTGACCAACTGCTTCTCGGCACGGTCCACGGAGCGGATGCCGATTTGGCGAACCTGATCGGGCGTCAGTGCCGGTGCGGTCTTGCCCATGTTGACCAAGGCATCAGGACCGAGGCCACACAGCACCGCCACTGGCATGCCGTGGATATTGCCCGAGGGCGATGCCTCGCTGGTATTGAAATCGGCGTGGGCATCCAGCCAAAACACGCGGAGTTTCTTGCCTTGCGCACGACAATGGTCTGCCACCGCGGCGATCGCGCCGATCCCGAGGCAATGGTCACCGCCCAACATGATCGGCAATTTGCCATCCGCCAAAATTTCGGTGCTCTTATCGAACGCGGCCCGATTCCAAGCCGTGACTTCTTGCAAATGACGGTAGCCGTCGACCGGCCCTTGCAGGGGGTTGTGCGGACCGGTCAAATTGCCGGCATCTTCCACGGTGATGCCGCGACGCGCGATCTTTTCGACAATGCCTGCAACACGCAAGGCTTCCGGGCCCATGGACGCGCCGCGATGTGCGCAGCCGATATCAGTGGGAACGCCGTAAATGACGACGGACGGAATTTTTCGATTCAAGTGACACTCCAGGCCGTGACCGGTCATGGGTTGGTGCCGCTTGTCCGAATCGAACGGACGACCTACTGATTACAAATCAGTTGCTCTACCGACTGAGCTAAAGCGGCGCGAACGCTATTCTATCAATTCACGCGTCCGAAAACCCCGATCGGCGGCTATTGATCGCAGGCAATCGATTTGGCTTGGGGCGCAGACGCCAGCTTGCGTAGCGACGTTTCGTCTTGTTCCCCACCGTGCAGTGCGCGAATCCACAACTCGGTGGTGCTGGCACCCACGGGCGACAACTGGGCCTGAAACCCTGCCGCCTTCAATCGCGCCAGCAAAGCGCGCGCGGCCGCCTCGGTGCCGAAGCGTCCCAACGCGATGCCATTGCTCTGTGCACCTTGGCGGATCAGAAATTGATCCTGGAATCCGGCTGCGCGCAGCTTGGCTTGCACGTCGGCTGCGGCCTCAGGCGACGACAAAGGCGGAATCAACACATTGAATCCGCGCGGCGAGTTCAGGCGCGTAACCGCGTCGGCTTGCAGGCCAATGCCTCGAAGCGCCGTCAGCGCTCGCTGCACATCCCGCGCTTCGCCATAAGCACCAAGCAAGACACAACGTGCATCGGCGAGGCCGGCAGCCGACGTTTGCGGCGTCACGGCGACATTGTCCGGGACGACGGCGGGTGCGTTGCCGACGTCTTTCGCAATCTCCAGCGGCGGCAACGCGTCCGCTCGTGCCGGTGCTGGCGCGCGCGCCGTGTGCAACGCCCACCAAAGGGCGGCACCCAAATTCAGGACAATGAGAAAAACCAAAACCGGGCGCGCAATCATGCAGACATTCTAGGTGTCGATGCCGACTTGCGCCAAACACCGAGTCCGCGCAACACAAGATTGGTTTGAAGGATTGCCCGCGGCAAAAATCCATGAAGGGCAGACGCACCACCGCCATGCAGAATGCACTGCGCCTTTGTGTCGGACTGCGCCTCGAGTGCGCGCCAACGACTTTCAATCAAGCTGGTGGCGGCGTGCGCGCATCCACTGGCCAAGGCATCGAGCGTGTTGTCGGCAAAGTCAAAAACCGCCCCGCCGTCGGACGGCAAACGCGACGATACGCCGCGCAAGGCTGAGCGCATCAAGTCGGGCGAAGGCGCGATCAGACCGCCCACATGTTGGCCATCGGGCATCAAGCCATCGATGGTCAACGCGGTGCCGACACTAACCACCAAGGAAGGCTCGCTGACGGGCACGCAGGCCAGCAGGGAGAGAAATCGATCCACACCCATCTGACGGGGATCCGGGTAGGCAATTGCCAAGCAAGCCTGTTGTCGCCTCACCTGCGCGCAGTGCACACGCGAAAAACGGCGTGACAGCTGGTCGAGGAGCGTCACCTTAAGCGATTCCGGCGCCACGCAGGCCACCCAGGCCGCATCGCCACTGACTTCCGGTGGCAGCGAGATTTCTTCACCCGAATGCGCCACGGCACGCGCATCACCCGGTGCATCGGCCGTTGCCCATTTCAAACGGGTATTACCAAGATCGAAAAGAAAATCAGTCACAATCTGATGCTCACTTCGCCTGCATGCAGTGGGCGCAACACGCCGTCGCCGGCCATCTCGACCAGTAACGCACCGTTGGCATCGACACCGCGTGCGCGTGCGCGCTGAACACCGCTAGCATCGTGGATGTCGACCTCCCTGTTCAACAACAGATCATGGCGTTCAAAGTCGGCCCTGAATGCCGCAAAGCCGTCGGACGCGAATTTGTAAAGGGTGGTCACGAGTGAATCCAGTATCTGCGCCGCCAACCTGTTGCGGTCGACGATCGTTGCCGCGGACTGCAGATCACTCCAAGGCTGATCGATCATTGCCGCGGCTTCTGCCGGCATGCGGACGTTGAGTCCGATCCCGACGACAACATGGACTTGGCCATTCCCAAGCGGTTGCGTCTCGATCAATATGCCGCCCAGTTTGCGCCCGTCCAAATACAGATCGTTCGGCCATTTGAGCCGGACCGGCAACGCCGTCAACTCTGTCACGGCTTGGGCGCAGGCAAGACCGACCGCCAATGCCAAGGGAGGCAACTGCGACAGATTGCCGGCGTAGACGTATCCCAAAGACATATATAGATGTGCGCCTTTGGGGGAGTGCCAACTGCGTCCGCGCCGACCCCGTCCCGCGGTTTGCGTTTCGGCAAACAACACGTCGAAACCCGACCGCGGCGCCTCGGCCAAAAGCCGCGCATTCGTCGAATCGGTCTCTTCCAAGACGCGCAGACGGTGGATCGCCTCGCTTGCATGCGGCTGCAGCTTGACGAGGATGTCCTCGGCGGAGAGGGCCCGTGATTCGTTCGCCCCATTCATGTCCCGACACCCACGGCCGTCCGGATTCCATGTATATTCGGTGTTCCTTGTGCAGCCGACTGACCCATGCGTCGAATTGTCGCACTCTTTGTTTTGGCCATTGCTCCGGCGTTCGCGTTTGCGATGCCCGCGCAAGCGGTGCCGACGAATACGCAAGGTGAAGTGCAAAACAACGGTAATCCGGCGGACGAGTCGCAAGACAGTAGCGAACGCCAAACTGCACCGCGCAGCACAAGCACGGATTCGCGCACCCGCCGCCCTGCCCGCACCACTGCACGCCCTGCTTCGCGCGCACAGAGTTTTCTACCGGGCATGTTTCGCTGAGTCTTCGCCCTCCGGCGGAATTCTGGCTTCAAAGCGCGCACCACCCAACTCTTGAGAACGGCCCACATTCAACAGGCCGGCATAGTTGTGAATGATGTCTTGCACAATCGACAAGCCGATGCCATGGCCCTGCACCCGCTCGTCGCCGCGTACGCCGCGCTGAAGTACAAGGTGGATTTTCTCTTGTTCGATTCCGGGACCGTCATCCTCCACCGCAATCAGGACACCTGGCCGCAGGCCATTGGATGAGGCCATGCCGGCGACGGTCAGCAAGACGCGTGATTCGGCCCACTTGAAGGCATTCTCAAGCAAGTTGCCGAGCAACTCCTGCAGATCACCCGGCTCGCCGTAGAACCGCGCGTTTTCGTCCACGTCGAATTCGCAGAAGATGCCTTTTTGCGCATAGACCTTTTCCAATCCGCGCGAGATCTCCTCGGCGTAGCGCATGATTTCGATCGGCGCAGCGTACAGCGAATGTCCGCCGGAACGCGCCCGGCCGAGCTGATAGCCGACGATGTCATTCATGCGATTCAACTGTGTGTTGAAGCCCGCGCGCAAGGCGGCTTCATCATCATTGGCTTCCAACTGCGTGCGCATCACCGCCAGAGGTGTTTTCAGGCTGTGCGCCAAATCCGACATGACATTGCGCTGGCGTTGCAAATTGTTGCGTTCGCTTTCAATCAATTCGTTGATGCTGCCCACGAGCGGCGCGAGTTCACGCGGATGGGCGCCGGTCATTTGGCGTGCGCGACCTTGCCGCACGTTCGACAACTCTGCCACCACACGCCGCAAGGGTTGCAGGCTCCAACGCAGGGTCAACATCTGCAGCAGGATCAAGACAAGTCCCGCCAACAACAAATAGCGCCACATGTATTGTCGGAAGACATTCATGAGCGCACGGAATGGTCGCGTGTCTTCGATCACGTACACGGTGTACCGGGCTTGCTGGCCGTTGCCATATTCCATGGCGAAGCTGCGGCCGTAGCGATAGACCTGCGTACCCAACACATCACCATCGGCTGTGATGCGCAAAGGACCGTCAAACACCTCTTCCTGCAGCGGCAGCAACTTGCCTTGCGGCAAGTTCACCCGCATTGCGGAAATCGAACTCCACGTGCCGCCCGGCTGGACGATTTGTACATATAACCCGCTGCCCGGCATTTCCAAGCGACGGTCCGGCGCCAACGCGGGGGGCAATAAAGCGCCGGTGACGTCAACGTCAATCCCGGCCGCGTAAGCGATGGCATAGCCCTGCATACGGCTTTTGACGCTTTGTTCGGCCGCCTGCTCAAACGCACGGTCCAGTGCGTAACCGACAAAGGCGAGAAACGCGAGCAAGCCGAATGCGGCGGCGATCAATTGCCGCCGGGACAGCGAACGGGTCTGCCATTTGCCGAAGTCCAAGGTCGGTCTCCGCAGTGCGTCCCCGCCCGCGATCAGGTTTCGGCGTTGCGCGGAATGGCGAAGCGATAGCCGCGGCCGCGAACCGTTTCGATCGGCTTCAAGCTGCCATCGGGATCGAGCTTCTTACGCAAGCGACCGATAAACACCTCAAGCACATTCGAATCACGGTCGAAGTCTTGTTGATAAATGTGCTCGGTCAGATCGGCTTTAGAAACCAACTCACCCGCGTGCATCATCAAGTACTCGAGCACTTTGTATTCGTAACTGGTGAGGTCGATGTTTTGACCGTTCACCGCCACCGTTTGCGCGGCGAGATCGAGCATGACCGGACCACATTCAAGCGAAGGCTTGCTCCAACCGGCGGCACGACGCACCAAGGCGTTCAAGCGCGCCAGCAATTCTTCGACGTGGAAAGGCTTGACCAGGTAGTCGTCGGCGCCTTGCTTCAGACCATCGACCTTGTCCTGCCAGCTGGCGCGCGCGGTCAAGATCAAGATTGGAAATTGCTTGCCTTCGGCGCGCAGGTTTTGAATCAGTTCCATCCCGGACATCTTGGGCAGGCCCAAGTCGATGATGGCGACGTCAAAGGGCACTTCCTTGCCCATGTACAGCCCTTCTTCACCATCTTGGGCCGCATCAACGGCGTAACCCTCACGCTTCAAGCGCGCGGCAAGGGTTTCCCGCAACGGGGCTTCGTCTTCAACCAGCAGGATACGCATGGATTTTCCTTGTCATCAGGCATTAGGCCTGACCAAGGGTGCCATTCAGGATGTTGTGATGGTGTGTAAATCGGGGTCCCAACTGAATCAACGTTCAACTTGGGCCGAAAGCACCTGAACCAGACCATTACTGCGCATGATTTTGACGCGGCACTGGGCGCCGCCATCAAACTCGATTTGCTCGACACGCAGCACCGCGGATTGCGGCGGAATGCTGATGCGCTGCATGCAGGCAACCTTTCCCGCCCGATCGCCGCGGCTGCGCATCATCGGACTGCTGGCCTGCATACGTGGCGGATTGACGAAGTTGCCATTGCTTTGCGGCTGCGGCAACGCGCCGGAAGGGCGGCCTTGCATCTGACCGAGCCCGCGACCCTCGCCCATATGCTGCGCCCACGCACTACCCGCCGCGATTGCGGTGACCAGAAACAGGGCGAAGGGACGGCGGTAGGTGTGCATCAGTCTGTCGTCTGCGATTGATGGCGTCCACTATGGGCGCTCAGCAGTGAATTGACCCTTAATTTTCTTAACGAATTCTATACAAAACCGACCGTTTCAGCTTGCGCATTCAGCGCGCGGTCGACCAGGCGCCAATCGGCACCTTTTTGATGGGCGCCTTCCGACAACAACTGACGAAATTTTCGCCCGCCGGGCTCGCCCTGAAAAATGCCGAGGATGTGCCTGGTCATGGCGGACAACGGGACACCGGCGTCAAGCTTGGATTCCACGTAAGGTCGATAGGCTTCGACCAAAGCCGCGCGCGACCGCATCGGACGGCCGGCCAGTGCCGCATCAATGCCGTGCAACACATAAGGCGTGTGATAGGCGGCGCGCCCGAGCATGACACCGTCCACCTGCTCCAAGTGGGATCGGACGTCGTCAAGGGTCGCGATGCCCCCGTTCAAGACCACCCGCAGCGCCGGCCGAAGCGTCTTGAGCCGGTAAGCCCAATCGTATTTCAGCGGCGGGATCTCGCGATTTTCTTTTGGCGAGAGGCCTTTCAACCAGGCGTTCCGCGCATGCACGACGAACGACGTGCAACCTGCCGAGGCGACGGTATCGATGAAACCGAGAAACTTCTCGAAGTCGTTGTCGTCATCCACACCCAACCGACACTTGACCGTGACCGGCACCGTATCCGGCACGGCAGCACGCATGGCCGCCGCGATGTCCGCCACATGTGCGGGCTCCTTCATCAAACAGGCGCCGAAACGCCCGGCTTGCACCCGATCCGACGGACACCCGCAATTCAAATTGACTTCGTCGAATCCGGATTCAGCGCAGACGGCAGCCGCACGAGCCAGTGCATCCGGATCCGAACCACCCAGTTGAATCGCCAGCGGATGTTGCGTCCGGCATTTTTCCAACAGCTTGGCGCGATCCCCTTTGAGTACCGCATTGGCATGGATCATTTCGGTATACAGCAACGCATCCGGCGCACATATCCGGTGAAACGTCCGGCAGTGGGTGTCGGTCCAATCGATCATCGGCGCGACGGAGATCGTGCGTAGTGTGCGGTTTTGCATGCGCACCATGATGCCATCGCTAGAATGTTCCGCGACATGATTCTTCAATACCCACCGCGCACGTTTTTGCTGACCGGCACCCGCAGCCAGTTGGGCGCTGCAGTATTGCCGCTGCTTGCCGCTCGCGGCGATGCGGTGGTGGCGATCGCACAAGAAGCGGGCACGGATGCCCCCAACCTCCGTTGGGTGACGGGTCGGCTGCCCGGCATTGCGGTGCCGACGCCGCCGGAAGGATTCGACGCGATTCTGAGTTTCGGACCCATGGAGAAACTTGCCGCGTGGCTGGCCTCGCAAACCGAACGGCCGGCACGGCGGGTCATTGCCACCAGCTCAATGAGCGCGGTGAGCAAGCAGTCCGCACGCTTCGAAGAAGACCGTGACATTGCTCAGCGTTTGCTCAGCGGGGAACAGTCATTGCGCGCCGCTTGCGCGCGATGGCAAATCCCGTGTTTGATCCTGCGACCGACGATGATCTACGGCCTCGGTCTTGATCAAAACTTGAGTAGCGTCGTTCGCGCGTCACTGCGCCGCAAGGTATTCATTGCCCCGCAGTCCGACGGGCTGCGACAACCGGTGCATGCGCAAGATGTGGCCACGGCCGCGTTACGCGCCGCACTGCTGCCGACGGCACTGGACGAGACCATCGAGATCGGCGGCGGTGAGCGGTTGACGGTGCGCGAAATGTTCCGGCGCGTGTACCGTTCAATGCCGAGGCACACCCTCTTTGTGCCCGCACCTTTGCCGATGATGCAATTCTTGGGCGCCGTGTCGAAACGGTTCCGGGGCGCGGTGTCGCGACTGGAGGTGGATTTGATTGCCGACAATGCGCGATTGCATGCGGCTCTGGACATGGAAACGCGTGGCTTTGCGCCAACGGCAGAGACTTGGAGAAATGTTTAACGCCGCCGCTCGGCGTTTCTTTCTTTGAGTGTTTTCTTGGGTCGCGGCGATTCACCGTCGGCCTCGTCGTTCGACCAAGTCCCGGCATTCGCGGGCTCGAGCGTAAAGCGCGCCAAGGAGACCCCGATGTCCCAACCGGACCCTTTGCCGACCAGTGCCAGCGACACTGACCCCTTGGTCACCACCTGGACTTGCCGTGACTTCATGGCGCCCACGTGTGCTTCGGCGGCCGCATACGCGCCGAGAACATCTTCGATCTGGAAAATACCGCTGAACTCGCCACGCCCGTCTTCAATGCTGGAGCTTCCGAAAGTCAGCCCACCGCCCCGCGAAGTGATCTTGACCGGCATGCGCGCGCCGTTGCTGCAGGTCACCATGCCCGTGCCATCCGCCGTCTTGTAAAACGCCGACCACCCGCTGAGCTCGAATCGCAGCTTGCAGTCGAGGTCGCCACCGGCTTTGGCGGTGGTCCCGACGCCGGCAAAAAGCGCGAGGCCCAAAAGCATCGGAAGGACGCGATTCGGGGGAAGCATGGCGGTTCGGGATCCCTATACAAGACGTAGCTGATGACGAATCTAGCATCCGGACCTTGAACCGGAGCTTTCATCGGCACTGCTCGCGCACCTGGTTGTCGAGTTCGACAGCCCGATCAAACGTCATCGTCTTGAATTCGCGGTCGCGTATGCGATCGCGTCGCGATCGTGCTTGCGCGCAGCGGTCGACTGGCACCGCACCACGGCTGCCTGCCCGGCTTACGGCTTGCTGCCGACTGACCCAACTGGACACCTCGGCGCGATTTTGCCGTTGCCATTGCCGCGTATCTTCCAAGCTTGCGCGTCCGACTTCCGACAACGGCACCCTTGCCGGGCCCGCGTCGCGCACCCACACCTCACGGCTCCCGTTCGGGCAAGGGCCGTCCGAATACTGGATACGCCCATCTGACAGACGGCATCGCCGGACCTCTCCCGCCTGCGCGGACACGACATGGACGAACAGTGCCGCCATTCCGATTGCCGCCGCTGTCCATCGCCCCACCGCGAATTCCACTTCAAATCACGTTGTGGAACAGCCTAATTGGCACCTTCATTCTTGTCGGTCAGGCGACGGCACTTCAGTGCGTAGGAGAACCCGCCAACTCCGCGAGCGTGCGGACAATATCTTGCGCCGATGCGGCCGTTCGCCAGCGCTCGGCGCCTGCATGGATTTCGGCCTGTTCGTGCACCCAGGTCACGTGATACGGCACATGGATGCCAAAGCCGCCCAGTGCCACGACCGGCGCGATATCGGAGCGCAACGAATTGCCGACCATCAAAAACTCGGAAGCGTCGACGTCAAACTCCTTGAACAAACGACGGTAGGCCGCCTCGTTCTTCTCGCTGACGATTTCAATGCGCTGAAAAATGTCGGCCAATCCCGAAGCCTCGACTTTGCGTTCCTGATGAAACAAATCGCCCTTTGTGATCAAGACCAACGGGTACTGCGTAGCGATTTCGCGCACCGCTTCCGCGACCCCAGGTAACAACTCGACCGGATGATCGAGCATCGCTTTGCCAATCTCGACAATTCGATGGATGTCTTTCGCCGAGATTCGCGCGTCCGTGAATTCGATCGCGGCTTCAATCATCGACAGTGCCATCCCCTTCACGCCGTAGCCGAACAAGGCAATGTTGCGGGACTGGAGGGCATACAAAGACTCGGCCGACGCGCTGACATCCTCGTATCGACCGACGATCTCCAAAAATGTGGCTTCCGCCTCGCGGAAATAATCCTCGCTTTTCCACAATGTGTCGTCTGCGTCGAAACCGATGAGCTTGATGGGATTCATTGGGCGGCCGTGAGTACGGGTTTCAATGGGGGGAGTTTCATCGCTTTTCGATAGCTCGCATGCAATGCAGAGACTTTTTCGACGTACGAAACTGTCTCCCGGTAGGGCGGGATGCCGCCGAATTTCGCCACCGCACCGGCCCCGGCGTTATAGGCGGCAGCGGCCTTGCTGTAGTCGCCTTTGTAGCGCGCCAGCAGCTGCTTCAACATTTTCGCGCCGCCATTGATTGCATCCTTGCTCGCATAGGGATTGGCCACTCCGAGCTCGCGCGCGGTGCCGGGCATCAATTGCATCAGCCCCTGCGCGCCTTTGGGCGACGTGGCGCTGGCATTGAATCCGCTCTCCGCATGCGCGATGGCGCGCAGGAATGCGTCATCGACTTTGTGCGTTTTCGCCGCTGCCTTGAATTCGGACGCATACATGTCCAATCGCGGCTTGCTCACCTTGCCCAAACCGACGTGAGCCGGCGAATCTTTGGGGGTGTCAACGAAGAATTTCAGCACCGGCTCGAAACCCGGTAGTTTCCGCGTGGTGTAGACGGTTTTGCCGTTCAACGTCCCTTCGTAGAGCGTGCCTTTGATCGCACCGAGGTTCCCCCAAAGATTGGGGACACTCGCGGCATCATCCTTGATGATCTTTTTTTCGCACTTCGAACCGGGCTCGGGCGCCGTCGACAGACTGACGGTACTGTTCTTCACGCAGCGATAGACCGTTCGCGCACCCGCAGGTGCGCTCCACGCGAGCGCAAAGAAGGCGACGAGAATGAGGCGTTGAATCATGCGCCTATTTTCGCCCAACCCAGCTGAATGGCGGTCTTTAGACGTCTCTTTGCACCAACTCCGGGTCCCGCTTCAACATCGGCGAAACGCGCGGAATACTCAGCATCGTGCTGCCAACAGCCATTAAAAGCAGCGCGGTGAACGTGGTGTTGCTGATGATTTCTTTGTCCAACAAGACGTTGACGAAAATGATCATGATCAGCGCTTTGGTCTGCAGCAACCAGCCGATAAAGCTGGCTTCACCTCTGCCCCACTTCAAGATGCGACCGGCCAGGTGCACGCCCGCCAACTTGCCGACGACGGATACCACCAAGAGCACGGCGGCGACCAAGAACACTGCCAATCCCCCGACGTCGAAATTGGTCTTCAAGCCAGTGCTCAAGAAATACACCGGCATCATCACCAGCAGGAGATCACGACGCAGGTTGTCCAACTTTTCTTCCGAGAACCAATGGGCATCCATCACCACACCCGCAAGGAAAGCGCCGACCATATAGTGAAGTCCGGACCAATCCGCGCCAAAAGCGACGATCGCCAACCAAATCACGGCGATGTACCAACGATCGCGTTCGTCCAGTGCTTGCATCAAGCGCCTGAAACCCCAGGTAGCAACCACGAAAAGCAGCAAAAACGCCGCCTGCCGACCAATCCGGATCCAATCCATCATCACAATGGCCAAGACGCCCCAAATCGCAATGTCGTCCAAGCTGGCGTAGCGAAGGATGCGCTGACCCATCGGCGTACGCAACATCTCGAGTTTTTCCATCAACAGAATGAGAATCGGCAGCGCGGTGACCGCACATGACATGCCCATGCCGACCACAAACTGCCAGTTCTGACCTTTCGCGCCGATCCATCCCGGGTAATTCAACATCGCCGCAGCGACGATCCCGCCGAGCACCAACGGAACACCCAAAGCAAGACCGGCTGTAAGTCCGCTCTCCTTGCGGTTCTGCCAAGTCCGCTTGAGATCCAACTCAACGCCGGCGACGCAAACGAAAATCATCACACCCCACCAAGCAATGCCGCTCAGTGACTGCACCACTTCTTTATTGAAAACAAAGTCGAAATACGCCGGGAAATACTTGCCCAATACGCCGGGTCCCAAGACGATCCCCATCATGATTTGCACGACCACGAGCGGCGCGTAATAGTCGGTCTTGAAAATCCGCCAAACCAAATACGGCACGGAAAAAATGATCGCAATGGCGATCAAAAACACTTCGGTGGTCGTCATGTGCATGGACCGGCTACTCAAACACGAAAGGTGACGATTATCCCGATTTGAATGCGGAAAGATACAAAAAAAGGGCCGTGAACGACGCTAGACGCGAACTGCGTGGCATCGCTTGGACAAATTTCAGACAAAAGAAAACGCCCCGATCAATGATCGGGGCGTGTTCCGGTATAAAAACCTGGCGATGACCTACTCTCACATGCTCAACTGCACACTACCATCGGCGCAGCTGCGTTTCACTTCCGAGTTCGGAATGGGATCGGGTGGTTCCACAGCGCTAATTTCACCAGGAAAACGGTGAAGACATTGGTCTGACCCTAAGGCCCGACAAAAGTCTTGCATAATTTGGAATGTAGCGAGGCGTAAAGCCGAGACACTGATACGTGTCAATCGAGCTCAAGGCCACTTGAGGTTATATGATCAAGCCGCACGGCTCATTAGTACAGGTTAGCTCAACACATTACTGCGCTTACACACCCTGCCTATCAACCACCTAGTCTTGATGGTGCCTTTAGGGGGCTTATGCCCCGGGAAATCTCATCTTGAGGCGCGCTTCCCGCTTAGATGCTTTCAGCGGTTATCGCTTCCGAACATAGCTACCCGGCAGTGCCACTGGCGTGACAACCGGAACACCAGAGGTTCGTCCACTCCGGTCCTCTCGTACTAGGAGCAGCCCCTCTCAAATTTCCAACGCCCATGGCAGATAGGGACCGAACTGTCTCACGACGTTCTGAACCCAGCTCGCGTACCACTTTAAATGGCGAACAGCCATACCCTTGGGACCGACTACAGCCCCAGGATGTGATGAGCCGACATCGAGGTGCCAAACTCCACCGTCGATATGAACTCTTGGGTGGAATCAGCCTGTTATCCCCGGAGTACCTTTTATCCGTTGAGCGATGGCCCTTCCATACAGAACCACCGGATCACTAAGTCCTAGTTTCCTACCTGCTTGATCCGTCGATCTTGCAGTCAAGCACGCTTATGCCTTTGCACACAGTGCGCGATGTCCGACCGCGCTGAGCGTACCTTCGAGCTCCTCCGTTACTCTTTAGGAGGAGACCGCCCCAGTCAAACTACCCACCATACATGGTCCCCGACCCGGATCACGGGCCTAGGTTAGAACGTCAAGCACATCAGGGTGGTATTTCAAGGTTGGCTCCACAAAGGCTAGCGCCTCTGCTTCAAAGCCTCCCACCTATCCTACACAGACGAACTCAACGTTCAATGTAAAGCTATAGTAAAGGTTCACGGGGTCTTTCCGTCTTGCCACGGGAACGCTGCATCTTCACAGCGATTTCAATTTCACTGAGTCTTGGGTGGAGACAGCGCCGCTGTCGTTACGCCATTCGTGCAGGTCGGAACTTACCCGACAAGGAATTTCGCTACCTTAGGACCGTTATAGTTACGGCCGCCGTTTACTGGGGCTTCAATCAAGAGCTTCGCTTGCGCTAACCCCATCATTTAACCTTCCAGCACCGGGCAGGCGTCACACCCTATACGTCCACTTTCGTGTTTGCAGAGTGCTGTGTTTTTGATAAACAGTCGCAGCGGCCTGGTATCTGCGGCCCTCCTCAGCTATTAACCATGGAGGGCGTACCTTCTCCCGAAGTTACGGTACTATTTTGCCTAGTTCCTTCACCCAAGTTCTCTCAAGCGCCTGAGAATTCTCATCCTACCCACCTGTGTCGGTTTACGGTACGGTCTTCGTAAGCTGAAGCTTAGGAGCTTTTCCTGGAAGCGTGATATCAGCAGCTTTGTCCAATTGGACTCGTCCTTAGTCTCAATGTTGCGATCCCGGATTTGCCTAAGATCACCACCTCAACTCTCTCACCAGGACAACCAACGCCTGGCCTGCCTAACCTTCTCCGTCCCTCCATCGCACTTACGCGAGGTGCAGGAATATTAACCTGCTTCCCATCGACTACGCATTTCTGCCTCGCCTTAGGGGCCGACTCACCCTGCGCCGATTAACGTTGCGCAAGGAAACCTTGGGCTTTCGGCGTGCGGGCTTTTCACCCGCATTATCGTTACTCATGTCAGCATTCGCACTTCCGATACCTCCAGCAGACTTCTCAATCCACCTTCATTGGCGTACGGAACGCTCCTCTACCGCGCATAACAAAGTTATGCACCCCAAGCTTCGGTTTATCGCTTAGCCCCGTTAAATCTTCCGCGCAGACCGACTCGACCAGTGAGCTATTACGCTTTCTTTAAAGGATGGCTGCTTCTAAGCCAACCTCCTGGCTGTCTGTGCCTTTCCACATCGTTTACCACTTAGCGATAATTTGGGACCTTAGCTGTGGGTCTGGGTTGTTTCCCTTTTCACGACGGACGTTAGCACCCGCCGTGTGTCTCCCATACAGTCCTTCTCGGTATTCGGAGTTTGCCATGGTTTGGTAAGTCGCGATGACCCCCTAGCCATAACAGTGCTCTACCCCCGAGAGGATACATATGAGGCGCTACCTAAATAGCTTTCGAGGAGAACCAGCTATCTCCGGGTTCGATTAGCTTTTCACTCCTAATCACACCTCATCCCCTACCTTTGCAACGGGAGTGG